>JAVEDU010000014.1 GCA_030840805.1 Actinomycetota bacterium
AGTCCACGGCAGGGCTGACCGGCACGCTGTTCAAGCTGCTCGCGGAGAACCCCGGCCAGCGGGCGCTGTTGCAGGCCGACCCGTCGCTCATCCCGGCCGCCGTCGAGGAGGCCCTGCGCCTGATCACACCCCTGCAGCTCACCGCCCGCACGACGTCGCGCGAGGTCACGCTGCACGGGGTGACGATCCCTGCCGGTGGGCGGGTGGTGCTGGTGCCCGGCGCCGCCAACCGCGACGAGCGCCAGTTCCCCGACCCCGACACGTTCGACATCACCCGGCCCCGCGGCCGACACGTGGGCTTCGGCGAAGGCGTCCACGGCTGTCTGGGCGCGCCGTTGGCCCGGCTGGAGGCGCGGATCGCGCTCGAGGAGGCCCTGCCCGTCCTGGGCGACTACCAGCTGGCCGGTCCGCCGGGCTTCTACCCCAGCTCACCGAACATGTACGTCTGGAAGCACCTGCCGGTGACCTTCGAACCGGCCGGACGGCGACGCTCGCACGTGGAGGCGGTCCACCACCGGACCACCACCGTCACGCTCGCCACGGCCGAGTTCGAGGCGGAGGCCCGGGTGGCCGAGAAGCGGACCGCCGCGGACGGCGTCGTCCGCCTCGCCCTGCGGGAGATCGGCGGCCACCCGCTGCCCCGCTGGGAACCCGGGGCGCACGTCGACCTCGTCCTCGACGGCGCGCCCACCCGGCAGTACTCCCTGTGCGGGGACGTCGCCGACCACCACGAATACCGCCTGGGCATCCTCCGTGACGTCGACGGTCGCGGCAGCTCGCTGTACGTCCACGACCGGCTCCGCGTGGGCGACACGGTCCGCGTCCGGGGACCGCGCAACAACTTCCCGCTGCTCGCGTCACCCCGGTACCTGTTCATCGCCGGCGGCATCGGCATCACGCCGATCCTGCCGATGATCCGGGCCGCCGAGGCGGCCGGCGCCGAGTGGGAGCTCGTGTACGGAGGCCGGCGTCGGGCGTCGATGGGGTTCCTCGATGAGTTGGCGCCGTACGGCGACCGGGTGTCGATCCGCCCGCAGGACGAGACCGGTCTGCTGGACCTGGATTCGCTGCTGGGCACGCCGCGACCGGACACGCTCGTGTACTGCTGCGGCCCCGAACCGCTGCTCGCGGCCGTCGAACAACGGTGCGCCGGCTGGCCACCTCGGTCGCTCCACGTCGAGCGCTTTTCGCCCAGGCCGCAGTCGGAGCCCGTGCGGTCGGAGGCGTTCGAGGTGGTGCTGGCCCAGAGCGAACTCACGCTCTCCGTGGCGCCCGACCGCTCGATCCTGTCCGTGGTCGAGGAGGCGGGCGTCGGCGTCCTCTCCTCGTGCGCGGAGGGAACCTGCGGCACCTGTGAGACCGCCGTCCTCGACGGCGAGCCCGACCACCGTGACTCGGTCCTCTCGGTCGAGGAACGGCAGAAGAACGACTGCATGATGATCTGCGTCTCCCGCAGCTGCTCCGGCCGTCTGGTGCTGGACCTGTGACGGCGCACGGCGAGGGAGGAGCGGACATGGACGGGCGCGTGGGCGTGGCCCTGATCGGATCGGGGCGGATGGGTGCCTTCCACGCGGAGACGGTCGCCCGGCGCCTGCCTCGGGCCCGGTTGGTCGCCGTGGCCGACCCGGCGCCGGGAGCCGCGGACCGGCTGACCGGGGCGCTGGGTGCGGGTCGGGCGTACACCGACGTGGCCCAGCTCTGGGATGACCCGGCCGTCTACGCGGTCGTGATCGCGGCACCGGCCCGGTCGCACGCGGACCTGGTGGTGGCCGCCTCCGCGGCGGGCAAGCACGTGTTCTGCGAGAAGCCGATGGCGGTCACGCTCGCCGATGCCGACCGCGCCATCGACGCGGCGCGCAGCGCCGGCGTGGTGCTGCAGGTCGGGTTCAACCGGCGGTTCGCGGCCGACTGGCGGGCTGCCCGGGACCTGCTCGACGCCGGTCGCCTCGGGACGCCCCGAATGCTCCGCTCGCTGACCCGCGACCCCGGTGGATTCGACCCCTCCCGCGTCCTGCCGGACACGATCTTTCTCGAGACGCTGATCCACGACTTCGACACCCTGCGCTTCCTCAACGCCGGCGCCGAGCCCGTGGAGGTGTACGCGACCGCCGACGCGCTCGTCGAGCCGACGTGGCGGGACCGCGGTCTGCTCGACACCGCGGTCGTCACGGTCCGTTTCGACAACGGTGCGATGGCGGTGGCGGATGCCTGCTTCGAGGCGTCCTACGGCTACGACGTCCGCGGGGAGGTGCTGGGCTCCGGCGGCATGGCCACGATGGGCGACGGCCGACGAAACGGCATGGCCTTCTCCGGGCCTGCCGGCCGGCTGGTCGAGACGGTCCGCGGCGATCAGGAGCTGTTCCAGGAGGCGTACATCGCGGAGCTGGCCGCCTTCGTCGACGCCGTCGGCGCGGGGACGGCGTCGCCGGTGACCGGTGAGGACGCACGCGCCGCGCTGGCGATCGCGCTGGCCGCGGCCGAGTCGGTGCGCGCCGGGCGTCCGGTGCGGATCGACGAGGTCGAGAAGTGACCGGCTTCCGGCTGGCCGCCTCGGCGGAGATGGTCTTCGTCGACCTGCCGTTCGAGGAGCGGGTACGGCGGATCGACGGACTCGGCTTCGAGGTGGAGGTCTGGGACTGGACGGCCAAGGACGTGGAGGCCCTGGCGAGGACCGGCGCCACGTTCTCGTCGATGACCGGCTACGTCACCGGCACCCTGGCCGACGCCGACGGCGCCGAGGAGCTGCTGCGGACCGCCGAGGAGTCCCTGAAGGTGGCCGAGCGGCTGGACTGCCCCCGCCTGAACGTGCACGGGACCGGGCTGGACGGCCGGGGTCTCCCCGTCGTCGCAACGGAGACGGTGACGCCGGCGATGTGGCTCACCGCCGCGCGGACGCTGACCCGGCTGGCGGAGCTGGGGGAGCGGGCCGACCGCGTGTTCACGCTGGAGAACCTGAACACCGCCGTCGACCACCCAGGCACGCCGTTCGCCCGGGCCGCCGAGACGATCGCGCTGGTCGAGGCCGTAGGCAGTCCGCACCTGAGGCTCAACCTGGACCTGTACCACGCGCAGATCGGCGAGGGGAACCTCGTGGAACTGGTCGAGCGGGCACTGCCGCTGGTCGGCGAGATCCAGGTCGCCGACGTCCCTGGCCGGTGCGAGCCCGGCACCGGGGAGATCCACTACCCCGCGGTGGCCGCGGCACTGGAACGCCTGGGCTACACCGGCGTGGTGGCTCTGGAGGGCTGGGCGTCCGGCGACCCGGTGGAGGCACTCGAGCGGTTCCGAGCCGCGTTCACGCCCGCTCGCTGACGCTCCCGCGCTGCCCGGCCGGCCTCATGGGCCGGGCCGCTGTGCACGGCCCAGTTGCTCCGGGGAGAGCGGGGCGATCAGAGGTCCCCCTCCAGGAACTGGGCCCGTCCCAAGCCGAAGGACCAGTCCTCGCGGGAATTGCCGATGACGGACACGATCAGGTCGCTGGGCGCCAGACCCGTGGCCTCCTCGAGCCTGCGCGCCAGCCCCGCGTAGAGCGCACGCTTCTGCTCTTCGGACCGCCCCTGCTGGAACACCTGAAGCACGACGAGGTCGTCCGTCCGTTCAAGGCCCAGACCGGTGTCCTCGCAGATCAGCTGACCGGGACGGTGCTCGGTGAGGACCTGGTAGCGGTCCCGTGGCGGCGCGGCGAACACGTCCAGCATCACCTCCTGGATCGTGTCGGCGAGGCGACGCAACTGCTCGGGGGTGCGTCGACCTTCGATGACGTCGATGCGGACGAGTGGCATGGAACCGCCTTCCGGTGGTGGCAGGACGACCGGTGGGATGCCGGCCGCCCGGGTGTGTCGGGGCTCGGACCGGCTCCCGACGAGCGACCGGCTGCCCGGTGTCCGCGCGCACATGCGGTGGGGCAGCCGAGGAGCAGGTCCCAGCAGCGGTCCGAGGGGCCGGCGCCGGCGGAGACAGGTCTCGCCGGCGCCGGCCAGTCTCAGGCGGAGCCCACGGGCACGGGCCCTCGTCAGGCGTTCTGCGGGAAGCCGAGGTTGAGTCCGCCGTGGCTGGGGTCCAGCCAGCGGCTCGTGATGACCTTGCCCCGGGTGAAGAAGTGCACGCCCTCGGCACCG
>JAVEDU010000034.1 GCA_030840805.1 Actinomycetota bacterium
CTGGCAGCCGGCGGGTGATCCCCAACCGCCAGCCGACGGCTTGAGCCCGACCGTGGGGTCGCGCGCGCCGGCCGGCCGGTGTCGGCGGACACGTGCGTGCGAGGATCGGTCGAGCACGGACCGACGAGCACAGGAGCAGACACCGATGGCCAAGAAGTCCCGCAAGCGCAAGGCTCGCTCCAAGAGCAAGGCCAACCACGGCAAGCGCCCGAACTCCTAAGCCGACAGGCCGACAGGCCAGCTGGTACGTCGGCGGGCGCGGCTGGTCCCGAGCGGGGCGGCGCGGCTCGTGCGCGCGGCGTCCGCTCCGCGCGTACGTCCGCTCCGGTCGTACGCGCGGAGCCCGGTGGTCGTACGCGTAGCGCGGCGTCCGGTCGTGCGCGTGACAGCTGGAGGACTGGCTAGCCCTCGGTCCGCAGCTCCAGCCGCACCGATTCCAGCCGCAGCAGCACCTTGTGACGAAGGTCCGACGGCGCCTCGTCGCAGCCGCAGGCGCGCTTGACGAGCGCCTTGATCGCGTCCTCGAGGCCGTACTCGCTCAGGCACGGGGCGCACTCGTCGAGGTGGACCCGGATCACGTGTACGCGCTCCGCGTCCAGCTCACCGTCGAGGTACTCGTAGATCCGCTCCAGGACCTCCGCGCAGGGGGTCGCATGCGGGCTGCCACAGCTCACGACGAGCCCTCCCCGTCTCCCACGCCCGCCGGCACGAGCCCACGTTCGCGGGCGTAGTCCTCCAGCAGCTCGCGCAGCTGGCGCCGCCCTCGGTGCAGCCGGGACATGACGGTCCCGATCGGAGTGCCCATGATCTCGGCGATCTCCTTGTACGCGAAGCCCTCCACGTCCGCGAGGTACACCGCGATGCGGAAGTCCTCGGGGATCGACTGGAGCGCGTCCTTCACGTCCGAGTCGGGCAGGTGCTCGAGCGCCTCGGCCTCCGCCGACTTCAGCCCGCTCGACATGTGCGACTCGGCCTGCGCGAGCTGCCAGTCCTCGACCGTCTCCGTACCGGCCTGCTTCGGCTCACGCTGCTTCTTGCGGTACGTGTTGATGAAAGTGTTCGTGAGGATGCGGTAGAGCCACGCCTTGAGGTTCGTGCCCTCCTGGAACTGGTGGAAGGCCGCAAACGCCTTGACGAACGTCTCCTGCACCAAGTCCTCGGCATCGGCGGGGTTGCGTGTCATCCGCAACCCCGCGGCGTACAGCTGGTCGAGGAACGGCAGCGCGTCCCGCTCGAAGCGCGCACTGCGCTGCTCCGCGGTCTCCTGGCTCAACAGGGGCTCTCCCGTCTGGACGTCAGAGCCAGAGGATACGCCCGTCCCGAAAGGGCCGTCGGGCGCGTGGAGCCGGTCCGCCCAGCGAGGCTCCTGCGCCGGCCACTCCGGGCCGTCCAGCAGCCGGCTGACCGCCGTCGCGCGACCACCGTCGAGCACCACGGGGTTTCTCCTTCCCACCGCGGTCCGACCCACGGTGACGATCGGTGCAACACCGCCGTCGCCGTTCCTGATTCCCTACGATGCGCCCCCCCGCGGCCGTCCAGCGCTGTTGACCATGGGGCTTGCGGCAGACATGCTGACGTGTCGTGCCGAAAACCCCACGATCAACGCTGGGGGAGCGGCCAGCCGTGCCCGCCGAGCCAGCCCGTGACCGCCGCGGCCACCGCGGCCACGTCGCGCTGGAGTGCGTGATCCGCCCCGGGCATCACCTCGACCGTGACCGTCCCGTCGGCCACCGGGATGCCGAACGGGTCCCGGTCGCCGTTCACGACCAGCGTCGGGAGGCCGGTCGCGAGCTCGGCGGCGCGGCTGCGGTCCGGCTTGCCGGGCGGGTGCAGCGGGAACGCGAGCGCCACGATCCCGCGCGCACCGGTGGCCGCCGCGGTCCGGCACGCGACCCTGGCACCGCTCGACCGGCCCCCGACCACCAGCGGCAGGGCGGCCAGCTCGGGCAGCTCCACCACGGCCGCCACCGCGGCGACCCACGCCGTGTCCAGCTGGCCCGCCGGGGCCGGCGCCCGCCGTCCGGCGACCCGGTACGGCTGGGTCACGCGCGCGACCGCGGCACCGAGTCCGAGCACCGCGTCCCGCACCGCGACGAGATCGGGCGCGTCGACGTTCCCCCCGGCGCCGTGCCCGAGGACGAGCAGCAGCGCCGGGGGGCCGGCCGGGAGGTCCACCCGGACCTCGGCCGGCCCGTGCGGAGTGACGACCGGGAAGTGCACCGGGTCATTCTGGCCGAGCGAGCCGCACCCGACCCACCGGGCCCACCCCGGGTCACCCCTTGGCGCTCGCCCCGACCGGGACCGGGTCGTTGCGCCAGGCGACCAGCATCGCCCGCCGCTCCCGGGGTGTCGTCGCACCCCAGACCCCGTTGCCGTCGCCGGCGTCGAGGGCGGCCGCGAGGCACGCGCCCTGCACCGGGCACCGGCGGCACAGCGACACCGCGACGTCCGCGGGCTCCGTGGGGGGCGGGAAGAACGTCTCCGGGTCCACCGTGCGGCACCGGCCGCGCACCCGCCACGAGTCGTTGTCCGGACGCTCCATCCGCGCCCGCATCAACCGCGGGTCGTGATGCGCCGCCTGCACCTCGTGGGGCCGGGGCACTCGCGCCCGGGTCACCTCACACCTCCGAGGTCTTGCCGCGATCGATGACGCACTGTAATCGGGTCATACTGCTGCGTTCCCGTGTTCATACTGGCCTCCCCGTTGGCTACGGCGCCGTTTTCTACTCCTGCGTAACCGGGGTGGGCAAGGTGGATCACATCACAATGCGCAATAAATCGGTCAGGACAATGTGGTTGTAGACGCAACGTCACCGCAGTCATACCGAGCGGTAACCAAATCGGGTCCGTTGTTCCGAACGTTGCCGATCCGGGGTCCCACCGGCCGGACCTCGATCGCCCCGACCACGCCGACCGGGGTGGGGGCCAGCAACTCGGCCGGCGGGCACTGAGGTCCCTCCCCCAGCCAGGCCGCCCAGCGGTCCGGTGGCAGCACCAGCGGCATCCGGTCGTGGACGTCGGCGAGCGCGCCGTGCGAGGCGGTGGTCACCACGGTGCAGGTGACGACCCGGCCGTCACCCGAGCCCCAGGTCTCCCACAGCCCCGCGAACGCGAGCACCGAGCCGTCCACCGGCGTCATGAAGTACGGCTGCTTGCCCGGGCCGTCCCGGCGGGGCGTCCACTCGTACCAGCCGTCGGCGGGGACGAGGCAGCGCCGCCGGGCGAACGCCGCGCGGAACGCGGGCTTCTCGTCGAGCGTCTCGGCTCGGGCGTTGAGCAGGCGACCGGCGATGCGGCGGTCGCGGGCCCACGACGGGACGAGCCCCCAGGACACCACGTCGAGCCGGCGGGAGGAACCGTCGGCCCGGACCGCGTACACCGGCTTGGTGGGGGCGACGTTGTAGTCCGGCGGCGGCGCCTTGCCCGTGGTGTCGTCCAGCGCGTCGAAGGCGAGCGTCAGCTCGTCCGGACTGCGCGTACTGGCATACCGCCCGCACATACCCGTGCCCCTCTCGTCCGCAGAACGCCCCCGAGTCTACGAACCGGGTACGACCGGATCCGGGCTCCGCGCGGGGAACCCGGGACCGACCGGGCACACTGTGGGCATGCACCGTTCCGCCCTGTCCTCCGCGGCGGGAGAGCCGGCTCCCGGCTCCCGCCCGCACAACACGCCGGAACCCGTCCTCGACGCCGACGCGCCGGGCGGGACGGCCGCCGCGCGCACCCTCGAGGAGCCCTGGCCCGCCCCCCGGGCGACGGCACCGGTGGACGCGACCATCGCCCTCCCCGGCTCGAAGTCCGTGACCAACCGCGCCCTCGTGCTGGCCGCACTCGGCAGCGGACCCGGGACGGTGCGGCGCCCGCTGCGCGCCCGCGACACGAACCTGATGGCCGCCGCCCTGCGCGCCCTCGGGTCCGGCATCACCGAGACCCCGGCGGGTGACTGGGACGTCGTGCCCGGTCCGCTGCGCGGCGGTACGCAGGTCGACGTCGGGCTGGCCGGGACCGTGATGCGGTTCCTGCCCGCCCTGGCCGCGTTCGCCGACGGCCCGGTGCTGTTCGACGGTGACCCGCGCGCCCGGGACCGGCCGCTCGGCCCGGTGGTGGAGGCCCTGCGCTCCCTCGGTGTCGTGGTCGACGACGGCGGCCGCGGCACCCTGCCGATCACGGTGCACGGCCACGGCCACCTCCGCGGCGGCGAGGTGCGGCTCGACGCGTCGGCGTCGAGCCAGTTCGTGTCCGCACTGCTGCTCGCCGCGCCCCGGTTCGACCACGGGCTGGTGCTGCGCCACGTCGGGTCGCCGATGCCGTCCGCTCCGCACGTGGCGATGACCGTGGCGATGCTCCGGCACGCGGGCGTGTCGGTGGACGACAGCACCCCGGACGTCTGGCAGGTCTCGCCCGGGCCGGTGCAGGGCCGGATCTGGGACGTCGAGCCGGACCTGTCCAACGCGGGGCCGTTCCTCGCCGCCGCCATGCTCACCGGCGGCAGCGTCACCGTCCGGGACTGGCCGGTGCGCACCACGCAGGCCGGGGACGCGCTCCGCGAGCTGCTCACCGACATGGGGGCGGAGTGCACGCTGGACGAGCGCGGCCTGACCGTCCGCGGCACCGGCCGGGTCCGTGGCCTGCACGCCGACCTCCACGACGTGAGCGAGCTGACCCCCGTCCTCGCCGCCGTGTGCGCGCTCGCCGAAACCCCGTCCACGATCCGCGGGGTCGCGCACATCCGGCTGCACGAGACGGACCGGCTCGCCGCCCTGGCCCGGGAGCTCAACGGGCTCGGCGGGGACGTGACCGAGACCGAGGACGGCCTCCGGATCAAGCCACGTCCCCTGCACGGGGGCGTCTTCGCGACCTACGACGACCACCGGCTGGCGCATGCCGCGGCGGTGCTCGGGCTGGTCGTGGACGGGGTGGGGGTCGAGAACGTCGCGACCACCTCGAAGACGCTGCCCGACTTCCCCGGGCTGTGGCACCAGCTGCTGGGCGGGGCCCGCTGAGCCGGCGCGGCCCCGGGCGGGACGGATCCGGCCGGGACTGGGACGAGGACGACATACGGGTCCGGCCGGGTCGTTCGTCCCGGCCGCGCACCCGGACCCGTCCGGAGCATGTCGACGCCGAGGACGGGTTCGTCACCGCGGTGGACCGCGGCCGCTACACCTGCCGCGTCGGCGATCGCACGGTCGTCGCGATGCGGGCCCGCGAGCTGGGCCGCAAGTCGGTCGTCGTCGGCGACCGGGTGCATCTCGTCGGGGACACCTCCGGCGGCCCGGACGCGCTGGCGCGGATCGTGCGGATCGGCGAGCGGACGAGCTCGCTGCGGCGCACGGCCGACGACGACGACCCGTACGAGCGGGTGATCGTGGCCAACGCCGACCAGCTCGTCATCGTGACGGCCCTCGCCGACCCGCCGCCGCGGACCGGTTTCATCGACCGCTGCCTGGTCGCGGCGTACGCCGCGGGCCTCGACGCCCTGCTGTGTCTCACCAAGGCCGATCTCGCGACGCCCGACGAGCTGCTCGCGAACTACGCCGACCTGGACCTCCAGGTCGTGACCACGCGCCACGACGCGCACCCGGACGAGCTGCGCGCGAGGCTGGCGGGCAAGGTCAGCGTGCTGGTCGGCCACTCCGGCGTCGGGAAGTCCACCCTGGTGAACGCGCTGGTGCCCGGCGCCGCCCGGTCCACCGGCGTGGTGAGCGCGATCGGCAAGGGCCGGCACACCTCGACGTCGGCCGTGGCGCTGGAGCTGCCGGACGGCCCCGGCTGGGTGGTCGACACCCCGGGCGTGCGGTCGTTCGGACTGGCGCACGTCTCGCCGGCGAGCCTGCTCGACACGTTCCCCGATCTCGCCGACGGCTCGGTCGACTGCCCGCCCGGTTGCTCCCACCTGTCCGCGGCCGACGGGTGCGCGCTCGACCGGTGGGTCGCCGACGGCCACGCCCCCGAACGCCGGCTCGTCGCCTACCGCCGCCTGCTGGAGTCCCGCACCGACCTCGACCCGTTCTAGGTCTCGGCCCACCCGCCGGTACTCGCCCCGCTCCCGGCCGAGGAAGCCCTCGTCCACCAGGTACCGGCGCAGGGCCGCGTGATCGGGGTGGAACGCCCGCAGGATCCCGTCCACCTCGGCCTCGGGTACCGCACGCCGGGCTCGAACGTCATCGCGAGGTGTTCGAGGACCACCAGACGCTTCGACCGGGACGCCGGCAGCGACACCAGCCGGCCGTTCCGGACGAACGCCCGCAGCACCGCCGCGGTCGCCGGATCGGCCGCACCGACGTCCTCCGCCTCGGCCGCGGCGGCGCGCGCGGCCGCCTTGACGGCGTCGACCGCGACCGCGACCCGCCGTCCGCCGTGGACCCCAGGCCGCCCCGCCGGAGCCGCCACGCCACCCGCGGCTCGAGACCGGTGACCGCGCGCACGTCCGCGACCGTCCGGGCGCCGAGGGCCACCGCGGCCACCACGCGGTGCCGGTCCGGCTCGGCCGGCAGCCCCGCCGGGTTCACGGGATCCGCACCCCGGCGAGATGGGCCAGCAGCGCGGTCACGGTCAGTCCGCTGGTGATCCGCCCCGCGGCGAACTCCTCGACGATCCGCTCGGCCGGGACCCACTCGACCCGGGCGGACTCGTGCGCGTCGACCGGGTCACCGACACGGGTGGCACCGTCGGCGCGCAGGACGTGGAACGTCTGGTCCACGGTGCCGTTCAGGGGGTGGTAGCGGAGCACGTGGCGCATCACCCCGGGCCGCCAGCCGGTCTCCTCCAGGGTCTCGCGGGCGCCCGCCTGCTCCGGCGTCTCGCCCGCCTCCATCCGGCCGGCCGGGACCTCCCAGCCCCAGGAGTCGGTCGCGAACCGGTGCCGCCACAGCAGCAGCAGCGCGCCGTCGTCCGGCCGCACCACCACCACGCCGACCGCCGGGTACCGGTACCGCACCAGGTGGTGGTCGAACCGTGACCCGCCGGGCACCTCGACATCCGCGAGCAGCAGGTCGAGGTAGGGACTCGAGTACAGCGTGCGCTCACCGTGCACCGTCCACCGCATGGGCTCGACGGTAACCCGAGGCGGTACGGTCTCGGCCATGTCCCGGTACGCCGATGATCTGGCCCTCGCGCATGTCCTGGCGGACACCGCGGACTCCATCTCGATGGCCCGCTTCAAGGCCCTCGACCTGCGAATCGACACCAAACCCGACCTGACGCCGGTGAGCGACGCCGACCGCGCGGTGGAGGAGGCGATCCGGTCGACGCTCGGCCGGGCCCGCCCCCGCGACGCGGTGCTGGGCGAGGAGTTCGGCAGCTCCGGGTCGACCGGCGCGACCCGGCGGTGGATCGTCGACCCGATCGACGGCACCAAGAACTACATCCGCGGCGTACCGGTGTGGGCGACGCTCATCGCCCTCCTCGACGGTGACCAGCCGGTGGCCGGTCTGGTGTCGGCCCCCGCGCTCGGCCGGCGGTGGTGGGCCGCGCTGGGCGGCGGCGCGTACACCGGGCGGCAGCGCTCCTCCGCCACGCCGATCCGCGTCTCCGACATCTCCGCGCTCGGCGACGCGTCGCTGTCGTACTCGAGCCTGACCGGCTGGGAGGAGGGCGGCCGGCTGGGCGGCTTCCTCGACCTGACCCGGCAGGTGTGGCGGACCCGCGGGTTCGGCGACTTCTACTCCTACGTCCTGCTGGCCGAGGGCGCGGTCGACATCGCCGCCGAGCCGGAGGTGTCGCTGTGGGACCTCGCGGCGCTGGTGCCGATCGTGACCGAGGCGGGCGGGGAGTTCACCGACCTGTCCGGCCGGCCCGGGCCCGCCGGCGGCAGCGCGGTGGCCACGAACGGCAAGCTGCACGAGGACGTGCTCGCGCTGCTCGCCCGCTCCTGACCCACCCGCCCGCGACGGGTCCGTCTATGGTCGTCGGGTGTCGGCCGCCTGGATCTACCTCGGACTGTGCGTCGTGGCGTACGGGTTCGCCAACTATCTCCAGGCCGTCGCCGTCAGCCGGGTTTCCGTCCACACCAGCCTCGACCCGGGCCTGCTGCTGCGGCTGGCGCGCCAGCGGACGTACCTTCTCGGCGTACTGTGCCAGTTCGTCGGGTTCGTGTTCGCGTTCCTCGCCCGCGCGGACCTGCCGCTGTTCCTCGTCCAGACCACGGCGGCGGCGGGACTGGGGGTCACCGCGCTGCTGGGCGTGTTCCTGCTGCGCTGGCGGTTGCCGCGGGCGGAGATCGCCCTGCTGGGCACGCTCGCCCTGGGGCTCGCCGGCCTGATCGTCTCGGCCCAGCGTTCCCCGTCGCGGGAGCTGCACACCGGAGAGACCCTCGCGCTCGGCTCCGGGGTGCTGCTGATCGCCCTCCTCGGGGTGGTGGCCGCCCGCGTGCACGGCGCCCGCGGCTCGGTGGTGCTGGGCTGCCTCGCCGGGCTGTGCTTCGGCGCGGCGGCGGTCGCGTCGCGCCCGCTCGCGAGCGTCCACTCGCTGCCGCTGTTCCTCGGCGACCCGCTGCTGTACATCCTCGTGCTGTACGTGGCCGTGGGTCAGCTGATGCTGGGGCTCGCGATGCAGCGCGGCTCGACCACCGCCGCCGTCGCCGCGATGGACGCCACCGCGGTCGTGCCCGCGGCGCTGATCGGGCTGCTGCTCCTCGGGGACCGGATCGAGCCCGGGCTGGGGTGGCTCGCCGCCGCCGGGTTCGTCGTCACGCTGGGCTCGATCCTCGGCCTGACCCGGTACGCCGCGCCGCAGCACGGGTGCGCCCCACCCCAGGAGCCCACGGCGGACCGCGCGACGGTCGCCGAGGAGCGCCGCGCGAGCTGACCCCGCCCCTCTCGGCGTTGATCATGGGGCTTGCAACAGACACGCCGGCGTGTCGTG
>JAVEDU010000029.1 GCA_030840805.1 Actinomycetota bacterium
CGACCATCCGCCCGGCCCGGGAGATGTCCGTCCCGGCGAGCCCCAGCGGGTACCCCGTCCCGTCGTACCGCTCGTGGTGCTCGGGGATGCCACCGGCCCACTCCCCGAGCCAGCCGAGCAGCGGAGCAGCGAGCCTCGCGCCGTCCAGCGGGTGCGCACGCAGCTGCTCCCACTCGCCGGCGTCCAGCGCGGCGGGCTTGTTGAGGACCGTGCCGGCGATCTCCAGCTTGCCGATGTCGTGCAGCAGCGCAGACCACCGGAGCCGGTCCCGGTCCACGGTGGACAGCCCGAGCTCCTCGGCGAGCAGGTCGGCGAACACCCTGACCCGTTCGCTGTGCCCGCGGGTACGACGGTCGTGGCTGCCGAGCGCGGTGATGAGCGCCAGCGTGGTGACCGCGGCCTGGGCGGCGGCCGCGTCGGGGTCGGCGAGGCGGACACGGAGCTGCCGGATGCTGGCCGAGTCCCGCAGTACCCGGAGGCGGCTCGGCGCGCGGTCCGGGAACAGCATCGTCATGCCGAGCAGACTGCTCAGCGGCAGGAGGCGGCGGGCGAGCCGTTCGGTGCACGCCCCGGCGAGCACGGCCGAGCCGGCCATGATCGCCATGCGGGCCCACAGCGGCAGCTCCGGCGGCAGGGCGCGGCGCAGCACCTCGATCGTTCCGAGCGAGGCGGCGAGGGGTACGGCGAGCACGACGACCCGCACCGCGAACCCGAGCCAGGGCCGCGTCACCCAGCGCGCGTCAGACCGCTGTCGCACCCGACTCCCCCCACCCGAAGCATTCGCCGCCCGGCATGGTCCCATCACCGGCCGTCATCGCGCTGAGGAACGTGCGGAATGAGACCGACGATCACCCGGACAGGGGACCCCCGAACAGCGCAACGGCGGCGCCACCGTTTCCGGTGACGCCGCCGCGGTGCCGCTCCGGCCGGGGATCAGGCCTTGGCGATGTGCTTCTTCCAGATCGTCTGCGAGCCCTTGTCGAGCAGCCGGTACTCGCCACCCACCGTGCAGTCGAAGTAGGTCACGAACCGGGCGTTCTGTGCGCTGAGGTACGTCGCGGCCTTGTCCAGCCAGGTCGCACGACCCTTCGCGCCGGTGTCGGCCGTGACGACCGTGCTGCCGGTCTCGGCGATGCCGAACGGCTTGCCCAGCGCACGGGCATTCGCGATCGCGGCGCCGTAGATCTTCGCGGGGTCGACGTACTTGCCGCTCTTCGCCGAGGTGTTGTAGCAGTCGAACGCCATGACGTCGACGACGTCCCCACCCGGGTAGTAGTCCTTCCAGCTGCGCTTGGAGTTCTTGTTGTACGTCCAGCACATCAGGTTGACGGTCGCCTTGAGGCGCGGGTTCTTCGCCTGCTTGGCGAACCCGGCGATCCGGCGGAACGCGTTGCGGTAGTCCGTCGCGGTGAACGCGCCCGCCTCGATGTCGTTCTCCGGCTCGTGGAAGTAGATCCAGTCCACGTCCCGGTTGGTCGGGGCCGTCTTGAACCACTTCTTCAGCGCGGCGTCGTACTTGCCGGCGAGGACGTCCTTCGGGACGGCCTTGAAGGACACGACGACGTGGCGGCCGGAGACCCCGGCGGTGCCCGGCCACGCGGCCGGCAGACCCGGGTAGAAGACGCGGGTGACGTCCATCCGGCCGTAGTTCTTGTCGGAGCGCGCGAGCGCCGACTGGTAGCTCTCGCCGTTCACCGGCCAGATCGCCGCGCCGAAGCGGGTCGACTCGGCGGTGGCCACGGCCTTGGTGCGGGCCTTGGCGGGCTTCACCGTGCCGGCGTCCGCGGCGGTGGCCGTCAGCAAGGTGGTGGCCATGGTCGCTGCCAGTGCCACTCCGACGGTGGCCACGAAGCGGGACCCCCGACGCAGGGGACGGCGGCCCGCGGCCTGCGTCTGCGTGTCGTGCTCGGTCAACGTTCCTCCGATGGTCGGTTCCCCCACACCGGTTTCTTCGGGACGTCCGGTTTGGGCCTTGATGGGATGAACGGGTGGTTCACATCACTTTTCGCTCTGGTGTAGCTACGCTAGGTGATGGGCGCGGCGACAACTGGTACATCGAGCCGGCGGGCGGCGAACTGAAGCCGGGTCACCCGGACGGCCGTACTTCGGCCCGCGAGCGGCCCCGGTGGGTCACCCGGGATCAAGCCGGGACCGCCGGCGCCGAAGAAGAACCAAGAACTCTTCTGGTCTCGGGGGCGATGTGAAGATCGGTGAGGTGGTCCGCCGGCTCTGGACGGTGGCGGCGGCGGTCGTGGTGCTGGCTGCCCTGAAGCTGGGGGCCGCACTGCCCGGCGCGTGGATCGACACCCTCGTGACGCACGCCCTGTTCGCCGGCGCACTGGCCGCGGTCGTCGCCCGCTGCGTCCTGCGCCCCGCCGCGCGGGCCGCCTGGGCCGCGGTGGCGGTCGGTACCGCGGCCATCTGGGCGACGGAGCTCGCCGGCGGGACGGACACCCGCACGCTCGTCGGCGCCGCCCCGGGCCTGCTGCTCGTGGCGTCCCTGGTCGGCAGGGTCCGGCTCCGGCCCCACCCGCACTCGGCCGGGCGCTGGCTCGGGGCCCTGTCCGCCGGCACCGGTGGCGCCGCGGTGCTCACCGTCGCGGCGAGCGGCGTCGCCGGTCCGGTGGACCTGGGTGACGCCCGCTCCGCGTACGTGCTGGCCGCGCCGTACGCGTGGCTCGCCGCCGTCGCCGTCGCGCTCACCGTCGTCGTACTGTCCGGCCGGCGGGCGGACCTGCCGCTGCACACCGTCCTGGTGGCGGCCGCGGTCGGCTTCGGTGCCGCCGCCGCGGAGGCCGTGGGAGCCGGCGCGGGTGTCGCCGTGGCCCTCGGCCGATCCGGCCTGGGGGTGACGGCCGCCCTGCTCGCCGTCGCCGCCTGGCTGCCCCCCGCACCCGAGGACGCGCCACGGACCCGGCTCGCCCTGCCGATGTCCGCGGCGCTCGGGGCCGGCTCCCTCGTCATCCTGGTCGGTGTCGGCCAGCGGGCCGGAACGGTCGCCGTCGTTCTCGCGACCGGCTGCCTCGCGACGACCGTCGCGCGCGCCGTCGTCGCCGAGATCGAGGCGCGCCGGCTCGCCAGCAGCCGGGAGGACGCCCTCACCGACGAGCTCACCGGGCTCGGCAACCGCCGCCGCCTCGCCCTGGACATCGCCACCGCCCTCGCGGACCGCGAGACCGACGAGCACGTCGGGCTGGTCCTGGTCGACCTCGACCGGTTCAAGGAGGTCAACGACACGCTCGGGCACCAGATCGGGGACGCCCTGCTGCGCGAGGTCAGCGCCCGGATGGCGGCCGCCGCGGGCGAGCACCTCCTGGTCCGGATGGGCGGGGACGAGTTCGCCCTGCTCCTCGGCCCGACCCGCAACGGCCGCGCCGCCCAGGCCGCCGCGCATGCCCTCGTCGCCGCGCTCGACGAGCCGATCGCCATCGGCGAACTGCTGCTCCGGACCCGCGCGAGCGCCGGCGTGGCCCTCGTCCCGCAGCACGCCTCGAATGCCGTCGAGCTGATGCGGTGCGCCGACGTCGCGATGTACGAGGCGAAGACGGCGGCCACCGGCGACGGTGTCGCGATGTTCGACGCCGAGGTGGACAGCGTCCGGCGGAACGTCGTCCGCCGAACCGACGAGCTCCGGATCGGCGTGGCCCGCGGTGACCTGGTGGTGCACTACCAGCCGGAGGTGGACCTCGCCGACGGGTCGATCGTCGGCATCGAGGCGCTGGTGCGCTGGCGGCACCCCACCGAGGGCCTGCTGGCCCCGCAGCGGTTCCTGTCCCTCGCCGAGCAGGCCGACCTGATGCCGACGCTGACCCGGATCGTGCTCGACACGTCGCTCGCGCACGCCCGCAAGCTGGCCGACGGCGGCCGGCCGCTCGAGCTGGCCGTCAACCTGTCACCGTCGTGCCTGCTCGACCCGCACCTCCCCCGCGTCGTCGCGGAGCTGATGGCCAAGCACGGCGTACCGCCGGGCCGGCTGATGCTGGAGCTCACCGAGGACGCACTGCTCCCCGATCCCGGCCGCGCCGCCGACGTCATCGCGGCGCTCCGGGCGCACGGCGCCCGGCTGGCGCTGGACGACTTCGGCACCGGGTTCGCGTCGCTGTCGTACCTGCGCACGTTCGACGTGGACGCCATCAAGCTCGACCGGTCGTTCGTGAGCCGTACCCACTCCAGCCCCCGTGACCGGATCATCGTCGAGTCCACGATCAAGCTGGGGCACGCCCTCGGTCTGAAGGTGGTCGGCGAGGGCGTCGAGACCGAGTCCGCGTACCGGACGCTGCGCGAGATGGGCTGCGACCTCGCCCAGGGCTTCCTCATCGGGGAGCCGATGTCGTACTCCGACCTCAAGCTGTACCTGCTCAAGCGGGGACCGCGCGGGGACGAGGCGGCGGGCCCGGACCCGGCGAAGGCGGGCGCGTCGGCCCGGGCCCTGCGCGCGCTCTCGGAGTAGCTATTCCGGCGTCAGGACACCGATCGTCCGGCCGATCAGGCTCCCCAGGTACACCGACCCGCCGTGCTGCCGGACCCCGGTCACCATGTGGAACCGGTCGGACGTCCCCTGCAGGTCGTGCACCACCCGGCCGTCGGCGTCGACCGCCATCACCCAGACGGTGTGGGCCGGCGCGGGCTGGAGCCGGTCGGGCAGCGCCCACACCGCCCGGCGGAGGGCAGGGAGCCTCGCCAGCCCGTCCACCACCGGGTTGCGGGGGCTCGCCACCGTGATCCACACCAGGCCGTCCTCGCCCAGCGCGATGTTGTCCGGGAACCCGGGCAGGTTGCCGATCAGGTCGTCGGCCTGTCCGGCGCGCCGGCCGGTGAGCCACAGCCGCCGGACCGCGTACCGGCCCGTCTCCGCCACCGTCACGAACGACTCGTCGGCGGCGAGCGCGACCCCGTTGGCGAACTGCAGCCCGTCGAGGAGGAGGTCCACCGTCCCGTCCGGGGAACGGCGGAACAGCCGGCCCGTGCCGGAGTGCTCCAGGATGTCCGCCCGCCAGTGCTCCAGGCCGAACCGCCGGGACGAGTCGCTGAAGTAGATCGTCCCGTCCGCCGCCACGGCCGCGTTGTTGCAGAACCGCATGTCCTCGGTGTCCACCAGCACCTGGACGTCGGCCCCCTCGACCCGCAGCAACCCGCGGCGGGCATCGCAGACGACCAGGCCGCCGCCGGCGGGATCCAGCTCGATGCCGAGCGGCCGCCCGCCCGTGTCGGCCACGGTCTCCACGTACCGGCCGTCGGGACTGATCCGGAGGAGGCGACCGTCGTCGACACCGGTGACGATCCGGCCCTCGGCGTCCACGACCACGTCCTCGGGGCCGGTGCCGTTGAGCTCGATGATGCGCAGGGGCGGCAGCGGCCGGCCGGCGTCGGCCCGCCGGGCCCGCTCGGGGGTGGCCGGTGGCGTCCACGCCACCGGTCGCACGCTGGGACGGGTCATCCGGGCTCCTCTCGCCGGTCAGGGGGAGATCATGCCGGTCCGCGCACCTCCGCGCGAATCCCCCACGCCGCGTCGTCGAAGGGCACCCGGGGCCGCACCCGGTACCGCCGCCAGGCGCCCACCGCCACCGCCGCCGTCGCGCCGGTCAGCAGGCCCACCACGTGTTCACGCTGGGACAGGCCGTCCACCGTGACCCACTCGCCGACGTGGAACGCCAGCAGCGCGGCGGCCAGCCACACCAGCCGGTACCGCACCATCAGGTAGGCACCGAGGCTCACCGCCGCCACCGACGGCCCCGCGTCGGCGAAGTGCAGCCAGTGCGGCGCGAGGCCCAGCGGCGGCCCGACCCACACCCACAGCCGGGCCGACAGCGTGCCGAGGATGTGGCCGCCCAGGCCCACGGCGAAGGTCCGGCGCGCGCCGAGCAGCACCTGGGCGCCGCCGAACACCACGGCGACCTGGAGCATCGCCGTCCACGCGGGCAGCAGGTGGGCCGGCGCGAACAGCGACAGCGGCAGCCGCCGCAGGGTGTCCGGCCACGGGTCGTCGGCGCGCATGATGCCCCAGTAGCGGACGAACGCGTGCCCCTCCGGCGTCCGGAACGCCAGCCACAGCGCGAGGACCAGGACGGGCGAGACGATCCCGAACCAGTACCGCCGCCACTCCCCGGCCCGGACGGCGCGCAGCGGTTCACCCACCAGGGTCGCCGCATCCCCGCCGGCCGCCCGGAGCATGCGCCCCAGCGCCGCACGTCCGGTCATCTGGTCAGTCCGCCCCCTGCCGTACCCGGTGCTCCCGCACTCTCCACAGTAGGACCCCGAGCACAACCGCCGTCGCCGCCACAAGGGCGGCACCGCGGCCCACGGTGTGCTCGACGGCGCGGTAGGAGCTGCCGGCCCCGTAGCCGAGTCCCACCGAGCCCAGCCCCCACACCAGCCCGCCCAGCGCGTTGAACAGCAGGAACCGGCGGTACGGCATCCGCGCGGTCCCGGCCAGCGCGGGCATGACGGCCCGGAAGAACGCGATGAACCGGCCCAGGAACACGGCCCACCCGCCGCGGCGGGCGAGGAAGTCCTGGGCGGCGGCGAGGCGGCCCCGGTGCCGGCGCAGGAGCCGCCGGTCCAGCACCCGGGGCCCGATCGTCCGGCCGATCTCGTACCCCACCGAGTCACCGGCGATCGCCGCGAGGACCACCCCCAGGGCGACACCCCACAGCGCGACGTGACCTCGGCTCGCGTCCACGCCGGCGAGGATCGCGGCCGTCTCCCCGGGGATCACGAAGCCGACGAACAGCGCGTCCTCGGCGAACACCAGCGCGACGACCAGGACGTACACGAGCACGGGCGGTGCCGTGAGGATCCCGTCGACGATCGCGCTCATACGGTTAGACCGCCCTCGGCTGGATAGGAGGACAACGCGCCGGACCGCGGCCCACGAGGAGGCGCGATGAAGACAGTCGCACGGCGGGCCCGGCGGTTCCTCCACACCAGTCTGTGGTTCGTACCGCTGCTCTGCCTGCTCGGCGGCCTCGTCGTGTCCGTGGCCACCGTCGCGATCGACCGGCGCGCCCAGACGCTGGTCCCGGTGTCGCTCACCGGGTCGCCCAACTCCGCGCGGATGCTGCTCTCGGCGGCGGCGACGTCGATGATGACGCTGATCACGTTGGTGCTCACGGTGACCACGGTGACGGTTCAGCTGGCGATGGGCCAGTTCTCGCCGCGCATCGTCCGTGCGTTGCTGCACGACCGACAGAGCCAGCTCTCCCACGGGCTGTTCCTGGCCACGTTCGGCTACGCGCTGCTGGGTATCCGCGAGGTGGAGAACGTCGCCGAGGGCAAGGACGGGGTCCCCGGTGTCACCGTCGTGGTGGCGTACGGGCTGGTGCTCGCCAGCATCGTCACGCTGCTGCTGTACGTGAACCACGCCTCCGACGCGCTGCGGGTCGCCGGTTTGATCGACCTCGTCGGCGACGAGGTGCGGAGGAACGTGGACCGGGCCTACCCGGCCCCGCCGGACCGGCCCGCCGTCGCCGACGACCCCCTGGTGTACTCGCCGGAACCGGGCGTACTCGTCGACTGGGACGTCGACGGGCTGGTGGAGGTGGCGCGGCGGGCCGGCTGCACGCTGGACCTGCTCCCGGCCCGGGGCGACTTCGTCCCGGCCGGCGGGCCGCTGCTCCGGGTCCACGACCGCTCCGGCCCGGTGGCTCTCCCCGCGCACCGGCTGCGCGGGCTCGTCACGCTGGGCTCCGAGCGGGTGCACAGCGAGGACGCGGCATACGGCTTCCGGAAGCTGGTCGACATCGCCGAACGAGCCGTGGACTCGCCGTTCAACGACCCGACGACCGCGGTACAGGCCATCGACCGGCTCCACGACTGCCTGCGCCAGCTGGCTCCCCGGCCGTTCCCGTCGGGGCACCACCAGGATCGGGACGGCCGGCTGCGGCTCATCGTCCCGACGCTGAGCTGGGACGGCTATGTACGGCTGGCGTTCGACGAGATCAGGCTGGCGGGCGCCTCGTCGCCGCAGGTCGCCCGGCGACTCCGGTCGGCCCTGGCCGACCTGCGGACGGTCGCCCCGCCGGAGCGGCAGAGCGCCCTCGACCGGCAGTGGCACCTGCTGGATGCCGCGGTCCCGCGGAAGTACGACGACGCGCCGGACGTCGCGGCCGCGGCGGTACCCGACCCACAGGGCATCGGCTCGGGGCCCGACGTGCTCGACCCCGTCCACCGCACCGGCATCGCCCCCGGCGCGCGCCCCTGAGGTCCCACCGGCTCCGTTCCGAACCGGTACCCCGTCCCCGAACGGTGATCCCGGGTCGGCGCGGACCGGCCCTGCCCGTCCAATCGGACGGGGTGGCTCCGCCGGCTCCCTGCGCCGGACACGCGACGGGCCGGACACGCGATGCGTGACCGGCCCGTCGGCAGTGGACCGCTCAGCCTCCGAAGAGGGCGGCCACCTTGGTCGCGGTCGACACGATGCCGTAGGCGAGACCCGCGCCGACGATGACCCAGAGGGCGCTCGCGAGCGTGGCCGCTCCCTTGTTCTCGTTCATGGTCAATCCTCCACGGGGGCGAGCGGGCGCTCGGCGGCGGCGTCCACGGGCTCGTGGAAGCGGCTGTTGACGGGGCGTACGAGCATGTTGGCGACGAAGCCGACCACCAGGACGCCGACCATCACGTACAGCGAGGCGAAGTACAGGTTCGGGCCGGTGCGCCCGGCCGACGTCTGCGAGTCCGCGATCGCGCTGACGATCAGCGGCCCGGCGACACCGGCCGCCGACCACGCGGTGAGCAGCCGGCCGTGGATCGCGCCGACCTGGTACCCGCCGAAGAGGTCCTTCAGGTACGCCGGGATCGTGGCGAACCCGCCGCCGTAGAAGCTCAGGATCAGGCCGGTCACCGCGGCGAACAGCCCGATCGACGCGTCGCCGACCGTCGCGACGGCGAGGTACAGCAGCGCACCGAGGCCGAGGTACAGCATGTAGATGTTCTTGCGGCCGATGATGTCCGAGGTGCTCGACCAGACGAACCGGCCGGCCATGTTGCAGAGCGAGAGCAGGCCGACGTAACCGGCGGCTTCCTCGACCGAGACGCCCTCGAAGAACGCCTGGACCATCGGCGAGGCCTGCGCGAGGATGCCGATTCCGGCGGTCACGTTGCAGAACAGCACGACCCAGAGCAGCCAGAACTGCGGGGTCTTGATCGCGTTGGCCGCCGAGACGTTCGCCGCCGTCCGCAGCGCGTGGGTCTGGATCCCGGTCGGCGACCAGCCCGCGGGCTTCCAGTCGGCGGCCGGCACCCGGATGGTGAACGCACCGAGCATCATCACGACGAGGTAGAGGACACCGAGCGTGAGGAACGTGTAGACGATCCCGCTCGCCGGTCCGTCCGCGTACACCCCGAGCAGCTTCGTGGACAGCGGGGACGCGACCAGCGCACCGCCACCGAAGCCCATGATCGCCAGACCGGTCGCGAGACCGGGACGGTCCGGGAACCACTTGATCAGGGTGGACACCGGCGAGATGTAGCCGAGGCCCAGGCCGATGCCGCCGAGGAAGCCGTAGCCGAGGTAGACCAGCCACAGCTGACCGGCCGCGACCCCGAGCGCGCCGAGGAGGAAGCCGGCGGCCCAGCACAGGGCCGACACGAACATCGTCTTGCGCGGGCCGTTCCGCTCGACCCAGGTGCCGCCGAAGGCGGCCGACAGGCCCAGCATCACGATGCCGATGCTGAAGATCACGGTGACCGGGGTGAGCTGGGTGTCGAAGTGCGCGGCCAGCGGCTTGTTGAAGACGCTGAACGCGTACACCTGGCCGATCGACAGGTGCACGGCGAGCGCTGCCGGCGGAATGAGCCAGCGGTTGTAACCGGCTGGGGCGACCGTGTGGGCACGATCGAGAAACGACAACGCTGCCATGGACAGGCCTTTCAGAAGGAACGGGCAGTGGTACGACTACACGGCTGACACCCGGAGGGGCACGCCCGACAAGCCGTGACTGCGCCGAACGAACAGGCCCGCGCGGCGAACGGTAGCGCCGGATACCACTCTTCGCACATGGAGCAGGACCGTAGGTAACCAGTCCGGGGAGGCCCGGTTCACAGCGAACTCCCAGGTCGAACCCAGCTACGGCCCAGCCCGCGGACGGAAGCTCGGCGGCATGACCGGACGACCCTGGGAGCCCCCGATGACCGACACGCCGCGCGACGAGCCGCACCCCACCGCACCCGGCCCGTGGCCCGGCGCACCCGGGACCGCACCGCTCGGCGCCACCCTGCCCACCGCCACGCCCCGGGACGACACCCCGCCCGCACCGCGGCGGGCGCCGGGGGTACGGACGGCCGCCCTCCTCACCGCCGCGGTGCTCGCGGCCGGTGCCACCGGAGGAGCGGTCACCGGCCTGGTGATGCACGACGGCAACGCCACCACCACGGTGGCCGCCTCGGTGAGCCGGACCGGGTCGACGGTGACCGCCGCGTCCCGTTCGACCGGCGGCACCCCGGAGACGGCCGCGGCCGCGGTCGCGGCGAGCGTGGTCACACTGGAGGTCACCGGCACCCAGCCGGCCCCCGGGTTCGGCGGCTTCGGCGGCGGGCAGGGACCGGTGTCGGACACCGGCTCCGGCATCGTCGTCAGGTCGGACGGCTACATCCTGACCAACAACCACGTCGTGTCCGCCGCCGCCGGGGGCGGCACCGTCCGCGTGACGTTCAGCGACGGCCGGACCGTGGCCGCGAAGATCGTCGGCCAGGACGCGACCAGCGACCTCGCGGTGGTCAAGGCGACCGGGGCGGGTGACCTGAAGGCGGCCACGTTCGCGGACAGCGACAAGCTGGAGGTCGGACAGACGGTCTTGGCCGTCGGCGCGCCGCTGGGGCTGTCGAACACGGTCACCGAGGGCATCGTGTCCACCCTGAACCGTCCGGTCGCGACCGGGGAGAGCGGCGCGGGACCGCAGGCGGTGCTCGACGCGATCCAGACCGACGCGGCGATCAACCCAGGTAACAGCGGCGGGGCCCTGGTGGACCTCGCCGGCAATGTTGTGGGCGTGAACAGCGCGATCGCCACGACCGGCAGCTCCGGCGGCTCCCAGTCCGGCAACATCGGCGTGGGGTTCGCCATCCCCTCGAACGACGCCGCCGCCGTCGCCGACCAGCTGATCGCGACGGGTCACGCCGCCCACTCGCAGCTCGGGATCAGCGTCGGGGACGCCGGCACCCCCGGTGCGACCGTCCGGGCCGTCACCGCGGGGGGACCGGCGGAGCGGGCGGGGCTCCGCGTCGGCGACGTGGTCACGACGGTCGCCGACCGCCGGGTCACGGACGCGAACAGCCTGATCGTCGCGGTTCGCGCCCACGCGCCGGGCAGCGTCGTCACGGTGACCTACACCCGCGGCGGTACGCAGTCCACGGCCCAGGTGACGCTCGGCACCGCCTCCGACACGCGCTGAATCGGCCTCAGAGACAGACGTTCACGAGCCCGAGCAGGCCCAGCGCGATGGTGCGCGGGGGTGGGGGGGGGGGGGGGGGGCCCCCCCCCCCCCCCC
>JAVEDU010000033.1 GCA_030840805.1 Actinomycetota bacterium
CCAGCCGTGCGAGGTGGGCGACCTCCTCGCGCGTGATGCCAGGCATGCAGCGATCCTCTGGGGTGAGTGTGTGTGGTTTGGGCCCAATCCTATGGCGCCGGTACGGATGCCCGCGCACGGGTTTCCCTCCGCCCCGCTCAGCGGACTCCTGACACCCGCCGACGGCGCGAAATCCCCACAGGAGAGGGCACCCCACCAATGAACGGTCCCGGGCGATGCGGGCGGGGAAACAAATCCCCCCAAATCGCCACCCGCCGACGGCGGGATCCCCTCCGGGCAGGGAGCGTCACCAACGAACGGTCACTTGCGGTGCGGCTGCGCAACCCCCGGCCGGAGCCACCGGCTCACTCGTCGGTGGCAACCGCAGGCAACGCCGCGGCGGGCCGCTGCCACCCCCGCGCCCCTCGGGCCCGAAGCCACGCCGTCGCCTCGTCCGCCGGCATCGCCGCGGCCACCAGCCACCCCTGTACGGCGTCACAGCCCAGATCCCGCAGGCGCTCCCACGTCTCGTCGTCCTCGACGCCCTCCGCGACGACGAGCAGCCCGAGCGAGTGCGCGAGGTCGACGGTGCACCGCACGATCTCCGCGTCCTCGTTGTCCACGGCGAGCCGCGCGACGAAGGACCGGTCGATCTTCAGCTCACTGACGGGCAGTCGCCGCAGATGCACGAGCGACGAGTACCCCGTGCCGAAGTCGTCGAGGGACAGCCGGACGCCGAGCTGGTGGAGCCGGTGCAGCGCGGGCAGCGGCCGCTCGGTGTCCCCGACCAGGCCGCTCTCGGTGATCTCCAGGGTCAGCCGCTCGGCGGGCACCTTGTACTCGGCGAGCATCGCCTCGACCTCGGCCGGGAACTCCACGTCCGAGAGGCACCGGGAGGACAGGTTCACCGCGACCTGGAGCGGGCGACCGGACTCCGCCCAGGCGGCGGCCTGGTCGAGCGCCGCGCGCAGCACCGTACGGGTCACCGGCACGATCAGCCCGGTGTGCTCGGCCACCGGGACGAAGTCCCCGGGCGAGACCAGGCCGTGCTCCGGGTGACGCCACCGGACCAGGGCCTCGACGCCGAGCAGCTCGTTGTCCCGCAGGGCGACCTTGGGCTGGTAATGGACGGTCAGCGCGCCGGTGTCGATCGCGCGGCGCAGCTCGGACACCAGCCCGAGCCGGTGGACGGTGCGGGACTCCATCGACGCGGTGTAGACCTGCAGCGCGCGGGGGTTGTTCTTCGCCGCCTCGGTCGCCACGTCGGCCCGCTGGAGCAGCGGCTCGGTGCCGGCGGCGTGGTCCGGATACAGCGCGATGCCGACCGCGGCGGACACGTCGAGCGTGAACGCGTCGAGGACAAACGGCTCGCTCAGTCCATATTGGAGCGCGACGCCGACGGCCACCGCGCCCTCGACCCCCTCCGCCCGGACCAGCACGACGAACTCGTCCCCGCCGATCCGGGCCACCAGCGCGCCGTCCGGGGCGTACGCCGTGAGGCGCCGGCCGACCTCGGCGAGCAGCCGGTCACCCGCACCGTGACCGAGGGTGTCGTTGACGTCCCGGAGGTTCGCGACGTCGAACTGGATCACCGCGACGACCTCGCCCGGCGCCGGGTCGACCTTGATGGCCTCCTCGACGGCGGCGGTGAAGCGCCTGCGGTTCGCGAGACCGGTGAGGCCGTCGTGGTACGCGTCGTGCCGCAGCCGGTCGATCAGCCGGTTGTTCTCCACGGCGACCGCGGCGTGGGCGGCGAGCGTCTCCAGCAGCCGGACGTCCGCGGCGCCGAAGAACGTCACGTCGCCCAGCCGATTGGTGACCTCCAGGCAGCCGACGACGGCGGTACCGGACCGCAGCGGGACGGCGATGACCTCCTCGACCCGCCGGGTCCGCAGCGCGCTGCGCAGCGTCGGGTCGTCCACGCCGGCCTTCGGTCCGAAGTGGAGGGTCACGCCGTGCTGCAGGACGGCCTGCCGGATCGGGTCGTCCGGGACGACCGGCGAGTCGGCGATCTCGTCGACCACGCCCGGTGAGTCGATGCGCGCCGTCAGCCGAACCTCCGGGTACCGGCCCTGCGACGGCAGCCACAGCGTCGCGGACTCGGCGTTGAGAAGGTCCCGGGTCCGGCTCAGCAGCGCGTCGGCGAGCGCACCGTCCTGCCGCGCGGCCCCGACCGCGCGGGTGAACTCGTACAGCTCGGTCAGGCTCTTGTGCTGCTGGAGGAACTGGGAGTACGCGCGGTATCCCGCGACGAGCACCCCGGCGAGGACGATCAGCAGGACAGCCGAGGCGGAGTTCTGCTCGAGCAGCATGACCACGACGAGGCCGACGGTCACGTTCAGCACACCGGCGAGGGCGGCCGGCACGACGAGGTGCAGGAACCCGGTACGCCCCGGCCAGCCCTGGGCAGCGGTGATCGCGACCAGGACCGCGCCGTTGCTGACCAGCAGCGCGGTGCCCATCGCGGCGTAGGCGGCGAGCCAGGACCGGACGTCGGTGGGGTTCTCGGGGTGGAGCGCCTCGAACACCGCGAGGGCGACGGAGACCTCCGCGACGGCGATCGTGATGTTCACGAACAGCTTGCCGAGCCGCCAGCGCTGGGTCCCGAGCGAGATCGCCTGGGACAGCACCCGGACCAGCACCAGCCCGAGCGGCGACATGAGGAACAGGCCGACGACCAGGGCCACCTCGGACAGCGTGACCGCGTACCCGTGACGGCGGACCTGGATCTCCAGCCGGACGGTGTCGCAGACGAGGAACAGCAGGCCGAACGCGGCGAGCTTCCAGGGCGGCCCGAGGACGAGGCCGACCGAGGTCTGCGCGAGGCTGATCGCGGAGATCACGAGGAGGGCGGCGACGAGCGCGGAGATCGACAGCCGGTACTGCAGGGGGGCGGCTGTGTGGGACCTCGCGGCGGTCACCTACCCCTCCCCTCCGCTCCTCGTCGAGGCCGGTTCAGCGTGATTGCGGATGGGGCACCCGATGACTCAGAGCCAGACGACGCCGAGGGTCTGGACGCTGCCGGCGGAATCCTGGTCGGCGTACGCGGGCGCCTTGGCCGACGTCTCGGCGGAGGCCGGTGTCATCGAACCGAACAGGGCCAGCCCGAAGGCCGCCGCGAATGCGACGCGCAGCGCGAGTCGTCCCGTCCTGCGTGTCTCCATCTGACCGCTCTCCCTCATGTTCATGCGATGCGGCCGCACGGTTCCGTCGTGACGGCGCCCCCTTGTCGGCCGGGTGGGCGGTCGGGGGCATGCGGCGCGCCGGTGCACATCTTGGCACGTCACGCGCCCTGCCAACAGACACCGATCAGGGGACGACCTGGTGTCAAGGTCGCCATATCGTGCGCAGATGGGGCGTTTCGACGTGACTCTGCGCGATCTGCTGACCATATTTCCGTCCAACCACCGGTCGAACCACCGGAGACGGCACCGGGAATACGATCTTGGCTCCGCCGGCCGCCGGAATCAAGCCTCGGGGACGTCCCCGCCGAGACCGCCCGGGCGCTCCCGGCCGGTCTCCTGCTCCCACGCGGCGAGCTGGGTGTTGAGCGCCCGCATGATCTCGAAGACCTGCGACGGCGGGACCTTGACCCGGCTGACGATCCGGGTCGGCACCTGGGTGTACTCCTCGCCCGTCTCGGCGTCCTCGACCGGAAACGGCGGACGCGTCACGGCGGCGAAGTCGAGGGTGAACGTCTCGGCGTCGTGCCAGATGCTGACGAAGTTGGCGTACACGCCGACCTCGACGTCGGGGCCGATCTCGACCTGGAACCGGGTCTCGGGCTGCTCGGTCACGCGGGCAGCCTAGCCGGGCCGTCCGGAAACGACGACGTCCTCCGCTCGGCGCAGGGATCACCGGCGCGGGTCCCGCGCGCGGTGGGCTCAGATGCCCAGCACCGAGCTCACCACGGCCAGCGCTGCACCGGCGGCGCCGTGGACGGTGCCGGTCGCGATGCCGACCAGCGAGTCGACGAGGCCGCCGATCACGGGGAGCCCCGTGGACGGGACGACCGGGAACGGGGGCAGGGTGACCGCCCGGCGGTCGACTGGGTGGCCACGACGAACGCGGTGGCCAGGGCCGCCACGAGTCCGAGCCGAACGGTCTTGATCATGTCGGGCTCTCCTCCACCGGGGCGGGTGCCCCGCTCCGGCGGGATTCACGCGGTGTCGGAGCCTGAGGGTGGGGCGGGGTGTGCGCGGCGGGCGGCCGATGACGCCGGGGGCCGCCCGCCGGTGGCGGTCAGCCGGTGCAGTTCGGCACCGCCGGTGCGCTGCCGACACAGTTGTTCAGCAGGTTCGCGGTGATCGGTGAGGCCGTGGTGGTCATCACGCCGCCCACGCGGTAGACGCCGCCGCCGAGGACCCCGACGTTCGTGGTCACCGTGGTACCGGTGAGGGTCGTCGCCGTGGAGTTGATCGCGGCGATGCCGCCGCCGTTCACGACGGCGGTGTTGCCGCTGATGAGCGTCGGCAGGCCGGTGGCGGTCAACGACCCCATCGGACCGTTCCAGATGCCGCCGCCGCTCAGCGTCCCGGTGTTGCCGCTCACCGTGCTCCCGGTGAACGTCGCGGCGGTCGCGGGCCCGGTGGGCAGGTCGCCGACGTTGGCCAGGCCACCGCCGTTGCCGGTGGCGAGGTTGCCGGTCAGGCTGCTCACGGTGAGGGTGACCGCGCCGTGGTTGAGGATGGCGCCACCGTCACCGACGGCGCTGCCGTTGGTGAACGCGACCGACGTGGTGAGGGTGAGGCCGCCGCTGCTGCCGACCTCGGCGATGCGGAAGAGCAGCAGCGAGGACCGCGTGACGGTCGCGGGGCCGAGCAACTCGATCGGCGTGGTGATGACCGGTAGCCCGTTGGTCGGCCCGCCGTGGGGCGAGGTCAGGGCGTAGGTGCAACCGGACGCCAGCGTGAGGGTGTCCGGCGCCGCGGTGCTGTTCGCGAGGTTGACCGCGTTGACGAGTGCGGTCTCGCTGCACGCCACGGGGATGACGGCGGCCTGCGCGGCCGGCATGAAGAGGGTCATGCCCCCGGTCACGACGGTGACCCCGAGCAGGACCTGGATGATGGTGCGGATGCGTCGCATGACGCCTTCATTTCCCGAACACAGATGGGAGTGCTCGCCCGGGCGTGGCACGCCGGGGCGGGAGGAGACGGCGCACACGCGCATCGCTGCGGAGTGCCTGCGCCCGGTTTCCGTCCACGAAAAAGACCCACAGCTCGTCGGTCGCGGATTCCTTCACGCCACCGAGGTCTGGGGCAACACCACGAACGTACTCCGATCGCGCCGTCGGGAGTGCCGGAGCCGTGAACTTCGCGAGATCTGTGGACGTCGGCCCGGGCGACGGCTACGCGGGGCTCGACGCACCGAGGCCACCCACGAGAGGGCCGGACACACAGACGAGGCCCCCGACCAGCGCGCGCGCTGGCCGGGGGCCTCGTTCCCAGGTGGTGGCGGGTGTTGGGTTCGAACCAACGTAGGCTGAGCCGGCGGATTTACAGTCCGCTCCCTTTGGCCACTCGGGCAACCCGCCCTGGGGTGCCGCCGCGCCGAAGCACGACCGCGGAAGGCAGGATATCGAACACCCACGGGGTGCCCGCAAACGGGTACCCCCGCACGCTCACCGCACACCCGCAAGGAAGGAGCGCCCCCGTGGCGGACCCGTCGTTCGACGTCGTCAGCAAGGTGGACCGGCAGGAGGTCGACAACGCCCTCAACCAGACCACCAAGGAGCTGTCCCAGCGGTTCGACTTCCGGGGCTCGAACGCCTCGGTCGCCTGGTCCGGCGAGGAGGGCATCGCGCTCCAGGCCGACACCGAGGACCGCGTGAAGGCGGCGCTGGAGGTGTTCCGCGAGAAGCTCGTCAAGCGCGGGATCAGCCTGAAGGCGTTCGAGCCCGGCGATCCGCAGCTGTCCGGCCGGACGTACAAGATCACCGGCTCGATCGTGCAGGGCATCACCTCGGAGAACGCCAAGAAGATCGCGAAGAGGGTCCGCGACGAGGGCCTCAAGGGCGTGCAGGCGCAGATCCAGGGTGACCAGCTCCGGGTCACCGGGAAGAAGAAGGACGACCTCCAGGCGGTCATCGCGCTGCTGAAGGACTCCGACTTCGGCATCGCCCTGCAGTTCACGAACTACCGGTAGCAACCTCCGAGTTGATCATGGACCTTGCAACACGACACGCCGGCGTGTCTGTTGCAAGGTCCATGATCAACGCCGGGTAGGCAGCGGTGCGGCGTCCGTGACCGCGTCGTGCCGGCGCAGGGCACTGCCCGGGAGCGCCGCCGCCGTCGCCGCCAGCACGGTGGCCGCGGCGCTCAGCAGGAACGCCGCCGTCGTCCCGCCCCGGCTGTCCAGCACCACACCGGCGAGCGCCGCTCCCCCGGCCGCTCCGGCGGAGGAGATCGTCGCGACCCAGGTGTACGCCTCGTTCACGGTGCCGCGGGGCGCGATGCGGGCGACGAGCGCGTTCTCCACGGTGAGCGCAGGGGCCAGCGTGAGCCCGCCGATCAGCAGCGTCACGGCCATCACCGGGACCGTGGGCGCGAGGACCAGCGCGGTCATGTTCACCGCCACCGCGCCCATCGTCCAGGCCCACTGGGTCGGCAGCGGGGCCGCGAAGTGCCGGGTGCCGAACCAGATCCCGCCGACCACGCTCCCCACCGCCCACAGCCCGAGCAGCACCCCCGCGACGGTCTCACCGTCGGCACCGGACCGCGCCATCGCGAACGCCGGCACGGTGACCCCGACGACGCCGAACGACATCGCCAGGCCGAACACCACCGACAGCAGCAGCGGCATCCCGGGCGCGACGGCGGGGCCCAGCCCCCGGATGCGCGGCCGGTCGGGGTGCGGTCGCCACGCCTGGGTCGCCCGGCCCAGCGCCACGCACAGCGTTCCGGCGAGCGTCAGCACCGCCGCGGCCGCGAGTGCGACGCCGGGCGACGCGATCGCCACGAGGCCGCCGACGAGCATGGGCCCGACCACGAACACGACCTCGAACACGGTCGTCTCCAGCGCGAGCGCCGGGCCCCGCAGCGCCAGGTGCGCGCCGGCCGGGTCGGTGAGGTCGGTCCAGACACTCCGCACCGCCGCGGTGAGCGGCGGCAGCACGGCGCCGAGCAGGGCCGCGGCGACGGCGATCACCCAGGCCGGCCGGTGACCCCAGACGGCGGCGAGTACCCCCGCCACCGCGACCGGGTACGCGCTCGCCGTCACGAGGAGCACCCGCGCCGGGCCGACCCGGTCGCTGAGCCGGCCGAGCAGGGGACCCGCCAGCGCGGTGGCGATGCCATACAGGGCGCTCACCGCACCTGCCGCCGCGTAGGAACCGGTCGCGTCGCGGACCAGCAGCACGAGGGCGAGCGGGGTCATCCCGATCGGCAGTCGCCCGAGGACGCCCGCCACCACCAGCGTCGGCGCCCCGGGCAGCCGCCACACGGCGGCGTACCGGCGCAGCGCGATCACCCAGGGCCTTCCGGTAGCGGGGTTGTCACCCCACGCTACCGGCGGGGCGGGTCAGCCGAAGCGGGGGTCGGTCGACGCGCCGACGCCCGCCATCAGCTCCAGCCGGCGCACCCGCTCCTCCATCGGGGGGTGGGTGGCGAACAGCTTCGCCACCCCGCCACCGCGGAACGGGTTGTCGATCATCAGGTGGCTGGTGGTGGCGAGCCGGGGGTCCTCCGGGAGCGGGAGCGCGGACGTTCCCATGTGGATCTTCTTCAGCGCACTGGCGAGCCCCAGCGGATCCCCGGTGAGCCGGGCGCCGCTGGCATCCGCCTCGTACTCCCGCGAGCGGCTGATCGCCAGCTGGACGATGCTCGCCGCGATCGGACCGAGGAACAGCATCAGCATGGCCGCGAACGGGTTTCCGCCGCCGCCCTCCTCGTCGTCCGACGACCCCATCGGGAACAGGAACCCGAGGTACGCGAGGTAGGTGATGATGCTCGCCAGGGCACCGGCCACCGACGAGATCAGGATGTCGCGGTTGTACACGTGGGACAGTTCGTGGCCCAGCACCGCGCGCAGCTCCCGCGGGTTCAGCACGCCGAGGATGCCCTCGGTGCAGCAGACCGCGGCATTGCGGGGGTTCCGGCCGGTGGCGAACGCGTTCGGCTGGTTGGTCGGGCTGATGTACAGGCGCGGCATCGGCTGCCCGGCGGCGGTCGCCAGCTCCCGGACCATCTGGTACAGCCCCGGCTGCTGGGCCTCGCTGATCGGGTAGGCGCGCATCGACTTCAGCGCGAGCTTGTCCGAGAAGAAGTAGCTGAACCCGTTGACCCCGAGCGCGATCAGGAAGGCGAACGTGAGGCCGATGCTGCCGCCGAACGCGTAGCCGGCGACCAGGATGAGGGCCGACAGCAGGCCGAGCAGGGCGGCGGTCTTCAGGCCGTTGTGGTGGCGGTGCACGGTACTTCCCTCCGGGGACACGAACTCGCGGGTCGTCAGTTCAACGGCCGGTGAGGTCCGCGGGTTCCCGGAGTGGTCAGCGCAACAGCAGCTGCGCGGCCGAGTCGGCCGCCCACAGCACGACCTGGGGCAGGAAGCCCAGCACGACCACGCCGAGGGTCGCCAGCGCGAGGGTGGCGGTCACGGCCCAGGACCGGTCGCTGCCGGGCTCGACCGCGGGCGCCGGCCGGGGCCGTTCCTCGGTGAGCAGTGCCCCGCGCTCGGGCTCGTGGGCCGGGTCGGCCGGGATCGCGCGTTCGAGGCCACCGGCCGGGCGGGCCACCGCGGGGGCGGCGGCCGGCGCGGCAGTGTCCGGCCCGGCCACCTCGGGAGCGCGCTCGTACAGCATCGCGGCGACGCGGACGTAGTACGCGAGCCCCAGCACCGCGTTGGCCGCGACCACGAGGGCCAGCCACAACACGTCGCTGTCCACCAGGGACCGCACGACGACGACCTTCGCGAACAGCCCGGCGAGGCCCGGCGGCAGCCCGGCCAGCCCGACGAGCGCGAGCGCGAGCGCGGCGCCCACCCACGGCCGCCGGCGCGCGAGACCGCGCAGCTCCGCCAGGGTCCCGCCGTCGGCCGCACCGCGCACGGAGATCACCGCGGCGAACGCGCCGATCTCGATGAACACGTAGAACCCGGCGTACGCCAGCGTCGCCGCGAGCGGTCCGGCGATGTCGGACACGTCCCCGCCGCCCGAGCCGACCGCGGCGAACCCGGCCAGCGGCGCGATCACGTACCCCGCCTGCGCGACCGAGGACCACGCCAGCAGGCGGACCGTCCGGGTCTGCCGCAGCGCGAGGAGATTGCCGATCGTCATCGTGAGCGCGGCGAGCACCGCGAGCACGGAGGCCCAGACCGCGGAGCCCTCCATCAGGCCGTTGACCGCCACGAGCGCGAGGGCGACGACGCCGCCGAGCTTGGACACGGTGGACAGGTACGCGGCCACCGGCAGCGGGGACCCGTCGTACACGCCGCCCGCCCACGCGTGGAACGGCACCGCGGCCACCTTGAACACCAGGCCGACGAGCACCAGCCCGACACCCGCGGAGGCCAGCGGCGCGGCCGGCCCCAGGTCCACGGTGGAGAGCACGGCCGCCAGGCGGCGCAGGTGCACCTCGCCGGTCACGGCGTACAGCAGGGCCGCGCCGAGGAGCGTGATGGAGGTGGAGACCACGGAGGTCAGCAGGTAGGTGACCGCGGCGCTCGCGCCCTGGGCCGTGCGCCGGAGGCCGACGAGGATGTACAGCGGCAGGCTCAGCGTCTCCAGTGAGACCAGGAGCGTGATGAGGTCGCGGGAGCCCGCGAGCGCCAGACCCCCGAGGAGCGAGCACAGCAACAGGAAGGTGTACTCCCCCGCCGGCACCGCCCGCGTCCGGACCACCGGCGCGGACAGGGCCAGGACGGCGAGGGTCAGCACGCAGAAGCCGACGCCGAGCACGGCCGTCGACCGGTCCGCGACGAGGGAGCACCCGGCGACGAGGTCACCGCCCGGCCCGATCGAGGTCGGCGGCACGCAAAATGTGGCGTGTCCGGCGCCGCTGCCAGCCCACCAGGCCACCCCGCCGGTCGCGGCCACGCCGAGGCCGGCGAGCCCGAGCAGCCACTCCCGCCGGCCGGGCGGGGCGAGCAGGTCCGCGAGCAGCACGAGGACCGCCGTGGCGACCGCGGCGTACAGCGGTGCCAGCACGGCGTGGTCGACCGTCTGGGCGTTCATGAGCTCACCACCGCGACGAGGGCCCGGACCGGGCCGAGCCCGAGATCGAGGACGAGGGCGGGGACCAGCCCGAGGACCAGCGTGAGCGCCGCCAGCGGCCCCCAGGACAGCCACTCACCGGGCCGCACCGGCAGCGGACCGGCACGCTCGACGACCGGTCCCGGCTCGCCGTTGACGACAATCCGGAGCAGCCGCAGGAAGTACGCCGCCGCGAGCGCGCCACCGATCGCCGCGAGCACCGCGCAGGCTGTCCACAGTGGATCGGTACCGCCCTCGCTGCGCTCCCACGCGGCCACGATGGCGAACAGCTCGCCCCAGAACCCGGCGAGACCGGGCAGGCCCAGGCTGGCCACCGCGATGAAGCCGAGGATCCCGGCGAGCACCGGCGCCCGCTGCCCGAGGCCGGACAGCTCGGTGAGCAGCCCGGTGCCGTACCGGTCCTTGATCGCGCCGGCGAGGAAGAACAGCAGGCCGGTGACGATGCCGTGGGCCACGTTCCCGATCAGGGCCGCTTGGATGCCGGTCGTCGTCAGCGTCGCGACGCCGAGCAGCACGAAGCCCATGTGGCCGACCGACGAGTACGCGACGAGCCGCTTGATCTCCCGCTGGGTCAGGCAGCAGAACGCCCCGACGAGGATCGCCGCGACGGCCAGCACGGCGACCGCCGGCGCGACCGCCCGCGCGCCCTCGGGCAGCAGCGGGATGGCGACCCGGACGAACCCGTACGTGCCCATCTTCAGCAGGACGCCCGCGAGCAGCACCGAGCCCACCGTCGGCGCCTCGGTGTGGGCGTCCGGCAGCCACGTGTGCAGCGGCCACAGCGGGCTCTTCACCGCGAACGCCAGCGCCAGGATGATGAAGGCGGTGATCTGCGCGGTACGGCTCAGCCCCGCGCCCTGCTGCGACAGCGCCACGATGTCGGTGCCGCCGGGGATGGCGACCAGCAGCACGCCGACGAGGAGGAGCACGCTGCCGGCGAGGGTGTAGAGCACGAACTTCATGGCCGCGTGCCGCCGCCCGGCGCCGCCCCAGCCGGCGATCAGCGCGTACATCGGCAGCAGCGTGATCTCGAATGCCACGAAGAACACGACGAGATCCAGCGCCAGGAACGTGCCGACGATGCCGACCTCGATCACCAGCATCAGCGCGTACAGGGCGCGGACGCTGCCACCGGCCGGGCGCGTCCACAGCGTGTACACGGCGCAGAGCAGCACGAGCAGCGTGGTGAGCACGACCAGCGGGGCCGAGATGCCGTCCACCCCGAGGTGCAGGCGCACCCCCAGCGACGGCACCCACGGCAGGTCGACCGCGTGCCAGGGGTCCACCACCCGGTCGCCGCGCGGGCCGTGCCGCCCGCTGAGCAGGCCGAGGCTCGCGACGAACGTCAGGGCCGCGACGGCCGTGCCCAGCGCGGGAGCGGCGCGGCGCGCGGCCTCCGGCAGGACGGCGAGCAGCAGCGCCCCGGCCGCCGGCAGGACGAGTACGGCGAGTATCAGCCACCAGGCCCCGGTCACGTGAGCACCCCCGACAACACGACGGCGGCGGCGCCGATCAGCAGCGCGCCGGTGAGGACGAAGGTGAGCTGCCGGGCCAGCCCGCGGGCCTGGATCTCCATCACGGTGCGCCCGGCCCGCAGGGCCGCCCGGGCGGTGGCCTCCACGAACCCGTCGATCACCCGGACGTCCACGGTGGACACCGCCCGCGCGAGCGCGAGCGCCGGCCGGACGACCAGGGCGTCCTGGACGTTGTCGAGGTAGAACGCGTTCTCGAAGACCGGCCGGACCGGGCCCAGCACGGCGGCCGGGTCGCGAGCCGGGTCACGGCGCCAGATCTGCCACGCGCCGAGCACCCCGGCCAGCGTGACCAGCAGGACGATCGTGGTGGTGAGCGGGTCGAGCGAGAGGTGTTCCTCCACCGCGGTCCCCGGTTGCTCCACCGCGTCCACGACCGGCCGCCACAGCGCGACGAGCCCGAGCAGCACGGTGGGCACCGCCAGCACGACGAGCGGCGCGCGCATCGACCACGGCGGGTCACCCGCGGCGGCGGTTGCCACGTGCTGCGGGCCGAAGAACGTCCGCAGCCACAGGCGCGTCGCGTACGCGCCGGTGAGCGCCGCGGTGACGATGCCGGCGACCAGCACGGTCCAGCCGACCCAGCTGGGCGAGACCGAATGCCCCTCGGCGGCGACGTGCGCGGCGCCGATCACGGACTCCTTGGAGAAGAAGCCGGAGAACGGCGGGATCCCGGCCAGCGCGCCGAGCCCGGCGGTCATCGTCCAGAACGTCACCGGCATCCCGTGCCGCAGGCCGCCCATCGCCGACATCAGGTTGCTGCCGACGGCGACGATCACGGCGCCCGCGGCGAGGAACAGCAGCGCCTTGAAGGCGGCATGCGAGAGCAGGTGGAACAGTCCCGCGTTCACGCCGCCGACCGCCAGGCCGCCGGCCATGTACGCGATCTGGCTGACCGTCGACCACGCGAGGACCCGCTTCAGGTCCTCCTGCACGAGCGCGGCACAGGCGCCGAGCACCATCGTGATCGCCGCGGAGATGCCGAGCGTGGCCAGTGCGGCCGGCGACAGGGCGTACAGCGGGAACAGCCGCGCCACGACGTACACGCCCGCGGCGACCATCGTCGCCGCGTGGATGAGCGCGCTCACCGGCGTCGGGCCGGCCATCGCGTCGGGGAGCCAGGTGTGCAGGGGGAACTGGGCGCTCTTGCCGGCCACCCCGGCGAGCAGCAGCAGGCAGGCGAGGGTCAGCGCGCCGGGGCCGATCCGGCCGCTGGTCGCCGCGTCGATCACCCCGCCGATCCGGAAGGTGCCCGCCGCCACGCCGAGCACCGCGACGCCGAGCGCGAAGCCGACGTCGCCGACCCGGGTGACCAGGAACGCCTTCACCGCGGCGCCGGGGGCCTCCGGCAGCGAGCGGTCGTGTCCGATCAGCAGGTACGAGCAGAGGCCCATCACCTCCCAGCCGATCAGGAGCGTGACGAGGTCGTTGCTCACGACCACGGTCATCATCGCCGCGGTGAACAGCGAGACCTGGGCGGCGTACGGGGCGTACCGGTCGTCGGGGTGCGGCCCGTTCAGCAGGTAGCCGGTGGAGTACAGCTGGACGAGGAACGCGACGACGGCCACGGCGATCGACACCGCCGCGACGGTGGAGTCGACGCGGACGCCGGCCGTGGCGCTCAGCTCGCCGAACCGCGCCAGGGTCACCCACCGCTCGACACCGTCGCCCGGGAGGATCACGAACAGCGCGATGGCCAGGACCGGCAACAGGGCCGACGAGGCGACCGCCACCACGGCCGCGACGCGACGCGAGGACTGCGGCAGCAGGAACCCGACGAGGGCAGCGAGGGCGGGTACCGCGGCGAGTGCGACGGCGAGCGTCACCGGGCCGGTCACCGGTCGGCCCGGTCGAGGACGTCGATCTCGTCCACGGAGACGGTCTGGCGCGTCCGGTACAGCTGGAGGATCACGGCGAGCGCGACGCCGATCTCGGCGGCGGCCAGCACGATGACGAACAGCGCGAACGACCCGCCGGTACGCCGGAGCGGGTCGACCGACAGGTCCGCGGTGATCAGGAGGACGTTGACCGAGTTCAGCATGAGCTCGACGGCCATCAGCACGAGGACGGCGTTACGCCGGGCGATCACGCCGTACGCGCCGATCCCGAACAGCACCGCGGCGATCACGTACGGGACGACGAGGTGCATCAGGACTCCCCTTCCGGCGTGCGGCGCGACATCACGATCGCGCCCACCAGCGCGGCGAGCAGGAGCACGGACAGCACCTCGAACGGCAGTACCCAGCGGGAGAACAGGACCTGTCCCATCAGCTCGGGCCCGGCCGTCTCGACGCGGGCCGGGTCCACGTACACGTCGCGGAACGCCCGGACCAGCAGCACGGCCAGGCTTCCGCCGCTGCCGAGGCCGACGAGGACGGCGGGCCAGCGGGTCCGGTCGAGGTCGTCCGACGCGCCGACCGGCGCCCGCGTGAGCATCACGGCGAACAGCAGGAGCACCACGACGGCGCCCACGTAGATCAGGACCTGCACCCAGGCGACCAGCTCGGCGGCCAGGACCAGGTACAGACCGGCGACCGCGCCGAGGGAGACGACCAGCCAGAGCCCGGCACGGACCACGTGCCGGGTGGTGACCACCATCAGGCCCGCGCCGATCGCGACCAGGCCGATCGCCCCGACCAGGGCGTCGACGGCCGTCACTCCGCGGTCCCGTCGGGCGTGGTGGACGCGCTGGGGGCGGGGTCGGCGGGCTGGTCGGGGGTTCCGTTGCCGGCCGCCCTGGCGCGGGCGGCGGCCTCGGCGTCCGTGGCGTCACCGGCGGGCTTCGGCTCGGCAGCGGCGTCCTCGGCCTTCGCACCCGCGTCGCTCGGGGCCTTGGCGTCCGTGGCGGCACCGGCCGCCGTGGTCTCGGCGCCCGCGTCGGGGGCGACGCCGTTCCCGGCCTTCCCGCCCGGGACGCGGCCGGGTCGCGACTCTCGGGGGGCACCGGGCTCGCGCGGCTCGCGGGCCGTGGGCTCCGGACGGGCCTCCCGCCCACCGGCGTCACCGCGGGTGGCACGGGCGGGCCGCGACTCCGGCGCCTCTCGCGGGGTGCGGGTCTCCCCGACCGGGGTCACCGCCTCGACGCGGGCCTTCTCCACCGCGGCGACCTCCTTGGCCGGCTCGGCGAGCGGGTCGAGCGGCGGGGGCGGTGGCACCGTCCACATCCACTCGCGGAGGCGTTCCTTCTCGTGGGTCATGTCGCGGATGTCGTACTCGGCGTACTCGAACTCGGGCGCCCAGAACAGCGCGTCGAACGGGCACACCTCGATGCAGATCCCGCAGTACATGCAGAGGGAGAAGTCGATCGCGAACCGGTCCAGCACATTCCGCTGCCGGGCCCGCGCGGCACCCTCGGCCTGGACGCTCTCCTTGTGCGAGTCGATGTAGATGCACCAGTCCGGGCATTCGCGGGCGCACAGCATGCAGACCGTGCAGTTCTCCTCGAACAGCGCGATCACACCCCGCGAGCGCGGTGGCAGCTCCGGCGGGTGATCCGGGTACTGACGCGTGTGGGCGCGACGCGTCATGGCGCGGAACGTGATCGCCAGACCGCGCGCGAGGCCAGACCCCGGTGTACCCATTCCTCGCATCCTTCCCGGTCGCTGGTCCTGCGGTCGAGCCGTCACCAGATGACCCTCACCACGGCCGTGATCACGAGCTGGACCAGAGCGAGCGGCACGAGCACCAGCCAGCACAGGCGCTGGAGCTGATCTTCACGCAAACGCGGGTACGAGACGCGCAACCAGATGATGACGAACGACACAGCAAAGATCTTGACGAGCGTCCACAGCCAGCCGAGCTGGTCGGAGAACGGCCCGTGCCAGCCGCCGAGGAACAGCACGGTCGTCAGTGCCGAGATGACGACGATGCCGGCGTACTCGGCGAGCAGGAACAGCGCGAACCGCAGCCCGGTGTACTCGGTGAGATACCCGAAGACCAGCTCGGAATCCGCGATCGGCATGTCGAACGGCGGCCGCCGGATCTCGGCCAGCCCGGAGACGAAGAAGACCACCAGGGCCGGGGCCTGCCAGAGCAGCCACCACGGTCTCCAGGCCTCGACGATGCCGGACAGCGACAGCGTGCCGGCGGCCATCGCCACCGAGGCCGCGGAGAGCACGAACGGCAGCTCGTAACCGAGCAGCTGCGCCGCGCCGCGGAGGCCACCGAGCAGGGAGTACTTGTTCGCGCTCGACCACGCGGCCATCAGCATGCCGACCACGCCCACGCCGACCACGGCGAGCACCATGAACAGCCCGACGTCGAGCGGGAGCGCCACCACGCCCGGCTGGAGCGGGATGACCAGCAGGACGAACAGGTACGGCAACAGGCCCACCGCGGGCGCCAGCCGGAACACGGTCTTGTCCGCCGCGGCCGGGACGATCTCTTCCTTCTGGACGAACTTGACGCCGTCGGCGACGAGCTGGGCCCACCCGTGGAAGCCACCGGCGTACATCGGGCCGAGCCGGCCCTGCATGTGCGCCATCGCCTTGTGTTCCATCTGCCCCACGATGAGCGGCAACGTCAGGAACGCGCCCAGCACGAGGACGACGCGAACGATGAGGTCAAGCCACGGTGGCATCACGCCGTGATCTTAGGACTGCACCGCGTCGGGGCCCCATTCCTCGGGCGAGGGAACGCCCGGGGGACGGATCCGGCGGCGGCTGGGTGCGCCGCCCTCGCTCTCGCCGGGCTCCTTGGCGCCGGGCCACGGCTTGACCACCCGGGACGCCAGGACGAAGTCCTTCCGCATGGGGTGCCCCTCGAAGCCGTCGGGCAGGAGGAGGGGCAGCAGGTCGCCCGGGTGGCCGTCGAAGTGGACGCCGTACATCTCGTGTGCCTCACGCTCGTGCCAGGCCGCGCCCGGGTACACGTCGACGACCGACTCGACATGCGGGGCGTCCCGCGGCACGCGCGTCCGGATGACGACGCCGTGGCGGTGCTCGGTCGACCACAGGTGGGCGACGAGCGCGAAGTCCTCGCCCTCGGCGGAGCCGGTCTCGTCGACGGCGCAGAGGAAGTCGAAGAAGTTGCAGGACAGCCTCGCGTCGTCGCGGGCCGACATGATCGCGCCGGCCCAACGGTCGGCGGGGACATCGACGACGCCACGGCTCCAGGCGCCCCCGACGGAGACGGACTCGGCGGTCCGCTCGTCGGCGACCAGGTGGGCGAGCCGGTGGGCGACTTCCTCGGGGGTCACGTCGGCGATCCTAGGGCCCCGGGCCACGAGACTGAACGGGCTGGTCGGTACCGGTACCGATCGGGCCCGTACCGGAGGTGGGCGGTGACCCGGCCGGAATCGGGCCGGGCCAGTCCGGAGCGGGCGTGCCGTACGTCGGGACCGTGCCGCCCCGCCGTCCGCCGACCTCCGGTGTCCTTTCACCGCAGCGCGTACGACCGCGGGATATCGTCACAAATGGCGCCGCGCCACGGGGGTGTGGCCCGGAGAAGGGTGACTGCATGAGCGACGTCGGCGCCGATCTGTCCACGCTGAAGACCCTCCACAGGACCTTCGTCGAGAAGGCCCAGTCCGCGCTGGACACCCGCGCGGCCATCAACAGCGCCGTCGACTCGGCGCAGTGGAAGGGCAACTACGCGAACCAGTTCAAGGGCTCCTGGCAGCAGTACTCCCAGAACCTCGCCAACCTGAGCAACGCCCTCACCGAAGCCGCGCACGACGTCAAGGCGAACCACAACAACATCGCGGCGGCCACCGGCATGCCGGACCGCATCTGACGTAGCCGGTACCGGAGGGGGAGGGCCACCGGCCCTCCCCCTCCCGCCGTTCTCGACACGGCATTCCCGCCAGTCGTGGCCACTGGCCCCGCCCGCACTGCCCCGTGGACGGGTCGCCGAGGCGAGCCCGGACGCACCCTGGCAACCGGGGTGCGCGGGCGGCTCAGGCCTCGGGACGCACCAGCGGTGCGGTGAGCGAGGCGGCCTCCCGCGGCACGACCCCCGAGCCCGGCCGGGAGCCGCCGCGGAGCGAGACGGCCTCGCGGGCGATCTTGTCCTGCAGGCGCAGGATGCCCTGCAGCAACGCCTCCGGCCGCGGCGGGCACCCCGGGACGTACACGTCGACGGGGATGATCTGGTCGACGCCCTTCGTCACGGAGTAGGAGTCCCAGTACGGGCCCCCCGAGTTCGAGCAGGCGCCGAACGAGATGACGTACTTCGGCTCGGGCATCTGGTCGTACAGCCGCTTGATCGCCGGCGCCATCTTGTCGGTGACCGTGCCGGAGACGACCATCAGGTCCGCCTGCCGGGGGCCGTGCGCGAACGGGATGACCCCGAGCCGGATGAAGTCGTGGCGCGACATCGAGGCCGCGATGAACTCGATCGCGCAGCAGGCGAGGCCGAAGTTGAAGACCCAGAGGGAGTAGCGGCGGCCCCAGTTGAGGACGAACCGGATCGGCTCCCCCAGGACTCCGCCGACGCCGCCGGTCGGCGTCCGAGCCGGTACGGGCAGGTTCACGGCCACGTTGTCAGTCCCTCTCAGGTCCAGCGCAAGACGCCACGGCGCCACGCGTACAGCAGGCCGAGGGCGAGCAGGCCGACGAAGACGCCCATCTCCACCAGTGTCGCGACCCCGAAGCCCGGCGCGTCGTACACGACCGCCCAGGGGAAGAGGAACACCGCCTCGACCGCGAACAGCACGTACAGGTAGGCGAAGACGTAGTACCGGATGTTGCTCTGCGCCCAGCCGTCGCCCACCGGGTCGACCCCGCACTCGTAGGTCGACTGCTTCGCGACCGAGGGCCGGTGCGGCCGGAGCATCCGGTTGGCCGCCATCGCGGCGGCGATGAAGCCCACCCCGAGGACGAGCATCAGCCCGAACGGCGCATAGGAACCCAGGTAGCCCGACACGAGTGGCAGTCTAGAACCCTCGCGACCGGGGGCGGTACGTCGCGGGACTCACAGTGAACGTACTGTCGCTGCTCGTCGAACCCGTGTACTGGAGCGCCCACATGAACCGTCGTCTCGCCGCCCTCTCGGCCGCCGTCCTGCTGAGCCTCCCCGCGCTCGCCGCATGCGCCCCGCAGGCGGACCCGGAGCCGCGCGCCGGCTCCGGCTGCGGGAAGGACTCGCTGAGCCTCGTGACGAGCGGCACGCTCACGATCGGCACCGACAAGCCCGCGTACGAGCCGTGGTTCTCCGGCGACGACCCGGCGAACGGCAAGGGCTTCGAGAGCGCCGTCGCGTACGCGGTCGCCGAGCGCCTCGGCTTCGCGAAGGACGACGTGACCTGGGCCACCGTGCCGTTCAACAGCGCGATCGCGCCGGGCCCGAAGAAGTTCGACTTCGACGTCAACCAGGTGTCGATCAGCGACGAGCGACGCGGCGCGGTGGACTTCTCCAGCGGGTACTACGACGTCCGGCAGGCCGTCATCGCGCTGAAGTCGTCGAAGGCCGCGCTCGCCACCAGCCTCGCCGAGCTCAAGGGCGCCAAGCTCGGCGCCCAGGTCGGCACCACCAGCCTCGACGTGGTGCAGAACGTCATCGCGCCCACGACGAAGCCGGCGATCTTCCAGAAGAACGACCTCGCCAAGACCGCGCTGAAGAACGGCCAGGTCGACGCGATCGTCGTGGACCTGCCGACGGCGTTCTACATCACCGCGGCCGAGGTCCCGGAGGCGAAGATCGTCGGGCAGTTCGCGGGCGGCGCGGCGCCGGAGAAGTTCGGCCTCGTGCTGGACAAGGGCAGCGCGCTCACGTCCTGCGTGAACGCGGCGGTCGACGCGCTCCGCGCCGACGGCACGCTGGCGAAGCTGGAGCAGAAGTGGCTGGCCGACGTGGCCGGCGCGCCCGTCCTGAAGTGACCTACACCCCGTCCGGGACGCAGCTGGCGCGGCTGCGTTACCGCCGCCGCGCCACCGTCCGTTCGGCCGTCCTCGCGACGGTGAGCACGCTCGTCGTCGTCGTCGTGCTGTACGTCGTCGTCACGGGCGCGCCGGGGTGGCCGCGGACGCGGGAGACGTTCTTCTCGTGGCGGTACGCCCGGGAGTCGTTCCCGCTCGTGCTCGAGGGCCTGTGGCTCAACATCCGGCTCATGCTCGGCTGCGGGGTGGTGATCCTCGCCCTCGGACTGCTCCTGGCGATCCTGCGCACCCTCAAGGGGCCGGTGTTCTTCCCGCTGCGGGCCCTCGCCGCCGCGTACACCGACTTCTTCCGCGGGCTGCCGCTGGTGATCTGCCTGCTCGTCGTCGGCTTCGGGGTACCGGCGCTACGGCTGTCCGGGATCCCGGGCGACCCGGTGCTCCTCGGCGGCGCGGCGCTGGTGCTGACGTACTCGGCGTACGTGGCGGAGGTGTTCCGCGCGGGCATCGAGTCGATCCATCCCTCCCAGCGGGCCGCGTCCCGGTCGCTCGGGCTCGGGGCGGCGCAGACCATGCGGTACGTCGTGCTGCCGCAGGCGGTACGCCGGGTCGTCCCGCCGCTGCTCAACGACCTCGTGTCGCTGCAGAAGGACACCGGCCTGGTCTCGCTGCTCGGCGTCGTGGATGCGGTGTACGCGGCGCAGATCGTCACCGGGCGGACGTTCAACTACACACCGTTCGTGGTGGCGGGCCTGGTGTTCGTCGCGCTGACGATCCCGATGACGCGGCTCACCGACTGGGCTACCGGACGGCTCGCGCGACGGCAGGGGAACGCATGACCGACGTCCTGTCCGTCGCGGGGGTACGCAAGGTCTTCGGGTCCACGGTGGTCCTCGACGACGTGTCGCTCGACGTGCCCGCGCACTCGGTCACCGCGCTGATCGGCGCGTCCGGGTCCGGTAAGTCGACGCTGCTGCGCTGCGTCAACCTGCTGGAGACCGTGGACGACGGCGTGATCCGGCTCGACGGCGAGGACATCACCGGCCCGCGGGTGCGCGTGGACGACGTGCGCAAGCGGCTCGGGATCGTGTTCCAGGCGTACAACCTGTTCCCGCACATGACCGTGCTCCAGAACGTCACGCTGGCGCCGCGGCGGGTCCACCGCATCGCCCGCCGCGAGGCCGAGGACCGGGCCCGCACGCTGCTCGACCGGTTCGGGCTGGCCGCCAAGGCCGGCGAATACCCGGATCGGCTCTCCGGCGGGCAGCAGCAGCGGGTGGCCATCGTCCGGGCGGTGGTGAACTCCCCGCGCCTGCTGCTGTTGGACGAGGTCACCGCGGCACTCGACCCCGAGCTGGTGGGTGAGGTCCTCTCGGTCGTACGGGAGCTCGCCGACCAGGGCATGACGATGGTGATCGCCACGCACGAGATGGGGTTCGCGCGGCAGGTGGCCGACCAGGTGTGCTTCCTCGACGGCGGCGCGGTGCTCGAACGCGGCACGCCGGCGGAGGTCTTCGGCGCGCCGCGGGAGGAGCGGACCCGGCGGTTCCTGCGGCGGGTCGTGGAGGCCGGTCGGCTCTAGCGGCCACGCCGCCGAATCGCCGCACCGAGGTCTGTGGACAACCGGATTCCGGTCGCCCCGGAGCGTTACGGTTCTCCCGCTGCCGACGCCGACCCGGGACGGGGGTGAGGTCGATGAGCATGGTTCCCGGCCTCGCTCCGCTCACCGCTCGTAGCCATCCGATGACATTGCGGTTTTGCCGGTCAGATGCTCGACCCGGCAGTCGCGTCCGGCCCCCCAGACGTAGGATCAGAAGCGCAGTGGCGGTTCCCGCGGCGAGACGTAGGACGCAGCGCCCAGCGGCCCTGGCGGCCGGTAGACGCACCTCCGCGTCGAGGAGGTTGTAGCCAGAGTGAGCAAGCAGGTCCGACAACTCGAACGCGTCGTGATCCGATTCGCCGGTGACTCCGGTGACGGGATGCAGCTCACCGGAGACCGCTTCACCTCCGAGACCGCCGCGCTCGGGAACGACCTCTCCACCCTCCCGAACTTCCCCGCCGAGATCCGCGCGCCCCAGGGCACGCTGCCGGGCGTCTCCAGCTTCCAGCTGCACTTCGCCGATCACGACATCATGACGCCGGGCGACCGGCCGGACGTGCTGGTGGCGATGAACCCGGCCGCGCTCAAGGCGAACCTGGGCGACCTCCGGGCCGGCGCGACGGTCATCGTCGACACCGCCGACTTCACCGCCCGCAATCTGGGCAAGGTCGGGTACGCCGCGAACCCGCTCACCGACGGGTCGCTGGAGGCGTTCCAGGTCCACGACGTCGACCTGACCGGGATGACCGTCGAGGCCGTCAAGGAGTTCGGGCTGGGCCGCAAGGAGGCCGGGCGGGCGAAGAACATGTTCGCCCTGGGCCTGCTGTCGTGGATGTACCACCGGCCCACCGAGGGCACGGTGCGGTTCCTGGAGCGGAAGTTCGCCACCAAGCCGAACATCGCGGGCGCGAACGTGGCCGCGTTCCGCGCGGGCTGGAACTTCGGCGAGACCACCGAGGCGTTCTCCGTCTCGTACGAGATCAAGCCGGCCGTGATGCCGGCCGGGACGTACCGGAACATCTCCGGCAACCTCGCGCTGTCGTACGGGCTCCTCGCGGCGGCGCAGCGCTCCGGGCTGCCGCTGTTCCTCGGCGCGTACCCGATCACGCCGGCGTCGGACATCCTGCACGAGCTGAGCAAGCACAAGAGGTTCGGCGTGCGCACGTTCCAGGCCGAGGACGAGATCGCCGGTATCGGCGCGGCGCTGGGGGCGAGCTTCGGCGGCGCGCTCGGCGTCACGACCACGTCCGGGCCGGGCGTGGCGCTCAAGTCCGAGACGCTCGGCCTCGCGGTGTCACTGGAGCTGCCGCTGGTGATCGTGGACGTCCAGCGCGGCGGCCCGTCCACCGGCCTGCCCACCAAGACCGAGCAGTCGGACCTGCTGCTGGCCATGTTCGGCCGCAACGGCGAGGCGCCGATCCCGATCGTCGCGCCGCGCTCCCCCGCCGACTGCTTCGACGCCGCGATCGAGGCGGCCCGGATCGCGCTCACCTACCGGACGCCGGTGTTCCTGCTGTCCGACGGGTACCTCGCCAACGGGTCGGAGCCGTGGCGCGTCCCGGCGCCCGGCGACCTCCCGGACCTGCGGGTCGACTTCGCCACCGAGACCAACCACACCGACGACGACGGCAACGACGAGTTCTGGCCGTACCTGCGCGACCCCGAGACCCTCGCCCGCCCGTGGGCGGTCCCCGGCACGCCAGGGCTGGAGCACCGCGTCGGCGGCATCGAGAAGGCCGACGGGTCCGGCAACATCTCCTACGACCCCGCCAACCACGACCTGATGGTCCGCACCCGGCAGGCGAAGGTCGACGGCGTCGCCCGTTCGCTGCCGCCGCTGGAGGTCGACGACCCCACCGGGGACGCCCGCGTGCTGGTGCTCGGCTGGGGTTCCACCTACGGCCCGATCGGTGCCGCCGTCCGTCGCGTGCGGAAGGCCGGGCGGACGATCGCCCAGGCACACCTGCGCCACCTCAACCCGTTCCCGGCCGACCTCGGGGACGTCCTGCGCCGGTACGACAAGGTCGTCGTGCCGGAGATGAACCTCGGCCAGCTCGCCCTGCTGGTCCGGGCGAAGTACCTCGTCGACGCGTTCGGCTACAACCAGGTCCGCGGACTGCCGTTCCGCGCCGAGGAGCTGGCCGACGTGCTGGAGCACTTCATCAGCGAAGTGAGTGCCACCGACGACGGCAACGACGCCGTCGACACCCTGGGAGTGGATTCTCCGTGACCGACACCGCGCACCGCGTGAACATTGGCCTCCCGTCCCTGCGAGACGTCCCCAAGACCGACGTCCCGCAGCGGGCCGCCGACTTCAAGACCGACCAGGAGGTGCGCTGGTGCCCCGGGTGCGGGGACTACGCGATCCTCGCGGCCGTGCAGGGCTTCCTTCCCGAGCTGGGTCTCAAGCGCGAGAACATCGTGTTCGTGTCGGGCATCGGCTGCTCGTCCCGGTTCCCATACTACATGAACACCTACGGCATGCACTCCATCCACGGCCGCGCGCCGGCGATCGCGACCGGCCTCGCCGCGTCCCGCCCCGACCTGTCCGTGTGGGTCGTCACGGGCGACGGTGATGCGCTGTCGATCGGCGGCAACCACCTCATCCACGCGCTGCGCCGGAACGTGAACCTGAAGATCCTGCTGTTCAACAACCGGATCTACGGGCTCACCAAGGGGCAGTACTCGCCGACCTCGGAGGTCGGGAAGGTCACGAAGTCGACCCCGATGGGGTCGCTGGACTTCCCGTTCAACCCGGTGTCGCTGGCGCTCGGCGCGGAGGCCTCGTTCGTGGCCCGCACACTCGACTCCGACCGCAAGCACCTGACCTCGGTGCTGCGGGCCGCCGCCGAGCACGAGGGCACCGCGCTGGTGGAGATCTACCAGAACTGCAACATCTTCAACGACGGCGCGTTCGAGCTCCTCAAGAACCGCGACACCGCCGACGACTGGACGATCCGGATGACGCACGGCCAGCCGCTGACCTTCGGCTCCGAGGGCGAGAAGGCGGTCGTCCGGGACACCGTCACCGGCGCCCTGACCATCGGCGAGGCCGGCGCGGACAACGTCGTGGTCCACGACGCGCACGCCGAGGACCCCGCGTACGCGTTCGCCCTGTCCCGGCTGTCCACCCAGGACCTCCGGTACACCCCGATGGGCGTCTTCCGCTCGGCCACCCGCCCGACCTACGACGCCCAGATGAAGGCCCAGCTGGAGACCGCCGCGGCCGCCGACACCGCCGACCTCGGCGGGCTGCTGCGCGGCAACGACACCTGGTCGGTCGGCTGAGGGATTCGCGCTCACTCCCCGGCGTCCGCTATCTTCCGTCCCCCACCTCCGGGACGAAGGAGCGACGGATGTTGCGTAAGAGCGGCACCTCCCTGCTGGTGCTGATCTACCTCGGCGTCGGGCTCGTGGTGGCCCTCAACCACGGCTACAACACGATCAAGGACGTGTCGGACCTGCTGTCCCTGGTGCTCGGCGTGGTGCTGTGGCCCGCCGTGCTGCTCGGTAACGACCTGCACGTCCACCTGGTGGGCTGACGATCTTCCGCGCACCGGCGTGACGTAGCGTCCGGGGCGTGTCGGAGCAGCGTCGCGGGTTGGTCATGGGTGTCGTGGCCTACGCGATCTGGGGGCTGTTCCCGCTCTACTGGCCGCTGCTCAAGCCCTCGTCGGCCGAGGAGATCCTCGCCCACCGCATCGTGTGGTCGCTCGCCGTCTGCCTCGTCCTGCTGGCGATGGTCCGGGGCGGCGCCCGGATCCGGGCCCTGTTCCGGGAGCCGCGGCGCGCCCTCGCGCTGGTCGCGGCGGCCGTGCTCATCGCGGTGAACTGGTACGTCTACATCTGGGCGGTCAACCACGGTCACGTGGTGGAGAGCTCCCTCGGCTACTTCATGAACCCGCTCGTCGCCGTCCTGCTGGGCACCGTGGTGCTGGGCGAGCGACTCCGGCCGGTGCAGTGGGGCGCCGTCGGCGTCAGCCTGCTCGCCGTACTGGTTCTCACCCTCGACCATGGACGTCCACCGTGGATCGCGCTGGTGCTGGCGTGCACGTTCGGGACGTACGGCCTGCTGAAGAAGCTCGCCGGGATGCCCGCGGTGGAGGGCCTGACCGTCGAGACGCTGGTGCTGGTCCTCCCCGCGGCCGGGTACCTGGTGTGGCTGCAGGCCGACGGCAGGGCCACCTTCGGCTCCGCGGGGGTCGTCCACGCGCTGCTCCTCGCCAGCACCGGCGTCATCACGGCGATCCCGCTGCTGTCCTTCGCCGGGGCCGCGAACCGCCTGCCGCTCACCACGGTCGGACTGCTCCAGTACCTGACCCCGGTGCTGCAGTTCATCTGCGGCATCACGGTCTTCCACGAGACGATGCCGGCCGCGCGCTGGGCCGGGTTCGCGCTGGTGTGGGTGGCGCTGACGGTGTTCACGGTGGACGCCGTCCGGAACCACCGGCGCTCGCTCCAGGTGGCGGTCGACGCTCTCACCTGACTTGGCTCGCGGTGTGACCCAGGGCACACTGTCGGTGCAAAGTGGACCCCGCGGTCCCCCCGCCGTTCACCCGGGCGTGGGGTGTCCGCCATCACCGGTGCCTATGTTCGCGGGGTCACCGCACCAGAGCACCGGCGAGGAGCCCCCCGTGACCGTTCCCCCCGAGACCCGTCGGCTACTCCCCCTCGCGGACGGCCACCTCGGTCGCAGCGCGATGACGTGCACGTACCGCTGCGGCAACGCGTGCGCGCACCCGGCGCCGAACACGAGCGACAACTCGTACTTCGGTGACCTCGTCGACGCCCACCTCTCCCGCCGCGGACTGCTGCGGCTCGGCGCCGCGGGCGCGATCGTGGCCGGCTTCACCGCCGCCGGTGGCCTGCCCGCCGCGGCCACCCCGTCCCGCCCGGCCGGGGCCGCCGCGCCGCCCGGTCGCGGCCCGCGCCCGGGCGGCGGTGCGCTGACGTTCAGCCCGATCCCGCCGAACACCCTCGACGCGGTCATCGTCCCGAACGGGTACGACCACGCCGTGGTGATCCGTTGGGGCGAGCCGGTCGTGGCCGGCGCCCCGGCGTTCGACGTCCACCGGCAGTCGCCGGCCGCGCAGGCCCGCCAGTTCGGCTACAACAACGACTTCCTCGGCGTCGTGCCGATCGGCTCGGACGGCCGGCGCGCGCTGCTGTTCGCCAACCACGAGTACACCAACGAGGAGCTCATGTTCCCGGGGTGGACCGGGCACGAGACCGCGACGGCCGCGCAGAGGCGCATCGCGATGCTCGCGCACGGGCTGTCCGTCCTGGAGCTGGAGCGGGTGGGCCGCACCGGCGAGTGGCGGCCCGTGCCGGTGGACCGCGCCCGGCGGTACAACCGGCGGATCACGGTCGAGACGGCGTTCCGCCTCACCGGTCCGGCCGCGGGGTCCCCGCTGCTGCGCACGAAGGCCGACCCGACCGGCACCGTGGCGTACGGGACGCTGAACAACTGCTCCGGCGGCGTCACCCCGTGGGGCACCATGCTGAGCGGGGAGGAGAACTTCAACCAGTACTTCGTCGGCGGGGACGGGGTTGCGGAGGCCGACAAGCCCGCGCTGAGGCGGTACGGCATCGAGACCGGCGCACGGTACCCGTCCGGCAGCCGCCGCTGGGACTCGGTCGACCCGCGGTTCGACCTGACCGCGAACCCGAACGAGGCCAACCGCTTCGGCTGGATCGTCGAGGTCGACCCGTACGACCGGAAGTCGACACCACGCAAGCACACCGCGCTCGGCCGGTTCAAGCACGAGGGCGCGAACATCCGGCTCACCGCCGACGACCGCGCCGTGGCCTACATGGGCGACGACGAGCGGTTCGACTACCTGTACAAGTTCGTGTCCGACAAGCGCATGCGGCACGGGTCGTCCGCCGCCGCGCGGGCGCACAACCTGACGCTGCTGGACTCGGGAACGCTGTACGTGGCGAGGTTCGGGTTCACCTCTGCGGCCGAGATCGACGGTTCCGGGAAGCTGCCGTCCGACGGGGCGTTCGACGGCTCCGGTGAGTGGATCCCGCTCGTGCGGGGTGACAAGTCGCTGGTGCCGGGGATGAGTGTGGACGAGGTGCTCGTCCACACCCGACTCGCCGCGGACAAGGTCGGGGCGACCAAGATGGACCGCCCCGAGGACGTCCAGCCGCACCCGATCACCGGCAGGGTGTACGCCGCGCTGACGAACAACACCGACCGCGGCAAGGCCGGCAAGGAGGGGGCCACCGAGGTCGCGCCCCGCAACGGCAACCGGCACGGCCACATCCTCGAGCTCACCGAGACGCGGGACGACGCGGCGGCCGAGACGTTCCGCTGGGACCTGCCGCTGGTCTGCGGGGACCCGAACGATGCGTCGACCTACTTCGCCGGGTACGACAAGGCGAAGGTGTCGCCGATCTCCTGCCCGGACAACGTGGCGTTCGACCCGGCGGGCAACCTCTGGATCGCGACCGACGGCAATGCGCTCGGCTCGAACGACGGGCTGTTCGCGATGCCGCTGGAGGGGGCCGAGCGGGGCCACGTGAAGCAGTTCCTGACCGTGCCGCGCGGCGCCGAGACCTGCGGGCCGTTCCTCACCCCGGACGGACGGTCGGTGTTCGTGGCCGTGCAGCACCCCGGCGAGGTCGACGGGGCGTCGGTGGAGAAGCCGGCGAGCACCTGGCCGGACGGGGAGTACGCGCGGCCGTCGGTGGTGGTGACCTGGCGGGTCGCGCCGGGAGAGACGCGCATCGGCGCCTGAGGGGTGGTGCGGGCGGCGCCCCGCAGGCCCGGCGAGCCCCGCTGGCCCGTCAGCCGGTGCGCGCCACCACGAAGTCCGCCAGCGACTGCAGCGCCGAGCGGGCCGGGATGTCCGGCAGCTGGGCGAGCAGCGCCCGTGCCTCGTCCGCGTACAGCGCCAGCGTCTCCTGTGCGGACACCATCGCCGGCGACGAGCGCAGCAGCCCCAGCGCCTCCGCGTGCAGGTCGTCGTCCACCAGCGGCTCGCCGACGAGCGTCCGGAGCCGCTCCTCCGCCGGGTCCGTGGACCGCAGCGCGTACAGCACCGGCAGCGTCGGCACGCCCTCGCGGAGGTCGGTGCCGGGCGTCTTCCCGGACTGCCCCGACGAGGACGCGATGTCCAGCAGGTCGTCGGAGAGTTGGAACGCGACCCCGATCACCTCGCCGTACCGGGTCAGGATCTCCACCACGGCGGGCGTGGCCCCGGCGAACAGCGCGCCGAAGTGCCCGGAGGTGGCGATCAGCGACCCGGTCTTCTCGGCCACCACGTGCAGGTAGTGCTCCACCGGGTCGGCCCCCGCGAACGGTCCCGCCGTCTCGCGGATCTGCCCGGTCACCAGCCGCGAGAACGTCCGCGCCTGGATCCGGACCGCGTCGGGCCCGAGATCGGCGACGAGGTCCGACGCCCGGGCGAACAGGTAGTCCCCGGTGAGGATCGCGACCGTGTTCGTCCAGCGGGAGTTCGCGCTCTCGGCGCCGCGACGCACGGGCGCCTCGTCCATCACGTCGTCGTGGTACAGCGTCGCGAGATGCGTCAGCTCGACGACCGCGGCGGCATCCACCACCTCGGGCCGGGACGGCTCGCCGAACTGCGCGGCGAGCAGCGCCAGCAGCGGCCGGAACCGCTTGCCCCCGGCCATCACGAGATGCTGGGCCGCCTCGGTCACGAACGGGTCGGCGTTGGCGACGGTCTCCCGCAGCCGCGTCTCGACCCGTTCGAGGCCGTCGCGGACGGCCTCCTCCAGCGCCGGGTCGTCGAAATCGATCCCGGTCAGGCTTCTCGCACGTGTCACGACGGCTGAATCTAGCGGACGAACTCGGAGGCGCGGTTCGCGAGGTCCAGCAACGGCCCCGGTACCACCCCGAGCAGCAGCGTGGCGGCCACCCCGAGAGCCAGCGACGCGGCGGTGAACGCGCCCGGCACGGTGACCGTCGGGCCGTCCGGCACGGGCTCGGAGAGGTACATGAGCACGATCAGGCGCAGGTACGGGAACGCGATCACCATGCTGGCGATCACGCCGACCACGACCAGCGCCACGGCGCCTCCGTCGAGGGCCGCGGCGAACACCCCGAACTTGCTGATGAACCCGCTGGTGAGCGGGATGCCGGCGAAGGCGAGCAGGAAGAACGTGAACACCGCGGCGAGCAGCGGCGACCGGCGCCCGAGCCCGGCCCAGCGGGAGAGGTGGGTGGCCTCCCCGTCGGCGTCCCGGACCAGCATCACGACCGCGAAGGCGCCGACCGTGGTGAACCCGTACGAGGCCAGATAGAACAGCGTGCTCGCCGTCCCGGCCGGCCCGAGCCCGGCGACGCCGCAGAGGATGAAGCCGGCGTTCGCGATCGAGGAGTACGCCAGCAGCCGCTTGAGGTCGGTCTGGGTGACCGCGAGCACGGCGCCGACCACCATCGTCACCATCGCGACCGCGATCAGCACGGGCCGCCAGTCCCAGCGCGTGTTGAGGAACGCCACCTGCAGCACCCGGAGGATGGCCCCGAACGCGGCCACCTTGGTGCACGCCGCCATCAGCGCCGTGATCGGGGTCGGCGCGCCCTGGTAGACGTCCGGCGTCCACATGTGGAACGGCACGGCGCCGGCCTTGAACAGCAGCCCGATGAGCAGCATCGCGAGCCCGGCCAGCAGGAGCGCGTCGCTCCGCCCGCTCGACCCCACGGCGCGGTACAGGTCGGCCAGTCGCACGCTGTCCGCGTAGCCGTAGAGCAGCGCCACGCCGTACAGGAAGAACGCCGAGGCGAACGCCCCGAGCAGGAAGTACTTCACCGCGGCCTCCTGCGACAGCAGGCGGCGGCGGCGCGCGAGGCCGCAGAGGAGGTACAGCGGGAGCGAGAGCACCTCGAGCGCGACGAACATGATCAGCAGGTCGTTCGCGGCGACGAACAGCATCATCCCGCCGAGCGAGAAGAGCACGAGCGGGAACGCCTCGGTCGGCTGCTCGTCGGAGGTCCGGTCGGCGAGCAGCAGCAGCGCCGCGATGCCGAGGACCGCGATGCTGCCCTGGAGGAACAGCGCCGGGCCGTCGACCGCCACCGCGCGCCCCGCCGTGATCGTCTGGGTGCCGGCGGCGAGCACGACGGTGCCGAACGAGACGACGAGCGCGAGCAGCGCGAGGCCGGCCTGGACCGGGCGGCGCAGCGGCCGCGGCACGAACGCCTCCACCAGCACGCCGAGGCACGCGGCACCGAACAGCACCAGCATCGGCAGCAGCGCCGCATAGTCGAGCTGCGGCACGGTGAAACCGGTCGTGTTCACTTGCCCCCTCCGGAGATCGCGGTCGGCGTCGGGTCACTCGCGCCGGCGTCCTGCATGGTCGCCTGTACGGCCGGCGTGATGATGTCGAGGACCGGCTTCGGGTAGACCCCGAGCGCGAGGACGAGCGCGAGCACGGGCCCGATCACCCACGCCTCCCGGCGGGTCAGGTCGGGCAGTGTCGTCGGGATCGCGGGGTTCAGCGGCCCCTGCATCGTGCGCTGGTACATCCAGAGCACGTACAGCGCCGCGAGGACGATGCCGACCGTCGCGATGATCGCCACCACCGAGTTCACCGTGTACGTGCCGATCAGCACCAGGAACTCGGAGACGAACGAGTTCGTGCCGGGCAGCGCGAGCGAGGACAGGCCGGCGATGAAGAACGCACCGGCGATCAGCGGCATGAGCTTGGCGGCGCCGCCGAAGTCCTGCACCAGCACCGAGCCCCGCCGCGCGGCGAGGAACCCGACGACGAGGAACAGGGCGCCGGTGGAGAGCCCGTGGTTCACCATGTACAGCACCGCGCCGGTCCCCGCCTGCGTGGTCAGCGCGAAGCAGCCGATCGCGATGAAGCCGAAGTGGGCGATCGACGTGTACGCGACGAGCCGCTTCAGGTCGCTCTGGCCCATCGCCAGGAACGCGCCGTAGAAGATGCCGATCAGCGCCAGGGCGAACACCAGCGGCGCGAACGAGCGGGTCGCGTCCGGGAACAGCGGCAGGCAGTACCGCAGGAACCCGAACGTGCCGACCTTGTCCAGCACGCCGACCAGCAGCACGGCGGCCCCGATCGGCGCCTGGCCACCGGCGTCCGGCAGCCAGGTGTGGAACGGGAACAGCGGCGCCTTGATCGCGAACGCAATGAAGAAGCCGGCGAACAGCCACTTCTGGAGATCCGGGTCCATGTTGAGCTCGACGAGGTTCTGGAACGCGAACGTCCCGGCGCCGAGCTCGCCCTTGCTGGCCACGTACAGCCCGATCACCGCGGCCAGCATGAGCAGGCCGCCGACGAGGGAGTACAGGAAGAACTTCACCGCCGCGTACTGCCGGCGCGGGCCGCCGTACGACCCGATCAGGAAGTACATCGGGACGAGCATCGCCTCGAAGAACACGTAGAACAGGAACACGTCGGTGGCCGCGAAGACACCGACCATCGTGGACTCCAGCGCGAGCAGGAGGGCGAAGAACGTCTTCACGCTGCGACGCCCCGGCTCCGCGTCGTGCCAGGACGCGAGCACGACCACCGGGACCAGGACGCCGATCAGCGCCAGCATCACCAGCGCGATGCCGTCCACCCCGAAGTCGAACCGCGCGCCGAACTGCGGGATCCACGCGTAGCTGTCGACGAACTGGAAGCGGTCGCCGTTCGCCTCGAAGCCGAGGCACATCACGATCGTGATCACCAGGACCAGCAGCGACCAGCCGAGCGCGACCCGCTTGGCCAGCAGGTCGGCGCCCACCGGCAGGAGCGCGACGACCAGCGCGCCCACCAGCGGGAGGACGGTCAGCACGGTGAGGAACGGGAAGTCGCTCATCCCACCCTCACCACCAGCAGGGCCGCCACCACGAGCACCGCACCTCCGAGCATCGTCAGGGCATACGAGCGGACGAAACCGGTCTGCGTCCGGCGGAGCCGCGAGGACGTCCCGCCCACCATCGCGGCCAGGCCGTTGACCAGGCCGTCGACGCCGCGGGAGTCGACGTAGACCAGCGCCCGGGCGAGGTACTGGCCAGGCCGGGCGAAGAGCGCCTCGTTGACCGTGTTGGCGTACAGGTCGTTGCGCGCCGCCCGGACGATCGGGTTCGTGACCGCGGGCGCCACCACCGGCACCGGCCGGCGCAGGAACATCGCGTACGCGATGCCGATACCGGCCGCCACGACCACCAGCGTCATCGCGGTGACCGCCGCCGCGGACAGCCGCTCGGCGTGGAGGTGCTCGTCCGGCGCGAGGCCGAAGACCGGGTTGAGCCACTCGAACAGGCCCAGCGCCTTCAGCACGTACCCGCCGGCCACCGAGCCGATCGCCAGGACGATCATCGGCACGGTCATGGACCGCGGCGACTCGTGTGGATGGACGTCGTCCGTCCACCGTGGCTTGCCGAGGAACGTCAGGAAGTACAGCCGGCTCATGTAGAACGCGGTGAGCCCGGCACCGAACAGCGCGATCCCGCCGAACAGCCAGCCCGTCCACCCGGGACGGTCGAAGGCCGCCTCGATGATGAGGTCCTTGGAGAAGTAGCCGGCGAAGCCCGGGAACCCGATGATCGCCAGGTACCCGAGGCCGAACGTGATCGCGGTGACCGGCATGTACCTGATCAGGCCGCCGAAGCGGCGGATGTTCACCTGGTCGTTCATGCCGTGCATCACCGACCCGGCGCCGAGGAACATCCCGGCCTTGAAGAACCCGTGGGTCAGCAGGTGGAAGATGCCGATGGCGTACGCGGGGCCACCGAGACCGACCGCGAGGAACATGTAGCCGATCTGGCTCACCGTCGAGTAGGCCAGGACGCGCTTGATGTCGTCCTTCGCGCAGCCGACGATGCACCCGATCAGCAGCGTGATCGCACCGACCGCGCACACCACCGTCTGCCCGGTGTGGGTGAGGTCGAAGATCGGGTTCGTCCGGGCGATCAGGTACACGCCGGCGGTGACCATCGTCGCCGCGTGGATCAGCGCGGAGACCGGCGTCGGGCCCTCCATCGCGTCCGGCAACCACGCCTGCAGCGGGAACTGGCCGGACTTGCCGCACGCGCCCAGCAGCAGGAGCAGCGCGACGGTGGTGAGCGTCGCGGTGTTCAGCTTGTCCACGCCGGCGAAGACGCCCTCGTAGGAGACCGTGCCGAGCTGGGCGAACAGCAGGAAGATCGCGATCGCCAGCCCCACGTCACCGACGCGGTTCATCAGGAACGCCTTCTTCGCCGCGGTCGCCGCCGACGGCCGGTCGTACCAGAACGCGATCAGCAGGTACGACGCGAGACCGACGCCCTCCCAGCCGACGTACAGCGCCACGAAGTTGTTGCCGAGCACCAGCAGCAGCATCGCCGCGACGAACAGGTTCAGGTACGCGAAGAACCGGCGACGGCCCGGGTCGTGCTCCATGTACCCGATCGAGTACACGTGGATGAGCGTGCCGACGCCGGTGATCAGCAACACGAACACCGCGCTGAGCGGGTCGAACAGCAGTCCCAGGTCGACCTTCAGGTCCCCGACCGGGATGAAGTCGAACAGGTGCAGCGTGACCGACCGGTGCTCGGTGGCCCGCAGCGCGAAGAACTGCACCAGGCCGAGCACGAACGCGGTGCCCGACGTGAGGCAGCCGAGCACGTGTCCCCACCGGTCCGCTCGACGGCCGGCGAGCAGCAGCACGGCGGCGCCGGCGAGCGGCAGGGCGATCAGCACCCACAGGGCGCTGAGCACGCCGGTGGCAGCTTCGGTGCGCACGGAGTCCGTCCCCCTAGTACTTCAGCAGGTTCGCGTCGTCGACCGAGGCCGAGCGGCGCGTACGGAAGATGGACATGATGATCGCGAGGCCGATGACGACCTCGGCCGCGGCGACGACCATCACGAAGAACGCCATGATCTGGCCGTCGAGCGAACCGTTCATCCGCGAGAACGTCACGAGCGTCAGGTTGGCCGCGTTCAGCATCAGCTCGACGCACATGAACACGACGATCGCGTTGCGGCGGATCAGCACGCCGACCGCGCCGATCGTGAACAGCGCCGCGGCGAGCATCAGGTAGTACGTGGGGGTCACCGTCCACTCCGTTCCGCGTCGGTGCCGACGATCGGGGAGATGCTCGCCTCGGCGGGCCGGCCGTCCGGCAGCAGGGCCGGGGTGGCCACCGAGTCGTGCCGGGCGAACACGCCGGGGCCCGGCTTCGGCGCGGGATAGCCGCCGTCGCGGAACCGGGCCTTGGACAGCTCGCGCTGGGTGCGCCGGGCCCCCCCGGGCCGTTCGACGTGGGCGAGGACCATGGCGCCGACCGCGGCGGTGATCAGCAGCGCGGAGGTCACCTCGAACGCGAAGACGTAGTCGCTGAACAGCTTGGTGGCGATCGCGGGGACGTTGCCGCCGGCGTTCGCCTCGTCCAGCCCGATCGACTCGGCCTTGCCGACGCCCCGGACGATCGCCGCCGCGACGAGCGCCGCGAAGCCGATGCCGAGGATCGTGGCCGCGACCCGTTGCCCCCGCAGCGTCTCCACCACCGAGTCCGACGAGTCCCGGCCCACCAGCATCAGGACGAACAGGAACAGGATCATGATGGCGCCGGTGTAGACGATGATCTGCACCATGCCGATGAACGGCCCGCCCTGGAGGACGTAGAACACGCCCAGCGAGAACATCGTGAGCACCAGGAACAGCGCGGAGTGGATCGCGTTGCGCGCCAGCACCATGCCGATGGCCCCGCCGAGCGCGACCGGGCCGAGGATCCAGAACGTGATCTCCTCGCCGGTCCCGACCTCTCCCCCGGCCGCCAGGAGCTGCTGGGCGATCACTGCGGCACCCCTTCCTGCGCTGGTGGCGAATCGACCGCACCCGCTTGTGCCGACTGTGGTCGCTGCGCGCCCGCGGAAGCGCCCGGGTTCGTCACCGCGCCGACGTAGTAGTCCTTCTCGTCCCCGCCGAGCCGCATCGGGTGCGGCGGCTGCTCCATCCCGGGCAGCAGCGGCGCGAGCAGTTGCTCCTTGGTGAAGATCAGGTCCTGGCGGGAGTCGCTGGCGAGCTCGAACTCGTTCGACATGGTCAGCGACCGGGTCGGGCACGCCTCGATGCACAGCCCGCAGAAGATGCAGCGCGCGTAGTTGATCTGGTACACGGCGCCGTACCGCTCACCGGGCGAGAACCGCTGCTCGTCGGTGTTGTCGCCGCCCTCGACGTAGATCGCGTCCGCCGGGCAGGCCCACGCGCACAGCTCGCAGCCGACGCACTTCTCCAGCCCGTCCGGGTGCCGGTTGAGCACGTGACGGCCGTGGAACCGCGGCGCGGTCTTCTTCTTGACCTCCGGGTACTCCTCGGTCACGACCTTCTTGAACATGTAGCCGAAGGTCACCCCGAACCCCTTGACGGGGTCGAGGAGGCCGGGAGCCGTCTCGTCTGCCATCTCAGCCCTCTCGGTCACTCTGGTCGGCTCGATCGCTCGAGTCGGGGGCGCCCACCGCGGTCTTGAGGCGCGGCGACGGCGGTACGACGAGATCCATCGGTGGGATCGGGAAGCCGCCCGGCTCATGCGTCTCCGGGAGCGCGGACTCCGGCGGGGCCGCGGCGGCCCTGCGGCGTTCGAGGATCTCCGCGCCGATGAACAGCACCGCGAGGACCGCGAACAGCACCACACCGGCGATCGTCAGCGTCCGGGTGCGGTCCATGGCGTACTCGGCGGACAGCGTGCGGATCCCGGACAGCACGACGATCCACGCGAGGCTGGCCGGGACGAGCACCTTCCAGCCGAACTGCATGAACTGGTCGTACCGCAGCCGGGGCAGCGTGCCGCGCAGCCAGATGAAGACGAACAGGCAGGCGAACACCTTGATCGTGAACCACAGGACCGGGATCCAGCCCTCGTTCGCCCCCGGCCACAGCGTGCCGATGCCGAACGGGGCGCGCCAGCCGCCGAGGAACAGCGTGGTGCACAGCGCCGAGACCGTGACCATGTTGATGTACTCGGCGAGGAAGAACAGCGCGAACTTCAGCGACGAGTACTCGGTGTGGAAGCCACCCACCAGTTCGGACTCGGCCTCGGGCAGGTCGAACGGGGCCCGGTTCGTCTCTCCGACCGCGGAGATCGCGTAGATGACGAAGCTCGGCGCCAGCGTGACGACGAACCACCACTGCTTCTGCGCGTCGACGATGTCCGAGGTGGACAGCGAGCCGGCGGACAGGAACACGGCGACGATCGAGAGCCCCATGCTGATCTCGTACGAGATCATCTGGGCCGCCGACCGCAGCGCACCGAGGAGCGGGTACGTGGAGCCGGACGCCCAGCCGGCGAGCACGATGCCGTAGACACCGAGCGACGAGCAGGCCAGGACGTACAGCACCGAGACCGAGAAGTCGGTCAGCTGCAGCGCCGTCCGGTGCCCGAAGATGCTGACCTCGGGGCCGAGCGGGATCACCGCGAACGCCATGAACGCGGGGATGCACGCGATGACCGGGGCGATGAAGTACACCGCCTTGTCGGCCATCTTCGGCATGATGTCTTCCTTGAACGCCAGCTTCAGGCCGTCCGCGAGGCTCTGCAGCGAGCCGAGCGGGCCGACCCGGTTCGGGCCGGGCCGGTGCTGCATGCGGCCGACGACCTTGCGCTCCAGGACGATCGTCACCAGCGTCATCACGACGAGGAAGACGAAGACGCCGAGCACCTTGGCGATGATCAGCCAGAGCGGCTCGTTGTTCACCGCGTACTCCTCACGGTCACCACGACGCCGGCGTCGGCGGCCAGTGTGCGGCGGACGGTGGACCCGACCGAGTTCGTCGGCACCCACACGACCCGGTCCGGCATCTCGGTGATCGTCAGCGGGAGCGTGAGGCTGCCACGGTCGGTGCCGACGACGACATGCTCGCCGTCCGCCACGCCGATCTCGGCGGCGGTGGCGGCGGACAGCCGGGCGACGGCGGGCCTGGCGGTGCCGGCCAGGTGCGGTTCCCCGTCCTGCATCCGGCCGAGGTCGAGCAGGTGGTGCCAGGTCGCGAGCACCGCCTGCCCCGACTCGGGGGCGGGCGGTTCGACGGCGTCGCGCCTGGTGAACTCCGGCCGGGCCAGCTCGGCGCCCGGCATCGCCTCGCGCTCGTACCGGACCGTGACGTCCACCTCGGACAGCTCTTCGGCGAGGTGACCGAGCACCCGCGCGTCGCTGAGGGCACCGGTGCCCTCGAGGGTGACCTCGAACGACCGCGGCCGGCCCTCCCAGTCCAGGTAGGTGCCCGCCTTCTCGGCGGCCGGGGCGATCGGCAGCACGACGTCGGCCCGCTCGGTGACCGCGGACGCCCGCAACTCCAGGCTCACGACGAAGCCGACCCGGTCGAGCGCGGCGGCGGCGAGCGCCGGGTCGGGCAGGTCGCCCGGGTCCACGCCGGCCACCACGAGCGCGGAGAGCCGGCGCTCGGCGGCGGCCGCGAGGATGCCCGCGGTGTCCCGGCCCGCGGCGGCGGGCAGGCTGCCCGCGGCGAGGCCCCAGAGTCGTTCCAGCCCGGCGCGCGCCCCGGCGTCGGCGACCGGGCGCCCGCCCGGGAGCAGGCCCGGGAGCAGGCCGGCGTCGACCGCGCCCCGCTCCCCCGCCCGGCGCGGCACCCAGGCGAGCCGGGCACCGGTGGCCTCGGCGAGCCGGACCACGGCGGACAGCGCGCCGGGCACGGTGGCGAGGCGCTCGCCGACCAGCACGACGGCGCCCTCGGTCCGCAGCGCCGCGGCGGCGACCTCGACATCCCGATGCTGGTTCGCGAGCGCGTCCAGGACCTCGGGCTCGGTGCCGGGCGCGGCGGCGAGCAGCGTGCCGCCGAGCTTCGTCAGCCCACGGGTCGCGAACGGCGCGACCGCGTACACGCCCCGGCCGCCCCCGCGGACGGCCTTGCGGAGCCGGGTGAAGACGATCGGCGACTCCTCCTCCGGCTCGAAGCCGGCGAGCAGGACCGCGGGGGCGTTCTCCAGGTCGGCGTACGTGACGCCGCCCGTCTCCGGGGTCACGCCGACCACGTACGACGCGAGGAAGTCCGCCTCCTCCGCCGAGTGCGGCCGGGCGCGGAAGTCGATGTCGTTGGTGCCGAGGACGACGCGGGCGAACTTGCCGTACGCGTACGCGTCCTCCAGCGTCAGGCGACCGCCCGCGAGCACGCCGACACCGTCGGCGGACCGGGCCTCGCGCAGTCCCTCGGCCGCGCGCTCCAGCGCCTCCGGCCAGGAGACCGGGACCAGGGTGCCCTCGGAGTCCCGGACCAGCGGGGTCTTCAGCCGGTCGGCCGCGGTGGCGTACGTGAACGCCCAGCGGCCCTTGTCGCAGTTCCACTCCTCGTTGACCGCCGGGTCGTCCCCGGCGAGGCGGCGGAGCACCTTGCCGCGGCGCCAGTCCGTCCGCATCGAGCAGCCGGACGCGCAGTGCTCGCACGCGCTCGGCGTGCTCACCAGGTCGAACGGGCGGGCGCGGAAGCGGTACGCCGCGCCGGTCAGCGCGCCGACCGGGCAGATCTGGACGGTGTTGCCGGAGAAGTAGGACTGGAACGGCTCGCTCTCGTCGATGCCGATCTGCTGCATCGCACCGCGTTCCAGCAGCGCGATGAACGGGTCACCGGCGACCTGCTCGGAGAACCGCGTGCAGCGCTGGCACTGCACGCACCGCTCACGGTCGAGCAGCACCTGCGTGGAGACGGCGATCGGCTTCGGGAACGTGCGCTTCTGCTCCAGGAACCGGGACTCCGCGTCGCCGTTGGACAGTGCCTGGTTCTGCAGTGGACACTCGCCGCCCTTGTCGCAGACGGGGCAGTCCAGCGGGTGGTTGATGAGCAGGAACTCCAGCTGCGCGCGCTGGGCCTTCGCCGCCACGGGAGAGCTGACCTGTGTCCGCACGACCATGCCGTCCGCGGCCGCGAGCGTGCACGAGGCCTGCGGCTTCGGCATCGGCCGGCCGCCCATCTCGACCTCGACCATGCACTGCCGGCAGGCGCCCACCGGGTCGAGCAGCGGGTGGTCGCAGAACCGCGGGATCTGGATCCCGATCATCTCGGCGGCCCGGATCACCAGCGTCCCCTTGGGGACGGTGAGCTCGATACCGTCGATCGTGAACGTCACCGTGGGTACCACGGCGGTCGTGGACTCGGGAGCAAGAGTCATCAGTGCGCTCCGACCAGCTCGTGGGCCTCGGGCGAGAACACCGGCGGCGTCCGGCCCTCGATGTAGTCCAGGTAGTCCTGCTTGAAGTACTTGACGCTGGAGACGATCGAGCTGGTCGCCCCGTCGCCGAGCGCGCAGAACGACCGGCCGAAGATGTTGTCGCAGGTGTCCAGCAGGGTGGTCAGGTCCGCCGGCGTCCCGGCGCCGGAGAGGATCCGGCGCAGCGTGCGGACCATCCAGTAGTTGCCCTCGCGGCACGGGGTGCACTTGCCGCACGACTCGTGCGCGTAGAACTCGGTGAAGCGGTACGCCGCGTACACCGGGTCGTCCTGGTGGCTGAACACCATGACCGCGGTGGTGCCGAGCATCGAGCCGGCCGCGGCGGCGCCCTCGAAGTCGAGCGGGATGTCGAGGTGGTCGGCGGTGAGCATCGGCGTGGAGGACCCGCCGGGGGTCCAGAACTTCAGCTCGTGCCCGTCCGTCATCCCGCCGGCGAGGTCCAGCAACTGGCGGAGCGTGGTGCCCAGCGAGCACTCGTACTGACCGGGGTTGTTCACGCGGCCGGAGATCGAGTACAGCTTCGGACCGGGGGACTTCTCGGTGCCCATCGACTTCCACCAGTCGGCGCCGCCGAGCACGATGTACGGCACGCTGGCGATCGTCTCGACGTTGTTCACGACGGTCGGCGACGAGTACAGCCCGTGCGTCGCCGGGAACGGCGGCTTGAGCCGTGGCTGTCCGCGGTAGCCCTCCAGCGAGTCGAGCAGCGCGGTCTCCTCGCCACAGATGTAAGCGCCCGCGCCGGCGTGGACCACGATGTCGAGGTCGAAGCCGGAGCCGAGGATGTCCTTGCCGAGATAGCCCGCCGCGTACGCCTCGCGCACCGCGTGCTGCACCCGGCGGATCGCGTGGACGACCTCGCCGCGGATGTAGATGGCGGCGAAGTTCGCCCGGATCGCGTACGAGGCGATGATGATGCCCTCGATCAGCGAGTGCGGGTCCGCCATCATCAGCGGTACGTCCTTGCAGGTTCCCGGCTCGCCCTCGTCGGCGTTGACCACGAGGTAGTGCGGCTTGCCGTCGCCCTGCGGGATGAACGACCACTTGAGACCGGTCGGGAAGCCCGCGCCGCCACGACCGCGCAGCCCGGAGTCCTTGACGAGCTGGATCAGCTCGTCCGGCTCGGCGGCGAGCGCCTTCCGGAGCGCGGTGTAGCCGTCGAGGCGCTCGTAGGTGTCGAGCTGCCAGGCGTCCGGCGAGAGCCAGCGCTTGGTGAGGACCGGGGTGAGTGCGTTGCTCATCAGGCCTCCTTCTTCGGCACGTCGACGGCGGGCGGAGGCGTGAGGGTGCGGGTCCCGGCCTCGGGCTCGGTGCTTCCCGCCTTCAGCGGGCCGGCGGGCGCCGAGGCCTTCGCGGGGTTGATCGGGGTCGACGGGTCGAAGCCCGGTACCGACACGCCCCGGTCCTCCGCCAGCCGTGCGCCGGCGAGCGTGGGCGCACCGGCGGGACCGTCGGCGAGCACGTCCGCGTTCGCCTCGGGGAACCCGGCCAGCAGCATCTCGATCTCGCGGAACGTCGACAGCCGCGCGCCGCGGCTCGGCTGCGGACGGCCGCCGTCCTGCAGCTGCTTGACCACGTCGAGCGCCGCGTCCGGGTCCATCTGGTCGAAGAACTCGTAGTTCACCGTCAGGACCGGCGCGTAGTCGCAGGCCGCCAGGCACTCGGCGTGCTCCAGCGTGATCCGGCCGTCCTCGGTGGTCTGGTCGTGCCCGACCCCGAGGCGCTCGCTCAGCGCCTCGAACGTCCGGTTGCCGCCGAGCACCCCGCACATCGTGTTCGTGCAGACGCTCACCAGGTAGTCGCCGACCGGGCGGCGCTTGTACATCGTGTAGAACGTCGCCACCGCGGCGACCTGCGCCTTGGTGAGCTCCAGTTCCTCGGCGCAGAACGCGATCCCGGCGGGGCTGACGTACCCCTCCTCGGCCTGCACGAGATGCAGCATCGGCAGCAGCGCGGAACGCGGCACCGGGTAGCGCGCGATGATCTCGCGCGCCTGGGTACGGGTCTGGTCGGTCAGCGCCATCAGCGGTCCACTCCACCCATCACGGGGTCCAGCGAGGCTCCGGACGCGATGGCGTCCGCGATCGGTCCGCCCTCCACCATGGCCGGGAAGGCCTGGAGGTTCACGAAACTGGGTTCCCGCACGTGCACGCGGAACGGCCGGGTGCCGCCGTCGGACACCACGTGGAACCCGAGCTCCCCCCGTGGCGACTCGATCGGCACGTACACCTGGCCGGCCGGGACCCGGAAGCCCTCGGTCACCAGCTTGAAGTGGTGGATCAGGGCCTCCATCGACTGGCCCATGATCTTCTTGACGTGGTCGAGGGAGTTGCCGAGTCCGTCCGCCCCGAGCGCGAGCTGCGCGGGCCAGGCGATCTTCTTGTCCTGCACCATCACCGGGCCGGGCGCGAGGCGGTCCAGCGCCTGCTCGACGATCCGCAGCGACTGCCGGATCTCCTCCAGCCGCACCAGGTAGCGGGACCACACGTCGCCGCCGTCCTGGGTGACCACGTCGAACTCGTAGGTCTCGTAGCCGCAGTACGGCTCGACCCGGCGCAGGTCCCACGGCAGGCCGGCCGAGCGCAGGACCGGGCCGGTCACGCCGAGCGCGATGCAGCCGGTGACGTCGAGGTAGCCGACGCCCTGGGTCCGCTTGCGCCAGATCGTGTTGCCGGACAGCAGGTCCTCGTACTCCTTCAGGTGCTCGGGCATCTCGGCGAGGAACGCCCGGATCTTCGTCTCGGTGTCCGGCGGGAGGTCCGCGACGACGCCGCCGGGGCGCACGTACGCGTGGTTCATCCGCAGGCCGGTGACGTGCTCGAAGATGTCGAGGATCTGTTCCCGCTCACGGAAGCCGTAGATCATCATCGACAGCGCGCCGAGCTCCATCCCGGTGGTGGCGAGCCACACCAGGTGGGAGGCGATCCGGTTGAGCTCCATCATGAGCACCCGGATCGTGGTCGCGCGCTCCGGGACCTCGATCCCGAGCAGCTTCTCCACGCCGAGGCAGTAGCCGGTCTCGTTGAAGATCGGCGCCAGGTAGTCCATCCGCGTGACGAACGTGGTGCCCTGGGTCCAGTTCCGGTACTCGAGGTTCTTCTCGATGCCGGTGTGCAGGTACCCGATCACGGTGCGGGCGTTCGTGACCGTCTCGCCCTCCAGCTCCAGGACGAGCCGGAGCACGCCGTGCGTGGACGGGTGCTGAGGGCCCATGTTGACGACGAGCCGCTCCTCGTTGAGCGGGTCCGCACCGCCGAGGACGGTGTCCCAGTCACCGCCGGTGACCGTGTAGACCTTGCCCTCGGTCGTCTCGCGCTCGCCGGCATACGGGTCGGTGGTGCTCATCGGTACGCCCTCCGGGTGTCCGGCGGTGGGATCTCGGCGCCCTTGTACTCCACCGGGACCCCACCGAGCGGGTAGTCCTTGCGCTGCGGGTGACCATCCCAGTCGTCCGGCATGAGGATCCGGGTCAGCCCGGGGTGACCGTCGAAGACGACCCCGAACATGTCCCAGGTCTCCCGCTCCTGCCAGTCCGCCGTCGGGTAGGTCGCCGTCACGCTGGCGACGTGCGGGTCCTCGGCGGTGACCGACACCTCGAGCCGGATCCGGCGGCGGTAGGTCATCGAGGTCAGGTGGTACGCGACGTGCAGCCGTTCCGCCTGCTCGGGGTAGTCCACCCCCGAGACGCTGGACAGCAGCTCGAACCGCAGCGCCGGGTCGTCGCGGAGGAGCGCGCAGACGTCGGCGATCCGCTCGCGTTCGATGTGGAGCGTCAGCTCGTCGCGGTCGACGACGGCACCGCGTACCGCGCCGTCGTAGCCCTCGGCGCCGCCGAGCGCGTCGGTGAGCGCGTCCACGACCTCGTCGAAGTAGCCGCCGTACGGACGGCCGCTCGCGCCGGGCACGACCTTGGGCCGCACCAGCCCGCCGAAGCCGGACGTGTCACCGCTGCCGGAGACGCCGAACATGCCGCGCTGGGTGCTCTGCTGGCTGCCGCCGGTCGTGGTGCCGACAGCGCCGGAGGCGCCGGGCAGATCGATGCCGGACTTCCTGCTCGGTTCGCTCATCGGCGGTACCCCGTCTCGATCCGGAACTGCTCCTCGCGACCCTCGGCCGCCGCGGCGTCCCAGCCCGCCCGCAGGCCCTTGTCGAACCGGTACGAGGACGGCGTCGCGCCGTACCGCGGGGTCGTCCCCTGCCCCGAGGCCTCGAGCGCGAGCGACCGCTTGGCGCCGAGCGGCTCGTGCTGGATCTTCTCGTGCAGCTTGAGGATCGCGTCGATCAGCATCTCCGGACGCGGCGGGCAGCCCGGGAGGTACATGTCCACCGGCACGATGTGGTCGACGCCCTGGACGATCGCGTAGTTGTTGAACATCCCGCCGGAGCTGGCACAGACGCCCATCGACAGCACCCACTTGGGCTCGGGCATCTGGTCGTAGATCTGCCGCAGGACCGGGGCCATCTTCTGGCTCACGCGGCCGGCCACGATCATCAGGTCGGCCTGCCGCGGCGACGCGCGGAACACCTCCATGCCGAACCGCGCCAGGTCGTACCGCGCGCTGCCGGACGCCATCATCTCGATCGCGCAGCAGGCGAGCCCGAACGTGGCCGGCCACAGCGACGACTTCCGGCTCCAGTTCACCAGCTTCTCGACGCTCGTCAGCAGGATGCCGTTGGGGAGCTTCTCTTCCAGACCCATGTGCGCCCTCAGTCCCAGTCGAGGCCGCCGCGACGCCAGACATAGGCGTACGCGACGAACACCGTGAGGATGAACAGGACCATCTCGACGAACCCGAAGACGCCGAGCGCTGCGTTCGCCGCGGCCCACGGGTAGAGGAAGATGATCTCGATGTCGAAGACGATGAAGAGCATCGCCGTCAGGAAGTACTTGACCGGGAACCGGCCGCCGCCGAGCGGCTGCGGGGTGGGTTCGATCCCGCACTCGTACGCGTCGAGCTTCGCCCGGTTGTAGCGCTTCGGGCCGATGAAACCGGACGCCGCCACGGAGAAGACGCTGAAGCCCGCGGCGAGCACGAACAGCACCACGATCGGGGTGTAGGCGGCGTTGCTCATCCTCGATGTCCCTCCCTGCCGGTCGTGTCGGACCATGGGGCGCGGGGCATCTACGACCCTCCCCCTCTGTGGCGGGCATCACCCTACGGGTCACCCTGTCGGCGGGCGCCCAGGGGGGGTCATGCCGCGGGAGCGAGCTTCGTGAGGGCCGTGATGACCCGGTCCATCGAGTCGCCGCCGCGGGGGTCGGTGAGGTTCGCGAGCAGCTTCAGGACGAACTTCATCAGCAGCGGGTGCGGCAGCCCGTGCCGCGTGGCGGCCTTCATGACATGCGGGTTGCCGATCATCTTCACGAACACCCCGCCGAGCCGGTAGTACCCGCCGTAGGTCTCCTTGAGGACCTGCGGGTACGCGTGGAGCGCCCGCTCCCGGCCCGGACCGGCCGGGCGGGCCAGCGCCTGCACGGCGACCTCGGCGGCCAGCTCACCCGACTCCATGGCGTACGCGATGCCCTCGCCGTTGAACGGGTTGACCATGCCGCCGGAGTCGCCCACGAGCAGCAGCCCACGGGTGTAGTGCGGTGTGCGGTTGAAGCCCATCGGGAGGGCCGCGCCGCGGGTGGGGCCGGTCGCGTTCTCCTCGACGTACCCCCACTCCCCCGGCAGGCCGTCGAGCCACCGGGTGAGGAGCTGGCGATAGTTGGCGTCCTGGAAGGACTTCGAGGTGTTCAGCACGCCGAGGCCCACGTTCGACCGTCCGTCGCCGACGCCGAAGATCCAGCCGTAGCCGGGGAGCAGGTTCTGGCGCTCCTCGTCCCACAGCTCCAGCCACGACTCCAGGTAGTCGTCCTCGTGGCGGGGACTGGTGTAGTACCGGCGGACCGCGACACCCATCGGCCGGTCCTCGCGGCGGCGCAGGCCGAGGGCGAGGCCCAGCCGGCCGCTGACGCCGTCGGCGGAGATCACCAGCGGCGCGCGGTAGGTGGTGGGCCGCTTCTCCGGGCCCACGGTGGCCGTGACGCCCGCGACGCGACCGGCGGTGTCGAGGACCGGGCCGGTGACGTTCGTGAGCGTCTGCAGCCGGGCGCCCGCCTTGACCGCGGCCTGGGCGAGGATGTCGTCGAAGTCCCGCCGCGGGCGCACCAGGCCGTAGTCCGGGAAGCTCGCGAGCTCGGGCCACGGCAGCTCCAGCCGGAGGCCCCCGCCGATGACGCGGAGACCCTTGTTGCGGATCCAGCCGTTCTCCGGGGTGGTGTCGATCCCCATCCGGATCAGCGACCGCACGGCACGGGGCGTCAGGCCGTCACCGCAGACCTTCTCGCGGGGGAACTCGGTCTTCTCCAGCAGGAGGACGTCGAGACCCGCCTGCGCGAGGTGATAGGCGGCGGCGGAGCCCCCGGGCCCGGCCCCGACGACGATCACGTCGGCGGCGGCATCGAGCAGGCCGGACTCGGCGGCGGGCGTCTCTACGGTGCTCACGGCATCCCCTCGCGAGGTGGCGGACAGCTTGTGAAGATCTTCACGAGCTGGTCCGGGGAGTCTATTCCACGGGCCCCACGGGTCGGCGGCGGTCGCGCCGGTCGCCCCCTTTCCCTGTTGATCATGGGCCTTGCAACAGGACACGCCGGCGTGTCTGTTGCAAGGCCCATGATCAACGCGAGAGTCAGAGGACCGGGGGCGGCGGGACGTCGGGCGTCGGCGGCCCCGGCACGGGACCGGGCTCGGGCGTCGGCGGCGGCGTGGGTGGCGGCCCCGGCGGCGGTACCGGTGGAGCGGGCGGGGGCGGTACGGGGGGCTCGGTCAGAACGGTGCGCACGGCGGCCTCCTGCGGACGGGGTGCTCCCGTCCTACCGCGTCGTACCGGCGAGGTCCACCGGCTCCGTCGGTCAGGCCGCGCGGACGCCCCGGTGCAGCGCCACGACGCCGCCGGTGAGGTTCCGCCAGGCGACGTCCGCCCACCCCGCGTCCTGCAGCAGGGTCGCGAGCCCCGCCTGGTCCGGCCACTCCCGGATCGACTCCGCCAGGTACACGTACGCGTCGGGGTTGCTGCTGACCCGGCGGGCGACCTCGGGCAGTGCCCGCATCAGGTACTCGGTATAGACGGTGCGGAACGGCGCCCACACCGGCTGGCTGAACTCGCACACCACCAGCCGTCCGCCGGGCCGGGTCACCCGCGCCAGCTCACGGAGCGCCGCGCCGGTGTCCGCCACGTTGCGCAGGCCGAACGAGATCGTCACCGCGTCGAACACCCCGTCCGCGAACGGCAGGTGCAGCGCGTCGCCCGCCACCAGCGGCACCGGCCGGTTCCGGCCCGCCCGCAGCATTCCGAGGGAGAAGTCGCAGCCGACCACCTCGGCACCCGACCGGGACAGCTCCTCGGTGGACACCGCGGTACCGGCGGCGAGGTCCAGGCACCGGTCCCGCTCGGTCAGACCCAGCGCCCGCCGGGTGGCCTGCCGCCAGATCCGGTCCTGGCCGAACGAGAGCACGGTGTTCGTCGTGTCGTACCGCTCCGCGACGCCGTCGAACATGGCCGCGACCTCGTGCGGCTGCTTCTCCAGGCTCGCGCGCGTCATGAGGGTCAGCCTAGATGGACGATCTGGCCCGCGACGACGGTGCCCACGCAGCTGCCCTCGCCCTCGTGCACCAGCGCGGCGTACGGCTCCCCGGTCACCGCGAAGACCGCGAGGTCCGCCCGCGCCCCCGGCCGGAGCACCCCGACGTCGTCCCGCCCCAGGGCCCGCGCGCCGCCCACGGTGGCCGCCTCGACCAGCCACCGGTCCAGCCCCTCCGCCGGGGAGCCCTGTCGGACCGCCAGGGCCCACAGCGCCGCCACGTCGGCGAGCAGGTCCAGCGACGGCGACGAGGCGAGCGAGTCGGTGCCCACCGCGACGACATTGCCCTCGGCGCGGTACGCCGCGACCGGCGCCTCGCCCGACTCCAACCGCTCGTTCGACCGGGGGCACAGGGCGACGACGGTGCCCCGGTCGCGCAGCAGCGCCCGGTCGGCGGCCGAGACGTGGACCCCGTGCGCGACGTGGCTGTCCGGGCCGAGCAGCCCGGCCGCGTCCAGCTCGGCGACCGGTGTGCGCCCCGACCCGCAGCCGAGCAGGGAGAAGTCGAGCCCGGTCGCGCGCATCCAGTCCGCGAACGCCCCCGACCCGGTCACCGTGAACGCCACCTCGTGCACGGTCTCGGCGGCGTGCGGGTGCAGGCGCAGCCCGCGGTCGCGCGCCGCGGCCCCGAGCTCGGCCAGCACGGGGGTGTCCAGCGTGTACGGCGTGTGCGGGCTGATGCCGACGACGCCCGCCGCGGCGTCGAGCGAGGCGTACCAGCCGTCGCGGACCCCGGCCCAGGTCCGGGTGTCCTGCAGCACCGCCTCCAGATACGAGATCCCGGCGAGCCCGGCGTCCCGCTGCGCGCCGAGCGCGCCCGCGCCGGTCACGACGTCGGCGGCGGCGGTCGTCCCGGTGGTGAGCATCCGGCGCACGCCCTCGGCGGCCGACGCCCGCCACCCCTCGGGCGTGGTGGCCGCGATGACCGGCGGGAAGTCCTGGATCCACGTCGCGAACGGCTTGCCGTTGTCGTGGAAGCCGGCGCAGTGCGTGTAGTTCAGGTGGGTGTGGGCGTTGATCAGCCCCGGCGTCAGGACACCGGGCCAGCGCTGTTCCGCCGCCTCCGGGTAGGCCGACCGCAGCTCGGTGCGCGGTCCGACGGCCACGATGCGACCCGCCTCGACGGCAACCGCGCCGTCCGGCACCGGAGGCGTGCAGATCGGCAGGACGTGCGGGGCGGAGTGCAGGGTGACCGTCACCCGGGCAGCCTACGAAAGACCCGGGGGAAAGCCGCGGGCCCCGGCCGAGAACGGCGGGGCCCGCGGAACCGCGGTACGGAGGTCAGTCCCGCTGGACCGCCACGGCGCGACGCCGGCGGGCGAGCAGCACCAGGGCACCGCCGAGGAGCAGCATCGCCGCACCGGTGCCGGCCGTCAGCGCCAGCTTGGTGCCGGTGACGGCGAGCCCGCCCTGGTTGAGCGAGCCCGGTGAGGCGATCCGGAGCGCGACGGTGTTGTCCACCGCGGTCGGGTCGTACCCGTCGAACCCGGCCGCGATCGAGCCGTCGCGGCCGACCGTGGTGCCGGTGATCCGCAGCGTGACGGCGCCCGCGACCGAGGCACCGACGGCGAGGCTGCCGGCGACGTCGCAGCGCAGGGTCCGGCCCGAGCGGGTGCAGTTCGCCGGGACGCCGTCGAACGTCGTACCGGTCGGCGCGGTGGTCTTGACGTACACGCCGGTCGCCACGGCGGGGCCGGCGCTGCGGACGGTGTACGGCACGGTCGCGCGGTCGCCGTCGATCCGGACGGGCCCGGTGGTCAGGGCGAGGTTCGCGACCGCGGCGACGGTGGCGACGAAGGTGTCGTTGTTGTCGGTCCGGTCGGCGTCGTCGGTCAGGGCGGCGAGCCGCGCGGCACCGACCGGGTTGCGCAGCGCCGCGGTGCGGACCGGGCCCGTCGCGAAGGTCTGCGGCCCGCTCGGGTCGTCCACCACCGTCGCGGTGCCGCCGGTGAGCGTGCGCGGCCCGACGAGCGTCGCGTCGACCTTCACCGGCAGGACGAGGAAGTCACCGGCCTGGTCCGGGTCGCCTTCGAGAGAGGTGAGACTGTCGTACCTGCACGTGAGCGACCGGCGGTCGGCCGCGGTCACACAACCCGGGAGGTTCCGGACGATGGTGGTCTGGGCGGGCATCGCGACGGTCAGCTCGGCCGGGCCGGTGGGCCGCCCGCCGAAGTTGAGGACGAGGACACCGGCCTCGGTGATCTCGCCCGGCACGGCGTCGGCGATGTCGTCGGCCACGACGAGGACGTCCGAGGCCGGCGGCACGATCGCGATCGTGCCGTTCACGGTGTCGTTCGTGGCGTCGGCATCGGGCGAGGACGAGGACACGGTCGCCGAGACGTTCGCGGCGGCCGGGTTCGCGGCCGCGCCGGCGGCGGCCCGGTAGGGCACGCCCACGGTGACCTTCAGGCCCGCCGGGATGTCACCGAGCACGCACCGCATGCTGTCCGCGCCGGTCTCGACACAGTCGAGGTCCGCCGCGGTCGCGTCGAGCTCGATCGTGTTCGGAGCCGTGGGCGCGATCGCGATGTCGAGGACGACGCGCTTCGCGGTCTTCGGCCCCTTGTTGGTGGCGATCACCTGGAGGAACTTGAGCGCGGAGCCGGTGGACACCGTGGTGCCCCGCAGCGACACGGCGAGGTCCTCCCCGGTGGCGGCAGCGGCAGCGGCCCGCGGCGCGGCCGGCTCCTGGTTCGACACGGGGAACGACGGCACCGGCGTGGCCGCGGGGGCCGGGGTGGCCGACGGGGCCGGTGACTCGACGGGCGGCGCCGGGGACCCGGCGGGCGGCGCCGTCGCCTCGGCGGCGATCGGCGCCGGGGCAGTCTCGTCGGCGTACGCGGGGGCCGCGAGCCCGGCGAGCGTGGCCGCGGTGGCGACGGCCAGGGCCGCGCCGCCGAACCGGCGCAGGCCGGTACGGGTGGTGACGTGCATGAATGTTCCCCCGTGGGATGTGAAAAGGGTCCGCCGATCGGCAGGCGACCGGACTCTAGCGAAAACCACTACAGCCCGTGAACGTTTGTCCACACCGGATCCGTCTGGGTACGGACGCGCACGGGCCCCGGCCGCTACCCGGCCGGGGCCCGCGTGGGACGAGCGGTGGCTCAGGCGGTACGCCGCCGCCGCGCCCCGAGCACCAGGGCGGCGCCACCGGCGAGCATCAGCAGCCCGCCGGTGAGGATCACGCCGAGCGCCGTGCCGGTCACCGGCAGGCGGCCCTGGGTCAGGTCATCGGCGTCCGGGATCACGATCCGCGCGGTGCTGTTGCCCAGCCGGGGGTCCCACTGGTTGTAGGCGCTGGCCGTGATGCGGCCGTCGTCCCCGACCGTCGAGCCGGCGATCCGGAGGTGCAGGTTGAACTCCTTCGCGGCACCGACGGCCAGGTACATCCTGCACTCGATCTCTCCGGTCTCCAGCAGGTCGCACCACTCGTTGTCGATCAACGCGGGCTGCGGCCAGACGACCTTCGTACCGGTCGGCGGGGTGATCAGGACGGTGGCGGACCCCACCTTGTCCGGGCCGTCGTTGCGGACCCGGAACGGCACGAGGACGGTCCGCCCCGTCGCCGCCCGCGCCGGCGACGCCTCCACCACGAGGTCGGCCACCTCGTCGGTCGTCCGCACGGCGAACGCGTCACGGTTGTCGCTCGCGTCCACGTCGGCCGCCGGGGCGGACGCGGCGGTACGGAAGATGCGCGCGGGCTTGCCGGCCGCGAAGCTCCGCGACGCACCGCCGGCCGCGGCCTCCGACAGGACGGCAGTGCCGCCGGTGAAGGTGCGGGCGAGCCCGGCGTCCCGGGGCAGCGTGATCGGCACCTCGAAGTAGAGCGCGTGCTCCTCATCCCGATACGGCTCGACCGCCGGCCCGGCGCACCGCAGCGAGCGGCGGTCCGCCGCCACGTCACAGCCCAGCTCCGCCACGGCCTCCGCCGGCACGGTGACCCGCCGGGGCAGCGTGATGTCGAGCACGAACGGCCCCGACGGGGTGTCGCCGCGGTTGACGATGCCGCCGGCCAACAGGTTGACCTGGCCCGGCACGACGTAGGTCTCGTCGCGCATGTTGAGCGCGAGGTCCGGCCCGGAGCCGGCGATGGCGAACGTCGCGGTGGCGGTGTTGTCGGCCGGGTCGGACTCGGTCACCGGCGAGGAGGCCACCGCCCGGAGCGACCCGGCATCGGTCGTCGGGGCCGCGCCGGGCAAGGGCTGGTACCACACCCGGACCCGCCCGGTCTGGCCGCTGGCGAGGATCGCGCCGACCCCGCAGCGGTACACGTTGGGTGCCGGCTTGTTGCAGGGCGCCTCGCCGAGCTCGACGGCGTTGGGCGCGGTGCCGGGCGTGAACGTCAGCTCGACGACCCCGTGCCGGACCGTCGCGGGTCCGTCGTTGCGCACCCGGACCTCGACATGCTTCCCCGTGCTACCGGCGGCCACGGTCGTCCCGCGGATCGTCACGGACAGGTCCGCGGTGGCCGCCGCGGCGTCGGGCGCCGCCGCCGGGCTCGACTCCGACGCCGCCGCCGCCGTCGGCGTCGGCGTCGGCGTCGGTTCCGCGGTCGGCGTCGGTTCCGCGGTCGGCGTCGGGCTCGCCGTGCTCGCCGTGCTGGGCTCGGCCGGGGTGGGCGACGCGGTCGCGGTCACCGAGGGCGCCGATGCGGGCTCGTCCGCGTACGCCGGGCCGGCGACGCCCGCGAGGGCAATCGCGGTGGCCACGGCCGCGGCACCGAGGCGGCGCAGTCGGGAACGAGTCGTGACGCGCATGGAGGGTCCCCCGTGGGTATGTGAGTTGCTTTCAGCAGGCGGACTGTACCGGCATGATCTACACGCTGTCAGGCATTGCTCACGGATCGCTCCGTCCACGGTGCCGTAGCGGCACCCCGGCCGCGTCGCCGTACCCTGTCTCGGTGAGCTCGGTCCCCCTCGTCCCTCCCGCCGTCGTCCGTACGGTGGCGTTGCCGGACACCGGCCCACTGGCCGCCGACCTCGCCCGGCTCCCCCGCGACGGCGCCCTCGCCTGGCTGCACGGCGGCGAGGGCCTGCTCGGCTGGGGCGAGGTGGCGCGGCTGGAGATCTCGGGTCGCGACCGGTTCGCCCGGGCGGCGGCGTGGTGGGAGTCGGTGTGCGCCGCGCTCGACCGGCAGCCCTCCGACGTGCCCGGCGCGGGCCCGGTGGCATTCGGCAGCTTCGGCTTCGACCCCGACGCGGTGTCGGTGCTCGTCGTGCCGCAGGTCGTCCTCGGCCGCCGCGACGGCCGCGCCTGGCTCACCACGATCGGCGACGGCAGCCCGGCCGTGCCGACCCAGCCGATCGTCGCCCCGGGCGAGGTGGCCTGGTCGGACGGCGCGGTGTCGGCCGCGGCGTACACGGCCGCGGTCGCCGAGGCCGTCCGGCTGATCCGGGCCGGCGAGGCGCAGAAGATCGTCCTGGCCCGCGACCTCGTCGCCCGGGCCGACGCGCCGATCGACCCGCGGTACCTCCTCTCCCGGCTGAGCGGCGCCTTCCCGAACACCTGGACGTTCGCGGTGGACGGTCTCGTGGGGGCGACCCCGGAGATGCTGCTCCAGCGCGAGGGGGACACCGTCCGGTCGCGGGTCCTCGCCGGGACCGCGTGGCGACGGCCGGACCACGCGGGCGAGGCCGAGGTCGCCGCCGGGCTGCTGGTGTCCGGTAAGGACCGTGAAGAACACGCCTACGCCGCCCGGTCCGCCGCCGAGGCACTGGGCCCGTACTGCGCCGAGCTGGACGTACCGGCCGAGCCGTCCGTGCTCGGGCTGTCCAATGTGTCCCACCTCTGCACCGACCTGGTGGGGCGGCTCGCGGCCCCGGTGTCCGCCCTGGAGCTGGCCGGTGCGCTGCATCCCACCGCCGCCGTCTGCGGCACGCCCACCCGGACCGCCGGCGAGCTGATCCGCCGGATCGAGGGCCTGGACCGGGGCCGGTACGCCGGGCCGGTCGGCTACGTCGACGCGAACGGCGACGGCGAGTGGGGCATCGCGCTCCGCTGCGCCCAGCTCGGCGGCGCGACGGCGCGGTTGTTCGCCGGCTGCGGGATCGTCGCCGACTCCGACCCGGAGACCGAGCTGGCCGAGGCGCACGCCAAGTTCGTCGCGGTACGCGACGCGCTGGAGCCCTAGGAGCCTGCCGACCGACGTGCGGAGCCGCGTGCAGCTCCCGGTCCCCGGCGCGGTCGGTCCGGACCTCGACCACCCGGAGCCCCGGCACCGGGGATCAGGGCCTTCGACGGCTCGCCGACAGGCTCCTAGCCGGTGACCGCTGCCGCGACCGCCGCCCGGAGCCGGGCGTGCAGGTCCCGGTCCCCGCCGCGGTCGGTCCGGACCTCGACCACCCGGAGCCCCGGCGCCGGGACGAGGGCCTTCGACAGCTCGGCGAGGGTCTCCGCCCGCAGGTACACCGTCCGGGTCGCCGCGCACAGGGCGGCGAGGTCCACGCCGTGCGGGGTCGCGAACACCCGCTCGAAGGAGGCGGCGTGCTCTGGGCCACCCTGTTCGAGCAGGCCGAAGATGCCGCCGCCGTCGTTGTTCACCACCACGATCGTGAGATCGGGGCGGGGCTCCCCCGGCCCGATCACCAGCCCGGTGGTGTCGTGCAGGAAGGTGAGGTCGCCCATCAGCGCGTACGCCGGGCCTCCGCCGACCTCCTGGTGTGCCAGCGCGGCGCCCACGGCGGTCGACACGGTGCCGTCGATGCCGGCGAGCCCGCGACTGGCGAGCACGGTCACGTCGTCGCGCGGTACCGCGGCGAGGTCCGCGTCCCGGATCGGCTGCGACGAGCCGAGCACCAGCAGGCTGTCGTCGGGCAGCGCCGCGACCACGTCCCGGGCCACGGTGGGACCGGTGAGCGCGCCGCCGAGAGCGTCGTCGAGCGCGACGGACGCGAGGGCGTCGGCGCGCCGCCAGGCCCGGCTCCACGCCTCGTCCGCCGGTTCGACCGGGATGTCGTCCTCGCCGATCACCCAGTCCGCGGCACCCGGGTCCCACTCCGTGCGGAACGCCGCGGCCAGCCAGCTCTCGCTGCGCACCGACCGGACCACGTGGCCGGGGTCGGCCCACCGCGGGATGTCGGCGACCACGTCCACCGCCACGCCCGGCCGCCGCAGCAGCGCTCCGACCGCCCGGGACAACGTCGGGCGGCCGACCACCAGCACGCGGTCGGGGGCGTACCGGTCCAGGAACTCCGGTACGCCGAGCAGCAGCGTGCCGGTCCGCAGCGCACCGGGGGTACGGGCGCTGGACGACGGCTCGGCGACGACCGGCCAGCCGCGCCGCGCCGCCACGGCCGCCGCCAGGTACCCGAGGCTCCCCGAGCTGTCCCCGGCGACGACCACCGTCCGGGCCTCCGTCCCCGCGGCGGCCGGCCCGTCGGCGGGGCTCTCGATGCCCACGACGTCGGCGTGGACGACGGTCCAGGGCGCGCCGTCGTCCCGGCCCGCGAGGCTCTCCACCCAGTCGGGGTCGCCATCCGGCACCAGCGGCTCGCGCAGCGGCACGTTGAGGTGGACGGGCCCGCGGTCGCCGCTCAGCGTGCCGAACGCTGCCGCGGCCACCCGGCACACCGTCGTACGCCACATCGCGACCTGCCCGGCACGCGCCTCGGGGGCACCGAGGTCGATCGCGTACCGCACCGCCTGGCCGTACAGCCCGGGCTGCTCGGTGGTCTGGTTCGCGCCGGTGCGCCGCAGCTCGGGCGGCCGGTCGGCGGTGATCACCAGCAGCTGGACGCCGCCGTGGTGGGCCTCCAGCACGGCGGGGTGCAGGTTCGCGGCGGCGGTCCCGCTCGTGCAGACGACCGGGACGATGCTCTTCGACGCCTTGGCGAGACCGAGGGCGAGGAAGCCGGCGGTGCGTTCGTCGATGCGGACGTGCAGTCGCAGGCGTCCCGCCGCATCGGCCTCGTGCAGCGCGAACGCGAGCGGCGCATTGCGGGAGCCCGGAGCCAGCACGGCCTCGCGGACCCCGTTGCGGATCAGCTCGTCGACGAGGACGCGGGCAAGAGCGGTGGACGGGTTCACGTGACCAGACCTTCCACGGTGGACATTCTCACGCGCCAGCGGGCGGCGGTCTCCGGATCGGCGTCCGGCGGGGTGACCGGCTCCGGGCGGCGGACGGGGAGCATCCCGTTCACCGGCAGCAGAGGCTCGTCGACCACATCGGACTGCAGCAGTTGGACGGTGGCGAGGCCGCACGCGTAGGGCAGCTCCGGCAGGGCCGCGGCGAGCGCGAGCCCGGCCGCGATGCCGACGCTGGTCTCCAGGGCGCTCGACACGACGATCGGCAGGCCGATGTCCTCGGCGATGCGCAGGCAGGCCCGGACCCCGCCGAGCGGCTGCACCTTCAGCACCGCGATGTCGGCGGCGTTCAGGCGGGCCACCCGCAGCGGGTCCTCGGCGCGCCGGATCGACTCGTCGGCCGCGACGAGGACGTGCTGACGGCGGCGGACCTCGGCCAGCTCCTCCACCGTCCGGCAGGGCTGCTCGGCGTACTCCAGCTCGTACCGGTCGAGGAGCTTCAGCATCCGGACGGCGGTGTCGACGTCCCAGCCACCGTTCGCGTCGATGCGGAGGCGGCCGCCGGGGCCGAGCGCGTCGCGTACCGCCTCGATCCGGGCCAGGTCCTCCGCCTCGGCCTGGCCGGGCTCGGCCACCTTCACCTTGGCGGTGCCGCAGCCCCCGGCCCGGACGATCTCGGCGGCGCGGTCGGGTCCCACGGCGGGGACGGTGACGTTCACCGGGATCTCGGTGCGCACCGGCGCGGGCCAGCCCTCGTCCGCCGCCTCGCGGGCGGCGCGGAGCCACGGCACGCAGGTCGCCGCGTCGTAGTCCCAGAAGGGGGAGAACTCGCCCCAGCCCGCCTCGCCCCGGAGCAGCACGCCCTCCCGGACCGTGATGCCCCGGAACCGCGTGCGCAGCGGGATGGCGTACACGGTCGGGGTCACCGGGCCAGCCTAGGTTGCCCGGTCCTAAGCTCGCCGACGTGGCCAACCCTTTCGATCCGTCGGTGTGGCGCCCCGTCGCGGGCTTCGACCTCACGGACATCACCTACCACCGGCACGTCTCGCAGGGCACGGTGCGGATCGCGTTCGACCGGCCCGAGGTGCGGAACGCGTTCCGCCCGCAGACCGTCGACGAGCTGTACCGCGCGCTCGACCACGCCCGGATGACCCCGGACGTCGGCTGCGTGCTGCTGACCGGCAACGGCCCCTCCCCGCGGGACGGCGGCTGGGCGTTCTGCTCCGGTGGCGACCAGCGCATCCGCGGCCGGGACGGGTACCGGTACGCGGCGGGCGAGGGCGCCGAGACGATCGACCCGGCCCGCGCGGGACGGCTGCACATCCTGGAGGTGCAGCGGCTGATCCGGTTCATGCCGAAGGTCGTCATCGCCGTCGTCCCCGGCTGGGCGGCCGGCGGCGGGCACAGCCTGCACGTCGTCTGCGACCTGACGCTCGCCAGCGAGGAGCACGGCCGGTTCAAGCAGACCGACGCCGACGTGGGCAGCTTCGACGGCGGGTTCGGCTCGGCGTACCTGGCGCGGCAGACCGGCCAGAAGTTCGCCCGGGAGATCTTCTTCCTCGGCCGCGAGTACAGCTCCGCCGACGCGCACCGGATGGGCATGGTCAACGCCGTCGTACCGCACGCCGACCTCGAGCGGGTCGCACTGGAGTGGTCCGCCCAGATCAACGGCAAGAGCCCGACCGCGAACCGGATGCTGAAGTACGCCTTCAACGCGATCGACGACGGGCTGATCGGGCAGCAGGTGTTCGCCGGGGAGGCGACCCGGCTCGCGTACATGACGGACGAGGCGGTCGAGGGCCGGGACGCGTTCCTGGAGAAGCGGGATCCGGACTGGACCCGCTTCCCGTACTACTTCTGATGCTCGTTCCCGTCGCCGGTCCGGGACTGGTGGACGCGCTGGCGACGGCGCTGGACGGCGGGCCGGCGGTGCTGCCGGTGCCGCCGGGCGCTGCCTCGCGCCGGCGGCTCGAGGCCGTGATGCGCCCCGACGTGCCGCTGGAGGTCCCGGCCGCCCTGGTGATCCCGACCTCCGGGTCGACCGGCGAGCCGAAGGGCGCGATGCTGCCGGCCGCCGCACTGCTCGCGTCCGCGCGGTCCACCCTGGACCGGCTCGGCGGTCCGGGCGCGTGGCTGCTGGCGCTGCCCACCACGCACATCGCCGGGATCCAGGTGCTGGTGCGCTCGCTGGTCGCCGGAGTGGCGCCGGTGTCGCTGGACCTGTCTGCCGGGTTCTCCTGTGCGGCGTTCGCGGCTTCCGCTGCCACTGTGGACGGTGCGCGTCGGTACACCGCGCTCGTGCCGACCCAGCTGGTCCGGCTCCTGGACGACGGCGGGGCCGGGCTCGCCGCACTGTGCTCCTTCGACGCGGTGCTGGTGGGGGGCGCAGCCACGCCGCCGTCGCTGCTGGACCGCGCGCTGGACGCCGGGGTACGGGTCGTGACGACGTACGGGAGCAGCGAGACGAGCGGCGGGTGCGTGTACGACGGCGTTCCGCTGTCCGGTGTCTCGGTGACTCCGGACGCGACCGGGCGGCTGACCGTGGGCGGCCCCGTGGTCTTCTCCGGGTACCGGCTGCGGCCCGACCTCACCGCGGTGTCCCTGGTGGACGGCCGGTACGTGACGAACGACCTCGGCTCCGTGGTGGACGGCCTGGTCTCGGTGCAGGGCCGGGCCGACGACGTGATCGTCACCGGCGGCGAGAAGGTCGCGCCGGCCGCCGTCGAGGCGGTGCTCGCCGGGCACCCCGGCGTGCGGGAGGTCGCGGTCACCGGCGTACCGGATCCCGAGTGGGGCGCCCGGGTCGTGGCCGTCGTCGTCCCCGCGGACCCGGCGTCCCCGCCGACGCTGGAGTCGCTGCGCGCCCAGGTTTCCCGTGAGCTGGGGCGCCGGGCTGCCCCCTCGGGCCTGGTCGTGGTGGACGACCTGCCCCGGCTCGCACTCGGCAAGATCGACCGCACGGCCCTGCGCCGGCTCACGTCTCGACAGGAGGACTAGTGGCAACCGCTGGACAGTGGGTAGAGGGCGCCCGCCCTCGGACGCTCCCGGCGGCGCTGTCGCCGGTCGCGGCGGGCACCGGCGCGGCGGTGGCGCTGGGCGGGTTCTCCTGGTGGCGGGCGCTGTTGGCGCTCGTCGTCGCGCTCGCCCTGCAGATCGCGGTGAACTACGCCAACGACTACTCCGACGGCATCCGCGGCACCGACACCGACCGGGTGGGGCCGCTGCGGCTCACCGGCTCCGGGGTGGCGACGCCCGGCGCCGTCAAGGCGGCCGCGTTCGCGTCGTTCGGGGTCGGCGCGGTGGCCGGCCTGGTGCTCGTCGTGAGCATCGGGGCGTGGTGGCTGCTGGCCGTGGGAGCGCTCTGCATCCTGGCGGCCTGGTACTACACCGGCGGGTCGCGCCCGTACGGATACCAGGGCCTCGGCGAGATCAGCGTGTTCGTGTTCTTCGGGCTCGTGGCGGTGCTGGGCACCGTGTACGTGCAGGCGGGCCGGGTCTCGTGGGCGGCGGTGGCCGCGGCGGTCGGCGTCGGGGCGTACGCGTGCGCGCTCCTCGTCGCGAACAACCTGCGGGACATCCCGACCGATGTGCTCGCCGGGAAGCGCACCCTCGCGGTGCTGCTGGGCGACCGGCGCACCCGGGCGCTGTGGTTCGTGCTCGTGGGTGGCGCCCAGCTGCTGGGGCTGGTTGCGGCGCTGGACCGGCCGTGGGCGCTGCTGTCGCTGGCCGGGATGCCGATCGCGGTCCGGGCGGGGGCCCGGCTGGTCCGCGGGGCGCGGGGCCGGGACCTGGTGCCGGTACTGCGCGACACCGGGCTGGCCGAGCTGCTGTTCGCCGTGGGCCTCGGAATGGGCCTGGCGCTGTAATTCCTGGTGATCACCACCGCTTTTTCGTCGCTATGACGCGAATATCCGGTGGTGATCACGGGGACTCAGCTGTCGTAGTCCAGCGTCACCGTGTCCGTGACGGGGTGCGACTGGCAGGTGAGCACGTACCCGTTCGCCAGCTCCTCCGGTTCGAGCGCATAGTTCCGCGCCATCCGCACCTCCCCCGCGACCACCCGCGCCCGGCAGGTGGAGCAGACCCCGCCCTTGCACGCGAACGGCAGCTCCCCGCGCACCCGCAGCGCCGCGTCCAGCACGGTCTCGTCCGGCGCCGTCGTCACGGTGCTCGCCCGGCCGTCCAGCAGGACCGTCACCTCGTGCGCGCCCACACCACCGACAGCGGCGGCGGCCACCGGGGCGAGCTCGGCGACGTGGAACAGTTCGGTGTGGACGGCCGCCGCCGGTACGCCGAGTGACACCAGTACCTCCGCTGCCGCCGTGACCACCCCATACGGTCCACAGAGGAACCATTCGTCCACCTCGGACGCCGGCACGAGGGCCGACACGATCCGTCCCAGCCGGTCTGCGTCGAGGCGCCCGCTCAGCAGCTCCGACTCGCCGGCCTCCCGGGACAGCACGTGGACCAGGTGCACGCGCTCCGGCCACCGGTCCTTCAGGTCCGCCAGCTCGTCGAGGAACATCACCGACCCGCTGCTCCGGTTGCCGTACACCAGTGTCACGCGGCTGCCGGGCTCCACCTCCAGCGCGGTCACCAGCAGCGAGAGCACCGGCGTGATGCCCGAACCGGCCGCCACGAACCCGTAGTGCCGGGCCCGCCCCGGCGCGAAGGCCGTGGTGAACCGCCCCGTCGGCGTGAGCACCTCGACCACCTCGCCGGGCCGCCACTGCCGGCACGAGAAAGTCCCGGCCGGGATGCGCTTGATCGCCACTCGCAGCACGCCGGACCCGGCCGGCGCGCAGATCGAGTACGACCGGCGCTCCGCCCCCACCCGGAGCGTCACGTGCTGCCCGGCGGCGAAGTCGTACGCCGGGCGCAGCGACACCGGCACGTCGAAGGTCACCGCCACCGCCTCGTCGGTGAGCCGTTCCACCGCGGCCACCGTCAGCGGGTGGAACGCGAGCGTCACAGCGCCTTCATGTGCTCGAACGGTTCCCGGCACGCCCGGCAGACCCACAGCGCCCGGCAGGGCGTACCGGAGAACCGGCTGCTCTCCCGGGTGTCCGGTGAGCCGCACTGCGGACACCGGACGCTCAGCGGCAACGACACCGAAGGCGCCGGGGAGACCGCCCCCGGCGGGGCGATGCCGTACTCCGCCAGCTTCCGGCGGCCGGCCTCGGTGATCCAGTCCGTCGTCCACGCGGGGGCGAGGACGGTATGCACCTCGGCGTCGGCGTACCCCGCGTCGGTCAGTGCGCGGCGGACGTCCGCCGTGATCTCGGCGAGGGCCGGGCAGCCGGAGTACGTCGGCGTGACCGTCACGACCACCCGGCCGTCCACGATGGACACCGAACGCAGGATGCCGAGGTCGGCGATCGTCACCGCCGGCAGCTCGGGATCGGGCACGGTGGCGACCACGTCCCAGGGCGCACTCACCACACGGCCCCGGGATGGGCCCGGTGGAGGGACTGCAGCTCGTCGAGCAGCGGACCCATCGCGTCGGTGTGGACGCCCCGACGGCCCCCGCCCGGCGCGGCCGCCACGTCGGGCACGACCAGTCCGGCGGAGGTCAGCACGCCGGACACGAACGCCAGCCACGGTTCGGAGAGCGAGACCGGGTCGACCGCGACTCCCGCGGCCACGAGCGCGGCGGACTCCTCGGTGAACAGCTCCGGTGTGTACGGCCACACGTCCGCGAGCCCAGCCCCCATCCGCCGGCGGCTCTCCGTGGTCCCGGCGCCGAGCCGCACGGTCCACTGCGCCGCGTGGTCGCGGTGGTAGGCGACCTCCTTGACGCCCTTGGCGGCCACCGCGGCGAGCGTCGGGTCGGCGGAGTCCGCGAGCCGGGTGAGCAGCTCGTACCGGTACGCCGAGAAGACCAGCAGTCGCGCGATCGTCCGGCCGAAGTCGCCGTTCGGCAGCTCCACCAGGTGCACGTTGCGGAACTCCGACGACGGCCGCCGGTAGGCCAGTGCGTCCTCGTCCCGCCCCGCGCCCTCCTCGGCGCCCGCGTAGGTGAGCAGGTACCGCGCCTGGCCGAGCAGATCGAGCGCGATGTTGGCGAGCGCCACGTCCTCCTCCAGCGTCGGGGCGCGGGCCGTCCACTCCGACGTCCGCTGCGCCAGCACGAGCGCGTCGTCGGCGAGCCCGAGGACGTACCCGGCGAGGCTCACAGGTGCCGGACCTCGGCCGGCAGCTCGTAGAACGTCGGGTGCCGGTACACCTTGTCGCCGGCCGGGTCGAAGAACTGCTCCTTCTCGTCCGGCGACGACGCCGTGATCTCCGCGGCGGGGACGACCCAGATGCTGACGCCCTCGTTCCGTCGCGTGTAGACATCGCGGGCGTTGCGCAACGCCATCGCGGCGTCCGAGGCGTGCAACGAACCGGCGTGCACATGGGACAGTCCCCGCCGGCTCCGGACGAACACCTCCCAGAGCATCACGCCACCCCCTTGGCCGCGTACGCGTCGGCGGCCTCCCGGACCCAGGCACCGTCGTCATGGGCGGCGCGGCGCCGCGCGATCCGCTCGGCGTTGCAGGGTCCGTCGCCGCGCAGCACGGCCCGGAACTCGGCCCAGTCGATCTCGCCGTACCGCCAGTGCTCGCCGTCGAAGCTCAGGTCCCGGTCCGGCAGCGTGAGCCCGAGGACCTCCGCCTGCGGGACGGTCATGTCGACGAAGCGCTGCCGTAGCTCGTCGTTGCTGTGCCGCTTGATGCCCCAGGCCATCGACTGCGCCGTGTTCGGGGACTCCTCGTCCGGCGGGCCGAACATCATCAGCGACGGCCACCACCACCGGTCCACGGCGTCCTGCGCCATCGCGCGCTGGCCCGCGGTGCCGTGGGCGAGCGTCAGCAGCAGCTCGAACCCCTGCCGCTGGTGGAAGGACTCCTCCTTGCAGATCCGCACCATCGCCCGCGCGTAGGGGCCGTACGAGCAGCGGCAGATCGGCACCTGGTTGACGATCGCGGCACCGTCCACCAGCCAGCCGATCGTGCCCACGTCGGCCCAGCCGAGCGCCGGGTAGTTGAAGATGGACGAGTACCGCTGGCGTCCACTGTGGAGCAGGTCGAGCAGGTCGGCACGGTCCACGCCGAGCGTCTCCGCGGCCGAGTAGAGGTACAGCCCGTGGCCCGCCTCGTCCTGCACCTTGGCGAGCAGGATCGCCTTGCGGCGCAGCGAGGGCGCCCGGGTGATCCAGTCGCCCTCGGGCTGCATGCCGATGATCTCCGAGTGCGCGTGCTGGGCGATCTGGCGGATCAGCGTCCGGCGGTAGCCGTCGGGCATCCGGTCCCGCGGTTCGATGCGCGCGTCGGCCGCGAGGAGAGCGTCGAAGTCCACCGGGACCTCCCTGTCGGGTCACCCCTAGTGTTACATGTCACAGCACATCTGCTCAACGGGTGTAACACCGCGGCGGGTGGGCCGCTCGGGAGTGAGCGTCGGCGTCGCCCGCTTCCGCGCGGGATTCCGAGGGGGCGCGGGAGGGCCGCGGGATGGGACGCGGGACGGGGCGCGGGCTACTCCCGGGCGGTCAGCAGCTCCGCCGACCGCTCCCGCATCTCGACCTTGCGCACCTTCCCCGTCACGGTCATCGGGAACTCCTCGACGACGTGGACGTACCGCGGGATCTTGTAGTGCGCCAACTTCCCGTCGCAGAACTCCCGCAGCGCCGCCACGGTCAGCTCCGCCACCCCGGGGCGCAGGATGACCCAGGCCATCAGCTCCTCGCCGTACCGCGGGTCCGGCACGCCCACGACCTGCGCGTCCACGATGTCCGGGTGCGTGTAGAGGAACTCCTCGATCTCCCGCGGGTACACGTTCTCGCCACCGCGGATGACCATGTCCTTGATCCGGCCGACGATCTGCACGTACCCGTCGGCGTCCATCGTGGCCAGGTCACCGGTGTGCATCCACCGCGCCTGGTCGACCACCTCGGCGGTCTTCGCGGGCTCGCCCCAGTACCCGAGCATCACCGAGTACCCCCGGGTGCACAGCTCCCCCGGCGTCCCGCGCGGCACGGTGAGCCCGTCCACCGGGTCGACCACCTTCACCTCGACGTGCGGGTGCACGGTGCCCACTGTGGACACCCGTCGGTCCAGATCGTCGTCGGCCCGGGTCTGGGTGGAGACCGGGGACGTCTCGGTCATGCCGTAACAGATCGTCACCTCGGTCATGCCCATGTCGGCGACCACGCGCTTCATGACCTCGATGGGGCACGGCGACCCGGCCATGATGCCGGTGCGCAGCGTCGACAGGTTGTACGAGCCGAAGTCCGGCAGGGCCAGCTCCGCGATGAACATGGTCGGCACGCCGTACAGCGAGGTGCACCGCTCCTGCTCGACGGCCCGCAGCGTCGCGGCCGGGTCGAACCCCGCCGCCGGGATCACCATGCAGGCACCGTGTGAGGTGGCGCCGAGGTTGCCCATCACCATGCCGAAGCAGTGGTAGAAGGGCACCGGGATGCACACCCGGTCCTCCTCGGTGTACCGGCACAGCTCGCCGACGAAGTACCCGTTGTTGAGGATGTTGTGGTGCGACAGCGTCGCGCCCTTCGGGAACCCCGTGGTGCCGGACGTGTACTGGATGTTGATCGGGTCGTCCGCCGACAGCGCCGCCATCCGCTCGTCCAATCGCGCCGCCGGGACGTCCGCGCCGCCGGCGACCAGCACGTCCCAGTCGGGCGTGCCGAGGAAGACGACCTCCCGCAGGTCCGGGCAGTCGTGCCGCACCTCACCGACCATCGCGCGGTAGTCGGAGCTCTTGAACGACTCCGCGCTGATCAGCGTCCGCGCGCCGGCCTGCCGCAGCACATAGGCGAGCTCGTGCGTGCGGTACGCGGGGTTGATGTTGACCAGCACCGCGCCGATCCGGGCGGTGGCGTACTGGACGAGGACCCACTCGGCGACGTTCGGGGCCCAGATGCCGACACGGTCCCCCTTCGCCACCCCGAGGCTCAGCAGTCCACGCGCGACGGCGTCGACGTCGGCCGCGAGCTCGCCGTACGTCCACCGCCGGCCGGTGGCCACCTCGACGAGGGCGTCACGGTCCGGGTGGCGGCGCGCCGTCCGCAGCAGGTTGGCCGCGACGGTGTCGCCGAGCAGCGGCGCAGCAGACGTACCGGACGCGTACGACGGCAGCGGGTCGTGGGACGGAGCGCTCACCGGGTCCTCCTCCACAGCAGGGTGTCGGCTCAGGTTGCCATGTCACACAAGCCCCTAAAGTGAGCGCGTGACGAACCCGCCGGCAGGAACCCTCGACGGCGCCGACCCGGACGCCGCCCCCACCGACGAGCGCGCCGCGTGGGGCCTGAGCGATGTCGTCACGTACTGCACCGGCGTCCGCGGCGCCACGGCCGGCGCCACGACGATGGAGGAGGCCGCGGCGCAGATGGTGCGCTACCTGCGGCGGGCCTTCCGGACGACGCACGGCAGATCCGCGTTCGTGCTCGGTCGGTTCTTCAACACCGCGCCGTGGGAGGACCTCCCGGACGACCTGCGGGAGATCCTCCGTCCCGCCGGTGACCCGGCGGGCATGCGCTCCCTCGTCCTGCTCGCGAGCGACGGCGAGGACCCGGCGTGGTGCGACCGGAGGCGTTCACCGGGCCTGCCCGCGAGCAGGCTGGAGTCGGTGGAGCACGCCTCGGAGCATCCGCTCGCGGCCGCGCTGAGCCGCGAGCTCGGGCTGGACATCGAGACGTTCGTGCACGGCCCCGCGGGGGGTCAGCCCCACCACCACGATGTCAAGGCCATCCACATCCCGGACGCCACCGACCCGGCCCGGGTCCCACACCAGGAGTTCGTCGCCGAGCACGCCATCCGGTCGATCGTCGGCTTCGGCGGGGTCCAGCCGTCGGGCAACATCTTCGCGCTGTCGCTGTACGCCCGCATCCCGCTCGGCGCCGACATGTCGGCGATGCTGCCGATCATCGCGGTGAGCGTGAAGCTCGCCCTGCTCCCGTTCGTCACGGAGCCGATGTTCGTCGGCGGCCGGTCCCGCAAGGTGGACCCGCTGAAGTCGGCGCAGGCCGGCATCGCGATCCGCGAGCAGCTCATCGCCGTCCACGAGTCCACGGTGGCCGAGCAGGCGCGCCGACTGGAGGACACCGTCCAGCTGCTGCACCGCCAGGAGCAACAGCTCCGCCGGGACTCGGCCATCATCGACACGCTGCACCGCGTCGGCACGGTCCTGGGCGCCGATCTCGACCTGGACCGGGTGGTGCAGGAGGCGGTCGACGCGGCCGTGGACGTGACGGGGGGCGCGTTCGGGGCGTTCTTCCACGACGAGGCCGACCCGACCAGCGGGTCGTACCGGCTGTTCGCCCTGGCCGGCGCCCCCCGGGCGGCCTTCGAGCAGTTCCCGATGCCGCGCAACACCGACCTCTTCGCGCCGACGTTCGGCGCGTCCGGGGTCGTCCGGTCCGCCGACATCACCGCCGATCCGCGGTACGGCCGCAACGAGCCGTACGCGGGGATGCCGGCGGATCACCTGCCGGTCCGGAGCTACCTGGCCGTGCCGGTGACCTCCGCGACCGGCGTGGTCCACGGCGGCATCTTCCTCGGGCATCCGGACGCCGGGGTGTTCGACGAGCGGGCGGAGCAGCTCGCCGTCGGGATCGCCGCGCAGGCGGCCGCGGCGCTGGACAACGCGAACCTCTACACCGGACAGCGCCGGGTGGCCCGGGCGCTGCAGGCGAACCTGCTCACCCCGCCGCCGTCGACCAGCGCCTTCCAGCTCGCGGTGCGGTACGTGCCCGCGTTCCAGCACGCCGAGATCGGCGGCGACTGGTACGACTCGTTCGTCCTGCCGGACGGCGACACGATCGTGGTCGTGGGTGACGTGGTCGGCCACGACCTCACCGCCGCCGCCTGCATGGCCCAGCTGCGCAACGTCGTCCGTGCGATCGCGGTGGACCGGGGCGGCGCGCCGTCGGACATCGTCCGGCACGCCGACGAGGTGGCCTCCCAGCTCCGGATCACGAACTTCGCGACCCTCATCCTCGGCCGCGTCGAGCACGGGCCCGCCGGCGGACTGCTGCTCCGCTGGACCAACGCCGGCCATCCGCCGCCGCTGCTGCTGCACGCCGACGGCCACGCCGAACTCCTCCGGCGCACCCCCAACCTGCCGCTCGGCATCCTGCCCGGGGACCTGCGGCGCGACCACACCGACGCGTTGCCCGCCGGTTCGACCCTGCTGCTGTACACCGACGGGCTCGTCGAGGGCCGCCACACGGCGGTGAGCGAGGGGCTGGAGCAGCTGACGCGGGTGGCCGAGGCGCATGCCGGCGCGGCGCTGGACGACTTCTGCGATCGGGTGGTCGCCGACATGGCGGCCACCCGGACCAGCGACGACATCGCGCTCATCGCGCTGCGCGTCCCGCCTGACTAGGCGACTTCCGCCCACACGTGCTTGACGCCGTTCACCACGGTCCACCCGCGCCGGCCGGAGAGCCGGGAGATGATCAGCAGGCCCCGGCCGCCGGTGTCGAACTCCTCCGCCGATCGGGGCGCGGGCGGCACCGTCGACCCGTCGGCGACGTCGAGAAGCCACCGCCCGTCCACCCGGAACAGCGTGACCTGCACGGGCGCCCCGCCGTGGCGCAGCGCGTTCGAGACGAGCTCGCTGAACACCAGCTCGATCCGCCGTGCCGGCGAGGTCGTCAGGCAGGGATCGGTGGCGCCGGGCGCCTCCGCGGCGATCTCGGCCCGGATGCGGCGCATCGCCTGACCGTCGTCGACACTCCAGCCGCCGACGCGGGTGCCCCCCGGTACCGCCGCCTCGGTCCACGCGGCCTGCGTCACGCCTCGACCCCGTCGGTCGGGCGGTCGGAGACTCCTCCGCTCGTATCGAGATCGACGGGACGACGGAACAGGTCGAGCGCCCCGACGAGCTCCAGGAGCTCGAGCGTGAACGGCGTGATGCTGGAGAACCCGACGCCCCAGCCGGCCTCCGCGCCGGCTCCGGCGAGCCGGACCAGGAACGCGATGCCGACGGAATCGATCAGATCGACCTCCCCGGCGGAGACGACGATCGGGAGACCGCGGTCGATGGCGTCCCGGCCCGCGTGTTCGAGGTCGTCCGCGACGACCAGATCGATCGTGCCGCTGAGCACGATCAGGGTGTGATCGGACTCGAAGAACACGGCGACGCCGCCGGGGTCCTCCGAGCCGTCGATGGGACCGCTCCCTGCCGCCATCGCTCCATCCCTGTGCAACGCCCCTTCGGGCACCTGAGAATCTGGCGCGAGCCTACTGGCCGCGTTCGCCGGATGCGCGAGGACCACCGTTCCGAGTCCCCGGCCGGGCACGTAGGGTGACGGCGGCGCCGCCCCAGGACGCGGAGGTGACGTGGACGCCGTCCCACTCTCGACACCGGACCCGGGTCAGCTCGTGGACCTCGATCGTGCGCATGTCTGGCACCCGTACGCGTCCGCCGTCGACCCGCTCCCGGTATACCCGGTCGTGGGTGCCCAGGGCACCCGGCTGGAGCTCGCGGACGGCCGCGAACTGGTGGACGGGATGTCCTCCTGGTGGGCCGCGATCCACGGGTACCGCCACCCGGTGCTGGACCGGGCGATGCACGAGCAGGTGGACCGGTTCGCCCACGTGATGTTCGGCGGGCTCACCCACCGGCCCGCCGTCGAGCTCGCCGACCTGCTCGTCCGCATCACCCCGGCGCCGCTGACGCGCGTGTTCTTCAGCGACTCCGGGTCGGTGGCGGTCGAGGTCGCGCTGAAGATGGCGCTGCAGTACTGGCAGGGGCGCGGCGAGCCGACGCGGCAGCGCGTCGTCACGGTCCGCGGCGGCTATCACGGCGACACCGCGGGGGCCATGTCGGTCTGCGACCCGGTGACCGGCATGCACGGGTTGTTCCGGGACTACCTGCCACGGCAGCTCTTCGCCGACCGACCACGGCCGCGGTACGACGAGGAGGTCCGCGACACCGACCTCGACCCCGTCGCCACCCTGCTGCGCGATCACCCCGGCGAGGTGGCCGCGGTGATCATCGAGCCGATCGTGCAGGGCGCGGGCGGGATGCGGTTCTACGCGCCGGAGTACCTGCGGCGGCTGCGCGCCCTGTGCGACGAGTACGGGACGCTGCTGATCGCGGACGAGATCGCGACCGGCTTCGGGCGTACCGGCCGGCTGTGGGGCAGCGACCACGCCGGCGTCGTCCCGGACATCTTCTGTGTCGGCAAGGCGCTCACCGGTGGATACCTGTCGATGGCGGCAACGCTGTGCACCGACGAGGTCGCCGAGGGGATCTGCGCGACGCCCGGCGGGGTGTTCATGCACGGGCCGACGTTCATGGGCAACCCGCTCGCCGCGGCGGTGGCCCACGCCAGCGTCGAGCTGCTGCTGTCGGCGGACTGGTCGTCCCGCGTGGCCGCGGTGTCGGCCGGGCTCACCGAGGGGCTCGCCGCGGCGCGGGAGCTGCCCCAGGTCGCGGAGGTACGGGTGCTCGGCGCGATCGGCGTGATCGAACTGCGCGAGCCGGTCGACCTGCGGCGGATGCAGGCCGCGATCGTGGACCGGGGCGCGTGGGTACGGCCGTTCGGGCGCCTGGTGTACGCGATGCCGCCGTACGTGAGCACCGCGGCCGACCTTCAGGTCGTCACGGCCGCGATGGTCGGCGCGGTGGCGGCCTGCGGGTAGCCGCCGGGGTCAGGCCTCGTCGTCGCCGCGGAGGGCGGCGCGGAGCTTCTCCTTCTCGACGCGCCGGTGCTCGACGCGGCGGGCAACCTGCTCCCCGAACGCCTCGCGCTGACGGCGCAGCAGCACGTAGCTGAGCGGCATCGAGATCGCCAGCGCGAGCAGGAGGAGCGCGAACGTCCGGAAGCCGACGAGATAGAGCAGGGCCGCGACGGCGAGGAACAGGGCGACCCGCCCGGCGGAGTAGGTCAGCGCCGGGTTCAACCGGGGGCGCGCGGGGTCTGGCGTGGACATGTCCCCAGCGTACGGCGGACCCGCGACACCCGGTCGGGCCGGTGCCCCCGCGCAGAACTGTCCGTCGGACGAATGTGCATCACCCGAACGGCGTAATAACGTTGCCGGCAACGTGGCCAGGCCCTGCCGCCACGAGCGGCACCGAGACCTGACGGGCGGTACCGATGCACCGGACCCGGGAACGGATCGCGCTCACCACGCGCGGCCGCCACCCCGGGCGCGAGACCGCCATCACGGCGGGCGTCCTGCTCGCGCTGGTCCTCCCGGGGACGGTCGCCGCCCTCGGCCCGCTCCCCGCCGCACCGGCCGCCGTCGTGGAACCGGTCGCTCTCGCCGCACCCGACGACCCGCGCGGTCCGGTTCCGGTCGCCGAGGTGCCGACGGTCGCGCCGCCACCACCGGACCCGCGGGGTGCCGCGCTCCCCCGGCGGCCCGCGCCCGCCCCGGTGAGCCCCGTCGCGGCGCGGGTCGAACGGGAGGCCGCCGCGCTCGAGGCCCTCGCCGAGCGCGCGGTCGAGGAACGCGAGACCTCTCGGCAGCTGTCCGCCGAGGCCGGCGCCGCCGAGGCCGACTGGTCCGTTGCGTCGGACCGGTACCGCCGGGCACAGGCCCGGGCCGCGGAGTGGGCCCGCACCGCGGCGGCGACCGTGGCCGGCCGGCCGGAACCGCTCACCGGGCCGACCGACGGCCAGGGCCTCGCCCTGGGCCCCGCCGCGGACCTCGGCGAGGCCGGCCGGATCGGCACCGAGGCGGCGGCGGCGGCGCTCGACCTGGCGAGGGCCACCCAGGCGTACGCGGAGGCCTTCGGGGTAGCCCACGATGCCGGCACCACCGCGAGCGGCCTGGAGGCCGCACTGGACCGCCGCACCACCGCCCTGGACCGGCTCCGCGCCGCCTACCGCTCCCAGCTCGCCGCGGCCCGGCGCACCACCGACGCCGACAACGCCGCCCTGTCCCGCCGTTTCCTCACCGGTACCGCGCTCACGGGCGGTACGCCCACGCCACAGGCACTCGCCGCCGTGCGGTTCGCCCTCGCCCAGCTCGGCAAGCCCTATGTCTGGGGCGCCGAGGGGCCCGGCACGTACGACTGCTCCGGCCTCGTCCAGACCGCCTACGCCTCCGCCGGGATCGCCCTGCCCCGCACCGCCCGCCCCCAGTACCTGTCCACGACCCCGATCCCGGTGGTCGCGATGCTCCCCGGCGACCTGCTGTTCTTCGGTCCGGACCCGGACCACTGGAACTCCATCCACCACGTCGCCGTGTATCTCGGCCGCGGTCTGATGGTCCACGCCCCCACCACCGGGGATGTCGTCCGCATCGCCCCGATCTGGTGGGCCGAGTTCTTCGGTGCCACCCGCGCCGCCGCCGCGCACGACAACCCCGCGACGGCGCCGCGCACCACGCGGCCGCCGGGACCAGCGGGCCCCGGTGCTCCGGCGCCCGTCCGGCCGGCTCCCACGGAGAGCCCGCTGCCGTCGCAGACGCCGCTGCCCCGTCCCGCGCCGAGCCCGGCACCGACGCCGTCGCCCCCGCCCGGGCTGCCGTCCCCGACGCAGGCTCCGCCCCCGGCTCCGCCGTCCCCGCCCGGGTCGCCGTCGCCCTCGCCCTCGCCGTCCTGTCCGGCGCCGAGCCCGACCGGATCGGCGTCCCCCACGCCCACACCGAGCCCGTCGCCGACCGGGCCACCGGATCCCCGTTGCCGGCCCTTCCCGTCACCGACCGCACCGACCCCGAGCCCCAGCCCCACGGTCACACCCGGCCCGTAGGAATTCCGTGGCGTCACTCTCCGAGTGGTTGCCGTCACTGTTGGCCTGCCTCATCGTTGTACCCCGGCGACGACAGTCGGGGGTGGCAGTGGTCAGGGGCAGGTCTCTGTTCGCGGGGGCGGTGGCGGTGCTGTCGAGCGCCGTCCTCGTCTCCGGCGTGCCCGCGTCCGCCGCGCCGACGCCCACCGCCGCCTCCCTGTACGCCAAGATGCGCGCCGAGTCCGCCGCGCTGGAGGGCCTCGCCCAGCGGTCCCTGGAGAACCAGCAGCGCGCCACCGCGGTGAAGCGAGAGAACAGCGCGGCCGAGCGGGCCTACCGCGCCGCCCTCCTCCGGCGGGAACGCGCCGCCGACGCCGCCAACGACTGGGCGCGGACCGCGTACATGACGACCCCCGGGCCGTCGCTGGTGGACGGGCTCACCGGCACGGGCCTCACCGGCCGTACCGCGGAGCTGACCCGGGCCGACACGGCCGTCCGCGCCGCCGAACACGACTGGCAGGCGACCGCCGCGCAGGCCCGCGCCCTGGAGGTCGACGTGGCGGCGGACCACAACGCGGTCGCCGTCCGGTCGGCGAACCTGCGCCGGTTCCGGGTCGCCAACTCGGTCCTGCTCGCGCGGCAGCAGGCGACCGCCGCCGCGTCGGACATGTCCACGTACCGCACCCGCGTCGCCGCCGGGCTCGTCGACGGCAGCGCCGGGCCGGTGGCCGCCACCGCCCTGGAGGCGGTACGGATCGCGCTGGCGCAGCTCGGCAAGCCGTACGTGTTCGGGGCCGAGGGCCCGAGCACGTACGACTGCTCGGGGCTGGTGCAGTACGCGTACGGGCACGCCGGGATCGCCGTGCCCCGCACGGCGCGACCGCAGTACCGGGCGAGCCGCCCCGTCCCGCCGTCCCAGCTGCTCCCGGGCGACCTGCTGTTCTTCGCCACCGACAAGAGCAACTGGGACACGATCCACCACGTCGGGATCTACCTCGGGGGCGGGCGCATGGTGCACGCGCCCACGACCGGGGACGTGGTGCGGATCGCGCCGGTGTGGTGGGCGGAGTACTTCGGCGCGGGCCGCGTGGTGTCGGCCGGGAGCTGACTCGCCCAGACCCGCGTTGATCA
>JAVEDU010000044.1 GCA_030840805.1 Actinomycetota bacterium
CACCCCCCGGTCGCCGCGGATGTCCCGCCCGCCGCCGAGGCCGCGGCGACCCCCCACCCCGCCGCCCCGCACCCGGCCCGGCCGCACACCGACGGCGCCGCGTACGGCCGGATCGACGCCGACGGAACCGTGTACGTGCGTACCGCCACCGGCGAGCGGGCCGTCGGCTCGTGGCAGGCCGGGTCACCCGAGGAGGGCCTCGCCCACTTCGCCCGCCGGTACGACGACCTCGCCACCGAGGTGGAGCTGCTGGAGGCCCGGCTGGACTCCGGCGCGGCCGACGCCCAGCACACCCTCGCCGGCGTCCACCGGCTGCAGGCCTCGCTCGCGACCGCGGCGGTCGTCGGGGACATCGACGCGCTCGCGCTGCGCCTCGACGCGCTCGCGGACAAGGTGAGCGCGAAGGCGGAGGAGACCAAGGCCGCCCGTTCCGCGGCGCGGGAGCGCGCCGCCGCCCGCAAGCGTGAGCTGGTCACCGAGGCCGAGCAGCTCGCCACCGAGTCCACCCAGTGGAAGGTCGCGGGCGACCGGCTCCGGGAGATCCTGGACGAGTGGAAGACCATCAAGGGGGTCGACCGCAAGTCCGACGGTGAGCTCTGGAAGCGGTACGCCGCGGCGCGGGACGCGTTCGGCCGCCGTCGGGGCGCGCACTTCGCGAGCCTGGACGCGCAGCGCAAGGAGGCGCAGACCCGCAAGGAGGAGCTCGTCGCCGAGGCCGAGGCCCTGGCCGAGTCGACCGACTGGGGTCCGACCGCCACGCAGCTCAAGCAGCTCATGGCCGAGTGGAAGGCCTCCGGCCGCGCCCAGCGGGACGCGGAGGAGACGCTGTGGACCCGGTTCCGGGCGGCCCAGGACCTGTTCTTCTCCCGGCGCGGTGAGGTCTTCGGCGAGCGGGACGCCGAGCAGCGCGAGAACCAGCAGCTGAAGGAGGCCCTGCTCGCCGAGGCCGAGGGGCTGGACGTCGAGCGCGACGTGAAGTCGGCCCAGGCGGCGCTGCGGGACATCCAGTCGCGCTGGGAGCAGGTCGGCCGGGTGCCGCGTGAGTCGATGCACACGCTCGAGCGCCGGTTGCGGGCCGTCGAGGAGGACATCCGGGACGCGGTGGACGCCGACTGGCGCCGCGGCAGCGCGGAGTCGAACCCGCTGCTGGAGCAGATGCGCGCCCAGGTCGCCGAGGCCGAGCAGCGGCTCGCCAAGGCCAAGGTCGCCGGGGACACCCGCCGGGTCAGCGACGCCGAGAAGGCCCTGGAGAGCAAGCGGCGGTTCCTGGCACTCGCGGAGCAGTCGGGCTGACCCGCCGCCCGGCCTCAGGCGGTCGGACGCACCGTCGGCAGGCCGAGCAGCACTCCGGGGGTCTTCGGCGCGATCCCGGCGGCCCACGCGTCGCCCGCGCGGGTCCGCCGGTGACCCGTCAGCGGTGAGTCGGCGACGAGGTGGTGCGGCGCCGCGTACGTGACGGTCGTCGTCACGACATCCCCCGGGCGGATCCGCTCGGGGGACCCCGCGAAGTGCACGAGCCGGCCGTCGCGGGCCCGCCCGCTCATCCGGTGCGTCGCGGCGTCCTTGCGCCCCTCCCCCGTCGCTACGAGCAGCTCGACCTCGCGGCCGACGATCATCGTGTTCTCCGCCCAGGAGATCTCCTCCTGCAGCGCGGCGAGCCGCTCGTACCGCTCCTGGACGACCTGCTTGGGGATCTGCTCGTCCATCGTGGCGGCCGGGGTGCCGGGGCGGGGCGAGTACTGGAACGTGAACGCGCTCGCGAACCGCGACTCGCGCACCACGTCCAGCGTCGCCTGGAAGTCTGCCTCGGTCTCGCCCGGGAACCCGACGATGAGGTCGGTGGTGATCGCCGCGTCGGGCATCGCCGCGCGTACCTCGGCGAGGATGCCGAGGTAGCGCTCCGAGCGGTACGAACGCCGCATCCGGCGCAGCACGTCGTCCGACCCGGACTGCAGCGGCATGTGCAGCTGGTGGCACACCGCGGGCGTCTCGGCCATGGCGGCGATGACGTCGCCGGTGAAGTCCTTCGGGTGCGGGCTGGTGAACCGGACCCGCTCCAGGCCGTCGATCTCCCCGCAGGCGCGCAGCAGCTTGCCGAACGCGTACCGGTCGCCGAACTCGACCCCGTAGGAGTTCACGTTCTGGCCGAGCAGGGTCACCTCCAGCACGCCGTCGTCGACGAGCGCCCGCACCTCGGCGAGCACGTCACCGGGGCGGCGGTCGGCCTCCTTGCCGCGCAGCGACGGCACGATGCAGAACGTGCAGGTGTTGTTGCACCCCACGCTGACCGACACCCAACCGGCGTAGGTGGACTCGCGCCGCGCGGGGAGCGTGGACGGGAAGACCTCCAGCGACTCCAGGATCTCCACCTGGGCCTCGGCGTTGTGCCGCGCCCGGTCGAGCAGCGCCGGCAGCGAGCCGAGGTTGTGGGTGCCGAACACGACGTCCACCCACGGCGCCCGGCGGGTGATCTCGCTCCGGTCCTTCTGTGCGAGGCAGCCGCCGACCGCGATCTGCATGCCCGGCCGGGCGTCCTTCACCGGGCGGAGGTGGCCGAGGTTGCCGTACAGCTTGTTGTCGGCGTTCTCGCGTACCGCGCAGGTGTTGAAGACGACCACGTCGGCGGTGTCGCCGGTCTCGGCGCGCGTGTACCCGGCGGCCTCGAGCATGCCGGCGAGGCGCTCGGAGTCGTGGACGTTCATCTGACAGCCGTAGGTGCGCACCTCGTAGGTGCGGGCGGCGGGGTGCGTGGTGGTCATGTCGAACCCCAGGGTACTGGGACGCCGCGTGGGACGATGCGGCCATGACCACCCGGCGGCTCCTCGGCGTGTTCCTCGCCGTCCTGCTCGCCACCACCGGATGCGGCACGGTGGACCGCGTGTTCGGCGGCCTGCCCGGCCGGGGCCCGGACGTCCCACCCCGCGCGGTGGAGCTGGCCACCGGGAGCACCCAGGGCGTGTACTACCGGTACGGCACCGCGCTCGCGGACGCGGTCGCCGCGGATCTCCCGGGCGTCCGCGTGCGGATCCGGAGCACCGACGGCTCGGTGGAGAACCTCCGGCGGGTCGCGGCCGGGCAGAGCACGTTCGCCTTTGCCGCCGCCGACGCGGCGGCCGACGCGGTGACCGGGAGGGGCTCGTTCCGCACGCGGCTGCCGGTCCGCGCGGTCGCCCGGGTGTATGACGAGTACATCCACCTCGTCGTCCGGGCGGACTCCCCGCTCCGCTCCGCGCGGGACCTCCGCGGCCGCCGGGTCTCGGTGGGTCAGGTCGGGTCCGGGACCGGGGTCGTGGCGAGCCGGCTCCTCACCGTGCTGGGTCTCGATCCGGGACGCGACCTGACGACCGCCCATCTCGGCATCGACGCCTCGGTGACGGCGCTGCGGGACGGGGACCTCGACGCGTTCTTCTGGCAGGGCGGCATACCCACGGCGGGCGTGGTGGCCCTCGCCGGCGGCACGCCGATCCGGCTGCTGCCGCTCGGCGACCACGCCGCCGCGCTGCGCCGGTACAGCCCCGAGTACCGGGCCGCCGCCATCCCGGCCGGCACGTATCCCGGGGTGCCCGCGGTGCTGACGCTGGCCCTGCCCAGCTACATCGTGACCCGGGCGGACGCCGACCCGGACCTGGTGTACCAGCTGACCCGGGAGCTCTTCGCGTCCCGCGACCGGATCGCCCGCACGCTCCCGCTCGCCGGGGTGCTGGACGCGCGGGCGGCGATCGAGACGTTCCCGGCCGAGCTGCACCCCGGGGCGCTGCGGTACTACCGCGACCGGAAACCCTAGCGATCGGTCGGCAGGCGTACCGCCACGACCAGCCCGCGGGCCGCGCCCGGCTCGACGTGCAGCCGCCCGCCGTACGGGTCCATCAGGGTGCGGACGATGCTCAGGCCGAGGCCGGAGCCGGGCTCGTTCTGGTCCCGGGCACCGCGCCAGAAGCGCTCCCCGACCCGGGCCAGCTCCCCGGCGTCCAGGCCCGGGCCCTCGTCCGCGACCGCGAGATCGACCATCCGCGGGTCGGCGCCGGGCACGTCCCGCACCGTGACCCGGACCGTCGTACCCTCCCCGGAGAACTTCAGGGCGTTGTCGAGGATCGCGTCCAGGCAGCTGCCGAGCGCGGTCGGGTCCGCGACGACCCACGCACCCGGGGTCGGTTCGAGCATCAGGTCGATGCCCCGCTTCGCGGCCACCACCCGCCAGTTGCGGACCCGGTCCGCCAGGAGCGCGACCGCGTCGAGCCGCCGCGGCTCGGCCCGCGCATTCTCCAGCCGGGCCACCGCGAGGAGATCGTCGAGCACCCGGGACAGCCGGCGGCCCTCCTCCTCGGCCTCGGCCAGCTCGGTCGCCACCTCCGGCGATGCCTCCATCGCCGCGTGCTCGACCCGCAGCAGCAGTGCCCCGAGCGGGTTACGCAGCTGGTGGGAGGCGTTGGCGACGAAGGCGCGCTGCTGCTCCAGGGCCGCGGCGAGGGCGTCGGTCATCTCGTTGAACGCCGACGCCAGCCGCCGCAGCTCCGGTGGGCCGGTGTCCGCCGCGACCCGGGCGTCCAGGTCCCCCGTCGCGATGGTGTGGGCGGCGGCGTCCAGCCGACGTACCGGCCGGAGCACCCACGCGGTGAGCCTGGTCGCCGCCAGCACGAACAGCACCAGCCCCACGAGCGCGATCCCGGCGATCGCGGCCCAGCCCCGCAGCACCGCCGCGCGCATCCGGTCCGCCGGGGAGACCGTCACCGCGACACCCACGACGTCCCCGGCGCGGTACACCGGTTCCGCCACGACGAGCGGGCGGTGGTCCCACGGCCACGCGAACCCCGGCACGTCGCTGAGGCGGCCGGCCGCGGCGTTCGCGACCCGCTGCCGCACCTCGTCCAGACCGAGCGGGCCGGTGCTGCCCGACACCGCGAGGACGGCGCCGTCCGGGGCGAGGACAGCGGCGGTGGCACCGTAGACGGACTGGTAGCGGACCAGGCCCTCCCGGAGCAGGCCGAGGTCGACCGGCCCGGACGCCTGACCGGCCTGGGACGCGAACCGCGTCGTGTCCCCCAGCCGGTCCAGGAACATGTCCTGCTGTTGACGGTCGGCGAGGCTTCGTCCCAGCGGTACGCCGAGGGCGAGCAGCACCAGGCCCATCAGGACGAGCAGGATCGACAGCAACCGGCCGCGCATGCCGTCACCGACCGCCCGGCGCATCGGCGACGATGCGGTAGCCCACACCCCGGACCGTCTCGATGAGCGCGTGGTCGCCGAGCTTCGCGCGCAGTGATCCGATGTGGACCTCCAGGGTCCGTTCCGCCGACGCGTCGTAGGTGCCCCACACCTCGGCAACGAGCTGACCCCGCCGGTACACCAGCCCGGGCTGCCGGGCGAGCGCCGCGAGCAGGTCGAACTCCCGCCGGGTCAGCACCACCGGCGCGCCGCCGACGTGGACGGTCCGGACCGCGAGGTCGATCGTGACCGGGCCGGCCACCACCGTGCGATCGTCGTCGTCCCGGCCGCGGGCGGCGTCGCCTCGCCCCCTTCGCATCACCGCATGGATCCGGGCCACCAGCTCGGCGCCGTTGACCGGCTTGACCATGTAGTCGTCCGCCCCGAGGTTCAGGCCGTGGATCCGCGCGGACAGCTCGGCACGCGCCGTCACCACGATGACCGGCACATCCGAGCCCGCGCGGATCCGCCGGCACACGTCGAACCCGTCCGTGTCGGGCAGGCCGAGGTCCAGCAGCACCACGTCGGCGTCGGGGAGCCGCGCCAGCGCCTCGGCTCCGGTGGCCGCCCGGAACACCGTGAAGCCGTGCCGCGCCATCACGCCGGCGAGCGCGGCGGCGACCCGGTTGTCGTCCTCCACGATCAAGAGCCGCACGCGTGTCCTCCTCCGCACCGGTGTGGCGGCGACGATATGCCCGAAGCCTGGGAGAACGTGTGGTTTCGTAGCGTGACCGAGTCCTGACGTAACCTCAAGTCCGGCTCAAATCCGGCACGGGGGGAACGCCGCCCTCACTACCATTCGCCCGCTGCCGACCAGTGACCGCTGGCCGGCCGTCCGCAGAGGGAGAGTCCATGGCCGAGCCGCTCGTCGCGCTCACCGGCGTGAACAAGTTCTTCGGCGATCTCCATGTCCTGAAGGAAATCGACCTCGGCATCGACCGGGGTGAGGTCGTCGTGGTCATCGGGCCGTCGGGTTCGGGCAAGTCGACGCTCTGCCGCGCGATCAACCGGCTGGAGCCGATCCAGTCCGGCGAGATCACGATCGACGGGAGGCGGCTGCCCGAGGAGGGCAAGGCGCTCGCCCAGCTCCGCAGCGAGGTCGGCATGGTGTTCCAGTCGTTCAACCTGTTCGCCCACAAGACGGTCCTGGAGAACGTCACCCTCGGGCCGATCAAGGTGCGCGGCGAGAAGCCGGCCGCCGCACGTGCCCGCGCGATGGAGCTCCTGGACCGGGTCGGCGTCGCCAACCAGGCCGAGAAGCTGCCCGCGCAGCTCTCCGGCGGCCAGCAGCAGCGGGTGGCGATCGCCCGGGCGCTCGCGATGCAGCCGAAGGTCATGCTGTTCGACGAGCCGACGAGCGCGCTGGACCCGGAGATGGTGAACGAGGTCCTCGACGTCATGACCTCCCTCGCGAGGGAGGGCATGACGATGGTCGTCGTCACCCACGAGATGGGGTTCGCCCGCAAGGCCGCGAACCGTGTGGTGTTCATGGCGGACGGGCAGATCGTCGAACAGTCCGACCCGGACAGCTTCTTCGACAACCCGCAGTCCGACCGGGCGAAGGACTTCCTCTCGAAGATCCTCACGCACTGACGACCCGCCACATCCCCACGAAAGACAAGGGAGCAAGGATGAGAATGCGCAAGCTCATGACCGTCGCGGCCGCGGCGGTGTTCGCACTCGGTGCGGCCGGCTGTGGCAGCAGCGACTCCGGCGGCAGCAACCCCACGGTCGACTCCGGCGCGAAGTTCGCCGCGGGCTCCACCATGGAGAAGCTGAACAAGGCCCAGAAGATCACCATCGGCACCAAGTTCGACCAGCCGCTGTTCGGGCTGAAGGGCCTCGACGGCAAGCCGAAGGGCTTCGACGTCGAGATCGGCAAGATCGTCGCCGCCAAGCTCGGCATCCCGGCCGACAAGATCGAGTGGGTCGAGACGCCGTCGAAGGTCCGCGAGGACTCCATCCAGCAGGGCAAGGTCGACCTCGTCGTCGCGACGTACACGATCAAGGACGAGCGCAAGCAGAAGGTCGACTTCGCCGGCCCGTACTACATCGCCGGTCAGGACATCATGGTGAAGAAGGGCGACACGTCCATCACCGGTCCGGACTCCTTCAAGGACGGTACGAAGAAGGTCTGCTCGGTCACCGGCTCGACGCCGGCCGCCGAGATCCGCAAGCACGTCAAGGACGTCGCCGGCCAGCTCGTGCTGTTCGACGTGTACTCCAAGTGCGCCGATGCCCTGAAGAACGGCCAGGTCGACGCCGTCACCACCGACAACGTGATCCTGCTAGGCCTGGTGGACCAGAGCAAGGACGCGTTCGCCCTGGTCGGCAAGCCGTTCACCGAGGAGCCCTACGGCATCGGGCTGAAGAAGGGTGACGACGCGTTCCGCACCTTCGTCAACGACACCCTCGAGGCCGCTGCCAAGGACGGGTCCTACGAGAAGGCGTGGAAGGACACCGCCGGCGCGGTGGACCCCGAGACGCCGACGCTGCCCACGATCGACCGCTACTAGGCGGTCCGCACGCGACCGGCCGGCAGTTCGCCGGCCGGTCGCGTGACGGTACCGGTAGAGAACCACGCGAGGGAGGACACCGATGCACGTGCTCGTCGACAACGCCGGCACGTTTGCCCACGGGCTGTACGTCACGCTGCAGCTCTGCCTGCTGGCGGGGATCGGCGCCCTGGTCATCGGCACCGTCCTCGCGGCCATGCGGATCTCCCCCGTGCCGCCGCTGCGGTGGCTCGGCACCGCCTACGTGACCGTGGTCCGCAACACCCCGCTGACGATCGTGTTCTTCGTGGCCGCGTTCGCGCTGCCGCAGATCGGGGTGGGGGCGGACTTCCTGAAGATCCCACTGCTCGAGCAGGTCTTCGTCCGCCTCGGCACGGATCTGCCGTTCTTCCGCCTCGCCGTCGTCGCGCTCGCGGTCTACACCGCGGCGTTCGTCTGCGAGGCGCTGCGCGCCGGGGTGAACGCGGTCCAGCCCGGCCAGGCCGAGGCGGGCCGGTCGCTCGGGCTCACCTTCCTGCAGAACCTCCGGCTGATCGTGCTGCCGCAGGCCGGCCAGGCGACCGCCGTGCCGCTCGGCAGCGTGATCATCGCGATGATCAAGAACTCCGCGCTCGCGGGCATCTTCGGCGTGGCGGGAGACCTCATGCAGACCAGCGACGACCTCTCCTCGCTCGGGCAGGCGACCGTCCCGATCTTCATCGGCGTCTCGGTGGGGTACCTGATCCTCACCGTGCCGCTCGGCCTGCTGCTCGACCACGTCGAGCGGCGTCAGGCGGTGTCCCGATGAAGACGGCCGAGGCGAGCGTCCTCTACGACGCGCCCGGCCCCCGCGCCCGCCGGCTCACCGTGGTGACGAGTGTCGTCGTCGGGGCGCTCCTGGCGTACGCGCTGTACGCCTGGGTGTACCAGCCGCTGGCGGACAAGGGACAGTTCACCCACGAGAAGTGGGGCGCGCTGGTCGACCCGTCGGACGAGAACTTCCCCCTGGTGTGGCAACGGCTCGGGATCGGGTTCCGGAACACCCTCACCGCCGCCGCACTCTCGATCGTGGCCTCGGTGGTGCTGGGTACCGCGCTGGCCGTGCTGCGCTTCCGGCTCGCGGACGTCGCCCGGGGACCGCGCCCGCGTCTCGGCGCGGCGGGCCGCCGTCCCGCCTTCGGGCGCGTGCCCGTCGTGCTCCGGTACTGGTGCGAACGGGCGCTGGGCCTGGTGACCCGGGTGTTCGTGGAGTTCTTCCGCGGCATCCCCGTACTCATCACGATCTTCTTCACCGCGCGGATCCTCCCCGAGTACGGCGTCCGGCTCTCCCCGCTGTACTTCCTCGTCATCGGCCTGACGCTCTACAACATGGTCGTGATCGGCGAGATCCTCCGCTCCGGGATGGCGAACCTGCCCCGGGGCCAGAAGGAGGCCGCCGACGCGATCGGACTGTCGCCGCTGCAGACGATCGTGTCGATCCTGCTGCCGCAGTCCTACCGCGTGATGCTCCCCGCGCTGATCAGCCAGGTCGTCGTCGTCCTGAAGGACACCTCCCTCGGCTTCGTCATCAGCTACGAGGAGGTGCTGCGGATCGGTGGCCAGATCATCCAGAGCCTGAGCAACCCGATCCAGGTGTACATCGTGATCGCGGTGATCTACATCCTGATCAACTACCTGATCAGCCGGCTCGCGGTGTACGTGCAGCGGCGCGTCGCGCGGGGGCGGAAGACCCCGCCGGGGGCGGTGGTGCCGCGGGTCGCGGTCCCGGACACGGCGCCGGGGGTCGGCGCGGCGGTCTGACGCCCGCCGGTCCTTCCCCGCCGGGCCGCCCACCCCGCTCACCCGACCCGCCGCGCTCCCCCGACCGGCCGCGCTCCCCCGACCGGCCGCGCTCCCCCGACCGGCCGCTCCCGCGACCCCCGCACCGCCGCGCCGCCCCGCTCACCCGACCCGACCCGCCCGCCGCGCTCCCCCGACCGCCGCCCGGCGCGCCCGCCCGCCGCGCCCGACCCTGCGCGCTCGCCCCGCACGTCCCGCGGCGTTCGGTCAGTGGGCGACCTCGGTGGCCCGCGACTCCCGCACCACCGTGACCCGGATCTGGCCCGGGTAGGTGAGCTCGTCCTCGATCTGCTGGGCGACGTCCCGGGCCAGCACCTGCGCGCCCAGGTCGTCCACGTCGTCCGGCGACACCATGACCCGGACCTCCCGGCCGGCCTGCATCGCGAACACGCGCTCGACCCCCGGCCGCGTCGAGGCGATCTCCTCGATGCGCTCGAGCCGCTTGACGTAGGTCTCCAGGCTGTCCCGACGAGCCCCCGGCCGACCACCCGAACACGCATCCGCCGCCTGGGTCAGCACCGCCTCGATCGTCCGCGGCGCCACCTCGTTGTGGTGCGCCTCGATGGCGTGCACGACGTCCTCGTCCTCGCCGTACCGCCGCGCGAGATCGGCCCCGACGATCGCGTGGCTGCCCTCGACCTCGTGGGTGAGCGCCTTGCCGATGTCGTGGAGGAACGCCCCGCGCTTGAGCACCCGCCCGTCGATTCCGAGCTCGGCGGCCATGAGGCCGGCGATGTGGGCCGTCTCGACCAGGTGCTTGAGGACGTTCTGCCCGTACGAGGTGCGGTACCGCAGCCGCCCGAGCAGCGCGACGAGCTCGGGGTGGACCTCGGTGACACCGACCTCCACGAGCGCGTCCTCCCCCGCCCGGACACACAACTCCCCGACCTGGGCCTTCGACAGCTCGTAGACCTCCTCGATCCGGTGCGGGTGGATACGGCCGTCGAGCACCAGCTTTTCCAGGGTGAGCCGGCCGATCTCCCGGCGTACCGGGTCGAAGCAGGAGAGCAGGACGGCCTCGGGGGTGTCGTCGATGATGAGGTTGACGCCGGTGACCGACTCGTAGGTGCGGATGTTGCGCCCCTCCCGGCCGATGATCCGGCCCTTCATCTCGTCGGTCGGCAGGTGGAGCACGCTGACGACGCTCTCCGCGGTCTGCTCGCTCGCGACCCGCTGGATGGCATCGACGATGATGTGGCGCGCCCGGCCCTCGCCGGTCTCCCGCGCCTCGGCCTCGATGTCGCGGACCCGCAGCGCGGCCTCCCGCTTGGCCTGGGTCTCGATGGTCCGGACGAGTTCGGCCTTGGCGGCGTCCGCGGTGAGCCCGCCGACGCGTTCCAGCTCGGCCTGGTACGCACGCTCCAGGTCGGCGACGGCCTCCTCGCGGCGGGCGAGGCCGGCCTCGGCCCGCGCGAGTTCGCGGTCGCGCTGCTCCGTCCGGTGCTGCTCGGCGTCGATCCGCTCCTCCCGCTCGACCAGACGGGCCTCCCGGCGGTCGACCTCGGCGGCAAGTCGTCGCGCCGATTCGGCGATCTGCTCGGCCTCCCGCTCGCTGGTCCGGCGCGCGGCTTCGCGCGCCGCGGTGGCCTCGGTCTCGGCCAGAACGCGGGCACGTTCGGTGAGGACCTCGGCGGCCTGCCGTGCATCGTCGAGGACCCGTTCCGCGGACGCACGGGCCGCCGCGGCCTCGGCTCGCGCGACGGCGGCCTCGGCGCGGGCGTGCTCCAGGGCCGACGACGCCTCGTCGGCAGAGACGCGGGGCGCGACGACGACGGACTCCAGTCGCTGCCGCGCACCGACGACCCGGACGGGTTCGGCCACGGGCCGGGGCGGCTCGCCGCTCCCGGCGTCGAGCCGCCCCGGGTCGAGGTCCGCTCCCCCGGTCCCGGACACGCCGGCGCCCGGGGCCGGTCGCGCGCCGCCGCGCCGGACGACCGCGGACGCGACCACCGCCGGAACCAGCACGGCGACGACGAGCACGAGCACCAGACCGACGACCACCAGGACGACCAGCGACGGCGACACGACTCCTCCGCTCCTGATCGCGCACACGGCGCGACCCCGTACAGGGGAGGAGAGCCCGACGTCCGCCGGGAGTGGCGGCAACAGCCGGATGCGAGTACGCATCCGGCACACGCCGGCCGCGGGGCCGGCATACACGTCAGAGATCGGAAGGCGGGGCGTCAGTGCCCGGTTGACCATGAACGAGTCAGATGATCCAGGTGGTGCTGCAGGCCGTGAATCCCGCGTCGGCGGGCGTACTCCTCGGTGACCGTGAGGCTAGGACCGCCCCCCGAACGGGTCAAGCACGGCGGACGGCCCGGGTCACTCCGGTTCGTCGGCGAGCGCCTCCAGCGCCTCGGACAGCGACTCACCCACGGGACCGGACAGCTCGGCGCCGATCTCCTCGCGGATCACGCGGGCGGCGGTCCCGGCGGGGTAGCCCTTCCGGGCGAGCATGCCGAGGAGCCGTCGCGTCCGGACGTCGGGCGCCAGCGAGCGGGTGGCGGCGAGCCGGCGGCGGACCAGCGAGCGGGCCGTCTCCTCCTGTGTCTCGTCGTCCAGCGTGCCGAGGGCGTCCTGCACCGTCTCGGCGGCGATACCGCGCCGGTGCAGCTCCTGGCGGAGTGCCCGGCCGGCGAGGCCCCGGCCACGGTGCCGGCTGCTGACCCACGCCTCGGCGAACGCCGCGTCGTCGATCAGCCCGACCTCACCGAACCGGTCCAGCACCGACTCGGCGGCCTCGGCGGGGATACCGCGCTTCTGCAGTGCCGCGGCGAGCTCGGCCCGGGTACGCGGCTGGCCGGTGAGCAGACGCAGGCAGATGTTGCGGGCGGCCTGCTCCGGATCGGCGAGTACCTCGTCCGCGTTGTCGGCGGACCCGTCCCTGCGGCCACCGAAGCCGCCACCACCGGAGCCACGATCTCCGGAACGCTTCCCGCGCCGGCCCTCTCCGCGGCGACGGCCACTCTCGGGGCCGGTGTCGTCAGGACCGGGGCGATCCGCGCCGTCGGGACCGTCGGGACCGTGCCCGGGCCGGTCGGCGCCGACCGCCGGGGTGCTCCCCCGGCGTCCGGTCGGCCCGGTGTGCGGTCCCATGCCTCGGACTACCCGATCAGAAGTCGACGGGAGCCGGCACCGCGGCCTCGGCGTCGAGCACCGCGCCGATGCCCATCTTCTCCTTGATCTTCTTCTCGATCTCGAGGGCGAGATCGGGGTTGTCGATGAGGAACTTGCGGGCGTTCTCCTTGCCCTGACCGAGCTGGTCGCCCTCGTACGTGTACCAGGCCCCGGACTTACGGATGATCGCCTGCTCGACGCCGACGTCGATGAGGGAGCCCTCCCGGCTGATGCCGTGGCCGTACACGATGTCGAACTCGGCCTGCTTGAACGGCGGCGCAACCTTGTTCTTCACGACCTTGACGCGGGTGCGGTTACCGATCGCGTCGGAGCCGTCCTTCAGCGTCTCGATCCGGCGCACGTCGAGCCGGATCGAGGAGTAGAACTTCAGCGCCCGGCCACCGGTCGTGGTCTCCGGCGACCCGAACATGACGCCGATCTTCTCGCGCAGCTGGTTGATGAAGATCGCGGTCGTGCCGGAGTTGCTCAGCGCACCGGTCATCTTCCGCAGCGCCTGGCTCATCAGCCGGGCCTGGAGGCCGACGTGGCTGTCGCCCATCTCGCCCTCGATCTCGGCGCGCGGCACGAGCGCGGCCACCGAGTCGATGACCAGGATGTCGAGCGCACCGGAGCGGACCAGCATGTCCGCGATCTCCAGGGCCTGCTCACCCGTGTCCGGCTGGGACACCAGCAGCGCGTCGGTGTCGACGCCCAGCGCCTTGGCGTACTCCGGGTCGAGGGCGTGCTCGGCGTCGATGAACGCCGCGATGCCGCCGGCCGCCTGGGCGCTCGCGACGGCGTGCAGCGCGACCGTCGTCTTACCGGAGGACTCCGGGCCGAAGATCTCGACGACGCGCCCGCGGGGCAGGCCGCCGATGCCGAGGGCCACGTCGAGCGCGATCGACCCGGTCGGGATGACGGCGATCGGCGCGCGACCCTCGTCTCCGAGGCGCATCACCGACCCCTTGCCGAACTGCTTGTCGATCTGCGCCAGCGCGAGATCGAGCGCCTTGTCGCGGTCGGGAACGGAAGGCATTGCGTGCCACCTCGGTGGTCGTCGGGACAGCGGGTCGAGATCGAACCTAGGTACCGGGTACGACAGTTCGATGGACCGGTCGAAATCTGTGGATGAGGACCAGCCCTGTGGACAGGTTACCGAACACCTGTTCGAAGGTGTAGATGCGACACGCCGCCGATCCGGCGCGGGCCGTCAGCGCAGATGCGAAGGACAGTCGAAGACCTCGCACACGGCGCGCCAGATCCGCTTCGGGTCCTCACCCTCGGCCAGCGCCTCTTCCACCGTGCGACTGCCGAGCGGCGGCAGGGTCTGGTCGCGGGCGATCGACGAGGCATACGCCGCGCCGAACTGCTCCTCCATGCGTTGCCAGAAATCGGTGAGCCTCACGTGAGGAGGCTAGCTCGCGACCGGAGCGGGGTTGTGACCGCCAGTGGTACGACCGGCGGCGCGGTGCCTTGGGCTGAGCGCCGCACACGACGCCACCGGCGCGCCGCCGCCGCCCGCCGGGACGGTGCCCGCGCGCTCCACCCTGCGGTCGTGGACCGCCCGGGCCGGTCGCGGCGGAGCGCGCCGGAGAGCCGGGCGAGCACCGCGGCGGACGCGAACGGCCCGGCCGGCGGTGGGAGGCCCACCCGGCTGCCGACCTCCCCACCGGACCGGTGAGGTCGGCCGAGCACCGCCCCGACGCTCTTCGCCCAGGCCGCCGTGGACAGCGCGGTACCGGCGGCGGCCCAGTCGGCGAGGCCGGTCGGCGAGGCCGGTCGTGGCCTATCGCGCCCGGAGGTTCGCCACCGAGGAGCCGCGCCGCCGGAGGGCCGCCCCGCCCGCGCCCGGCGGATACGCCGGGACGGCCCGCCGTCCGGGTCCGTGATCTCCGCGAGCGGTACGGCCGGGACCGCCGCGCCGGTCACCGGGGCGGGCTCGACGGGCCGGTCGGCGCGTCGCCGCCGAGCGGGCGCCGGTCGCCGGTCGCGCCACCCGCCGCCACGCCACGCCCACGCCCACGCCGCCGAGCACCGGCGTGGCCTCGGCCTGGCCCCGAGTCCGCGACCGGGCCACACCGGACCGCGTGAACGTCCGCTGTGGATGCCGCCCTACAGACCCATGAACCGGCCGACGATCTCCTTCATGATCTCGGTCGAGCCGCCGTAGATGCTCTGCACCCGCGAGTCGCGCCAGGCCTTGGAGATCGGGTACTCGCTCATGTAGCCGTAGCCGCCGTGCATCTGCAGGCAGCGGTCGGCAACCTTGTTCTGCAGCTCGGTGGTCCACCACTTCGCCATCGCGGCGTCGGAGACGGTGAGCCGGCCCTCGAGATGCTCGGCCACGCAGTGGTTGACGAACGTGCGGGCGATCGTCGTCTCGGTGGCGAGCTCGGCCATCGTGAAGCGGGTGTTCTGGAAGGACCCGACCGGCCGCCCGAACGCCGTGCGGCCCTTCACGTAGTCGACGGTCATCTCGACCATCTTCTCGCAGGCGGCCACGGCGGCGACGGCGATGCTGAGCCGCTCCTGCGGCAGCATCTGCATCAGGTGGTAGAAGCCCTGGTCCTGCGCGCCGAGGAGGTTCTCGGCCGGGATGCGGACGTCGTCGAAGAACAGCTCGGCCGTGTCCTGCGCCTTGAGTCCCACCTTGTCGAGGTTGCGGCCCCGCTCGAAGCCGGCCATCCCCCGTTCCACGATGAGCAGGCTGATGCCGTGCGCGCCCTTGTCCGGGTCGGTCTTCGCGACCACGATCACGAGGTCGGCATGGATGCCGTTCGTGATGAACGTCTTCGAGCCGTTGAGGACATACGAGTCACCGTCCCGCCGCGCCACGGTCTTGATGCCGGCGAGGTCGGAGCCGGCCGCGGGCTCGCTCATCGCGATCGCGGTGATGATCTCCCCCGAGCAGAACCCCGGCAGCCACCGCTGCTTCTGCTCCTCGGTGCTGAGTTCCCGCAGGTACGGCCCCACCACGTCGTTGTGCAGGCCGAAGCCCACGCCGGAGGCACCGACGCGGACCAGCTCCTCGTCCAGCACCGCGTTGAACCGGAAGTCCAGCTGGCCCCCGCCGCCGTACTCCACGGGGATGTCCGTGCCGAGCAGCCCCGCCTCGCCCGCCCTGGTCCACAGCTCGCGGTCGACGATGCCCTCGCGCTCCCAGCGATCGTGGTGGGGAACGATGTGCTTCTCGGCGAAGCTGCGGGCCAGGTCACGGAAGGCGGTGTGTTCTTCGCCATAGAGGTGCTGTTCCATGGCGCGCAGTCTGACATCCGGGTGCCGCGGTAGGGGGGTTGATACCCCGGCCGCGGCACCCCGGTGACCCCCCGCCGGCCCGGGTCCTCGGCGCGACCGGCCCGACCCCATCCCACCTAACCCCCGGTGCGACACCACGC
>JAVEDU010000093.1 GCA_030840805.1 Actinomycetota bacterium
CGGACCGGCCACCGGCCGGTCCGGCCTCCGCCGTTTCCGCCCCTGTCCACCCGCGCCGCGCATCGACCCGCGGACCCGCGCCGGGACGATGCGCACGGTCGGCGTCGGCGGCAGACCGCTCGGCGCCACGGATCCGCAGCCGCCCGCGCGCGCTCGCCGATGCCGGCCCCTCACCTCGGTGCAGCGGGAGAGCGGGCCGTCCCCGCCCCCGGGTCGGCTCGTCCGGGGCCGCCGGGTTCTCGTCGATCCTGCGCCCGAGCCAGGGCGGACCGGCGTGACCGCAGAACGGGCGGACCGGGCGGGAACCCCGGTTCCGTCGACAGGTCCACGACGAGACGTCCACCGTCCCGGTGGGTCGCGGCATGGTTCCCGCCGCCTCCGCCACCCTCGGGGTGCGCCTCGGCGTCGTCGCCCGGGTACACCGCGGGTGCGTGCCCCCGATCGTGGAGGTCCTCCGCGGGCGGGGTGCCGAACGCCCCACCGAGTCGCTGTGGTCCTTGTCCGCGGCGGCCGCCCGGGCGCACGCTGAGCGCGACGACTCGGCCCGCTCGGCGGGCGCCCGGCGCCACCGCGGGGCGAGGGAGGAGGCGTCGTGGACGATGGTGCCGGGCTCAGGGTGCTGCGGGTCTGCTCGGTGTTCGAGCCCCCGCGCGGTGTTCCGCTGCCCGGCACCGCCCGCTTCGACCCGGTCGGCGGGATGCAGACGCACACCGGTGAGCTCACCCGGGCCCTCGACGCCCGCGGCGTGGCCCAGACGGTGGTCACCACCCGCCCGCCCGGAGCGCCGCGGGTGCAACGTCTCGGGGTGCGGGCCCAGGTCGTGCGGCTCGGCCTCCCGGTCACGACCTGCCGGCAGTTCTACGCGGTCCCGGCGGCGTGGCTGGTGCCCCGGCTGGCCGCGTCCGCGCATCTGCTGCACGCCCATCTCGGCGAGGACATGGCCGTGATCCCGCTCGCGTTGGCCGCGGCGCGGCTCCGCGGGATCCCGCTGGTGCTGACCGTGCACACCAGCGTCCGGTACACGCTCGTGGTCCGGGACCTGCGCTCCGCGGTGCTGAAGGTGGTCGGCGGCTGGTTCGAGGAGCAGGGCGAGCGCCGGGCCGACCAGGTCATCGCGCTGACGCCCCGGCTGGCCGGTCTCCTCGCCGCGCACGGGATACCGGGCGAGCGGGTCCGGGTTATCCCGTCCGGGGTGCGCACGGCGCTGTTCGGGGCCCCCGACGGTGCGGACCCGCTGGCCGGGGTCCCGGGCCCGCGGGTGGTCTTCCTCGGGCGGCTGCACGCGCAGAAGGACGTCGACGTCCTGCTCCGGGCCGCCGCACTGCTCCGGCTCCCGGCTCAGGTCGTGGTCGCCGGCGACGGTCCGGAACGCGGGCGGCTGGAGGAACTGCACCGCGGACTCCGGCTCGGCCGCCGGGTGAGGTTCCTCGGGTTCGTGGCGCACGACCGCGTACCGGCGCTGCTGCGTGGCGCCGACGTGCTCGTCATGCCCTCGCGGTACGAGGAACTCGGCACCGCGCTGCTGGAGGCCATGCAGTGCGGACTGCCGGTCGTCGCGACCCGGACGGGCGGAATCCCCGACGTCGTCGGTCACGAGGTGACCGGCCTGCTGGTGCGTCCCGGCGACGTGGCCGGGTTCGCCGCCGCGATCGACCGGCTCGTCGGCGACGCCGCCCTGCGCAGCCGGTTCGGCGAGGCGGGCCGGGCCCGGGCCGCCGACTACCGCTGGGACGGGCTGGCCGGCCACGTGCTCGACGTCTACCGGGCCGCGCTGGGTGGCACGACGCGCTAGAGCACGCCCGCCACGACCCCGAGCAGGTAGAGATTGAGGGACACGATCAACGCGCACACCGTTCCCGCGACCAGCACGGTCCGCCGCCGGTTCACCATCGCGCCCATCACGTCCGCACGGCTGGTGATGAGCACCAGTGGGATCAGCGCGAACGGGATGCCGAACGACAGTGCCACCTGGCTGAGCACCAGGGCCAGCGTCGGGTCCATCCCGAGCGCGAGCAGCAGCAGCGGCGGCGTCATCGAGACCCCGCGCCGGAGCCACAGCGGCAGCCGCCGCCGGATGAAGCCCTGCATGACGATCTGCCCGCTGTAGACGCCCACGCAGGACGACGCGAGCCCGGAGGCCAGCAGCGCCACCCCGAAGACCACGCCGCTGAGCTCCCCGGAGGTGGTGCTGAAGGACCGGTGCGCCAGCACCAGGGAGTCGCCGGACCCGATCGGGAGCGCGGTGCCCGCAACGATGATCGCGATGTTCACGACACCCGCCATCGTCATCGCGACGACCACGTCCCAGCGCGTGGCCCGGAGCGCGGCCCGGCGGCTCCGCTGCCGCCGGTCGGCCGGCAGTCCCTGCGTGAGCGCCGAGTGCAGGTAGATCGCGTGCGGCATCACGGTCGCGCCGACGATCCCGGCCGCCAGCAGCACGCTCTCCCCGCCCGCGAACCCCGGCCTCAGGCCGGCCAGGAAGCCCTCGTGCGACACCGGCAGCCGCAGTGCCTGGTACAGGAACGCCAGGAACACGACGCCGAGAAGTCCGATGACGACGGCGGGGAAGCCGTCGCGGCCCCGGATCCGCAGCGTCAGGATGAGCAGCAGCCCCAGTCCGGTGGCCACTCCCCCGGCGACGAGCGGCAGCCCGAACAGCAGGTTCAGCGCCACGGCCCCGCCGACGATCTCGGCCAGGTCGGTCATGATGATCACGAGTTCGGCCTGTACCCACAGGCACAGCCGCACCGGCCGCCGGTACCGCTCGCGGCACATCTCCGGCAGGTTCCGGCCGGTGGCGATGCCGAGCTTCGCGGACAGGTACTGGATCAGCATCGCCATGACATTCGCCAGCACGACCACCCACAGCAGCAGGTAGCCGTACTTGGCCCCGGCGGTGATGTTGGTGGCGACGTTGCCGGGGTCGACGTAGGCGACGGCGGCGATGAACGCCGGACCCGTCATCGCGAGCCCCGCGCGGAGCCGGCCCCGGTTGACCGGCACCGGCCGCCGCGCGGGGACCGTGGCGACAGAGTTCATGCTCAGTAGATGTTCGACGGGCGGACCATGCCCTCGGCCAGATCCCCGAAGCCCGGTGCGATGATCGCGCCGGGGTTCACCAGCACCTCCTCCACCACCGCGGTCTCGGTGGTGAGCAGCAGCGCGGCGATCGACGCGGCACTCTGCAGGGCGGACCGGGTCACCTTCAGCGGGTCGATGATCCCGGCGTCGAACATGTCCCCGTACTCGCCCGTCATCGCGTCGAAGCCCTGCCCCGCGTCGAGCCCGGCCACCCGGTCGACCACCTCGTCGGCCGAGTACCCGGCGTTGACGGCGATCCAGCGCAGCGGCTCGCCGAGGGCCCGGCCGACCAGGTCCCGGCCCGCCGCGGCGTCGCCGGTGAGCTCCACGTCGTCGAGTGCCGAGCGGGCCTGGAGCAGTGCCGCCCCGCCGCCCGCGACGACGCCCTCCTCGATCGCGGCCCGGGTCGCGGACAGCGAGTCCTCCACCCGGTGCTGCTTCTCCTTGAGCTCCACGCCGGTGGCCGCGCCGACGTGGATGACCGCGACGCCGGCGGACAGCCGCGCCATCCGAAGCTGGAGCGCGTCGAGATCGTGGTCGTTCTCGGTGCGCTCGTGCTCCCGCTTGATCTGCTCGATCCGGTCGGTCACGTCGGCGTCCGCCCCGCCGCCTCCGACGAGTGTGGTGCTCCGCTCGGTGACGGTGACCTTCTGGCACCGGCCGAGATGCTCCAGCCGTACCTCGGCCAGGCTCAGCCCGGCGTCACCCGTGATGACCCGCCCGCCGAGGAAGGCCGCCAGGTCCTCCAGCTCGGCGAGCCGCCGGTGCCCGAACCCGGGCGCGCGGACGGCGACCGACGTGAAGGTCTCGTGCACGTTGTTGGCCACCAGCATGCCGAGGGCCGGCCCGTCCACGTTCTCGGCGAGGATCAGCAGCGGACGGCCGCTGCGGGTGACCTGCTCCAGCACCGGCATGAGCTCCTGGACCTTGGAGATCTTCTCGTTGGTCAGCAGCACGTACGGGTCGGTCAGGACCGCCTCCATGCGGCTCGTGTCGGTGACCATGTACGGCGAGATGTACCCGTGGTCGAACTCGACCCCGTCGGCGAAGCTGACCGCGAGCCCGAAGGACGGCCACTCCTCGACGGTGACGACGCCGGTCGTGCCGACCCGCGCCATCGCGGTCGAGATGGCCTCGCCGATCTCGGTGTCGTTGCTCGCCGACAGCATCGCGACGCGCGCGAGGTCCTCCTGACCCTGGATCTCCCGGGCGCCCTGCTGGAGCCGTTCCAGCACGGCCGCGACGCCCTGCTCGATGCCCCGCTTGAGCTGCATCGGGTTGGCGCCGTCCTCCAGGGCCCGCATGCCCTCGTGGACCAGCGCCTGGGCCAGCACGGTGGCGGTGGTGGTGCCGTCGCCCGCGACGCCGTTGGTCTTCATCGCCACCTCCTTCACCAGCTGGGCGCCCATGTTCGCGAAGGGGTTCCGGAGCTGGATCTCCCGCGCGATCGTGACGCCGTCGTTGGTGATGGTCGGCGGCCCGGTCAGCTTCTCGATCACCGCGTTGCGGCCCTTGGGCCCCAGCGTCACCTTCACCGCGTCGGCGAGCGCGTCGACGCCCGACACGAGCAGCTGCCGCGCCTCGACGTTGAACCGCAGGTCCTTGGCCATGTCGGGTTCTCCGCTTCTCTCGGGGGTTTCGGTGGGTGGTCAGGGGACCAGGATCGCCCGGCCGCGGACCCGCCCGTGGTCCAGGTCGTCGAGCGCCCGGGCGTACTCGTCGAGCGGGTAGGTGACCGTGTGCAGCGCGACCTTGCCCCGGGCCGCCAGCACCATCAGCTCCGCGAGGTCGTTGTACGAGCCGACCAGGTTGCCGATGAAGTTGATCTCGGTGGAGATGATGTCGATCGTCGGGATGGACAGGACGCCGCCGTACCCGATGACGTAGTAGTCACCGGCCCGGCGCAGCATCGCCACGCCGTCCTCGATCGCGCCGCCCTCGCCGACGAAGTCCAGGATCACCTCGGCGCCGTCGCCACCGGTCAGCCCCAGCACGGTCTCGACCTGCGACCCGTCCGCCTGGACGACGTGGTCCACGCCCAGGTCCGACGCGAGCGCCAGCGCATCGGCCGAGCGGTCCACCACGATCACCTCGGCGGAGGTGAGCGCGTTCAGAACCTGGATGCCGATGTGGCCGAGGCCGCCGGCCCCGATCACCACGACCCGCTCCCCCGGCCTGATCCGCCGGGCCGCCTTGCGGACCGCGTGGTAGGCGGTGAGGCCGGCATCCGCGAGGGCGGCGACGTCCACCGGTTCGAGCGGGTCGTCCAGCGTGATCACCGAGCGGGCGCTCGTCCTCAGCAGCTCGGCGTACCCGCCGTCGCTGTCGATGCCGGGGAACGCCGAGTTGGCACAGTGGACGTCGTCGCCGTCCCGGCAGGCGCGGCAGAGCCCGCAGGTGGCGAGCGGGTGGAGGATGACCTTGTCGCCCACCGCGACGTGCTTGACGGCGGCACCGACCTCCTGCACCCAGCCGGCGTTCTCGTGACCGATCGTGTACGGCAGCTTCACGCCGGACTTCTGCTCCCACTGACCCTCGATGATGTGCAGGTCGGTACGGCACACCCCGGCCGCCCCGACCCTCACGATCACGTCGAACGGGTCGGTGATGCCCGGCTCCGGTACGTCGACCAGCTCGGGGGGAGAGCCGTACCGGGTGACCTGGACCGCCTTCATCTCGCGCCGTCCTCTCCGACCGGTCCGCCGTCGGCGAGCCGATCCCGCAGTTCGGGGTAACGGGTGTGCAGCAGCCCGCGGCAGAACCCCGAGTTGCCCTCGATGCTGACCCGGACCGCCTGGGCGAACCGGAGATGCGCGGCAAGCCGTTCCGGCGGCACCGGAACGCCGTCGTCGTCCACGAGCAGCGGGTCCCCGGGCTCGGTGGAGAGCCCGAGGTCGTCGCGGCGCCGCAGCAGGCTGCGACGTTCCGCCGACTCCGACAGGTCGGCCAGGCGCACCCCGCCGAGCGCCTCGACCGACCAGCCGTCCGCGACGAGCCGGCGGCAGGCCCGTTCGAGGCAGGCGGTGTGCGCCTTGCGCTGGAACGTCCGCCGGAGCTCGTCCAGCTCCGCGCCGGCGCCGCCCGGGGACTCGGCCTCGCCGGGGAAGCTCCGGTGGAAGCCCGCGCCGGCGGCGACCCCCGCGTTGATCTCGGTCGAGGCGAAGTGGTCCTCCAGCGCGAGGTCGACGGTGTGCACGCCCGGTACCGCGGCCACCGCGTCGTGCGCGTCGGCGACCATCAGGTACGCGAAGTTGGGCGCGCAGAAGTACGTCGGCAGCACGAGCCGGACATGGGCCACGCCGCAGGTGACGGCGGCCGCGACGACGAACCCGAGGTCGGTGATCGGCTCGTCCAGCTCCGGGTCGCGGACCGTGCCCAGCGCCGACCACACGGCGGCGTCCATCGTCCCGCGCGCCGCGACGGCGGTGGTCGGGCGGTGGCCGGTGCTGGTCATGCCGACTGCCCGGCCGGCACCTTCGGCCCCGCCCCGATCGTCTCGCCGCTGTCCGTGGGCGCGGGGCTGGCGGTGACGCCGGCCGGCACCTCGAGGTCGTACAGGGCGGCGGCGTTCAGGCCGAGGATCTTCCGCTTGATGTCGGGCGTCAGCACGCCGTACTCCGACTGCATGTCATCCGGGATCTGGAAGTCGACGAACTTCTCGACCAGCCACTTGGGCTGCCAGATCGCGTAGTCGCTGGCGAACAGCAGCCGGTTCTCGTCGAGCCAGTACAGCAGCTCGCCGATGACCTGGGCGAAGTACCGCGGACGGGTGTGGATGAACGGCATGGCGACCGCGAGCCCGCCGTACACGTTCGGCTCCTGGGTGGCGATCCAGCAGAAGTCCTCCAGCCGCGGCAGGCCGACGTGCTCGACGATGAAGCGCAGGTTCGGGAACATCGACGCGGCCTCGTCGACGTCCTGGACGTCGAAGGCGTCCCGGTTCAGCGGGTAGATCGTCGGTCCCTTGTGGACGTGGATGTTGCGGATGCCGAGCTCCTCGCACTTCGCGAGGTAGTCGTACGCCCCGGGCGAGGACAGCTTCCAGCCGCGGGAACTGCCCTTCCACTCCGCGGTGTAGAGCTTGACGCCCTTCAGGTTCCAGCGCTCGTGCAGCGCCTCCAGCGCCTTCAGCCCGTTCTCGCCGTCGCGGGGATCGAAGGACCCGTTGACGATGAACTTGCCCGGGTGCCGCTCGGCGACCGCGCCGTCCTGCTCGGTGGTGTTGAAGCCGTTGATGTAGAAGTCGGTGAGGTAGGTGGGCTGGAAGATGGCCTTGTCGACGTACCCGTTGTCGAAGAGGTCGGCGATCATGCCGTCCTCGGGGTAGTTGCCGAACTTCTCCAGGTCCCAGACGTACTCCTCCGGGCTCAGGTTCCTGTGGTAGTCGTAGAAGCACGCCGTGAAGCCCTTGCCGTACCGGTTCCTCTGGTTGGCCTCGCCACCGTCCCAGAAGTGGATGTGGCCGTCGACGATGAAGTAGCTCTCGCCGTCCTTTGTGTACATCGATCCTCCTCAAACCACAGGGGTGATACGCGGGGACTCCGGTGGGGGGCGCCGGGGCGCCCCCCACCGGAGCGGGGGAAGGGCTCAGTCGGCGACGTCGACCACCTTGAGGTCGAAGTCGATGTACTCGGCGGCATCCTCGGGGTTCGCGAACAGCACGGTCTTGTCGTCGAGGTGGACCATCCGCCCGTAGTGGGTGGACATGATCTCCTCGAAGTCGTACACGTTGAACTCGGCCCCGAGGGCCTCGCTGATCTCGTCGAAGTCGAACTCGATCTTGTTGCCTCCGTCGATGCGGATCATCGACGGGTACTCCCGGACCTGGACACCGTCGTGGTGGCGCATCACGTCGGCGACCACGTACCCGTTCTGGTTGTTCATCAGGGTGACGCCGCACGCGTTCGACGACGTCCGGTTGGTGGCGCCGAACTTCTCCTTCTCGACGGCGGTCATTCGGACAGCTCCTTCGGCTCCGGGAGGTCGAGTTCGTCGAGCATGGTCCGGAAGTCGTCCTTGGCGGCCTCCAGCGACTCCGCGAACGTGATGGTCCGCTCCTGGGGCTGGGACCAGATCGGCTGCAGCTCGCGGGCGGCGCGCAGGCTCAGCGGCACCCAGCGGGCCAGCCACTCGGCCAGCTTCGCCTTGTTCGCCTCGCCGTGCTCGGGGTCCTGGACCAGCAGGGTGAACAGCACCCGGGAGTAGGAGTGGTCGCGCGCGAAGTCGTTCTCGCCGGCCCCGACGAGCGTCGGGGTCACGTAGTCGCCGTTGCGGGCGGCGATCTGCATCACCAGGTGGCTGCGGAACAGCGTTCCGACCAGCGGCTCGAAGACCATGTTCGTGGCGAACAGCGCCTCGCCCCAGTCACCGACGGCGGTGAGCAGCTCGACGTTCTTCCGTACGCCCTGCCACACCGGGTCGTCCTGCCACACCTCGCGGTGGAGCTGGCCGTCGAACTCGATGTGCGACTCCTCCAGGTCCAGGTTGTACAGCGCCATGTCCTGGGCGAACCGGAGCTTGTGCGCCGCGTTCACCGCCATCGCGTTGTTGATCATGTTGGTGGGGGCGTTGCGCTGGGCGGCGATGAACACGTGCATGCCGAGGCCGTGCTCGGCGTGCATCCACGCGCCGAGGTTCCGCTCGAGGAACTTCACCCAGCCGCGCGGGAAGTTCGAGTAGACGTTCGCGCGCTTGGCGTTCTCGAGGTTCTGCTGCGTCTGCCGGACCACGTTGGCGTTGTTCCGGTAGATCGTCTGCTCCCACTCCCCGTTCGGGTCGCGGAACTCGTGCCAGTCCGAGGACTTCAGCTCGGTCCAGTCCACGGGGAATCCGCCGGGGCCGTTCGCGAAGCCGTAGACCCAACCCTGCGTGAGGTACCGGTCCGGGTCGGGCTGGACATCGACCGTCACGTCCTCATAGGTCGTGGCACGCATCTTCTGGGGCGTGAAGTAGTTGTAGGACCTGCTCGTGGAGTCCGGGAACTCGAGGGCACCGGCCTCCGCATCGGTCAGCTCGATCTTGGGAAGACTGCGCTCCTTGGGCTTGGTGGGAGTACTCATCTGCCATCCCCTCTCGGGTATTCAGGCATGTCACGCGGATGCGGTGGACGTGAACTTGTCGAAGTAGATGCGCTCGTGCGGCACCCCGCGGCTCTCCAGTACCGGGATCGCGGCGTCGATCATCGGCGGGGGGCCGCACAGGTAGGCGTCCTTCTCCGCGAGGTCGGTCTCCCGCCGTTCCACCACCTCGGTGACGAGTCCCCGCTCGCCGGGAATGCCGAGCGAGTCCCAGTCGTCCGGCCACTGCTCGGACAGGCACGGCACGAACTCGAAGTCGGTGAGCCGGGACGACAGCTCGGCGAGTTCATCCAGGTAGAACAGATCCTTCGGGGTGCGGGCGCCGTAGTAGTAGACCGCCCGCCGCTGATTGCCGGTCTCGGCCATGTGCCGCAGGACGGACAGGATCGGCGCCATGCCGGCCCCGCCGCCGATGAAGACGAGATCGCGGTCGGAATGCTCCCGGAGGGTGAAGGCGCCGAACGGCCCGCGGATCGCCAGTTCGTCGCCCGCGTCGAGCTTGTCCTCGAGCAGACCGGAGAACTTCCCGTCCGGGTACCGCTTGATGATGAACGACAGCTCATCACCCGAGGAGGGTGCGGTGGCCATCGAGAACGACCGGTGCTCGTCCGTGCCGGGGATCGTGATGTCCACGTACTGGCCGGCGTTGAAGTCGAGCGCGGCCGCGTCGAGGATCGTCAACCTCAGCAGCGAGATGTCGTGGGTCAGGTCGGTCAGCGCGGCGACCTCGGTCCGGAGGTCCCTGATCGGCTTCGCGTTGCGGAGGTTGTCCTCGTCGTAGTTGATGAGCTCGACCTCGAGATCGCTGTACGCGTGGCCGCGGCACAGCAGGACATACCCCTCCTCGGACTCGTAGTCGGCGAGGGCGAACGTGGAGTAGCGGTCCATCTGGAGGTCGCCGTCGATCAGGAACGACTTGCACGCGGAGCACTGACCTTCCCGGCAGCCGTGCATGAGACCGATCCCCTGCCGGAACGCGGCATCGAGGACCGTCTCGTCCTCGTCGACCTCGATCTCGAGGTCGACGGGGTCGAAGTGCACGCGGTGTTTCTTGCCCATCGCCGACATCACTCCTCTCCTCGCGCGGGTGCGGCCTCCCGGGGGCACCAACTCCCGACGACGACGTCGGGCGGTGGCACCCCCGGGTGGAGCAGGCGTGCTCAGCTCGCGGCCGCGGCCTTCGCGGGCCGGCCGCCGGGCCCGCCCTGCTTGTACGCGGCCACGTGGGCGTCGCGGTCGGAGTCCGACATCTCGTTCAGGAGCACGTTGGGGCTCGGGAACGGGAGACCGCGGACGTCGTCGAGCGTCCACATCTTCTTCGGGTCGTCCAGGTGGAGATGGGGCTGACCGACGAGCGTCTTGCCGTCGTCCCGGACGTACCCCAGGTCGGTGACGATGTCGGCCAGATCCTGGTTGTGGTAGAGCGTCTCCCACTCACGCTTGCCGGTGAGCTGCCCCATGTTCGGGGTCTCGCGACCCTCGTACGTGGGCCGGAAGGCCGTCGTGTCGGTCCACGCGCAGGTCTCCGAGCAGTACGTCCGCCACTGGCCGTCGACCTTGTCGCAGACCATGTCCTCGCGGATCAGGCACGGCACCATGCACGTCCAGCACCGGTGCGGGTACTGGTAGTCGACGTCCTCGAACGCGATGGGCTTGTTCTTGCCCGGGTACGCCAGGCGGTTGTAGTTCTCCCACCACTTTCCGTACTTGTTGTACCAGCCGGGGTACTTCTCCTCGAACCACTCGAAGTCGTCGTCGGTCATCGCGTCGATCCGCCAGTAGTTCACCGGCCAGCCGGTCGCGAAGAACTGCGCCACCTCGTGCACGTAGCCCTTGTTCCAGATCCGGTTCCACGCCTCCTCGATGAGGTCGTGCGGGATCTTGAGGCCGTACTTCTCGAGCGGCATGAGGTAGCTGCGGTAGTAGTCGTCGTAGATCCACCGACGCCACATCTCCGCGTAGCTGTCCCGGTCCTTGCGGCGGTCCTTCGTCCCGTACTCGATGAACGTCCCGATCGCCGCGTCGACGACGCAGTGGTTGTTCCACCAGGCGTACCGCAGGTCGCGCTCGAGAAGCTGGCGGTTGCTCTCGTCCGCCAGCGCCATGAGCAGGATCGAGTACCCGTTGCTGATGTGGCGGGACTCGTCGGACTGCACCGAGTGGAACACCGTCGGCAACAGGTAGTCACCGTTCGCGGCCGCCTCGGACGGCATGGCGACGAACAGCGTGTTCGTGAACGCCGTCTCGGCCACCACCGTGAGGTACACGTTGGCGGCCGTGATCGCGTCACCCGTGATGAAGCCCTCGCCGAACTGCCGCCCGATCGTCCCGCAGTAGCTGTTGGCGAACGCCTTCTCGGTGATGTTGAAGCCGGCCGGGTCGATGTAGTGGTTCATGTACAGCCGCTTGAGGTTCATCTGGATCGTCGAGTGCCGGACCTCGTCGATCATCTGCACGGCCAGCCCGTTGTGGACCTCGGGGTTGGGCACGGCGTCGATGGCCAGCGGCATCGCCCGCGCCGCCGAGATCTCCGGGAACGGGATGATGGACAGGAACAGCTTCTGCCACTCCATCCACCGCTCCTGGACCTGGCGGAACATGTTGCCGCGGATCGCGCCGTCCATCGCGCCGAACACGCGGTTGTCCTTCTCCTCCTCCATCGGGAAGTAGGACCGGAGGATCTGCTTGAGCGGGTCCTTCTTGGGGGCCTTGTCGAACGTGTAGTCGGTCCCGAACCGCGTCGCCGGGGTGGCGAACGTCGGTTCCCAGGACAGCTCGGTGATCTTCTTGTGCGCCTTGCTGAGACTCTGTCGGCTCACATCTACCTCCTCGGGTAGTCGGGCCAGGGCGCACCATCGGGGGCGACGGTCGTCCGCTGCGGGCGTCGGTGCCCATCGCCGGTGCGGTGCGCCGGCCGGTTCCGGTGCCGTTTCGGACCTGGGGCTGATATTGCGGGTCCGTTTCGGGCTCGGTGCCACCATCACATCGCCCGGACCCGGAAAAATCGGTCTCAACGTGAGACACCACTGTCGACGGCCGGTCGTACTCTCGGGGTACCGCACCGCGGTGGCACATCCATGGACCGGCGGACTCGGGACGACCGGCGGCCTGGCCGAGTGGAGGCCACGTGGCAGAGCGCCGACCAGCCGCGCGCGCCCCGGGTAGCCGGGTGCCCCGGCTGGCGGATGCGCGGGAGCAGTTCCTCACCTCGCCGGAGGCCAACCCGAGCGGGGTGCGCGACCCGAGCGGGGTGCGCGACGAGATCCTCACGTCCTGGATCCGGTCCCGGACCTGGAACGTGGCCGCGGACGACATCGCCCTCCCGTACGTCAAGGACCCGAACCTGGAGACGCTGCTGGCCCAGACGGCCACGCCGATCCTGACCCAGCTCCGGGACGAGCTCGGCAAGGAGCCGGTGAGCATCATCCTCACCGACTCGGCCGGGGTCGTCCTCGAGCGCCTCACCGGTGACCCGGCGCTGGAGCGGTACCTGGACAGGGTGCAGCTCGCGCCCGGCTTCAGCTACTCCGAGCAGTTCGCCGGCACCAACGGGATCGGCAGCGCGCTGGAGAGCCGCGAGCCGTTCCGCGTGTTCGGCCACGAGCACTACGCGGAGAAGCTGGAGACCCTGGCCTGCGCGGGGGTGCCGATCTGCCACCCCACCACCGGCAAGGTGCTCGGCCTGCTCGACCTGACCTGCTGGAACCGCGACGCGGGGCCCCTGCTGGTGGCGCTGTCGAAGTCGACCGCGCAGAGCATCGAGCGGGCGCTCCAGCAGCAGACCGGGCTCCGCGAGCTGGCGCTGCTGCGGGAGTATCTGCGGACCTGCCAGCGCACCGCCGGTCCCGTGCTCGCGCTGAACAACGACGTCGTGATGATGAACGACCCGGCCCGCCAGCTGTTGGACCCCCGGGACCACTCGGTGCTGCTGAGCCACGCCGCCGACGCGATCGACGCCGCCGAGCGGTTCACGATGGAGATCGAGCTGCCCAGCGGGGCCGAAGCGCGGGTGTCCTGCAAGCCGGCCTGGAGCGAGACCGGCCTGGCGGGCGGGGTCGTGCAGGTGCAGCTCAGCGACGCCGCACCGCGGCTGCTCCGGCCCGCGCCGACGATGGCCGTGGCGCTCCCCGGCATGGTCGGCACCGGGGCCCTGTGGAAGCGATGCTGCCAGGAGCTGGACGGGCACTACCGCTTCGGCGACCGCCTCGCCGTGGAGGGCGAGGCGGGCGTCGGCAAGCTGGCGCTGCTGCGCGCCGTGCACCAGATGCACCGGCCGTCCGCGCACTTCCGGGTGATGGACGCGGCGGACTGCGTGAACCCCGAGGCATGGACCCGGGTGATCTCCCAGGAGCTCGAGGCGGGCGAGGGTGTGCTGGTGATCCGGCACGCCGACCTGCTCACCCCGCGGGCCCTCGACGCGCTCGCCGACGCCCTCGCGGAGGCCCTCGCCGGCGACTCGGCGAGCCTGCCGTGGACGGCGGTCACGGTCCGGCGGCTCGCGGGCGCGGGACCGGAGCTCAGCCGGGTCCTGGCCTATTTCCCGCGGTCGCTCAGCGTCCCGCCGCTGCGGCACCACATCGACGACCTGCCGGAGCTCGTGCCGTTCCTGCTGGGCAAGCTGACCCGTGGCGACGAGATGCGGTGCTCCGCGCAGGCGATGCAGCTGCTGATGCGGCACTCGTGGCCCGGCAACGTGACCCAGCTCCAGCGGATGCTGGTCGGGGTCGTGCAGCGGCGGCGGGCGGGCGTCATCCAGCCCTCCGACCTCCCGCCGGCGTGCCGCGTGACGAGCCGTCGGGTGCTCACCCCGCTGGAGTCGATGGAGCGGGACGCGATCGTGCAGAGCCTGCAGGACACCCACACGGACAAGAAGCAGGCCGCGGAGGCCCTGGGCATGTCCCGGGCGACGATCTACCGGAAGATCCGCAAGTACGGGATCGACGTCCGGTCGCACGCCGACCGCGGCCCGTCCAGCTGACCACGAGGTCTGGGCGTCGCCGCACCGGCGTGCCGGGCCGGGCAGCCGGGCGGGTTAGAGCAGGCCCTGCGCCTGCTTCCGGGTCAGCACCCGCAGCGCCGCCGCGTCGACCATCGCCCGGAACGCCGGGTCCGCCTGCGCCTCGGCGATCACGGCGCGGTACATCGCGGGCAGCGTCGCCGGGTTCACCGTGAGGACGAGATCCCCACCGGCCCGCACGAACCGGACCGCGCGCACCCCGGGCGTCCAGCTCCGGACCTGCCGGGAGTTCGCCAGGTCGTCGGAGATCACGACCCCGGTGAAGCCGAGGTCGCCGCGGAGCATCCCCCGGATCGCCTTGCCGGAGAACACCGCCGGGCTGTTCGGGTCGATCTTCGGGTAGTACGCGCTGGACATCATCACGAACGGCGCACCCGCGGCAATGGCCTCGGCGAACGGCCGCACGTACGCGTCGTGGCGGCCGGTCGTGCGGTCGGTCACGCCGCTGCTCGTGTCGGTGTTCGCGGTGACCCGGCCGAGGCCCGGGAAGTGCTTGACCGCCGCCTCCACCCCGGCGGCGCGCTGGCCCCGCGCGTACGCGGCGCCGCGGCTGCCGACCCGCTCCGGCGTGTAGCCGTACTCGCGGTCGAGGGCGCCGATCGGCGGGTTCGACCGGGCGAACCGAGCGCTCGGCACGGTGTCCATGACCGGCGCCAGGTTGACCCTGACCCCGGCCGAGCGGAGCTGCCGACCCCAGGTCGTCGCGTGCCGCCGCAGCGTGGACTCCGCGAGTCTCCCCTGTGCGAGCGCGGTCGGGACGTCGGAGAAGCCCGGGCCGGTCAGGACCTGGACGAGGCCGCCCTCCTGGTCGGTCGCCACGAACAGCGGCACTCCGCCGGTCGCCGAGGTGGTGGTGAGCCGCTGGAGGCCCTGCACCACGGTGCGGGTGGCGGCGACCCCCCGATGGCTGCGGCCGGTGAGCATGACGTTGCCGACGTGGTAGCGGCTGACCGCCCGGTTCGTCGCCGACCCCACGCCGGTCGCCGGACCGCCGACCATGAAGATCTGGCCGACCCGCTGCGAGAGGGTCAGCCCGGCGAGGACGGCCGCCGCGCCGCCGGGCGGGGCCGCCTCGGGACGCGGGAGCGGTACGGCCCTCGCCTGCGCGGCGCCGCTGCCGGCGAGGACGGCCGCCGTGAGGGCGACCGCGACGGTTCGGCGACGGACGGACATATCGGCTCCTCGGGACGACTCCGGACGATCTTACGGACCGGTCCGAGGCCGCGGCCGGTCACCACGCCGGAATCCCGGGTCCGTCGCCGGGTAGAGGGCCGAAGGTCGCGGTCGGGGTCGGCGCACCGTCGCGGCCTGCGGACGGCCGCAGGAGGTGGTACCGCCCGGGCCGCGAGCGCGCTCTGTACAGAGCGGACAGGACTGTCTACCGTGCGCCCACCCGTCACACCCGAACAGGAGGCACCACATGACCCGACGCCGCACCCTGACGATCGTCACGGCGGCTCTCGCGCTGATCGTGGCCCTGCTCAGCCCCACGGCGGCCACCGCCGCGCCGCCCACCGCGCCGCACGGCCACTCCGCGTTCACCCCGGGTGCCGGGGACGACGGGCAGAACGCCCGGCTGCGCGCCCGGCTCGCCGAGGCACTGGCGCGGGCCGCGGCCGACGCCGTCACCGCACAGGCGCCGTGGACCGTCTACTACAACGACTCGGCCGCGCCCTCGTACCGCTCGCTGATCGCCCGGTCGGCGTCCGTCTGGAACTCCAGCGTGCACAACGTCCAGCTGGTGCGGACGACCAGCAGCGCCAACCTCTCCTACTACGAGGGCAACGACCCGCGCGGCTCGTACGCCTCGACCGACGGGCGCGGCAACGGGTACGTCTTCCTCGACCACACGCAGCTGCGCACGTACGCCCCGCTGCGCGTGACCGCCCACGAGACCGGGCACGTCCTCGGTCTGCCGGACCACTACTCCGGGCCGTGCAGCGAGCTGATGTCGGGCGGCGGCCCGGGCACGTCGTGCACGAACGCCTACCCCGACGCTGCCGAGCGCTCCCGCGTCGACACGCTCTGGGCGTCGTTGCTCACCACGGCGGACGTCGCCCTGGCCGGCTGAGCCCGCTCCCGTGGGCACGTGACAGCGGGTGGTCCGGCGCGCCGCGCGCCACCCCGGCGACACGCCGTGACTCCACGACGCTCCGTGACCGCACCGGTCTCGGGCGGTCGATGCCGGCACCCCGCGCCGGACACTCTCCGACAAAGAACCTCGCTCCGGGTGAAGTCGACCCCTTCCGCTGCCGACACATAACGGGAGCTGGTCACACCACCCCCGATGCCGCGTGCGGTTCTCCGCGCCGGCGCACCCGGGATACCGACCGGCACACGGTCGTCTATCGGAGGTTCACCACATGCCCGCGTCGCCCGCCCGACCACGCGCTCTCGGTGGCCTCGTCGCCGCCGCCGTGTTCGCCGGCCTCCTCGGGTCCGCGGGTACTCCCGCGGCCGCCGCGCCCACCCCGCGCCCAGCCCAGGCCACTCCCGTCGCCGCCTCGGCGTTCGCCGGGCCGCCGCCCGAGACCGAGTCGCCGGAGGCTGTACACGGCGCCGACGACGGCCACCACCACGCGCCCGCGGCCCGTACCGTCGCCGTTCCGCAGACCGCCGCGGCGGTCGCGGCGGCCGCGAAGAAGGTCCCGGCCAGGCCCGCCGGGCTGCCGACGGCGATCGAGCCGCTCTCGCGGTACGTCGCCCAGGCCGACTGCGACCCGACCACGAAGAAGGGCACGAACCTTCTCGGCAAGCTGCTGACCAAGACGTACCCGAACACGACGTACGGCGGCGGTCGCGCCTGCACGGACCACCCGCCGAGCGAGCACTACGACGGCCGCGCCGTGGACTGGATGAACACGGTTCGCAACTCCACCCAGCGGGCGCAGGCCAACGCGGTGCTCGGCTGGCTGTTCGCCTCGGACGCCAAGGGCAACCGGTACGCCAACGCGCGTCGGCTCGGCGTCATGTACATCATCTGGAACGACCGGATCTGGGGCTCGTACAACACGTCCTGGCGCCCGTACAACGGCTGCGCCGAGACCCCGCAGAAGTCGATGGACACGTCCTGCCACCGCGACCACATGCACATCTCGCTGTCGTGGGAGGGAGCGCTGGGCCACACCTCGTTCTGGACGAAGAAGGTCGCGGCGCCCGACTTCGGGCCGTGCCGCCCCGCCGACCTGAACTGGGCTCCGAACTACACGAGGTTCAACGGGACCCCCTGTCCGCAGTACTCCACCGTGAAGGCGCGGGCCGGCAAGTCCTACGTCACCCAGCGGGCCTTCCTGTTCTCCGGCGCCCAGCTCGGCACCGGGGACAGCGGAGCGCCGGTCGTGGCCCTGCAGAACGCGCTCCGGGTGGCGAACAACGGCAAGTTCGGCTCCTCGACGGCCGCCGCCGTGCGCTCGCTCCAGCAGTCCGAGAAGCTCCGCGTCAACGGCATCATGAACCAGGCCACCTGGCGGGTCCTGCTGGGCCGGATCCAGACGCCGCTGCCGCCGAAGGTCATCGCCAGGCTGCGGACCTTCAACAACGACACGGGCGTGTGGGTCGCCAGCACGAGCCGGATCACCTTCGGCGCCAAGGGTGACGTCCCCGTCTCCGCCGACTACACCGGCGACGGCGTGCCGGACTTCACCGTGTACCGCCCGTCGAACGGTCAGTGGCTCGTCCGCGGCGAGCTCCCGGTCGTCCTGGGCGGGCCCGGCGACGTGCCGGTCCCGGGCCGGTACGTGAGCGCCGGCCGGACATCGCCCGCGGTGTTCCGGCCGAGCACCGCCACCTGGCACGTGCAGGGCATGGCACCCGTCGCGTTCGGCACGCCCGGCGACAAGCCGGCGCCCGCCGACTACACCGGCGACGGCCGCACCGAGTTCGCCACCTACACCCCGGCGACCGGCACGTGGTCCATCCCCGGCCGGGCCGACGTCCGCTGGGGCCAGCCCGGTGACATCCCGGTGCCCGGCGACTACAACGGCGACGGCCAGGCCGAGATCGCGGTCTACCGGCCGGCGACCGGCGAGTGGCGGGTGCTGGGATCGACGACCGTCGTCTGGGGCAGGCCCGGCGACGTCCCGGTGCCGTTCCGGTACGACAGCGGGAAGTCCGTGGACCGCGCCGTGTGGCGGCCCAGCACGGGTCAGTGGCTGGTCAAGCTCGGCAGCAACGTGACGGTGCAGACCACGGTCAAGGGCCCGAACGAGGTACCGGTCGTCACCGACTGACGACACGCCGGTCGGCCGGTCCGGGGGCAGACTCGGTTCACCGACCGGAGGGAGCGCCCCGTGAACACCGTCCGCCAGCATGCCCGCCGAGTCCGGGACCGGTCCGCCCTCCGCGCGGACCGGTCCCGGCGGGACCTCCAGGCGATGCAGGTCCTCGCACCGCTGTCCACCGCGTACCTGCCGTGGAGCGCGTCCGCGCTCCGTCCGAGCGCGATCGTGGGCATCCTGAACGAGATCGTGATCCGGCGCCGGCGCCGTGTCGTGGAGCTCGGCGGCGGCGTGTCGACGCTCTACCTCGGCCGGTTGCTGGGCCGCCACGGCGGCCGGCTCCACACGGTGGAGCACGACGCGGACTGGGCCGCGCTGCTCGACGACCAGCTCTGCGCGGAGGGGCTCCGCGAGGTCGTGACCGTCGTGCTGGCCCCGCTCGCCCCCACCCCGGGCGGCTGGCCCGGCGCCCCGCCCGAGTGGTACTCGGAGGCCGAGCTCGACTGCGTGCGCTCCGGCGGGCCGATCGAGCTGCTGCTGGTCGACGGTCCACCGGCGTGGCGGCGGGAGCTGCGGCACTCCCGCTATCCCGCGGCCCGGTTCTTCCGGGACTCGCTGGCACCCGGCGCGACGGTGGTGCTCGACGACATCGACCGCCGCGGCGAGCGGGACATCCTGGCGCGGTGGGAGGACGAGCTCGGCATCACGTTCGAGCGCCGCTTCGCCGACGGGTCCATCGCCGTCGGCCGCATGCCGGGCCGCCCCTAGACTCGACCGGATGCGAGTCGCCACCTGGAACGTGAACTCCGTCGGTGCCCGTCTTCCCCGGCTCCTCGACTGGCTGCGGGACGCGGTACCCGACGTCGTGTGCCTGCAGGAGATCAAGTGCACGGCCGACGCGTTCCCGTACGAGGAGGTCCGCGACCTCGGCTACGAGACCGCCGCGCACGGCGACGGCCGCTGGAACGGGGTGGCGATCCTGTCCCGGGTGGGGCTGGCCGAGGTCGCGGCGGGGCTGCCGGGCGACCCCGGCTACCCCACCCCCGAGACGCGGGAGGCCCGGGCCGTCGCGGCGACCTGCGGGCCGCTGCGGGTGTGGTCGGTGTACGTGCCGAACGGCCGGGAGCCCGGCCACGACCACTACGCGTACAAGCTCCGCTGGCTCGGCGCGCTCCGCGACGCGGTGGCCGGCGACGCCGCCGCGGACCGGCCCTTCGCGGTGCTCGGTGACTACAACGTGGCCCCCACCGACGACGACGTGTGGGACCCCGCCGCCTTCGTCGC
>JAVEDU010000011.1 GCA_030840805.1 Actinomycetota bacterium
AGGGCCACGGCCGGGAGGTCCAGCCACACGGTGCTGCCCAGCCCGCCGCCCAGGAGCACGCGGAACACCACCCGCAGCACCACGATGATCAGCCCGAGCCACAGGTACAGCCGGAACGACAGCGCCCAGGGGGCGTCGGTGCGGCGCGCGAGCACCGTCACGGTCGCGGTCAGGGCGAGCAGCACCAGCAGCCACGGGTTCGTGGTCCGCGACGCGGTGGCCGCGAGCCCGAGGGCCCACACCCACCACGCCGCGGGATGCACGCTGCGCGGCAGTCCGCCCACGGGCATCTTCACCCGCTCCGGCGGCGCCGGGCGAGCGCCCCGACGGCGACGAGCAGCGCCACCAGCATCCCGGCCGCGACCAGGGGCAGCGCCGGCGAGCCCGACGGCGGGGCGGGGTCGCTCGCGGTGAGATCGGTGACGGCGCCCGATGCCGGCGCGGCCGAGGGAGAGGCCGTCGCCGAGGGCGTCGTCGACGCCGCCCCGGGTGTCGCGCGCCGCTTCGCCCGTGCGGCGTGGCGGTCTTCGCCGGCGCGCTCGGTGGCCGCAGCGCTGCCGCTCCTCGTGCCCCCGGCCACGCCGGCTGCCGAGGGAGCTGCCTCATCCGGGCGGCCTGCTGCCGGCAGGCCGGCGGCCGGGGCGGCGGCGTCGGCGCCGCCCGGGCGCGACGGCGCCGTGTCGGGTGCCGGCCCGGCGGTCGACGGCGTGGTCGACGGCGGGGTCGGCCGGGGGGTCGGCCGGGGGGTCGTCGTCGGACGTGGGTTCGGCGTCGGCCGAGGGGTGGGCGTGGAGGCCGCCGGGGCGACGGGGGCCGGACCGGGGTCCGTGCGCCCGTCTCCGCCCTGGAACCGCCAGCCGATGAACCCTCCGGCGGGCACCTTCAGCGAGCCGACGCCGACGGAGGAGTAGGTCCACCTGCCGGAGGTCCCGTCGGACCAGAACAGGCCCCAGTAGGCGTCGGAGGGCGGGGTGCTGCCGCACGGGTCCGCGGCCGGCCTGCCGCTGACCCGGCAGACGAAACCGGGCTGCCGGGTCACGTAGGTGAGCGGGAAGCCGGCCCGGGGCACGACGACGGAGGCGGCGGTGTTCGCACCGCCCGGGTCGCACCCCCTCGAGGAGCCGCCGCCGAGGGGGCCGTTGTCCACGACCACCGTGACGCCGGTCCCGCGGGCACAGAAGCCGTCGGCCGCCGTGACCGGGGACGGGACGGCCTGCCCGGCCGCGGCGCCGAGCAGCGCCGCGGCGAGGACGAGCCCGGCCTTCCGGTTTGTCACCGAACCACGCGGAAGGTGCCGCTCGAGGACCGGTCGGCGAACGCGCCGCGGGCCGAGAGCGTCTTGGTCCCGAGCGAGCGACCGGCCGCGAAGTCGTGGACGACCGTCCCGGACGCCGAGGCCGTGCCGGACCAGATCCGCGTCCCCCGGTAGGTGAGCGTCACCCGCTCGCCGGCTGCCAGGCCCGTGAGGGTGACCCGCTGGGTGCGACCGGCACGGATCGGCCGGTTGCGGACGGTCTGCCGGAACGTGGTGGCGCCGAGGGCCGTGACCGTGGTGCGGCCGGTCCGGACCCCTCGTGAGCCGGTGACCACGACGTCGTACGAGCGGGTGGCCTCCGGGAGCCGGACCGTCGCGGCGGCGGCACCGGTGCCGGACGCGACGCCGTTGGACGGGGTGAGGCCGGGGACGGTGAGGGTGTACCGCTCGCCGGGGGCGAGCCCGCCGACGGAGAGGGTCAGCGGCGCGCCGCCCTCCCGGTAGCCCGAGGGGGCGGTGAGGCCCACGGTGGTGGCGCCGAGCACCGCGTCCACGCCGACCGCGGCCTGCGCGGTCGCCCGCCGCCACTGGTCGGCCAGCTCGGGGGTGATCCCGTCGCGCTTGCCGGCGGCGAGCGCCCCGGCGTCGAACGCGATCGCGCCGAGCTCGGTGGTCAGCGCGCTGCTCTCCGCGACCGCGTCGGTCACCTGGTGCTGCAGCAGCCAGGCGGCCGCGTTCCCCGCGGTGCCGGTGCGGCCCACCGCTGTGAGCGCGGCGGCGGCCAGCCCGGTGCTGTTGGTGTTGGCGACCTCCATGTCGGCGAACGAGCCGTCGGCGGCCTGCGTGCGGGTGAGCCAGTCGGCGGCATCGGCGATGTCGTCGTCGAGCCCGGCGACGCCCCGGTCGCGGGCCGCGTCGAGTGCCTGCACGGCGAACGCGGTCGCGTCGATGCTCGGGGAGGCCTTGCCCGCGGCGGCGCCGTCGCAGGTGAACGGCGTACCGGCGGTGCCGCTCTTCTCGAAGGTCAGCCGGAAGAAGCCGTCGGCGCACTGCTGCCGGAGCAGGAAGCCCATCGCCTCGTCGGCGAGCGCGCTGCCGGCCCCGGTGAGGGCGCGCACGTCCCAGGACTGCCCAATCGTGTTCGAGTAGTCGCCGTACGCGCTGGCGTCGACGGCCCGGCCGGTCTCCGGTCCGGTGCCGGTGACCACGAGCCCCTCGAGCCGGTCGACCAGGTCCACGCCGCCGAAGGCGGTGGCGTCCCGGCCGGCGAGCTCAGCGGCGGTCGCCAGCTTGCCGGTGGCGCCGGCGTAGGTCTCGTGCGAGGTCCCGTCCTCGACCCCGATGTAGGCCTGCGGGTTCGCGGCCAGCGCGTCGATGACGGCTGCCGCGCTGCCGGGGCGGGTGCCCAGCGCGGTGAGCGCGTGGAAGATGTCCAGGCTGAGCCCGTAGTCGTCGTACCCGCCGAACTGGTCGGAGTGCACGAGGCCGTCGGTCAGCTGGTCGCTGAGCCACCGGGCCGCGGAGTAGCCGTAGGAGGTCGGGGCCGCCTGGGCCGGTGAGGCGTGGAGGGCCCCTCCGGTGACGAGAGCGGTGGTGGTGGCGACGGCACCCAGCCGGCGCGCGAGTGAGCGCATGTGTGGTCCTTCCCGCTGCAGGCAGGCAAGGACACAGGGCCCCAGCTGCTTTCCTCGACAGCGTGGATCGCCTTGCCTCGCACCAGGTGCTCCGGCTCACGACCCCCGGAGGGGCCGTACACGGTTGCGGGTCAGCGCCGGATTCGGACCGGCTTTCCCTGATGGTGTGCGAGGCGCGAGGAGACCTTCCCCTCGCGGCGGGAGGAACATAGCACCCGCGGCGGCGGTGGTGCCGCGACGTCTCGCGGCGCTACTTGCGGGCCTTCTCCGAGCCGCTTCCCTCGGAGGAGAGCGCGGCGATGAAGGCCTCCTGCGGCACCTCGACCCGGCCGACCATCTTCATCCGCTTCTTGCCCTCCTTCTGCTTCTCCAGCAGCTTGCGCTTGCGGGTGATGTCCCCGCCGTAGCACTTGGCGAGCACGTCCTTGCGGATCGCGCGGATCGTCTCCCGGGCGATCACCCGGGCGCCGATGGCGGCCTGGATCGGCACCTCGAACTGCTGGCGCGGGATCAGCTCGCGCAGCTTGCCGGCGAGCGACACCCCGTAGGAGTAGGCCTGGTCGCGGTGCACGATCGCGCTGAAGGCGTCGACGGTCTCCCCCTGCAGCAGGATGTCCACCTTGACCAGGTCGGAGGCCTGCTCGCCGGTGGGCTCGTAGTCCAGGGACGCGTAGCCCTTGGTGCGCGACTTCAGCTGGTCGAAGAAGTCGTAGACGATCTCCGCGAGCGGGAGGGTGTAGCGCATCTCCACCCGGTCCGCGGAGAGGTAGTCCATGCCCTCGAGCTGGCCCCGCTTGGACTGGCAGAGCTCCATGATCACGCCGATGTAGTCGCTGGGCGACAGGATCGTGGCCTTGACGACCGGCTCGCGGACCTCGGCGATCTTGCCGCCGCCGGGGTACTCGCTCGGGTTCGTGACGACCTGCTCCGTCCCGTCCTCCATCAGCACCGAGTAGACGACGTTCGGTGCGGTCGAGATCAGGTCGAGGTCGAACTCGCGCTCGAGCCGCTCGCGGACGATCTCCATGTGCAGCAGGCCGAGGAACCCGCACCGGAAACCGAAGCCGAGCGCGCCCGACGTCTCCGGCTCGTAGGCCAGCGCGGCGTCGTTGAGCTGCAGCCGCTCGAGCGCGTCCCGCAGCGTCGGGTAGTCGTCGCCGTCGAT
>JAVEDU010000023.1 GCA_030840805.1 Actinomycetota bacterium
CGTTCGCGTTGATCATGGACCTTGCAACACGACACGCGGGCGTGTCTGTTGCAAGGTCCATGATCAACCGGGCGGGATGGCGCAGTTCGCGCAGACGCCGAACAGCGCCAGGTGCTCCACGTCCGCCGAGAACCCGTACTCCGCCAGCACCCGGGTCGCCGCCTCGTCGAACAGCGCCGGCTCCACCTCCGTCACGCCCTGGCACTCGCGGCACACCAGGTGGACGTGCCGGTCGTCGTCCGCGGAGTGGTACGTCGGCGGCCCGTGGGTGAGATGGGTGTGCGTGACCAGCCGCAGGTCCTCCAGCAGGTCCAGCGTCCGGTACACGGTGGTGATGTTGACGCCGGACACCAGCTCGGCGACCGCGCCGTGGATCTCGTCCGGGGTGCCGTGGCCGAGCCGGCGTACCGCGTCGAGCACCAGCTGCCGCTGGGCGGTCAGGCGGAGCCCGCGGGAACGCAACGCTTCGACGAGGATCCGGTCGGTCATGGCGCGATCTTAGGCGGCTCGGCGACGTCGGCACCCGCGTCCCGGAGGAGATCCACCAGCTGGGCACCGTTGACCTGCGCGTGGTCGCGGTAACAGTTGTTCATCAGGACGTGGGTGCGGGCCGCCCGGCCGGCGAGTTCGGCGATGCGCGGCGCCCAGTCCGCCAGCTCGCGCTCGGAGTACAGATACCCGAACCGCTCGTGGATGTCCTTCGACGTCCACTTGTCGCTGTGCCCGTGGAAGCGCACGACCGCGAGGTCCGCGGTCGCCGCGGTCACCGGCGGGACCGAGCCGGGATGCCCCTGCGGCATGTCGACGCTCACGTACGGCACCGCGTACGACCGGAGGAAGTCCAGCGTCTCGTCGCGGTTCTCCGCGGACATCCAGGTCCTGTTCCGGAACTCGACGGCCACCCGGTACGGCGCGGCGCGCTCCTTGACCTCGAGCAGGTAGTGCTTGTTCCGCTTGCCGATCGGGAACCACTGCGGGAACTGGAACAGCAGCGCGCCCAGCTTGCCGGCGTCGTGGAGGGGCGCCAGGGCGGACCGGAAGCGCTCCCACACCGCCTCGACGGTCTTCGCGTCGAGGTCCTTCAGGTAGACGTTCTTCGCCGCGGTGTCCGGGCGGAGATCCTTGTACAGCGCGCCCGGACGGGTCGGGTGCCCGGTGAGCAGGCTGAACGCCTTGACGTTGAACGTGAAGCCGGGCGGGGTGCGCTCGGCCCAGAGCACGCTGTTCCGCTCGTTCGGTGGGGTGTAGTAGGTCGAGTCGACCTCGACCAGCGGAAAGCGGCCGGCGTAGTACGCCAGCCGCTCCGCCGCCGAGTCGACGCCCTCGGGGTACCACCCGCTCGCGAGCAGGGTCCGGTCCGTCCACGACGCGGTACCGACGCTGACGGTCCCCACCCGTCCAGTCCTACCGGGCGGCGGCGCCCGACGCGACCCGGTCTCAGTCCGCGGCGCGGACCGGGGTGGCGGCGGCATGCGTGCCGGTACCCGTCAGCCAGTCGGCGTCTCCGCCCTCGATCGCGGCGATGCGCTCGGAATCGGGACCGTCGACGCTGCCGAGGTCCATCAGCAGCGTCAGCGGGACGTGGCTCTTCAGGACTTCCATCGTCATCTCGGGGTCGCCGGCGTTGGCGACTCCGCTCGTGCTCGTCCGGGGTTCTGAGTGCTCCACGTACTGGCCCTCTCCTTCGTCCGATGTCCTTCTCGTGGGTACATCGGTCGGCCGAACGGTGAAGTGAAGTACCCGTACGGGTGAATTGCGGCTCCTTTCCGGCGACTGGGTAGGGTTCGTCCATGCTCGATCGCGTGCTGGTGATATCCGTTCCGGGCGGCCCACCCCGGGTCGTCCCGGCCGGGGAGCCCCTGCTCCGCGGCGACGACCTCGGCGTGCTGCGGGGAGACGGGGTGTTCGAGACGCTCCATGTCCGGAGCGGCCGACCGTTCCTGCTGGCCGAGCACCTGGACCGGATGGCCCGGTCCGCCGAGCGCCTCGACCTGCCGCTGCCCCCGGTCCCGCGGCTGGAGGCACTCGCCGACACCGCGTGCGGCGCCTGGGCGGCGCACCGCGAGGGTGCCCTGCGCCTGGTGTGCACGCGCGGGCCGGAGGACGGCGGCGAGCCGACGCTGTTCGCCACGGTCGCCGGCATCAAGGACGCGCTGCGCGACCAGCGGCGCGCGGGCATCCGCGTCGTCACGGCCTCCCTCGGCGTCACCGCGGACGCCCGCGACGGCGCGCCCTGGCTGCTCGGTGGCGTGAAGTCGCTGTCGTACGCCGCGAACATGGCCGCCCAGCGCTGGGCGGCCGCCCAGGGCGTCGACGACGTGCTGTACGTGTCCTCGGACGGTCAGGTACTGGAGGGCCCCACCTCCACCGTGGTGTGGCGGGACTCCGGCGTGCTCGCGACCGTGCCGGACAGCACCGGCATCCTGCCCGGCACCACGGCGGCACACCTGCTCTCCCGCGCGGCGGAGCTCGGCCTCACGGCGGAGCTGCGCATGGCGGTACCGGCGGATCTCCTCGCCGCCGACGGCGTGTGGTTCGCCTCCAGCGTGCGCGGCGTCGTGCCGTTCACCGAGCTCGACGGGAAGCCGCTGACCGTTGATCCGCTCACTCCGGGGCTCCGTGACCTGCTCGGATACCCGGCCTGAAACACGCTTGCCGGACCCCGGATCTCGACGTATTTTCGAGGTACACGAGAGAGGGGGTGGTCCAGAGTTGAGTACTTCTCGGACACGTGAGGTGGCTGTCCGCTAGCCGCCGTCCTGACGGACCTGGTGTCCGACCGTCGATGGCGGCCGGCACTATCGGACAGCTATCGGACCCCCGGGCCGCCGACCCGTCCAGTCGGCCCTCCTCGCGAGGAGAAGCCCGGGGGTTTCACCTGTCCGCACCCTTGTGGTGATCACCAGCGGATTCTCGTCGGCGGAGCGCGACAAACCGGTGCTGATCACGAGGGGGGCCGGGCGGTGGAACCGTCAGCCGGAGATGCGCTGGAGCCGCGCCGAGAGATGCGACGTGAGCGGGCGCCCCACCGCGGCCAGGTCCTGCGCGTACAGCAGGTCGCCCTCGACGATGCCGTACAGCCGCTTCTCGCCGGTGACCTCCTTGGCGGTCGCCGTGCGGACCACCGCGTCGGTGGCGATCTCCCACTTGGTGCCGTCGGCGCGGCCGACGTACACCTCGACCAACCCGGTCGGCTGGGTCAGCAGGACCTCGAGGTCGTCCTCACCCTGCCCGGGGCGCCACCAGCCGACCTCACGCGAGGCGGGCCGGAGCGGCTTGCCCTCGGCGTCGATGATCCAGCTGCGCGCCTCGTAGGCCAGGAACCGCCGGCCGTCGTGGCTGAACGTGATCTCCTGCGCGTAGTCGAAATCCTCGATCGTCGGGTACCCGCCCTTGCCGGTACCGCGCCAGCGACCGACCAGCGGCAGCAGCGAGAGGAGATCGTGGTGCAGGTCCGGACCCGACCGGAGGTCGTGGGTCTCGGTGAAGGGGTAGCCAGGGTCCGGGGAGGACCCGGTCACTGCTGTCCCTGGTACAGCTTGTAGACGACGTAACCCGCGAACCAGGTGATGACGCCGAAGGCCAGGCCGAGGAGCACGAGGAAGAAGGTTTCCAACACGACCGACAGCCTAGCGTCCGGGTCGCTCCCCCACCCGCGGCGGTGACCGACGCCACCCGGGTTAGCCTCGGCGCATGCCCCGAACCCTCGTCGTGAAGACCACCTCCGGCGCGGACGCCCCCGAGCGGTGCGCCCAGGCGTTCACGGTCGCGGCCACGGCCGTCGCCGCGGGGGCGGACGTGTCGCTCTGGCTCACCGGTGAGGCGGCCTGGTTCGCGGTACCGGGCCGGGCGGCCGAGTTCGAGCTCCCCCACTCGGCGCCGCTGGAGGACCTGCTCGCGGGGATCCTGGCCGGCGGCCGGGTCACCCTGTGCACCCAATGCGCCGCCCGGCGGGACATCGGGCCCGGGGACGTGATCGAGGGCGTCCGGATCGCGGGCGCCGCGGTGTTCGTGGAGGAGTCGCTCACCGAGGGCACTCAGGCGCTCGTCTACTGAGTCCGAGGGCGCCGACCCCGGTGATCACCACCGGTAATTCGGCGTCAGAGCGACGAAGAACCGGTGGTGATCACCGGGAAGAGGGTAGACACGACGGAGCCCCGCCCCGGGAACGGTGGGGGCGGGGCTCCGGTTCGCGCGAGGCGGGTCAGGCCACCTGGAGGTCGGTCTCGTTCACGCCGACCTCGGCGCTCACGGCCGTCTGGCCGTTGCCCTGCCGGGACAGCGCACGCACCGTCCAGTCGCCGGGCGCGGCGAAGAAGCGGAACTGACCGGTCGCCGAGGCCACGACCTCGGCCGTGAACTCACCGGTGGCGTCCAGCAACCGCACGTGGGCCTGCGGCACGGGAGAACCGGCCGCCGTCACCACACCCTGGATGACCGTCTGCGTGGTGACGTCCACGCCTTCGAGACCCTGACCCTGAACCGGGGCTCCGCACATGTTCAGCTCTCCTTACCGGTACCGAGCTCGATCGGCACGCCGATGAGCGAGCCGTACTCGGTCCACGAACCGTCGTAGTTCTTGACGCTCTGGTGGCCGAGGAGCTCGCGCAGGACGAACCAGCTGTGGCTGGAGCGCTCGCCGATCCGGCAGTACGCGATGGTTTCCTTGCTGTCGTCGATGCCCGCGTCCGCGTACAGCGCACGGAGGTCGTCGTCCGACTTGAACGTGCCGTCCTCGTTCGCGGCCTTGCTCCACGGGACGTTGATCGCCGTGGGGATGTGGCCGTTGCGCTGCGCCGCCTCCTGGATGAGGTGCGCCGGCGCGGCCAGCTTGCCGGTGAACTCGTCGGGCGACCGGACGTCGACGAGGTTCTTCACGCCGATGGCGTCGATGGTCTCGTCCCGGAACGCGCGGATCGAGAGGTCCTGCTCCTGCGCCGTGTAGTCCGTGGCGGGGCGGGAGACCGCGTCGGCCACGAGCGCGCGGCCGTCGAGCTCCCACTTCTTGCGGCCGCCGTCGATGAGCTTGACGTCGGAGTGGCCGTACACCTTGAAGTACCAGTACGCGTACGCGGCGAACCAGTTGTTGTTGCCGCCGTAGAGGACGACGGTGTCGTCGTTGGCGATACCGCGCTCGGAGAGCAGCTTCTCGAACTGCTCCTTGTTCACGAAGTCGCGCCGCAGCGGGTCCTGGAGGTCCTTCTTCCAGTCCAGCTTGACGGCGCCCTCGATGTGGCCGTTGTCGTACGCGGAGGTGTCCTCGTCGACCTCGACGAAGACGATTCCGTCCGCGCCGATGTTCTTCTCGGCCCAGTCGGGCGAGACGAGCACGTCGTTGCGGCTCATGGTGGTGGCTCCCTTGATGGTGTCGGTCAGTGGGTGATGCTCGGTCAGGGGGTGCCGGTCCGCGTCGTCAGACGCGTCATCAGCAGGTACAGCTGGCAGCCCAGGCAGTAGTCGAACGCCGCGTTGAGGAACGCGGCGATCAGGGCCAGGGCCGTCGCGGTGTGCCCGAGGGCAGGGATGCCCGCGAGGTATCCGAGGGTGCCGACCGCCGCGAAGACGAAGCCGACGCCCTGCGCAAAGCGCGGCGGCGCCGCATCCTCGAACTCCGTCGGCGGGGCGAGCCGCGGGGCGACGAGCACGCGGTAGAGCACGCCGTACGGCGCGTACCGCAGCCCGGCGAACGCGCCGAGCGCGAACACGACGGCCTGCACCGCGAGCAGCCAGCCGCTCGAGGTGAGCAGCACGACGGCCAGCACGACGGTGGTGATCCAGGCGCCGAGCCGCGGACCGCGGGGATCGACGGCATTCGGGACGGGGGGCATGGCAACGCTCCTGACGGGGGTCACGAGGGAACGGCGTCAGGCGGCGACTGGCGTGCCTGGCTCAGCAGGCGGGACTGCGGTCGCCGCTCAGGGGCGCTGACAGAGGCAGCTGTGCACACGTCCGAGATCCACGGCGCGGCGCCGGGTCAGAAACAGCGGGTGCATGGCGCTAGACCTTACCAGGGGGGTCGTCGCCGGTCCCAGGCGCCGGAACATCCGTCCCGAGCAGTGGAACGAGCGCGGCCAGCACCTCGGTTTTGCGGGGCGCCCCGGACGCGCGGGCCCGGATCCGCCCGTCGCCGTCCAGCACCAGCGTGGTCGGCGTACGGAGGATGTCCAGCGCCCGGACGGCGTCCAGGTGCGACTCGGCGTCGACCTCGACATGCCGCACGCCGGGCGTCTGGGCGGCCACCTCGGACAGCACCACCCTGGCGGTCCGGCAGGGGGCGCAGAACGCGGACGAGAACTGGAGCAGCGTGACCTCGCCGCCCGGGGTGGCCCCGAGAGCGGCGAGCACGGCGGGGTCCACGCGGTCGCCGGTCTCGGTGCCGTGGGTGGTGGCCGGGGCCGCGGCCGGCCGGACCCGGCCGTCACGGCGGCGCCACACCAGGCCGAAGACGGTCGCCGCGAGCAGGGCGACGGCGAGGACGACAGCACCGGTCATGCTCCCGCCAACGTCCGGGCAGCCGGGATCCTTCCCGGCGCCGTCCACACCGGACCCTCAGGACTCCAGGACCACGTTGCGCCCGGAGGCGGTGGCGACGAGGCCGGCCGGCGTCACCCGGACCTGGTCCAGCCGCAGGCCGTACGGGAGCTTCGGGGCCTCGATGATGCCGGCCAGCTCCCGCGAGATCGCGTCGGCGGCCGACTGCGGCAGGTCCGACCCGGCCGCGGTGAGATCGGAGAGCCGGAGCCGCAGCTTGCCGCCGTCCGCCTCGACGTTCGCGAGGCCGGTCACGGTCGACTTGTACCCGGCGATCTCGAACGGCACCTCGACGCGGAGCCGGCCGCCCTGGACCCGCAGCGTCACGCCGCGCGGGCCGAGTGCGGTCTGGAACTCCGCCAGCGGGATCCGCGCGGTCGCGGTCACCCGGTCGGCGCGCGCGCCGGACAGGTTCCCGGCGGTCAGGTCCGACAGCGGCAGGTGGACGCCGATCAGGTGGATGTCCAGCCTGGACGCGATCAGCCCGCCCGTCCCGACGTTGCGCACGGTGATCACCACCCCGTCGTACCGGCCGCGCACGACCTGGTCGAGGAACGGGAACCCCTCGACCCGTGCCTCCGGTTGCGTCCCGGCCCGGGCACCGGACCTGGCCGCCCAGTCCGCGGCCTGCGTGGCGAGCCGCCGCTCGGCGTACCAGGCGGCCCCGCGGTCGGCGGCGACCAGCACCCCCGCGAGCAGGAGGACGAGCACCAGCAGCACCGTCAGACCTCGCCGTCGTCCGGCGGCCATCGGCAACCCAGCCTTTCGTGTGTCCGTGTGTCCCGGCTCAGCCGAGAACGACGTTTCCCAGCACGTACGCACCGACGACCGCCGCGACGATGCCCAGGACGGGGCCGAGCGCCGGCCCGAGCGGCGACACCGGGACCGCCTCCCCCGCCTGCTCCCGCCCGACGGCCGCGCAGGTCTGCCCCACCCCGACCAGGATGGCGGTGAGCGCCACGATCCCGCCGACCAGGGCCGCGTACAGCGGGGCGAACCCGTCCGGCACCGCGACCAGGTGCGCCGCACCCACCGCGGCGAGCGAACCGGCCACCGCGCCGAGCGCGAGCCCCAGCCCCCCGCGCCGCGTGCCCGGCGACAGCTCGGGGACCGGCCGGACCGCGTCCACCAGGTGGGCGACGACGAGCGCGGCACCGGTCGCGCCGACGCAGACGGCGAGGATCCCGGGGCCGCCGGGGCGCTCCCGCAGGGCCAGCGCGGCGGCCAGGGCGCAGCAGCAGGCGGTGAGCAGCATCGTCGAGCCGAACGACTCGGTGACGCCGACCCGGCCCACCCCGCGCACCAGCTGGGCGACGACCGTGGCCACGAAGGCCACCGCCACCACGCCGAGCACCGGCGTGAGGGTGCCGCCGCCCCTGGCCAGCACGGCGAGGTCCGCCGCGACGGCGGCCACGGCGGCGACGGAGACCACGGCGGTACGGCCCGGCGGCCGGACCGTCACCCACCAGGCCGCGATCAGCACCGCCTGGACGGCGCCCACGAGGAGCAGGTACGGACCCGGCGCGAGGCCGGCCCCGGCGCCGACGGCCACCGTGAGCACGACGGCCACACCCGCGGCCAGCACGGCCTGCCGAGGGCCGGGCGCAGCGGATGCCGACGGGTACGGCACGGCGAGGATCTCCCCGGGCGACGGCTGACTCATGCCTCGATGCTTCCACACGGCGCCACGTCGCCCGGCCCGTCGGCCGGACGCGGTCCCGCGAGCGCCGCCGTGAGCCAGTCGGCGAGGGAGTCCACGAGGGCGGGGGTGAGCGCGTTCTCCGCGTGCCCGAACCCGGGCACGATCCGCAGTTCGGCGCCGGGCCCCGCCGCGGCGGCGAGCATGTGCGGGTGCTCGATGGGGAAGTAGCTGTCGCGATCGCCGTGGACGAGCAGCAGGGGCGTCGGCGGGATGTCCCCGACCAGCTCCAGCGGGGACGGCGGCACGTCGGTCCAGTGAGCCCCGAGCCGGACGCCCAGCCCCCACCGCGCGACCAGCCGGCCGCCCGCGGTCTCCACCACCGGGTGCAGTCGCCGCATCACCGGCGTGTCCCGGATGTACCAGCGGGACGGCGCGCTCACCGCCACGACGGCGTCCGGACGCGGGCCACCGCGCCGGGCCGCCAGCCCGGCCTGGCAGAGGACCACCGACCCGCCGAGGGAGAACCCCACCGTCGCGAGCCGCCGGACCGCCCGCCCGCGGGCCCACTCGACCGCGGCGTCCAGGTCCAGGGTCTCCGCCGCGCCGAGGGTGGTGCCGCCGCCGCTGCGCCCGTGTCCGCGCAGCTCGAGCACCAGCACCGGGACGCGTTCGGCAAGCCGCGCCGCGGTGCGCCGTACCGCCGGGGTGTCCGCGTGGCCGGTGAACCCGGGTACCAGGATCACCAGCGCCTCACCGCGCGGCACCGGGCCGGTGAGGACGGCGCGGAGCCGCACCCCGTCGGAGGCGGTGAGCCGGACCTGTCCACGGTGGGTGACTACTGTCTCCTCCTCTTCGTGATCGTTACAGCGCTCCGCTATCCTCACGGCAGTACAACCGGCGACCCGCCGGGGTACGGGCAGCGTCGCCCGCGTGATGCACGGCGGTGTCGGTGGCCGGTCTCCGGGTCGCCGCAGGAGGTGGCCATGGACATCCTGCTCCTTGCGGGTGAGGCGGCAACCGCCGTGCTCCCGGCCCTCGATCTCCTCGGCCACGGAGTGCGCACCGCGCCGCGGGACGTGCGCTCGCTGCTGGAGAGCCCCCAGCCCGATGCGGTGCTCGTCGACGCCCGCAGCGACCTCGCCGCGGCCAAGGCCACCTGCCGGGTCCTGCAGACCACCGGTCTCGGCGTCCCCCTGTTCGCCGTCCTCACCGAGGGTGGCCTCGCCGCGGTGACCACCGAGTGGGGCGTCGACGACGTCCTGCTGGTGACCGCCGGTCCGGCCGAGATCGAGGCGCGGCTGCGGCTCGCGATCGGGCGGCTCGGCGGGGCCGCCGAGGACAACGGCAGCGACGGGGTGGTCCGCGCCGGAGACCTCGTCATCGACCCGCAGACATACAGCTCCAAGATCAAGGGCCGCCCGCTCGACCTCACCTACAAGGAGTTCGAGCTGCTGCGGTTCCTCGCCCAGCACCCGGGTCGCGTGTTCACCCGCGACCAGCTGCTCCGCGAGGTGTGGGGGTACGACTACTTCGGCGGCACCCGGACCGTGGACGTCCACGTCCGGCGGCTGCGTGCGAAGCTGGGCAACGAGCACGAGGCGCTGATCGGCACCGTGCGACAGGTGGGCTACAAGTTCGTGAGCCCGCCCAGCCGAACCGTCTCGGACGAGGAAAAGGTGCTGACCTGACCGCCGCGCTCCCCGCTCGCCTGCGACACCTCGACGCCGACACGGTCCGGCGCGTGCTGAGCCTGATGGACGCCGTGTCCGACGCGGACGGTGACTACCCGCTCTCCGAGCATGTGGTCCTGCACCTGCGCCACGGCGGCGACGCGGACGTCCGACATCTCGTCATCTCTGCCGACGACCAGGTGATCGGGTATGCGCACGTCGACGTGACCGACCCGGTGGCCGGGTCCAGCGCCGAGATGGCCGTCCACCCCGAGCACCGCCGCCGTGGCCTCGGCCGCGCGCTGGTGGAGGCGGCCCTGGCCGAGACCCCGGACGGCCGGCTGCGGCTGTGGGCCCACGGCGAGCACCCCGCCGCCACGGCGCTCTCCCACCGGCTGGGGTTCGAGCGGTCCCGTGTGCTGCTCCAGCTGCGGCGGTCGCTCTTCACGCCCGTACCGGCACCCGAGCTCCCCGACGGCGTGCGGATCCGCCCGTTCGAGGTCGGCCGCGACGAAGCAGCCTGGCTCGGGGTCAACAACCGGGCGTTCGCCGACCACCCCGACCAGGGCCGCTGGACCGAACGCGACGTCGAACTGCGGGAGGCGGAGCCGTGGTTCGACCCCGCCGGTTTCCTGCTGGCGGAGCGGACGTCCGACGGGGCACTGCTCGGCTTCCACTGGACCAAGGTGCACGGGGCCGACCCGGAGAAGAACGGCCACGGCCACGAGCCCCTCGGCGAGGTGTACGTGCTCGGCGTCGACCCCGAGGCCCGGGGCCTGCGCCTCGGCCCCGCGCTCACGCTGGCCGGGCTTCGGCACCTGCGCGCCCAGGGTCTGTCCCAGGCGATGCTGTACGTCGACGAGTCGAACGCGCGCGCCGTCCGCCTGTACGAGGGGCTGGGGTTCACCCGCTGGTCGACCGACATCTGCTTCGCCCGCGACTGACCCGCCCGCAATCGGACACTAGGGCGTTCAACAGTACGTAATGTGACGCATGCCGCACGGCTCCTGCGGCGTCGGATCGAGTTCACCCTCCGTTCACCGGCGACCGGCCATCGCGCCACCTGGGCTACCTAACGTCGGGTCACGACGGGGCGATCATCCGCCCGGTCCCCAGCCCAGCTGGGTCGCACGATTCCCCGGAGGGAACCGGACGTGAAGCTCCTGCGGCACGGCTCCATCGCCTGCCTGGCACTGACGGGCGTTCTCGCCCTTTCCGCCTGCGGGTCGGACAACACCACGAGCACTGCCAGCGGCGACGGAGCCAAGTCCATCGCCAACTGTGTCCAGGGCCAGCTCAACGCCGAGGGCTCCAGCGCGCAGAACACCGCGATGGAGGCCTGGATCAACAACTACTCCGGCGCCTGCGGCGCCACGATCAACTACACGCCGAGCGGCTCGGGTGCCGGCGTGAAGCAGTTCCTCGCCGGCAAGGTGCCGTTCGCGGGCAGCGACTCGGCGCTCAAGTCCGACGAGCAGGCCCCGGCGGATGCCCGGTGCGCCACCGGCAAGGCGGTCGACCTGCCGATGGTGGTCAGCCCGATCGCGGTCGCCTACAACCTCAAGGGCGTCGACACGGTGGCGCTCACGCCGAAGGCGCTCGCCGGCATCTTCCAGGGCACGATCACCAAGTGGAACGACCCGGCCATCGCCGCGTCGAACTCCGGGGTGACGCTCCCGGCCACCTCCATCCAGGTGGTCTACCGGTCGAAGGACTCGGGCACGACCGACAACTTCACCAAGTTCCTGGACGCGGCCGCGGGCGGCACGTGGAAGCTCGGCACCGGCAAGGCCTGGAAGGGCAAGGTCGGCCAGGGCGCGCCGGCCTCCGGTGACGTCGCCGCGGCCGTGAAGGGCAAGGACGGCGCGATCTCCTACCTCGACGGTCCGGACGCCAAGAAGAACGACCTCACCGTCGCGGGCCTCGACCTGGGCAACGGCCCGGTCGAGATCAACGACGACTCGGTCGGCAAGGCCGTCGCCCAGGCCAAGGAGACGGTCAACGGCAACGACATCAAGCTGGAGCTGGACTACGGCCTCACCGAGGCCGGCACCTACCCGCTCGTGCTCGTGACCTACGAGATCACCTGCGAGAAGGGCCTCCCGGCCGAGCAGGCGAAGCTGGTCAAGTCGTTCCTCGGCTACACCGTGAGCGACGCCGGCCAGCAGGCCGCGGCCGACGCCGGCTACTCGAAGCTCCCCGCGGAGCTGCAGACGAAGGTCAAGACCGCGGTGGACGCGATCAGCTAGTCGCGCACCAACCCGCGGCGTGGCGGGTGCGGCTCGGCCGGACGGCCGACCCGCACCCGCCCACGGCCCGTTGGGGCGTCGGCGGGTTCAGGAGACCGGCCGGCAGGACCGCCGCCGCGAGGCGGCCCAGGGAGTACGAGGACGAGATGGCAGAACTGCCCGAGAGCACGGCGACCGAGGAGCCGATCGGCATCCATGTGGTGCCCGGTCGCGTCGACAGCCGTGCCGTCGCCGCCGACATCGCCGGCAGCGACGGAGCGGCGGTCGACGGAGCGGCCACACGGACCCGGCCGGCCCCCGCGGTCGCCCCGCCGGGCGCACCCCCCGGCCCGCCCCCGGAGCCGGGCCCGTCGCCCGAGCCCGGTGGCGGCATCGCCGGGGCGCGCTCCACCCGGCGCGGCGACGCGGTGTTCCGCGGCCTCTCGACCTCCGCCGGCCTCACCGTGCTGGGCATCATGGCCGCGATCGCCGCGTTCCTGATCTACCAGTCGATCCCCGCGCTGCGGGCGAACGACGCCAACTTCTTCACCACCCGGGACTGGTTCCCGGACCCGTCCACGGCGGGCGGCCCGTCGGTGTTCGGCATCGCGGCCCTGCTGTTCCACACCGTGGTCACGTCGGTCATCGCGATGGTGCTCGCCGTCCCGGTCGCGGTGGGCATCGCGCTGTTCATCACGTACTACGCGCCCCGCCGACTCGCCGCCGCGCTGGGCTACATCGTCGACCTGCTCGCCGCGGTGCCGTCGATCGTGTTCGGCCTGTGGGGCCTGTTCTTCCTGGCACCGAACCTCACCGGCGTCGCGGAGCTCCTCGACCGGTGGCTCGGCTGGACCGTGGTGTTCGACTACCGCCCGGACAGCATTCCCACGAACAAGTCCGACTTCACCGCCGGTCTGGTGCTCGCGATCATGATCCTTCCGATCGTCTCCGCGCTGGCGCGCGAGGTGTTCCGGCAGGTCCCGAACGCGAACGTCGAGGGCGCGCTCGCGCTCGGCGCCACGCGCTGGGAGATGATCCGGATGTCGGTCCTGCCGTTCGGCAAGGCGGGCGTCGTGTCCGCCGCGATCCTCGGCCTCGGCCGGGCGCTCGGCGAGACGCTGGCCGTGACGCTGATCCTCTCCTCCGCGTACAACCTCAGCTTCCACGTGCTGGAGGATGGCGGCATCACCTTCGCCTCGAACATCGCCCTGAAGTACAACGAGGCCGGCGGGGTCGGCACGGGAGCGCTGATCGCGTCCGGCATGGTGCTGTTCGTGCTCACGCTCGCCGTCAACTCGACCTCCCAGTACCTGCTCCGCCGTCAGCTGAAGGACTGAGCCGTGACCACCACCATGAGCTCGACCCTCCGCGGCCAGCGGCTGCCCCGCTGGGCCGTCCCGGCGATCGGCGTGGCCGCCCTGGTCGTCACCGCCGCCCTGCTCGCCGGTCTCGGCACGTGGAGCACGGCCGCCTTCGTCGTGCTCGCCGGAGTCCTCTTCGCCGTCGCGGTCACCGGGGCCAGCTTCGCGCTCGAGGGGGCCCGGCAGGCCCGTGACCGGCTGGCCACCACCGCGGTCTCCACCGCGTTCCTGCTGGCCATGGCGCCCCTCGTCAGCATCGCCATCTTCACCGTGAGCCGCGGGATCAACCGGCTGGACGGCGACTTCCTGACGCGGTCGATGTTCCTGATCAGCCCGTCGGGTCCCGGTGGCGGCGCGTACCACGCGATCATGGGCTCGCTGCTCATCACCGCGATCACCGCCGTCCTCGCCGTACCGCTGGGCATCCTCACCGCGGTGTACCTGGTGGAGTACGGCGAGGGACGGCGACTGGCCCGGGCCGTCAGCTTCTTCGTCGACGTGATGACCGGCGTCCCGTCGATCGTCGCCGGCCTGTTCATCTACGCGTTCTGGATCATGGCGCTGGGCTTCCAGCAGTCCGGGCTCGCCGGCGCGCTGTCGCTGGTCATCCTGATGCTGCCGGTGGTCGTCCGGGCCACCGAGGAGATGCTCAAGCTGGTGCCGCAGGAGCTCCGCGAGGCCTCGTACGCGCTCGGCATCCCGAAGTGGAGGACCATCGCCAAGGTCGTCCTGCCGACCGCGCTCGGCGGCATCGTCACCGGCGTGATGCTCGGCGTCGCGCGGGCGATGGGCGAGACCGCCCCGCTGCTGCTGCTGGTCGGCACCCAGGTGCGGATCAACTTCAACCCGTTCGGTTTCTCCGACACCGAGGCGAACCCGATCTCGACCCTCCCGACGTACATCTACAGCCAGCTGACCTCGGCCACCGGGAACACCGACTCCCCTGCCTTCGACCGCGCATGGGCCGCCGCGCTCGTGCTGATCATCATCATCATGCTGCTGAACCTCCTGGCGCGCTTCGTCGCGAGGTTCTCCAAGGCCCGCGGCTAGCGGGGAAGGAAGTCATGGCAAAGAGCATCGACATCTCCGGGCTCGACGTGTACTACGGCGACTTCCTGGCGGTCTCCGACGTGTCGATGACCGTCGAGCCACGGAGCGTCACCGCGTTCATCGGCCCGTCCGGCTGTGGCAAGTCCACCCTGCTCCGCACGCTGAACCGGATGCACGAGGTGACGCCCGGCGCGCGCGTCGAGGGCAAGGTCCTGCTCGACGGCGAGGACATCTACCACTCCGCCGTCGACCCGGTGAACGTGCGCCGGACGATCGGCATGGTGTTCCAGCGACCGAACCCGTTCCCGACGATGTCGATCTACGACAACGTGGTGGCCGGGCTGAAGCTCCAGGGTCGCCAGCCCCGTAAGAAGCTCGACGAGGTCGTCGAGAAGTCGCTGCGCGGCGCGAACCTGTGGAACGAGGTCAAGGACCGGCTCGCCAAGCCGGGCGCCGGGCTGTCCGGCGGCCAGCAGCAGCGGCTGTGCATTGCCCGAGCCATCGCCGTCGAGCCGCAGGTGCTGCTGATGGACGAGCCCTGCTCCGCCCTGGACCCGATCTCGACGCTCGCGATCGAGGATCTCATCCAGGAGCTGAAGGAGAAGTACACGATCGTCATCGTCACCCACAACATGCAGCAGGCGGCGCGGGTGAGCGAGCAGACGGCGTTCTTCAACCTGGCGGGCGTCGGCAAGCCGGGTCAGCTGGTGGAGATGGACGACACCCAGAAGATCTTCACCAACCCGGGCGACAAGCGGACCGAGGACTACATCACCGGCCGCTTCGGCTGAGCCGGTGGGCGTGAGCTCGCGCCCCCTCCGCGTGAGCTCACGCCCACCCTCCCCCGCCGGGGTGGGTCAGCCGCCGTTCCCGCCCCGCACGCCGTACGGGATCGCGTGCCTCGGCACCGGCATCCGCGAGTCCGGGCCCCGGACGCTCTTCCAGATCGCGATGTTGAACGACTGCTCGTCGATCTGGTCCTCCGTGCCCAGGCGCTGCCTCGCCGACTGCGACGCCAGCGGCGACCCCGCGGTGTTCACGGCATCGAACGGCTGACTCGGCTTCACGGCGTCGTACGGCCGCAGGTCCGGCCGCCCCTGGAACGAGGAGATCATCGGGTTCGAGAACGCGTCGAACTGCGTCATCGGCCGCAGCCCCACGATCAGCTCCATCGTGCGCAGCATCGACGCGGTGCTGTAGAAGGTCGAGTCGACCCTGCCGTGCCGGCTGTACGGGCTGATCACGTAGCTGGTGGTGCGATGCGCGTCCACGTGGTCGGGGCCGTTCTGGGCGTCGTCCTCGGTCACGAAGATCGCGGTGTTCCGCCAGTACCGCGAGTGCGAGACCGTGTCGACGAGCCGGCCGAGCGCCCAGTCGTTGTCCGCGACGTAGACCTTCGGGGTGGGCGCGCCGGGCCGGGTGCCGGCGGTGTGGTCGTTCGGCAGCCGGACGAGCTCCACGGTCGGCAGGGTGCCGGCCGCCTCGTACGCCCGGAACTCCCGCTCCCACTCGCCATACCGCGGCAGCCCGCACCCGGCCCGCCTCGGGGCGAAGGTCCCGGGGCTGTCGGGACAGGCCAGGTCGAACCCGGTGAACGCGTGGTCGGTGCGCGCATCGAGATCCGCGTCGGTGCCGATCTCCCGCCCCGCGGCGTCGGGGTTCACGTAGAAGCCGTAGTTCCGGAAGCCGATCCCTGCCCTGGCGAGGCGGTTCCAGAGGTGGGCGTTCGCCGGGTCGCGGTTGGGTGCGATGGCCGGGTCGCCGTTCTCCGACGGGTACGGGTGGTTGCGCCCGGAGTAGTTCGCGACCCAGGTCTGCTCCGCGTACGGGTTCGAGTTCGCCGCGGTGGACCAGTTCCAGCCCTGCGCGCTGACCTCGGCGTCCGCGTAGAAGTTGTCCAGCGTGACGAACCGCCGCGCGAGCGCCCGCTGGTTGGCGGCGGACTCGTCGCCGAACAGGTTCAGCGCCGGGTCCCCGTTGCCCCGGCCGAGGCTGCCGAGAACCTGGTCGAACGTGCGGTTCTCCTTGACGACGTAGATCACGTGCTCGATCGGGGACCGTTCGCCGGGTCTCCGCGGGACGACCGAGCCGTCGCCGGCACGGGCGCGGGGTCCGAAGCCGTTGTTGTCGTTCACCTGCCGGGTGTACCGGTCGAGGGTCCGCCCGGCCGGGACTCCGAGCGCGGACAGCGTGCCCACCATCATCGAGCCGACGTACCGGTCCGGGGAGGTGGGCGTGGTGGACTCCGGGTTCGGGTAGCCGGGCCCGTCGTTCGGCCCGGCGCCGAGGCCCTTGGCGTTGGTCACGAAGAGGCGGTCACCGGCGACGACGACCGTCGTCGGGTACCAGCCGGTCGGGATCAGGCCCAGCACCCGGCCGCGGCGGAGATCCACCACGGCGATGTCGTTGTTGCCGGCGTTGGCGACGTAGAGCCGTGCGCCGTCCGGTGCGAGCGCGACCGAGTCGGGGTTGCTGCCCACCTGGGCACCGGGGTACGGCGCCAGCGGGATCGTGCGGGTGACCCGCGCCGACCGGGTGTCCACCACGGACACCTCGTCGCTGTCGCCGTTCGCCACGTACAGCGTGCGGCCGTCGCGGGCGAGGACGGACTTGTTCGGGTGCGTGCCGACCGGGACCGTCCCGCGCACGGCCGGGGCGGCCGCGCCCACGTCGACCACGGACAGCGTCTCGGCACCCTGGTTGTTGACGTACGCCGTCCGGCCGTCGCGGGTCAGCGTCACCCAGTACGGCTTGTGCCCGACGGGGACCGTCACCGGAGCGCCACCGGCCAGGTCGACCACCGTGACGGCGTCGGCCTCGGAGTCCGCGACGACGAGGCGCCCGCCGTCCGGCGTGACGGCGAGCCCGGCCGGGTACAGGTTGACCGTCACCCCGGCGGGGTTCGTGGTGGGCAGGGCGATCGGGGTGCCCTCGGTCAGCGTGCCGCCGGAGACCCGGTACGTCCGGAGGACGTTGTCGCCCCCGGCGCTCGCGAACACGCGGCGGCCGTCCGGGCTGAACGCCAGCCCGGCGAACAGGGCCCGCGGCGCCGGGTACGGGAGCGTCTGCCGGACCTCCCCGGTCCGCACATCGACGACCTGGAGTGACTGGATGCCCTGGCCGTCGTTCGTGACCAGCAGGGTCCGCCGGTCGGGCGAGAGGACCGCGTGCAGCGGCAGGTCCCCGAGCCGCGACTGGTGGCCGGCGGGGGTCACCCGCTGGCCGACCGGGGTGACGGCGGTGCCGTCGGGCCGGGGCCCGGGCCGGTCGTCCGGGACGGCCGCGGCGGCGGCACCGGCGGCGAGCACGCTCACGGCCACCCCCGCGGCGGCGAGCCTCAGTGTGGTGGATCGGCGCATGGCCCACTCCCTCCGCGACCCGTTCCGCGGCGGTTCGCGGCAGCTGCCGGGCCCAGTCCGGAGGCTAGGGACAACGCGGCCGGCCCAGGCGTCCACGCAGTGAACACCACCGGTCCGTCGGGTGCGGACCGAACCGCCGGCACCCGGGGAGCGAACCTCCGGCGAGTCGGCGTCCGGACACCCCACCACGGGTGTACCAACGAGCCGTACCCCGCCACCAGGGTGGCGCCGAGGGAAGAGGTCCTGCCATGACCTACGAAGTGGACGACGCGCTCGGCTGTTGCCTCTACCGGGGCGACGACCTGGAGCTGGCCTGCGACATCTACGAGCACGAGCGGGACGCGCACCTGGAGATCCGGCCGGTCCCGGCCCCGCCGGTGCGGCAGACCGGGGCCGGCTGGGACCGCCCGCCTCAGACCAGGACGGCGACCACGTGAGCCGTCAGAGCACCATCGCCACGAGGTAGTACACGATCGCCGCCATCAGCGCGGCCATCGGGATCGTCAGCACCCACGCGGTGACGATGCTCCTCGCGACGCCCCACCGCACGGCCGACAGCCGCTTCGTCGCCCCGACGCCCATGACCGCCGAGGTGATCGTGTGGGTCGTCGAGATCGGGGCGTGGAACAGGTACGCAAAGCTGTAGAGCACGCCCGCCGCGGTCAGCTCGGCCGCGAACCCGCGCGGCGGGTCGAGGTCGATGATCCGCCGGCCGAGGGTGCGCATGACGCGCCAACCGCCCGCGTAGGTGCCGAGTGCGAGGGCGGCGGCCACCGCGACGACCACCCACACCGGCGGGTCGAACGTCTCCTGGTACCCCGCGGTGACCAGCGCCAGCACGATGACGCCCATCGTCTTCTGCGCGTCCTGGAGCCCGTGCCCGAGCGCCATCATCGCGGCCGAGACGGTCTGCGCCCAGCGGAAGCCCCGCGAGAGCCGACCAGGGTGGCCGCGGCGGAACAGCCACATGATCGCGAGCATCACCAGGAACGCGATGCCGAACCCCAGCACCGGCGACGCGATCATCGGAATGACCACCTTGTCGAGGATGCCGGCCCACTGCACGAGCGTCCCGGACGCGAGCGCGGCGCCGATCAGGCCGCCGATCAGGGCGTGCGACGACGAGGAGGGCAGGCCGAAGTACCAGGTGATCAGGTTCCAGGCGATCGCACCGAGCAGCGCGGCACCGACCACGACCAGTCCGCCCGTTCCGGTCGGTGCGGCGATGATCCCGCTGCCGACGGTCTTCGCGACCTCGGTGCCGAACCATGCGCCGACGAAGTTCATCACCGCCGCCATGAGCAGGGCCATGCGGGGCGAGAGAGCCCGCGTCGACACCGAGGTGGCGATCGCGTTGGCGGCGTCGTGGAAGCCGTTGGTGTAGTCGAAGGCGAGGGCGATGACGATGATCGTGACGATCCCGGCGAGCTCCACGCCTAGGAGTCCTTGACCACGATCGTCTCGACCGTGTTCGCCACGTGTTCGAAGGCGTCGGCCGCGGCCTCGAGCTCGTCCGCGACCTCCTTGAGCTTCATGACGGTCAGCGCGTCGTACTCACCGCTGAACAGCCGGACCAACAGCATCCGGTAGGCCTGGTCGGCCTCGTTCTCCAGGCGGTTCACCTCGATCCAGTACGGCTCGAGGTTCTTCATGGTGGACAGCCGCGGCATCGCGTCGGCGGTGACCCGGGCGCTCTCGTTCAGCACCTCGATGAGCTGGTGCATCTCGCGGGGCAGCGCGGGCAGTGAGCTGAGGCCGTACAGGAAGGTCAGGTTGCCGACCGCCTCCATGTGGTCCATCACGTCGTCGAGCGTCGATCCGAGCCGGTAGATGTCCTCCCGGTCGAACGGCGTCACGAAGGTGGAGTTCAGCGTCCGCAGCAGCTGGTGGGTGACCTCGTCGCTGGCGTGCTCGATGTCGGTCATCCGGTCGGAGATCGACTGGTGATCGGCGTCGGGCAGACTGAGCTCGGAGAGGATCCCCGCTCCCTTGACGAGATTGTCGGCGGCCTGGCTGAACAGCGCGTAGAACGAGTCCTCGGTGGGACGGAGACGAAAGCGCACGGCGAACCTCAGGTGTCGGCGACATGTGCGGGCGGGAAACCACGGCCCCCGGAGATGGTAGGGAGCAGTTCCCGGATGGCATACACCGGCACCCCGCCGAGCGCCGTGCGGCGCGGCGTGTTCGTACTGGTCCTCCTGGTCAGCGCCCTGGTGCTGTTCACCCCTGCCCGGGAGGTACCCGCGGGTCCCCAGGGCATCGACAAGGTGATCCACGTACTGCTGTTCGCCGCGCTCACGGTGAGCGGACGCGCCGCGGGGGTGCGGTGGGGCGTACTGCTCCCCGCCCTGGTGACGTACGCGGCAGCCAGCGAACCGGTCCAGTCGCTGCCCGTGATCGGCCGGTCCACCAGCCTCGCGGACTGGGTGGCCGACGTGGGCGGGGTGCTGCTCGGCTACGCCGGGACCGTGGCGAGCACCCGCTTGCGCTCCGCCTCGAGGTCCAGCTCCGGCTCCGGGTAACGCAGGTGCATGCCGTCCATCACCTCGGTGAGCAGTTGGGCGACCGCCCAGTCGCGGTACCACTTGCGGTCCGCCGGCACGACGTACCACGGCGCGGCGGACGTGCTGCACCTCGTCAGCACCGCCTCGTACGCCTCCTGGTACTCCCGCCACCGCGACCGTTCTTCGACGTCCGCCACGTTGTACTTCCAGCGCTTGGTGGGGTCGTCCAGCCGCGCGAGGAGACGCTCGGCCTGCTCCTCGGGTGAGATGTGCAGCATCACCTTGACGATCGTGAAGCCGTCGACCGACAGCCCCGCCTCCAGGCGGTTGATCTCGTCGTACCGCCGGCTCCAGATCTCCGGCGAGACCAGACCGTGCACGCGGACCACGAGGACGTCCTCGTACTGCGAGCGGTTGAACACCCCGACGTACCCCGCCGCCGGCAGCGCCCGCCGGATCCGCCACAGGAAATGGTGCCGCCGCTCCTCCCGCGTCGGCGGACCGAAGCTGTGGACCCGGACACCCCCCGGGTTCAGCCCGCCGACCACGTGCTTGATCGTGCCGTCCTTGCCCCCGCAGTCCATCGCCTGGAGGACCAGCAGGACCCGGCGGGGGTCGCGCGCGACCTTCGCCGACGCGTACAGGCGCTCCTGGAGCTCCGCGAGCTGCGGCAGCCGGGCGGCGACGTCCGCCCGGGCCCAGGCCTTCGGGTCCCGTTGCGCGGCCCGATCCTCGGGCAGCCCCGGCGTGGACCGCGGGTCGATCGCCGCCAGGTCGGCGGGCGTACCGGGCGGGACGAGGAGCAGTTCGCGGATCGGCACTCCCGACATGGACACACCTCCCGGAATCGGCCGGCGCGGGAGACACTGCACCGCAGCCGCGCACCCCACACGTGAGGGACGTCCGCCATGGTCATACCCGCCACGACCGAAGGCACGCCCGGACTCGCCCACACACTGCAGCGACGCCATCTCTCGATGATCGCGATCGGCGGCGTGATCGGCGCCGGGCTGTTCGTCGGCAGCGGCGCGGCGATCCGGGAGGCCGGCCCCGGGGTGCTGCTGTCGTACGCCGCCGCCGGGGTGCTGGTGGTGCTCGTCATGCGGATGCTCGGCGAGATGGCGGCGGCGAACCCGGACACCGGGTCGTTCTCCGCGTACGCCGAGCGGGCCATCGGGCGCTGGGCCGGGTTCACGATCGGGTGGCTGTACTGGTGGTTCTGGGTGGTCGTGCTCGGGGTGGAGGCCACCGCGGGCGCCGTCATCGTGCACCGCTGGGCGCCGGTGCTCCCGCAGTGGGCCTGGGCGCTGGTGTTGATGGTGGCGCTGACGCTGACGAACCTGTACTCGGTCCGGTCGTACGGCGAGTTCGAGTTCTGGTTCGCGTCCATCAAGGTGGCGGCGATCGTGGCGTTCATCCTGGTCGGGCTCGCGGCGATCCTCGGGCTGCTCCCCGGCGTCGAGTCGCCGGGGGCCACCCACCTGGCCGACTTCCTGCCGCACGGCATGGCGCCCGTGCTCGCCGCGATGCTCGTCGTGGTGTTCTCGTTCTTCGGCGCCGAGATCGCCACGATCGCGGCCGGCGAGACCGACCACCCGCAGACGGCGATCCGCGCCGCGGTCCGCAGCGTCGTGTGGCGGATCCTGCTGTTCTACCTGGGATCGGTCGCCGTCGTCGTCACGCTGCTGCCGTCCGACGACGCCGGCGTCGCGACGAGCCCGTACGTCGCGGTGCTGGACCGGATCGGGCTGCCGTCCGCCGGCGCCGTGATGGACGTGGTCGTCCTGACGTCGGTGCTGTCCTGCCTGAACTCGGGGCTGTACACGGCGTCGCGGATGGCGTTCTCGCTGGCCGGCCGCGGTGAGGCGCCCCGGGCGTGGCGGCGGCTGACCCGGCGCGGCGTCCCGGCCGTGTCGGTCCTGGTGTCCACGGTCGTGGGATTCCTGACCGTGGTCCTGAACTACGTGTCACCGGACCGGGCGTTCCTGTTCCTGCTGAACTCCTCGGGCGCGGTGGCCCTGTTCGTGTGGCTGGTGATCGCCGTGTCGCAGCTGCGGCTGCGGCGCCGGCTGGAGGCCACCGACCCGGACCGGCTGGTGCTGCGGATGTGGCTCTTCCCGTACCTGACCTGGCTCACGACGGCATCCATCGGCGGGCTGCTGCTCGCGATGGTGGCGTACCGGTCCACCCGTCCGCAGGTGCTGCTGAGCGCGCTGGTCGCGGTGGTCGTGGTGGCGGTCGCGGTGGTCCGGGACCGCCGTTCCGCGGCGGTGGACCGAGCCGCGTACGCACCCACCCCGCGTTGTTCACGGGGCTTTCGGCAGACAC
>JAVEDU010000046.1 GCA_030840805.1 Actinomycetota bacterium
GACCATGCACGCGTGCATGGTCCGGGCCGCTGGGCGGCTCCGGCCGGTGGGTGCCGGGGCGGTCCGCCGGTTGCCGCGATCCGCCGTCGCGGCTATCCGACGTCGAGGCGGCACGGCCACGAACCCGCCGTCACCGCGTCCCGCACCGCGCCGAGGTACCGCACCGAGTCCTGTACCGAGAGCGCGGACGCCGCCAGCCGACGGAACAGGGCCAGGAACTTCGCCGTGTCGGTCGCCGCCGCGAGATACACCTCGGCGGTCGGCGTCTCGACGTACACGACGGGTTCCGCGCCACCGCGCCGGAACTCGTACACCCGGAACGGCACCGGCGACAGCGCCACCACCGGCGCCCCGACCGGAACGACCCGCAGCCGCACCGCGTCCTCCGCCGAGCGGGTCACGAGGGCGTCGAGCTGGCCGGTGAGCAGGCCCGGTGCCCCCGGCTCGACCATCAGCGCGCGCGCGTCGAGCACCGCCTCGTACCGCGGACCCGCGGGCGTCCGCACCGCCTCCTGCCAGCGCAGACGTGCCTCCGCGGCACCGGCCGCGTCCGCCGCTCCGGCCAGCCGGACCACCGCCTCGGCATAGTCGCGGGTCTGCAGCAGGGCGGGCACGAGCTGGGGCTGGTACTCCCGCAGCCGGGTGGCGGCCACCTCCCGGGCCGCCGGGGCGCCGCCCGGATCGCCGGGGCGGACCAGCCAGGCACCCACGCCGAGCTCACCCGCCACGGCGGACAGCAGCTCGGCCTTGACGTCGTCCGGCGCGCCGTAGAGCTCCAGCAGGGCACCGACGTCGGCGACCGCATGGGCCACCTTGGCGGCCTCGACCCGGGAGACCTTGGCCTGCGACCAGCCGAGCGTGGCGGCGACCCGGCCGCCGGACAGGCCCGCCGTCTCGCGGAGCCGGCGCAGCTCGGCGCCGACCCGCGACCGGACCGCCGTCGCCGAGGACACCACCCTGCGCCTCCCGTGATGCACATGTGCATGGACGGCCGACGCTACCGCGCCGAGGGTCCGTGCGGGTCCGCGGCTCGCCGCGCGGCGTCGGATGGCAGGGCGACACCTCCCGTGCTCACCACCCCGTGTTCGTCCGCCCCCGCCCACGGGACGGGTGGTGGTCACGGGGCACGGCCCAGGGACGCCCCGGGTGGCCCGCCACAGCGCGGGAAGGCCCCGCGCGACCGCCACACCACACCACGACCGCACTGCACACCCGAGCCGTCCCGGGCAGCGCCCCCGCACGGCGCGTGCCGACTCCGGTCCTCAGCCGTGTGCCGCCGCGCGACGGGCCGCCGCCGGCATCAGCCGCGTCGCGCGCACCGGCCCAGACACCGGCGCGACGATCCGGAGCAGCGCCCCCGCACGGCGCGTGCCGGCTCCGGTCCTCAGCCGTGTGCCGCCGCGCGACGGGCCGCCTCCGGCAGGAGCGGCGTCCCGAGCAGCGCCGCGGCGGCCGACCGCGACTGCTCCGCCGCCGTCATCGTCTCGAACGGGGAGCCGGTCACCGGGCACACCGTTCCCCGCGGCGGCAGCCGGAGCGCGGTGAGGTACCGGGTGATCCTGCTGTCGATGCAGTAGCTCCCCCGGAAGAACGCCGTGTGCCCCCAGCCGGCGTAGGTCAGCAGGCGCGAGTTCGGCAGCAGCCGGGCCGCCGTGACCGCGCCCTGGTACCGCGTCGCGGGGTCGTAGCGGTTGCCGACCACGAGGACGGGCGAGGCGGTCCGCGCGTTCCACGGGCCGAGGTACCGGTCCTGGCCCGCGGTGACCGGCCAGGAGTGGCACGCGCTGGAGAGCCAGGTCCACGGCCGGCCGAAGTACCCGTGGCGCCGCTCGGTCGTGATCGCGGCGCGGATCCAGGTCGCGAACGTCCGGGTGTTCACCGAGTCGGAGCACAGCACCGCGGGGAGGCCCTCGACGACGTTCGGGTACTCCTCCGGTGGCGCCTGGTCCAGCCCGAGCTCGCTCCGGAGCCGCGCCGCCGTGGCCCGGATCCGGGACGCGGGCAGGTTGCTCTCGATATCCACGAAGAAGTCCGCGAGGGAGACCCACGCCTCGGGGCCGTACAGGCCGGAGAGCGCCGTGGCGATCAGGTCGGCGTAGGTCATCGGGTAGGTGTCCGGCGGCGTGCCGATCTCCACCGGCCCCGCGCGGAACCGGGCCGCGAGGGCGGCGAACCGCGCGGCGGAGTTCCCGGCGAAGGAGCACCGCGGGCGCCCGGCCGCGTCGCACAGCGTGAAGAACTGGCCCAGGGTGGCCTGCGCCCCGACGTCGCTGCGGAGCCGGCTGCTGACCGGCAGCGTGGCGGCCTCGGCGCCCCTGCCGGTCGACCACGCCACGGGGTCGGGGACGCCGTCGATCACGAGCGCGCGAACGCGGTCCGGGAACAGGTTGGCGTACACCTCGCCGAGGTAGGACCCGTACGAGAAGCCCAGGTAGTTCAGCGTGCGGTCGCCCAGCGCCTGCCGGAGCAGGTCCATGTCCCGCGCGACGTCGGCGGTGGACATGTGGTCGCGGATCGCCCCGCCGTGGCCCGCGCACGCCGCCCCCAACGCCTCGTCGTCCCGCTTCTGCTCGGCGACCTCGGCGCGTGGGTACGGGAACGCGAACGGCGGCAGGACCGACAGGGCCTCGTCGAAGGTGCCGAAGCACCGCAGCGGCGTGCTGCGCAGGATGCCGCGCGGGTCGAACCCGACGATGTCGAACCGTCCCCGCAGCTCCAGCGGGAGCATGGGGCCGAGCCCCCGCACGAGCTCGACACCGGAGCCGCCGGGGCCGCCCGGGTTCAGGAAGAGCGAGCCGATCCGCCGCTTCGGATCCCCGGCGGGCTGCTCGATCAGCGCGAGGGAGATCTGCTGCCCGGCCGGGTTGCCGTGGTCGAGCGGCACGCGCACGGTCGCGCACCGGAACCCGCCGCCACACGCCGTCCACGCCACCGCCGGTACGGCGGCACGCGCCGCGCCCGGCGGGACAGCGGACGGCGGGACAGCGACCGCGGGTGACCCCGGGACCCCGAGGCCGGCAGCGACGATCGCCAGTGCCGCGACGAGCACGCCGACCCGGCGGCGTGGCGACCGGGGGAGCGACGGCGCACGGTCCATGGCACACCCCGCAGGTCCGCCCATACCGGCACGGATGCACCGGCGCGCGACCGACCGTACTCGCGGCCCGCGGCGCCCACCAGGGCCGGGACTGTCCACTTGCGACACCTAATCGGCGCTGGCACCGATCACTCAGACCCCGCTCCCCACCCTGAAGTACGCACTTCAGGGTGCCTGCCCCCGGCTCTCCCTCCGCCGGGGGACGACACGGCAGAACCGGGGCAAGAGGGTCGGATGCACCGCACCGGTGGCCGGAAGGTCGTGCCCGCGCACTCCCGCGGGAGGGAGGACCCTCATGAACCCCCGCACCGGCTGCATCCTCCCCCTCACCGAGCCCGTGGACTCCCTGGGCGACTATCTCGACCGAGGCGGCGGCGAGGGGCTCGCCACCGCCCTGCGCCACGAACCGGAGGAGGTGATCGCCGAGGTCCGGACCGCGGGGCTCCGCGGCCGGGGCGGGGCCGGATACCCGACCGCGGACAAGTGGGCCTCCGTCCGCGCGTCCGGCGGTCCGACCCGGTACGTCGTCTGCAACGCGGCCGAGGGAGAACCGGGCACGTTCAAGGACCGGTTCATCCTGCGCCGCAACCCGTATCTCGTCCTGGAGGGCACCGCCATCGCGGCGTACGCGGTCGGGGCGTCGCGCGCGTTCGTCGTGATCAAGCGACGGTACGAGCAGGAGATCGCCCGCCTGCAGGGCGCCCTCGCCGAGCTCACCGAGGCGGGCCTGCTCGGGCCGGTCACGGTCCAGCTCGTCCTCGGCCCGGACGAGTACCTGTTCGGCGAGGAGAAGGCCGCCCTCGAGGTGATCGAGGGCGGCGAGCCGCTGCCGCGCATCTTCCCCCCGTACCGGCTCGGGGTGTTCGCCAAGCGGGACGCGTGCAACCCCACGGCGGTCAACAACGTGGAGACGCTCGCCCACGTGCCGACCATCCTGTGCAACGGCGCCGGCTGGTTCCGGTCCAGCGGCACGGACACGTCCCCGGGCAGCACCGTCTTCACCGTGTCCGGCGACGTGCGGTCCCCCGGGGTGTACGAGCTGCCGTTCGGCCTGCCGATGCGGGTGCTGCTGGATCTGGTGGCGGGCGGGCCGGCGAACGGGGGTCGGATCAAGGCCGTGGTGCCGGGCGCCTCCGCGGGGCTGCTCACCGAGGGCGGCCTCGACACGGCTCTGGACTTCGAGTCGATGCGGGCCGCGGGGTCCGGGCTCGGCTCGGCGGGGTTCGTCGTGTACGACGACTCCACCTGCATGGTCGCGGCGACGCTGACGTTCGCCCGGTTCCTCGCTGTCGAGTCGTGCGGCCAGTGCCCGGCGTGCAAACACGGGACCGCGGAGATCGCCGAGGCGCTGGAGCGCCTCGAACGCGGTCTCGGCTCGGAGAAGGACCTCGACACGGTCCGGCAGAAATCGGGCACGGTGACGAGCGGGAGCCGCTGCGCGCTGCCGCTCGGCGCGGAGGCGCTGGTCGGCAGCGCGCTGGCGGCGTTCGGCGACGAGTTCACCGCGCACGTCGGCCGGCCGTGCCCGCTCCCCCGCGACCTGCCGGTGCCCAAGTTCGTCGACTTCGACGACGTGACGGGCCGGTTCCACTACGACGAGCGGTACCGGCTGAAGCGGTCCGACTGGACGTACGCGGCCGGGCCCGAGGCGGGCGCGGTGCGGTCCGCATGAACATCGGCGATCTGGCCCAGCACGATGTCGTGTCGGTCGCCCCCGGTGACCTGCTGCGCACGGCGGCCCAGACCATGACGTCGGCCCGGGTCGGCATGGTCGTGGTCCTCGACGGCGAGCGGCTGGCCGGGGTGATGACCGAGCGGGACGTGCTGCGCACGGTCGCCGAGGGGACCGACCCGGACAAGACGCCGGTCGAGGAGGTGATGACCCGGGACGTCATCACCGTCGAGCCCGACTGGGAGGTCTACGAGGCGGCCGCGGAGATGACGGCGCGGAACATCCGGCACCTCGTGGTCGCCGAGGGCGACCGGGTCGTCGGCGTCGTGTCGATCCGCGACGTGTTGCTCGCCGGTCAGCGCGTCCAGCTCGCCGACGGCCACTGGGCGGTGCTCCGCGACCCGCTGAACTTCACCGTCCGGGAGCGGCGGAAGCTCCAGCGGTACCTCCTGGAGCTCCGCGGCGCGCCGGACGTGGACGCCGACCTGACCGACCTGACGGGGCTGCTGATCGGGGTGTGGTCCTTCGACGTGGCCCTCCCGCCCGACGCCGAGACACTGTCCTCGCTTCCGCCCGAGGACCTGGCCGCGGTGCGCGAGGCGATCCTCGCCGAGCTCCCCGAGCTGGAGCGCGCGGTCCACCCCGCTCCGGGCTGGCGCCGGCGCTCCGCGGGTTGAGGACCTGCTGTCGTGCGACGGCCGACACTTGAGTCTTTACTTGAGAATCTGCCGTCGATCCTCAATAGACAGCGTGATCCAACGGGACGAGGCTGATCCCGCAGGCGAGCACGATCCGAGGAGGCCGACATGGCGGAGCGCTGGAACGCCGGAGTCATCCCGTACGCCGAGATGGGGTACTGGGAGCCCGACTACGAACCCAAGGACACCGACATCCTCTGTGCCTTCCGGATCACCCCGCAGGAGGGCGTCCCGCCGGAGGAGGCGGGCGCGGCCGTCGCCGGTGAGTCCTCGACGGCGACCTGGACGGTGGTGTGGACCGACCGGCTGACCGCGCACGAGCACTACCAGGCGAAGTGCTACAAGGTCGACGCGGTGCCCGGCAGCCCGGGGCAGTACATCGCCTACATCGCCTACGACATGGACCTGTTCGAGGAGGGGTCGATCGCGAACCTGACCTCCTCGATCATCGGGAACGTCTTCGGCTTCAAGGCGTTGAAGGCGCTCCGCCTGGAGGACATGCGGATCCCACCGCATTACGTGAAGACGTTCCAGGGCCCCGCGCACGGCATCGTGATGGAGCGGGAGTACCTCAACAAGTACGGCCGCCCGCTGCTGGGCGCGACGACCAAGCCGAAGCTGGGACTCTCCGCCCGCAACTACGGCCGCGTCGTGTACGAGGCGCTGCGCGGCGGCCTGGACTTCACCAAGGACGACGAGAACATCAACAGCCAGCCGTTCATGCGGTGGCGCGACCGGTACCTGTTCTGCATGGAGGCCGTGCACCGGGCCCAGGCCGAGACCGGCGAGATCAAGGGCCACTACCTCAACGTCACCGCGGCGACGATGGAGGACATGTACGAGCGGGCGAACGTCGCCAAGGAGATCGGCAGCATCATCGTCATGATCGACCTGACGGTGGGCTACACCGCGATCCAGTCGATGGCCAAGTGGGCGCGCGCCAACAGCGTGATCCTGCACCTGCACCGCGCGGGTCACGGCACGTACACCCGGCAGAAGAACCACGGCGTCAGCTTCCGCGTGATCGCCAAGTGGATGCGCCTCGCGGGCGTCGACCACATCCACGCCGGCACGGTCGTGGGCAAGCTGGAGGGTGACCCGGCGATGGTGTCCGGCTACTACTCCACCCTGCGCGACAACCACACCGAGGCCGACCCGGCGCGCGGGCTGTACTTCAGCCAGGACTGGGCCTCCCTGCCCGGCGTCATGCCGGTGGCCTCCGGCGGCATCCACGCCGGGCAGATGCACCAGCTCCTGCACCACCTCGGCGAGGACGTCGTGCTGCAGTTCGGCGGCGGGACGATCGGCCACCCGATGGGCATCTCGGCCGGCGCGACCGCCAACCGCGTCGCTCTGGAGGCGATGATCAAGGCCCGCAACGAGGGCCGCGACTACATGAAGGAGGGCGACGACATCCTCAAGGCCGCCGCCAAGCGCAGCCACGAACTCGACGTCGCGCTGGCGACCTGGGGAGACATCTCCTTCAACTACACCTCCACCGACACCGCGGACGTGGTGTCCACCCCGACCACGGCGGGCTGAGTCATGCGGATCACCCAGGGCACGTTCTCCTACCTCCCCGACTTCACGGACGAGGAGATCACCGCCCAGATCGAGTACGCGCTCCGCAACAACTGGCCGTTGTCGGTCGAGTTCACCGACGACCCGCACCCCCGCAACGTGTACTGGGAGATGTGGGGCCTGCCGATGTTCGACCTGCACGACGCGGCCGGGGTGCTGATGGAGGTGAACGCCTGCCGCGAGGCCTATCCGCGCCACTACGTCAAGGTGAACGCGTACGACGCCACGCTCGGCCGGCAGTCCACGATGCTGTCGTTCATCGTGCAGCGCCCCCCGGACGAGCCCGGGTTCCGGCTCGAACGCCAGGAGGCCGCCGACCGCCAGATCCGATACACCACGCACCCGTACGCGGCAGACCGCCCGACCGGTGAGCGGTACGACGGGAGCTGACCGTGTCGTCCAACAGCAACTCCCGCGGCTTCGGGATGACGGCGACACCGAAGGCCGGACAGCCGGCCGAGCCCCCGGCCGAGCCCGCGCCGGAACTGCTGCCCGCCGACGCCCAGGTCGACCTGACCGAGGTACGGCGGGAGACCGGCATCGACGAGGTGCTCGACTCGCTCGACCGTGAGCTGGTCGGGCTCTCGCCGGTCAAGGAGCGCATCCGCGAGGTCGCCGCGCTGCTGCTGGTCGACCGCACCCGGGCCCGGTTCGGCATCGACTCGCCGACGCCGAACCTGCACATGAGCTTCACCGGCAGCCCCGGCACCGGCAAGACCACGGTCGCGATCCGGATGGCCGACCTGCTGCACCGGCTCGGCTATCTGCGGCGCGGCCACCTCGTGTCGGTGACGCGGGACGACCTCGTCGGCCAGTACGTCGGGCACACCGCGCCCAAGACCAAGGAAGTGATCAAACGGGCGATGGGCGGCGTACTGTTCATCGACGAGGCGTACTACCTGTACCGCCAGGACAACGAGCGGGACTACGGCCAGGAATCCATCGAGATCCTGCTCCAGGTGATGGAGAACAACCGCGACGACCTCGTGGTCATCCTCGCCGGGTACGCCGACCGGATGGACGAGTTCTTCCGTTCCAACCCCGGGATGAGCTCCCGGATCGCGCACCACATCGACTTCCCGGAATACACCGTGGACGAACTGGACCAGATCGGCCGCATGATGGCCGAACAGCTCGGGTACCGATTCTCCGAACCGGCCCTCACGGCACTGCGCCAGTACCTGGAGCATCGGAAACGTCAACCGCGCTTCGCCAACGCACGCAGCGTGCGCAATGCCGTCGAACGAGCCCGCCTCCGCCAGGCCCGCCGGCTGATGGACGGCTCGGCCCCCCGGGTGGGCTTCGACGAGCTGACCACGCTCGAGTCGGAGGACCTGCTCGCCAGCAGGGTCTTCTCGGCGGCAGCGGAGCAGGACACGATGGGCAACGAATGACCACAAACTCTCGGCTGCGAGCCTTCGTCGAGGTCGCGGAGACCGGTTCGGTGCGTGCGGCGGCACAACGCCTCTTCGTCACCGAGTCGGCCGTTTCCGCGGCGATCACCACCCTGGCCCGCGAGGTCGGCGTGCCGCTCATGGAACGCAACGGCCGCGGGGTACGGCTCACCGGCGCCGGCGCGCTGTACGCGGGGTACGCCCGCACGATCCTCGGCCTGCACGAGCAGGCGACCGAGGCGGCCCGCGACTACGGCCGGCCGGACAAGGGGATGGTGCGGCTCGCGGCCGTCACCACCGCGGGCGAACACGTGCTGCCCGGGCTGCTGGCATCGTTCCGGGACCAGCATCCCCGTATCCAGCTCCGGTTGGAGGTCGCGCCGCGCGACCAGATCTGGCCGATGCTCACCCACCACGAGACCGATGTCGTGGTGGCGGGGCGGCCGCCGGACGGGTTCCGCGGCCGGATCCGGGCGATCACGCCGAACACCCTCGTCGTGGTCGGTACCCGCGCCCTGGCGGACAACTTCGGGCCGGACCGGGCGACGTGGCTCCTGCGGGAGGCGGGGTCCGGCACCAGGGCGACCTGCCTCGCGATCCTCGCGGAGCTCGACGTCGAGCCGCGGCAGCTGACCCTCGGGTCGCACGGCGCCGTCGTCGCGGGCGCCGTGGCCGGGCTCGGTGTGACGCTGGTGTCCCGGGAGGCGGTCGAGCGGCACCTGGAGAGCGGCGAGCTGGTGGAGATCCCGATCCCGCGCACGCCGATGGAACGGCCGTGGCACGCGGTGACCCATCCCGAGGCTCCGGCGAGCACCGAGCTGCTGGTCCGGCACCTGCTGGATGTCGGCGGCTGGCGGGCGACGGCCCGGGTCTGACTCAGCTCGCCGGGGTGGCGCGCCGGACCGGCGGCGCGTACCCGGCGTCGACCGACGGGATCGGCACCACCGCGATCACGCTCGTGCCCGAGCCACGGCGGGACCGGATCGTGAGGCGGCCGCCGATCAGCTCGGCGCGCTCGGCCATGCTGTTCAGCCCGTACCCGCCGTGCCCCGGCTCCGGGGTGAACCCCACCCCGTCGTCGCGTACCTCCACTCGCGCGGTGTTCGCCTGCACCTCGAAGATCAGCCGGGTCGACGCGGCACCGGCGTGCTTCTGGACGTTCTGCAGCGCCTCCTGGGCGATCCGGTACAGCGCCACCTCGACATGTTCCGGGAGGCGCTCGTCGGCCAGGTCGAGGACGGCGTGCAGGTCCGGAACGGACCGCGCGAGGCTCGCGAGCCCGCCGGCGAGCCCGAGGTCGTCCAGCACGGGCGGGCGCAGGCCGCCGATCGCCGCGCGCGCCTCGTCCATGGTGACGTCCGCGAGGCTCCGGGCCAGCACGATCTCCTCCGCGGCGTACGCCGGGTCGTCGCGCACCGTCCGGTCCGCGGCGTCGAGGTGATAGCTCAGGCTGACCAGCCGCTGAGAGATCCCGTCGTGGATGTCGCCGGCGAGCCGCCGCCGCTCGGCCTCCTGGGCGGCCACCACCTGCTGGACGAACCGCTCGTGGGAACGCTCCCGGCCGGCGAGCTGCCGGTGCAGCCGGGCCAGGTGTACCGCGCCCGCCACGAGCCGCCCGATCATGGTCAGCAGGCGGATGTCCCGGTCGGTGAACTCGCGCCGGTGCCGGGTGTGCACGTTCAGCACGCCCACCAGCCCGGCCACGTCGCTCGACATCGGGACCGACGCCATCGAGGTGAACTCCGACCCGCGCAGCGCCGGGATCGGCTGGTACCGCGGGTCCGCCTCCTTGTTGTCCACGATGATCGCGGGACGCTGATGGCTCGCCACCCAGCCGGTGACGCCCGTCCCCAGCGACAGCCGCACCTTGCCGGCGGCCCCGTCCAGGGGCGGCGTCGCCCCGGCCAGCGTCAGCGAGGTGCCCGCGTCGTCGAGTACGTGGACGAAGCACACGTCCGTCGCCGTGGCCGCCGTGATGAGCCGCGCCACGGCGGCGGCCAGCGGCTCGACCCCGGGACCCTCCGACGTCGCCTGGATGATCGCCAGCAGCAGGGCGTTCTCCCGCTCCAGGTCGGCGAGCGCCTCGCTCACCGGAAGATCCCCTCGCGGAGGGCGGCGGCGACCGCGCCGGTGCGGTCGGAGACCCCGAGCTTGCGGTAGATCGCGCGGAGATGGCTCTTCACCGTCTCGTCGCCCACCACCAGCCGGGCCGCGATGCCGCGGTTCGACAGACCGGTCACCATCAGCGCCAGCACCTCGCTCTCCCGGTGGGTCAGCCCCTGCCGGGCGCCCGGCCAGAACTCACCGCTCGCCAGCCGGGCCGCCGAGTCGATCGCCCGGCCGGCAAGTGCCGTGTCGACGACGCGCTCACCCTGGCGCACCAGCTCCAGGTGCCGCACCAGCTCCTCGCCGCTGATCTTCTTGAGCAGGTAGCCCGCCGCGCCCGCCCGGAGCGCCTGGAACACGTACTGCTCGTCGTCGTACACGCTGAGCAGCACGACGCGCCGGGTCGGCTCCCGCTCGATGAGGCGGCGGCACAGGTCCAGGCCGCTCACGCCCTGCAGCCGGAGATCGCACAGCACGATGTCCGGGTCGAGGCCGTCGACCACGCGGACGGCATCGTCCGCACCCACGGCCTCGCCCACCACGCGGATCCGGCCGCGGAACGGGGCGAGCATCGACTTCAGACCCTGGCGCACCATCTCGTGGTCGTCCACCAGGACGATGCGCACCGGCGTCTCCGACAACATGCAAAGGACCATAGGGCGGTACGCGGAGCCTGCCTACCCTCGCCGACCCCCGCGCCGGGGGACGATCGTCCCGAGTCCCGGGCCCTAGCGTCGGGATCCTGACGGCAGGGCTGCCGCGCGCCGGGTGGCGGCGGCGGGACGGCTGGAGGACGGACGGTGGGGGCATGCCGGACAAGGCGATACGGATGACACGTGCGGCGACCGACGGGCGCAACCGCCCCGTGTTGCTGGCGATCGCGGGGGACAGCGCCACCGGCAAGACCACGCTCGCGCACGGCCTGGAGCGGGCACTCGGGCCGGAGCGGTGCGTGTCGGTGTGCGTCGATGACTACCACCGGTACGACCGGCAGGAGCGCAAGACCAAGGACTTCACCGCGCTCCACCCCGACTGCAACTACATCGACATCATGGAGCAGCACCTGCAGCTCCTGGCGACCGGTCAGCCGATCCTCAAGCCGGTGTACGACCACTCGACCGGCGAGCTCATCCGGCCGGAGCTGGTGGAACCGCGGGAGTTCGTCATCGTCGAGGGGCTGCTGCCGCTGTTCACCAAGCTGTCGCGTGCCTGTTTCGAGGTCACCGTGTTCCTGAACCCGCCGGAGGACATCCGGCGGACCTGGAAGATCGCGCGGGACACCACCAAGCGCGGATACGACGAGGAGCAGGTGAACGCCGAGCTGACGACCCGGGAGCCGGAGTCCGCGGCGTTCATCCGGCCACAGCAGAGCTTCGCCGACATCGTGGTGCGGTTCGCGCCGATCCCCGGCCGCGACGACCCGCCCGACACGCCGCTGTCCGCGGAGCTGATGCTGCGGCCCACGATCCGCCACCCCGACCTCACCGGCGTGCTCGCGCCGACCATGCAGCGGGCCATTCACCTGAAGCTGACGCGGGACTCCGACGGGCGGCCGGTGGACACCCTGCACGTCCACGGGTACGTGCCGATCGAGGAGAGCCGGACCGTGCAGAAGGCGATCTGGTCGGCGCTGGGCCGGGCCGGCGAGCCGCCGTCCTCGCTCGGGGAGCTGTCGCCGGGCAAGCGCAGCGAACCGATGACGATCACCCAGCTGCTGCTGCTGTACCACCTGCTGGACGCGGCACGCTGACCTCGCGCCGCACCCCTCCTCCCGCCCTCCCGTGGTCGCGAATTCGCGTTGCTCCGAGGTGGCCGGCTCGCCCCGGTGCGCGGATCGTGGGTGCGAGAAGTCCTGCGGAGAGGAGCACCCCCATGACCGGGCCGGACGTCCCCCTGGAGGTACCCGAGGCGGATCGGGCGGAGCAGCTCACCCCGACCGGCACCGACCGGCCGGTGATCGGGTTCGCACCCGACCTCGACGGTCTGTCGCCGGAGGTCCCGGAGGCGGACGCCGCGGAGCAGGCGACCCTCGCCCTGCCGGAGGACGAGGTGTACGTGCCGGACGAGCCCACCGTGGACGTGCTCACCGAGGCCGACCCCGCCGACGTGGCCGAGCAGGCGATCCCGGTCCGGCTGGACGACGAGGACGCCGACCCGGGGTGACCCGCGGCGCGGAGGGACGGGAGGTTCGGCCGCCGGTGACCTCGTCCACACCGCGGCGGCCCGGGACCGGGTGTCCGCGGTGTGGTGCCACTCGTCGTGCCCACCGGTAGCGTCGGCGGAGTACCACCGGCCCGTCTACGCGGCGGTGCCGCGGCCCTGACCAGTGCGGAGGGGTACGCCGATGACAGCGGAGCTGAACCGGCGGGGGTTCGACCACGCCAAGAAGCTCGTGGCGGCCGGTGAGGTCGTCCTCGACGACCGGGACGCCTGGAGCGAGCACCGGCCGACGGCGGCGCAGGAGAACGAGTTCATCGACAAGCACGGCATCGACGAGTACGCACGGTGGCATCTCGGCCTCGACCCGTCGCACGGTGAGGAGGCGAAGGCGCGGTACAAGTTCCCCTACGGCGACTTCACCGCGGTCCACCGCTGCGGCGTCCTGTCGGCCGAGGTCCGGGCAGCCCAGCAGAACTACACCGACATCGAGGTCGCGGCCGCCCACCTGCACGGGATGCTCGACTCGAAAAGATGACGGGAACCAGATCCCGCCCGCCCGCGTCGGAACCGGCGATGATCACGACACCCCGCTGGGCGGCCGTCCAGCCCTGGTTCTCGACGCTCGCCCGGCTCGCCCTCGGTGCCGTGTGGATCGTCGCGGGCACGAGCAAGATCGCCGACCTCGCGGAGTCGGTGCGGGCCGTCCGCGCGTACCGGCTGCTCCCGGAGTCGCTGGTGCCCCTCGTCGGCGCGGGACTGCCGTTCGTGGAGATCGCACTGGGGCTGCTGCTCGTCGCCGGGGCCGGCACCCGGGTCGGCGCCGCGGTGTCGATCCTGGTGATGGCCGTGTTCATCGCCGGAATCGCGTCGGCGTGGGCGCGCGGCCTGCGGATCGAGTGCGGGTGCTTCGGGGGCGGCGGTGACCTCGCCGCCGCGGTGGAGCCCGCGTACGCCACGGAACTGGCGCGCGATGTGGGGCTGCTCGCGCTGGGCACGGTCCTCGCCTGGTGGCCCCGGTCGCGGTGGTCGGTGGACGGCCTGCTGTTCGGACCCACGGAGGACCTGTGAGCAAGCGAGGACGCCGCGGAGCCCAGGGACCCGGGCCGGAGCGGGCCCGCGAGGTCGCCCGGCAGAAGCTCGCCGAGCAGCGGGCGGCCCAGCGGCGGCGCACCGCGGCCATCGTGGCCGCCGTCGTCGCGGCCGTGCTGCTGGTCTCCGCGGGCGTCGGTATCGCCATCTACAACACGCAGACGAAGTCCCCCGCGCACACGGCCATCCCGAAGGGCGCCACCGCGGCCGGCATCGTGGTGGGCAAGCCGGACGCGAAGGTCACCGTCGACGTCTACCTCGACTTCCTCTGCCCGGTCTGCAAGCAGTTCGAGGACGCCACCGGACCGACGCTCGCCAGGTACGTCGCCGCCGGCACCGTCAAGATCGACTACCACCCCGTGGCGTTCCTGGACCGGCTCTCCGCCGGTACGCGGTACTCGACCCGGGCCGCGGCCGCCGCGGGGTGCGCCGCCGACGCGGGCGTGTTCCCGAAGTACCTCCAGCTGCTGTACGCCCACCAGCCCCGGGAAGGCTCCCCCGGCCTCACCGCCGCCGAGCTGGTCGCCCTCGGCCGGCAGGCCGGCGCGACGTCGTCGTCCTTCGCCGACTGCGTCGAGCAGAAGCGGTACCAGGACTGGGTCGCGGGCGTCACCGACCTCGCGTCCAAGGCGGGCGTGAACGCGACGCCGACCGTCCTCGTCAACGGCACCCGGCTCCCGGCGCCGACGACGGCAGCGGTGACCGCGGCCGTCGAGGCCGCCGCCAAGAAGTAACCTGCCCGCATGACCTCCCCGACTCGCCTCGCGCCCGGCGACCCCGCGCCCGATTTCGACCTGCCCACCGACGACGGTGGCCGGCTGAGCCTCGGCGACCTCCGCGGTCGCAAGGTGGTGCTGTACGCCTATCCCGCGGCCGGCACCCCCGGGTGCACCAAGCAGGCCTGCGACTTCCGCGACTCGCTGGACAGCCTCCACGCGGCCGGTTTCCAGGTCGTCGGCATCTCCCCCGACAAGCCGGAGAAGCTGGCGAGGTTCCGTGCCGCGGAGGGCCTGACGTTCCCGCTCGTCTCGGATGCCGACAGGCAGGTGATGACGGCGTACGGTGCCTTCGGCGAGAAGAAGCTGTACGGCAAGACGGTCACCGGCGTGATCCGCTCGACGTTCGTGATCGGCGAGGACGGCGCGGTGGAGCAGGCGCAGTACAACGTCAAGGCCACCGGGCACGTGGCGAAGCTCCGGCGGGAGCTGGGTCTCGACTGACGTTCCGGGGTGTGAAACCGGCCGGGACGGGGCAGCACACCGGCATGGAGATCTTCGAGATCGCGTCGATCGCAGAGCAGAGTGCCGACTTCCGCCGCGAACTGTGGACCGGCAAGCACAGCCAGCTCGTCGTCATGACCCTGAAGCCGGGTGAGGACATCGGTCTGGAGGTCCACCCGGACAACGACCAGCTCCTCACGTTCCTGTCGGGTACCGGCGAGGCGCTGGTCGACGGCGAGAAGCGTGCGGTCGGACCCGGCACCCTCGTCGCCGTCCCGGCGGGGGCCGAACACAACTTCACCAACACCGGGCCGCTCCCGCTCGTGCTGTACACGGTGTACGGGCCGCCGGACCACGCGCCGGGGACCGTCCACCGCACCAAGGAGGAGGCCGAGGCCGCCGAGGCCGCGGGCGAGGACGAGCCGCCACGGGGCTGAGCCCGAGGGGATTGGCGTCGAGGCCCGTCCCACCCGGATGATGTCCGGGTGGACGAGATGCAGGTGGGGACGGCAGGGATCCGGCTGGGGCAGCTGCTCAAGCTGGCGAACCTGGTCGACACGGGTGGCGCCGCGAAGCAGGTGCTGGAGGCAGGCGAGGTCACGGTGAACGGCCGGACCGAGCTCCGGCGCGGCGCGCAGCTCAAGCCGGGCGATGTCGTGGCGGTGCAGGGCCACAAGGTCCGACTGACGTGAGGGCCCGCACCGCGGTGCGGGCGCTCGTCGTGTCCGGTGCGCTGCTCGCGGTCCTCACCGCGCTGGTCACGACCCGGTGAGGTCCGCTGCTCGGCGTGGACCTCGCGGTCGGCCGGTGGTTCCACGGGATCGCCGTGGACCGCCCGTCGCTGGTCCGCGCGGGGGACGTGGTGGCCGTGGCGTCCCGGCCCGACACGTTCCGCGCGGTGGTCGTGGTGCTCGCGGCCTGGCTGTTGTGGCGGCGGGAGGCGCGGCTCGCGTTCTGGGCCGTGCTGGCGATGACGGCCGGTGGCCTCGCCGGGATCGCCGGCAAGGCGCTGACCGGGCGCGCCCGGCCGAGCTTCCCGGACCCGGTCGCGCACGCGGGCGGTCTCAGCTACCCGTCCGGCCATGCGGTGAACGCAGCGCTCGGCGTGCTCGTGATCCTGCTCGTCGCCGTGCCGTTGCTGCGCCGTCGCGCCGCCCGCGCCGGGGCCCTGGCCACGGGCGCACTCGCGGTGCTGATCACCGGGCTCGACCGGCTGGTGCTCGGCGTCCGCTACCTCACCGACGTCGTGGCGGGATGCCTCGCGGCCGTCGTCGTGGTCGCCGTGACCGCGCTGGTGATCCGCGTGCCGCCCCCACGCTGACGCCGGCCGCGGCCGTACGATGCGCGTGCGCGGGAGTGGTGTAACGGCAGCCACGCCAGGTTTAGGTCCTGGTGCCTTCGGGCGTAGGGGTTCGAGTCCCCTCTCCCGCACGAAGCGTCGCCCGCTGTCCGTGACCGGCCGGCGGTTCGGTAGGTTCTCGGTCACGGGGTTGTTCCTGTCACACAGGTGCGGCTCCCAGGCCCTGGTCTCTGCTCGCTACAGAGGCCGGGGCCGCCTTGTTCCCTCGGCGTGATCGACGAGGGGCAGGTTTGCGGGTGAGCCCCCGGGTACGTCCCCTGGACACCCCGACCACCTCCGGAGGGCCCCATGACCCGGGAACTGCAAGGGCGCAAGGTCGCGATCCTGGCCACCGACGGCGTCGAGCGGGTGGAGCTGGAACAGCCCCGCGGCGCGCTGTTCGCGGCCGGCGCCCGGACCGACCTCATCTCCGTCCACCCCGGCGAGATCCAGGCACGCCAGTTCGACATGGTGTCGTGCGGGACGTTCCCGGTCGACCGGGTGATCAGCGACGCGGAACCCGACGACTACGACGCGCTGCTGCTGCCCGGCGGCACGGTGAACCCGGACCAGCTCCGGATGAACCCGGACGCCGTGGCGTTCGTGAAGTCGTTCTGTGCCAGCGGAAAACCCGTCGCCGCGATCTGCCACGGCCCCTGGACGCTCGTCGAGGCCGACGTGGTGCGCGGCAGGCGGATGACCTGCTGGCCGAGCATCCGCACCGACCTGCGCAACGCCGGTGCCGAGGTGGTGGACGAGGAGGTCTGCATCGACGGCCAGTTCACCACGAGCCGGTCGCCCGCGGACCTGCCGGCGTTCTGCGCCGCGATCGTCGAGCAGTTCGACAAGGCGGCACATCCCGCGCCCGCCTGACCGCCTTGACCGTCGGCCGGGTCACACCTGAGCTGCCGCGGTGGGAGTGGCAGCCAGCTCGACCAGCACGATGTCGTTGCCGTAGAGGTCCGGGATGTGCGCGTACGCCTCGCCGCGCTCGGTGTCCCGGACCGGTTCCTCCGACGGCTGCACGCCGAAGTTCGCCAGCTTCGACAGCTCGAACTGCAGATCGTCGGTGTAGAGCACGAGGATCGGGGGTCCCGCCGCCTGCCGCCGCACGTCCTCCGCCGACGCGGGCATCAGCCACAGCCCCACCTCCGGCTGGTTCGGCGGCCCCACGTGCACGGCTCGGAACCCGGTCGGCAGCGTCTCGTCGTACTGGCGGACGAACCCGAACGCCGAGGAGTAGAACCCCGCCGCCGCGTCGAGGTCCTCCACGAGCACGGTCATGCGGCCCAGTCGCGTCGCCATCCGCTCCACCCATCGTCGGTTCGCCGTCAGCGGCATCGTAGGGCTCAGCGGCGCGCCACGGCGAACACCGACTGGCCGAACGGCATCCGCACGTACCGCTCGATCCGCCGCTCGACCGGCACCACGGCCCGGTCCCAGACGCTGAGCAGCGGGCCCTCCTTCGGCCGCCCGCGCAGCAGCCGCATGCCCACGTACCAGGCGAGCAGCCCGGGTGCGTTCACGTAGTGGCACCGCTCCACGTGCAGCCCGGCCTGCCCGAGCGCGGAGGACAGCGCGGCACGGGTGTACCGCCGCTGGTGCCCGATCGCGCGGTCGAACCGGCTCATCGCGCCCGGGAACGCCGGGACGACCAGCACCACGGCGCCGTCCGGCCGCAGCAGCCCGCGGAACGCCCGCAGCGCCGCCACGTCGTCCGGGATGTGCTCCAGGACGTTGTACGCGACGACGGTGCTGTACTCCGCCTCCTCCTCGATCGGCACGGCGAGTTCGCGGACCTGCACGCGGGAGTCGCCGGCGAACATCGTCGTCAGGTGGTCGAGCCGGGCCGGGTCCGCCTCGCTCGCGGTGATCCGGACGCCCATGTCCGCCCAGTCGGCGGCGTAGTACCCGAGGCCGGAGCCGACCTCCAGGACGTCGTCACCGAAGTACGGCACCCCGAGGGAGCACAACCAGCGGCGGTAGTTCACCGCGGTCCGCAGGTCCTCCAGCACATCCGACTGCAGGCCGGTGTCACCTTCGACGTCCGTCACCCAGCGCCTCCGAGTGTTCTGGCCACCACCGGGGCGAGGGCACGGAAGGCCTGGCCGCGATGACTGATGGCGTCCTTCTCCGCCGCGGGCATCTCGGCGGTGGTCCGCCGCTCCCCCACCGGGACGAAGATCGGGTCGTACCCGAAGCCGCCGCTCCCGCGCGGAGCGTCGACCACCGTACCGGGCATGTGCCCCTCGACGACATGCTCCGCGCCGTCCGGCGTGACGAGCGCGGCGGCGCACACGAAGGCGCCGCCCCGCCGCTCCGCGGGCACGTCGGCGAGCTGGCCGAGGAGGAGCCGGAGGTTCGCCTCGTCGTCGCCGTGCCGCCCGGCCCAGCGGGCCGAGTAGATGCCGGGCATCCCGTTCAAGGCGTCGACCGCGATGCCGGAGTCGTCCGCGATCGTGGGCAGGCCCGTGTGCCTGGCGCCCTCACGGGCCTTCAGCAGCGCGTTGTCGGCGAACGTCGCGCCGTCCTCCGGCACCTCGTCGTACGCCGGGACGTCGTCCAGCCCGACCAGCTCGATCTCCATCACGGGCTCGAGGATGCGCCGCAGCTCGACCAGCTTCTTGGCGTTGCGGGTCGCGAGCAGCAGCCGGGGCGCGCTCACGAGGCGGTGCGCTGCAGCGGGACGGCGAGCGCCTCCGCCTGGAGCTCGGCGAGCCGGGCACAGCCCGCGACGGCGAGGTCGAGCATCTGGTCGAGCGCGGTCCGGCCGAACGTGGCGCCCTCGCCGGTCCCCTGCACCTCGACGAACTCGCCGGTGCCGGTGCAGACGACATTCATGTCCACGTCGGCCCGGACGTCCTCGTCGTAACAGAGGTCGAGCCGCGGCTCGCCGTCGACGAGGCCCACGCTGACGGCCGCCACCGAGGCCTTGAGCGGGTTCCCACCGGACTTCGCCAGCGACCCACGGGCGGCCAGCCAGCCGACCGCGTCCGCGAGCGCGACGTAGGCCCCGGTCACCGCGGCGGTACGGGTGCCACCGTCGGCCTGGAGCACGTCGCAGTCGATCTGGACGGTGTTCTCGCCGAGCGCGGCGAGGTCGATCGACGCGCGGAGGCTGCGGCCGATCAGCCGGCTGATCTCGTGCGTCCGGCCGCCGATCCGGCCCTTCACGCTCTCCCGGTCGGTCCGGGTGTGCGTGGCGCGCGGCAGCATCGCGTACTCGGCGGTGACCCAGCCGAGCCCGCCGCCCCGGCGCCAGCGCGGGACGCCCTCGGTCACGCTCGCGGCGCAGAGCACGCGGGTGCGCCCGAACTCGACGAGCACGGACCCCTCCGCGTGGTCCAGCCAGCCTCGGGTGATGGTCACAGGGCGCAGCTGGTCCGGCATGCGGCCGTCGGGTCGCGTCATGCGGTCGAGCCTAGAGGACGGGGGTGACCGGGCCACGCGCACCCGTTCCGCGGTAGACGTCCAGCGCCGCCGCGGCGAGGAGCTGCGGCAGCAGGTCGGTGCTGCGCGCCGCGAGCCACACCGTGCCCCGGGTGGCGAGCCACCACGCGTCGTCGAGGGGCCCGGTGGCGATCCCGTCCGGTTCCGCGTCCGGGGCCGCGGGCACCGGCCAGCCCGCGGTGCCGAGCGCGGTCGCGGCGAGCCGGGCCAGCCGGCGGTGCCCGCGCTCGGACGGGTGGATCCGGTCCACCATCCACATCAGACGGTGGTACGCCGCCGCGTCCGCGCCCGGGTCGAGGTGGACGGTGCGGTACTCGGCCGCGATCCGGTCGATCGCGTCGTTCAGGGCCTCCACCCGGGCCACCAGCGGGCGGCGCAGCGGCCCGGGCAGCCGGGCGAGCCGGCCGGGGTCCGGCAGCCGGGCGGTGAGCACCGTGGCGCCGCCCGCCCGCAGCCCGGCCACGGCCGCCGCCAGGTTGTCCGCGGACCGCCGCAGGTCGAAGTTGCCGCGCAGCACGTCGTTGCCGCCCACCAGCACCGAGGCGAGCTGCGGCGCCCGCCCGAGCGCGGCCGGGAGCTGGCCGGTCCGCACGTCGGCCGTCGTGGCGCCGCCGACCGCGAGGTTGGTGAACGAGGCCGCCCCCAGCGACTCGGCCAGCAGGGCCGCCCACCCGCGCCAGCGACCGGGGTGGATCCGGTCGCCGAGGCCCTCGGTGGTGCTGTCCCCGAGGGCGACGAAGCAGAGGCCGTCCGTCATGCGACCTCCCGGACCCGCGAGGCGAGTCCGTGTACCGCGAGCATCCCCGCCACCGACGCGGGCCAGCCGAACCGCTCGGCCCGCATCCGGGCAGCGCGCCGACGGTCCGCCCGCGGCAGCGCGGCCACCTGGAGGATGCCGTCGGCGTACCGGTCGCCGTCTCCGCGTACGACGACACCGGCGCCGCCGACCACCTCGGGCAGTGCGCCGTCCGCCGCCGCGACGACGGGCGTACCGGAGGCCAGCGCCTCCAGCGCCGCCAGGCCGAACGTCTCGACCGGACCCGGCGCGACCACGACGTCGGCCGTGGCGAGCAGGGCCGCGAGCCGGGCGCGGTCGGCCACGAAGCCGAGCAGCCGGACCGGCAGCCCGGCGGCCCGCCGCTCCAGCCGGGCCCGCAGCGGGCCGTCGCCCGCCAGTACGCCGACCGCCGGCACGCCGCGGGCCCGGAGGGCGGCCACCGCGTCGATGCCCCGGTCCGCCCGCTTCTCCGGGGACAGTCGCGTGCACTGCACGACGAGCAGCTCGCCGGGGCGGGCCAGGGACTCGCGTAGCCGGGCGTCGTACCGGCTCGGGTGGAACAGGTCCAGGTCCACGCCCAGCGGGACCAGCGCCGGCCCCGGGCCGAGCCGCCGGAACTCCGCCGCGGCCCAGTCGGTCGTGCAGACCACCCGGTCGTACGCGGCGAGGGTCGCGGCGTTGAGCCGGTCCGCGACCGGGCGGCTCAGCCACCGGCTGCGCAGGTGCTGGTGCAGGAGCGCGTCCAGGCGCTCGTGCGACACCATCACGCTCGGGACCCCGTGGGCGCGCGCCCACTCGCCGGTCCACCGCAGCGTCGTCCGGTCCGACACCTCCAGCCGGTCCGGGGCGAGCGCGTCGAGCAGGCGGCGCAGGCGTGGCCGGTTCACGATCAGCCGGTAGCCGCCGGTCCCGGGGACCACCGGACCGGGCACCGTGACGACCCGGCCCTGAGCCGTCTCGGTGTCGTCGTACCGCGACCCGGGCACGACCAGCACCGGCCGGTGCCCGGCGGACCGGTAGCCGGTGCCCCACTCCCGCAGCGCCGTCCGGAGCCCGCCGGAGCGGGGTCCGACGAAGTTCGCGAGCCGGACGATCGTCGCTCCGCTCATGCGGCCCGCACCAGCCCGTGGCCGCCGATCGCGGCGTCGTAGTGGTCGAGCAGCGCGTCGCCGACCGCGGTCCAGGTGCGCCGGGCCACCGAGCGCCGGGCCGCGAGCCCGAACTCGGCCCGTCGCACCGGGTCGGCCAGGGCCGTCACCGCGGCGGCGACGGCGGCACCGGACCCGGGCTCGACCAGGTACCCGGTCCCCCCGTGCCGGACCAGGTCCACCGGGCCGCCCGCGTTCGGGGCCACGACCGGTACGCCGGAGGCCAGCGCCTCCTGGACGGCCTGGCAGAACGTCTCGTGCGCCCCGGTGTGGACGAACACGTCGAGGCTCGCGTACATCCGGGCCAGTTCGCCGCCGCGCAGCTCACCGGTGAAGTGGGCGCCGGGCAACCGCTGCTCCAGCGTCCGGCGGGCCGGCCCGGCACCGACCACGACCACCCGGACGCCCGGCAGGTGGGTGACCGGTTCCAGCAGCTCCAGGTGCTTCTCCGGGGCGAGCCGGCCGACGTACCCGACCAGCAGCTCCCCGCCGGGCGCGAGCTCGGCGTGCACGTCCTCGTCGCGGCGGGCCGGGTGGAACCGCACGCCGTCGACGCCCCGCGGCCACAGGTGCACGCCACCGATGCCGTGGGCGCGCAGGTCGGCGGTGGCGGCCGAGGACGGCGCGAGGGTGCGTTCGGCCCGGCCGTGCACACGCCGGAGCCACCGCCAGACCGCCGCGCGGCCGAGCGAGTTGCCCCCGCCGGACCGGTAGAACCCGGCGAAGCCCGCGACGTCCGTCTGGTACACCGCCACGGACGGCACGCCGAGGCGCTCGGCCACGAACGCACCGTGCGCGGCCAGCGCGAACGGGGACGCCAGGTGGACCACGTCGGCGCCGTGGGCCGCGATGGCGGCCTCCACCCGGCGGCTCGGCAGCCCGATCCGGAAGGCGGGGTACCCGGGCAGCGGCACCGACGGCACGCGCAGGACCGGGCAGGGGTCGTCGGGCTCGGTGTCCCGGCGGGTCGCCGGGTCCGGTTCCGGGGCGATCACCAGGGGGCTGTGCCCCCGGGCGAGGAGGTGTTCCACCACGCGCTGCACGGAGTGGGACACGCCGTTGACGTCGGGACGGTAGGACTCGGTGACGATGGCCACGCGCATGCCCCCACGGTGCGGGGCCGAGCCGAGGACCCGGTCACGTCCGGGTGTCGTGCCGGCGAACAGTGCCCGCATTTCCGCGTCGGGTCAGACCTCGTACACCGCGCCGCTCCGCACGACCTCGACCGGCCCCGCGTACGCCGACCGGGCCTCGGCGACCGTCAGCTCCTCGTCGCCCCAGGCCGGGACCAGGTGGGTGAGCAGCAGCCGCCGTGCCCCGGCCCGGGTCGCGTGCTGCCCCGCGCCGCGACCGGTCAGGTGCAGATCCGGCGCGTTGTCCCGGTCCTCCAGGAAGGACGCCTCGCACAGGAACGCGTCCGCGCCGGTCGCGAGCTTCACCAGCGCCGGGCTCTCCGCGGTGTCCGAGGAGTACGTCAGCGTGCGGCCACCGTGCTCGACCCGGACGCCGAACGTGTCGACCGGGTGGTTGACCAGGGCCGTCGTGATCCGCAGCGGGCCCAGGTCGAACGAGCCCTCGCCCAGCGTCCGGAAGTCGAAGACCCCGGCCGCTGCCTCACCCTGGCCGTACGCGGCGGCGACGCGCTCCGCCGTCCCGGCCGGCCCATACACCGGGAGCGTCGGGAGCGTCGTGTGCCGGGCGTACTTGCGCGCCACCAGGTACTGGCACAGGTCGATCCAGTGGTCGGGGTGCAGGTGGGTCAGCAGCACGGCGTCGAGGTCGTACATGTCGGCGTACCGCTGGAGCGCGCCGAGCGCGCCGTTGCCGAGGTCGAGCAGCAGCCGGTACCCGCCGGCCTCGACGAGGTAGGAGGAGCACGGGGACTCCGCCGAGGGGAAGCTCCCGGCGCAGCCGAGGACGGTGAGCCTCACCCGGCCACCACGCCCGCGGTGCCTCCCCACAGCGCCTCCACGGCGCCGATCTCCGGACCGAGGAACCGGCGGCCCAGCCGCCCGAACGGAGCCACGTCACCCGTGGCGAGGAACCGGTGCCGCGGCGGGGGCGCGTCCTCCGGGCGGAGCAGGTCGAGCTTGGTCAGCACCCGGTACACGTCCTTCGCGGTCTCGTCGGCGCTCGACACCAGCGTCACGCCGTCGCCCATGACGAGCCCGATCACCCCGGCCAGCAGCGGGTAGTGCGTGCAGCCGAGCACGAGCGTGTCGATCTCGGCCTGCTGGAGCGGTTCGAGATAACTCTCCGCGAGCCCGAGGATCTGCCGACCACTGGTCACACCGCGTTCAACGAAGTCGACGAACGCGGGACACGCCGCGGTCGTCAGCGAGACGCCCGGCGCGGCGTGAAAGGCATCGTCGTACGCCTGGCTCGCCACCGTGACACGGGTGGCGATCACCCCGATGCGGCCCGTGCGGGTGGCCGCGACCGCCCGGCGCACCGCGGGCAGGACGACCTCCACGACCGGGACATCGTAGCGCTCCCTGGCGTCGCGCAAACAGGCCGAGCTGGCCGCGTTACACGCGATGACCAGCATCTTCACACCCGAGGAGACCAGGTGGTCCATCACTCCGAGCGCGTAGTGGCGCACCTCGGCGAGGGACTTCGGGCCGTACGGGACGTGGGCGGTGTCGCCGACGTAGAGGATCTCCTCGTGGGGCAGCTGGTCCAGCACGGCCCGCGCGACCGTCAGGCCGCCGACGCCGCTGTCGAAGATGCCGATGGGTGCCTGAGCCACGCGCGACACATTACGGTGAGGGGTCGCCGGTCCCGTAGTCCGGTTGCCGACAGTCACGAAAGTGTCCCGATCGTTCGGCGCTCCGACTGGAACACGAGCGCAGATGCGGGAGAATCAACGGCATGACGCCCGAGACGAAACAAATGGTGACCTTCCGGCAGCGTCGCTCCGTTCCCTCCGGGGACTCCGGCCCGGTGGACCCGGCCGCCGACACCGACACCGGCGCCACGGCACGCGCACGTCCCGACACCGACACCGCGGCCGACGCGGCCACCCACCCGGCCGGTGGCCCGTCCTCCGCCGAGGGCACCGCGACGGCGGGCGACCGCCTCCGGCGTACCTACCGGAACCCGCAGTCCCCGGCCTCACCCCGCCGGCTGGCCGCGGTGAGCCTGTGGTCCCTGCTGCTGGTGCTCGGCGGGGCGGTGGCGTACCTGTACGCCCTGCTGGGACAGCTGACCGGCACCGGCACCGGGCTCGCGGGCTCCGTGCTCAGCCTGGTGTCGTTCGGAGACCTGGTCGGCCTCGCGCTGATCCTCGCCTCGATGCTGACGATCGGGAAGCGGCGGGCGCCGTGGATCCTGTTGGGCACCGCGACCGGGCTGCTGCTCGTGCTGCTGGTGCTGGCCGCGGTCGCCTGACAGCCCCTCCCGGCAGAAACGATCATGGGGTTTGCCACACGACACGCTGGCGTGTCGGTGGCAAACCCCATGATCAACGTGGGAAGTGCGGCAGGGCCTACGCCCAGAGCTGGCCCTCCAGGGCCGCCTCGGCCTCGGCGAGCGTCCCCGCGTACGCCCCGGTGGACAGGTACTTCCACCCGCCGTCCGCGACGATGAACGCGATGTCGGCCTTCTCCCCCGCCTTCGCGGCCTTGCCGGCCGCGGCGAGCGCGGCGTGCAGGATCGCGCCGGTGGAGATCCCCGCGAAGATGCCCTCGACCTCGATGAGCTGGCGGGTGCGCAGCAGCGCGTCCCGCGGCCCCACCGAGAAGCGGGTGGTGAGCACGGACGCGTCGTACAGCTCGGGGACGAAGCCCTCGTCGATGTTCCGCAGGCCGTACACCAGCTCGCCGTACCGCGGCTCGGCGGCGACGACCTGGATGTCGGGCACCTTCTCGCGGAGGAAGCGCCCGGTGCCCATCAGCGTGCCGGTGGTACCGAGGCCCGCGACGAAATGCGTGATCGACGGCAGGTCACGGAGGATCTCCGGCCCGGTCGTCTCGTAGTGCGCCTGGGCGTTCGCCGGGTTGCCGTACTGGTACAGCATCACCCAGTCGGGGTGGTCCTCGGCGATCTGCTTGGCCATCGCGACGGCCTGGTTCGACCCACCGGCGGCCGGCGAGGGGATGATCTCCGCGCCGAACATGGTGAGCAGCTGCTTGCGCTCGATCGAGGTGTTCTCCGGCATCACGCACACCAGCCGGTAGCCGCGGAGCTTCGCGGCCATGGCCAGCGAGATCCCGGTGTTGCCGCTGGTGGGCTCCAGGATCGTGCAGCCGGGGCGGAGCAGGCCCTCCCGCTCGGCCGCCTCGATCATGTAGATGGCCGCGCGGTCCTTCACCGAACCGGTCGGGTTCCGGTCCTCGAGCTTCGCCCACAGCCGCACGTCCGGACTGGGCGACAGCCGGGGAAGCCCGACGAGCGGGGTGTCCCCGAGCGCGCCGAGCAGGGAGTCGTAGCGGGCCATGCCGGATCAGCCGCCCGCGACAGCCGGGAGGATCGTGACCGAGTCGCCGTCGTTCAGCGTCGTCTCCAGGGCACCGGTGAAGCGGACGTCCTCGTCGTTGACGTAGACGTTCACGAACCTGTGCAGCGCCCCGTCCTTGATGAGACGGTCACGCAGACCCGGGTGCTTGCCGTCGAGGTCGACGAACAGGCCCTCGAGCGTGTCCCCCGCGCCGTCGACGGTCTTCGCGCCGCCGGTGTACGTGCGGAGGATGGTGGGGATGCGGACCTCGATGGCCATCGCGTGCTGCTCCTAAGGTGAGACTTCGGGCTGGATGAGGGCTGGTCGTCGGCCCACTCTGGGGCACAACACCGGGACGTGCGGCGGGATTCCGGCCGGAGCCGGCCGCGTCCTACTGCTCGTAGACCGTCTCGGTGCGGGTGTGCCCGAACAGGTACGACTGCACGACCTCGACGGGCTCCTCGGTGACGACCCCGTCGACGATGCGGTACGACCGGAACTCCGTCGTCGCGGACTCCCGCGTGCTCACCAGCACGTAGTGCGCCTCGGGCTCGGACGCGTAGGTGATGTCGGTCCGGGAGGGGTAGGCCTCGGTCGCGGTGTGCGAGTGGTAGATCACCACCGGCACCTCGTCCCGGTCGTCCATCTCCCGGTACAGGCGCAGCAGGTCCATCGAGTCGAACTCGTAGAACGTGGGCGACCGCGCGGCGTTGAGCATCGGGATGAACCGCTCGGGGCGGTCCGCGCCCTCCGGGCCCGCGACGACCCCGCACGCCTCGTCGGGGTGATCGGCGCGTGCGTGGGCCACGATCTGGTCGTGGAGCTCGCGGCTGATCGTCAACACGGCCCGTAGCTTACCGGCGACCCGTCAGTCCTCGCCGAGGAGGGCGTCGACCAGCGTCTGCGACAGGGCACCGGCGTAGTGGTAGAGCAGCGCGCTGGTCGCCATCGCCTCGTCGCCGCTCTCCAGCGCCTCGTGTGCGAGCGCGTACGGGTCGGTGTCCGCCTCGATGTCCAGCCGCACGCCGAGCACCAGACGCAGGTCGGTGAGCGCACGCAGCCAGACATCGGCGGCCGGGTGGCTGAGGTACACGTCGCCGCCACCGGCCGGCACCCCGGTGTACAGCTCCTTCAGCCGCTCCACCTTGCCGGCCCGCAGGTCGTCCTCGGTGAAGCGCCGCAGCTCCGCGGCCGCGTCCGGGTCCTCGCGGTAGCCGTCGGGGAAGAGCCGTTCCAGCGCGGGGTCGCTGGGCGGCCCGGACGGCAGCGTGCCGAGCCCGGTCAGCTCCTCGAACGGGTCGCCGGTGGCCTCGGGCGGGGGCGGGTCGCCCTCCTCGGGTGCCACCGCGCCCAGCAGGAGCAGCATCTGCTCGGCGGCGTGCCGGAGCAGCTCCGCCTCGGCCTCGCTGAGGGTGCCGACGATCTCGCCACGGTACCGGCGGAACATCGTCACCTGTCCTGCTGGAGGGTCGCCCAGAGACCGTGCTCGTGCATCTTCGCCACGTCCATCTCCATCTGCTCGCGCGTCCCCGCCGACACCGCCGCCCGGCCCTCGTGGTGGACGGCGAGCATCAGCTCGTTGGCCTTCACCTTGGGATACCCGAACACCTTCTGGAACACGTATGTGACGTACGACTGGAGGTTCACCGGGTCGTCCCAGACCACGGTCACCCACGGCGGGTCCTCCACCGGCTGCTCCGTGGTCTCCTCGACCGGTGTCGCGAGCGGTGCCGACATGGCCGACCTCCTCACCGGTGGGGACTGGGGCGCCTCGCGCCGCGACGTACAGGGGGGTTGAGGGCGGGTCAGGTGGTGCGATCCGCCACCAGCACCCGGTCGGTCACGAGGCGGACGGTCACCGGCGCGCCGGGCGTGGTCGGGGCGAGGTGGCTCGGCGCGTCGGCCAGCAACTCCGTACCGTCCGTCAGCCCAACGTTAACCCGGGTGAACGCACCGAGGAAGGTCCGGGTCAGCAGCCGCCCGTCGTCGCCACCCTCGCGCACCTCTACGACCTCGGGCCGGACCAGGACGTCCACCTCGGCACCGACGGCGTGACCGCCCGGGTCCTCCGCCGCGATCTCCCGGCCCAGCACCGAGACACGGCCGGGCGCGACCAGCCGGCCGGGCAGCCGGTTCATCGCCCCGACGAACTCGGCCACGAACGGTGTCGCCGGCCGGGCGTACACCTCGTCCGGCGGCGCCACCTGCTCCAGCCGCCCGTTCCGCATGACCCCGACCCGGTCGGCCATCGAGAGCGCCTCGGACTGGTCGTGCGTCACGAAGAGGGTGGTGATCCCGAGACGGAGCTGCAGCCCGCGGATCTCGTCCCGCAGCTGCGCGCGCACCTGCGCGTCCAGCGCCGACAGCGGCTCGTCCAGGAGCAGCACCTGCGGCTCGATGGCCAGAGCCCGGGCGAGCGCCACCCGCTGCTGCTGTCCACCGGAGAGCTGGTGCGGGTAGCGGTCCGCCGTCTGCGCCAGCCCGACGAGCTCCAGCAGCTCGGCGGCACGGGCCCGGCGTCGCGGGGTGTCGACCTTGCGCATCCGGAGCCCGAACGCGACGTTGTCCGCGACCGAGAGGTTCGGGAACAGGCTGTACGCCTGGAACACCATGCCCATGTCCCGCCGGTTCGCCGGGATGCCGGTCACGTCGCGGCCGCCGACCGTCACCGCGCCCGCGTCCGGCCGCTCGAACCCGGCGAGCACCCGCAGCGCGGTGGTCTTGCCGCAGCCGGACGGCCCGAGCAGGGCCAGCAGTTCACCCGGCGCCAGCGCCAGGTCGAGCCCGTCGAGCGCGGTGGTGCTGCCGAAGGCCCGGCGCACCCCGGCGAACTCCACGGCCACCCCGGCCCTGGTCTCGGTCCCGGTCGTCATGCGATCCCTCCGACGAGCCTGCGGCGCCCACGGCCACCGGCGAACGACAGTACGAGCAGCAGCACCCAGGTCAGCACGAGGCTGGCGAGCGACAGCGCGACCGACACCCCGGCGCTGGTCTGGCCGGTCTCGACCACCTGCACCGGGAACGTGACGTAGAGCAGGATCCGCGCGATCACGACCTCGCCGAGCACCAGCGCCAGCGTGAGGAACGCGGCGCCGAGCACGGCGGTGCGGATGTTCGGCAGGATCACCCGGCCGAGCACGGTCCACCAGCCGGCCCCGAGGTTGCGGGCGGCCTCGACCAGCGTCTGCAGGTCGATCGCGCGCAGCCCGGCGTCGAGCGACCGGTAGGTGAAGGGCAGCGCGAGGATCACGTAGAACGGCGTGAGGGCGGTCAGCGGCGAGCTGAACAGCCACTGCGAGGTCGCGTCGGTGAAGTTCGCCTGCATGAACGCCATGCCCGCGGCCATGACCACCGGCGGAATGACGATCGGCAGCACGGTCACGCCCTCCAGCAGCAGCCCGAGCCGGGGCAGCCGCAGCCGGACGTACACCACCGTGGGCACCATCAGCGCCAGCGTGATGACGATGGTCGCGAAGGCGATCCGCAGCGAGCTCGTGAGGGCGTCCCGGAGCGCGGGGTCGCGGGCGATCTCGAGATAGTTCGCGGCCCCGTACCCGGACTCCCCCTGCCGGAGGCTGAACTCGGCCGCCGCCCCCAGCGGGACGAGGAAGTACACCGCGGCGAGGGCGAAGATGGCCCACCGCCAGACCCTCGGCGGGCGTCTCACGTCAGCCACCGTGTCGCGCGGCGCTGGAGCAGCGCGTACCCGACCATCAGCGCGGCGATCACCACGACCATGTCGAGGCCGAGCGCGAGCCCGACGTTCTCCTGGCCGACCAGCACATTGCCGCCGAGGGCGGCCTGGATCTGGCTCGGGACGAGCGGGATCGTGCCGTTCACCAGCGCGAGCGCGGTGGCGTACGCGGCGAACGCGTTGCCGAACAGCAGCAGCGTCGCGCCGAGCACGGCGGGCGCCAGCACCGGGATGCCGACGTGGCGCCAGTAGCCCCAGGCGGACGCGCCGAGGTTCTGCGCGGCCTCCCGCCACTGTGGACGCAGACCCTCCAGCGCCGGGGTCACCAGGATCACCATCAGCGGGATCTGGAAGTACACATAGGCGAGGCCGATGCCGGTGATCGAGTCGATCCGGAACCCGGCGGCGTACAGGTCGACACCGGCGCTCTGGAGCCACCGGGTGGTCAGCCCGGTCTGGCCGAGCGCGGCGATGAAGGCGAACGCCAGCGGCACCCCGCCGAAGTACGCGAGCACCCCGGAGGCGGTGGAGACGACCCGGCGCAGCACGCCACCCTCCCGCGCCGTCACGACCGCATAGGCGAGCCAGACGCCGAAGACGGCGCCCACGACCGAGGTCCAGGCGGCGAGCAGCAGGCTCTGGCCGAACGCGTCGGTGTACTGCGGCGAGGTCAGCGAGGCGCGCACGTTCCCGAGGGTGAACCGCCCGGCGCCGTCCCGGAACGCACCGGCCACCACGGTGGCGAGCGGGATGCCGAGGAACACGGCGACGTAGAGCACGAACGGCACCACCCCGGCGAGGGAGGCGGCGCGCCGGAGCGCGCCGCCGACCCGCCGGGACCGGGCCACCGTGGGAGCCGGTGTCACTGGAGGAGCCGGTGTCACCGGAGGCTCGACGCCCACTTCTCCCCGAGCACCTTGTTGGCGCCGTCGATCTGTGCCTGGGTCGGGTACTCGACCTCACCCCGCACCGGCGGGAGCGCCGCGAGGGCGGTCTTGTCGGCGGTGCCGGCCTGCTCCATCGCCGGGAGCCGGACCGGGCGTGCCTGCCCGGCCAGCCACAGGTTCTGGCCCTCGTCCGAGAACAGGAACTCCTGCCACAGCCGAGCGGCCGCCGGGTGCGGGGCGTTCTTGTTGACCGCCTGTGCGTAGAACTGGGCGACCAGGCCGTCGGCCGGCACGGCGACCTTCCAGTCCAGCTTGCCCTTGAGCTTCACGGCCTGCGCCGCGTTGGTGTAGTCCCAGTCGATGACGATCGGGGACTGTCCACTCTCGATGGTCGCGGGAGTGGGGTCGAGCTTGAGGAAGTTGCCCGCCTTGTTGAGCTTGGCGAAGAAGTCCACGCCCTTGCCGATGTCGTCGAACGACCCGCCGTTCGCGAGCGCCGCGGCGTACACGCCGGAGAACGCGGCGGCCGCCTGGGTCGGGTCACCGTTGAGCGCGATCTTGCCCTTGTACTCGGGCTTGGTGAGGTCGGCGAACGTGGTCGGGCAGTTCGGGACCAGCTTGGCGTTGCAGCCGAGGGAGATGTAGCCGCCGTAGTCGTTGACCCACTCGCCGCCCGCGGCCTTGTTCTCCACCGGGATGGTCTCCCAGGTGGCCACCTTGTACGGCGCGAACAGGGCCGTGTTGGCGAGCGCGAACGACTGGCCGAGGTCCAGCACGTCGGGGGCGCGGTCCTGCTTGCCCAGCCGCTTCACCGCGGTGATCTCGTCGGCGCTCGACCCCTCCGGGTTCGCGGAGTTGATCTTGATGCCGTACTTCTCGCCGAACGTGTCCAGCAGGGCACCGTAGTTGGCCCAGTCCCGCGGCAGGGTGATGACGTTGAGCGCACCCTCCTTCTTCGCGGCGGCGATCAGCGCGTCGAGGCCGCCACCTGACTGAGCGGAACCGGCGGTCGCCCAGTCGCTCCCGCCCGCGGAGTCGCCGCCGCCGCCGCAGGCCGCGAGGCCGAGCGCGAGGATTGCGGCAACTGTCCCACCGAGCAGTCGACTGTGTCGCTTGTTCACGTATGTCTCCAGACTTCGAGTGACCTGTGCGGTCGTGCGCAACATAGCCTGCGGGCACCTCACGGCGACAACGTCCGGCGTTCCGGACCCGGGGGGCGGGACCTAGGCTCACGCTGTGGACCGACTCCCGCCGACCTCGCTGCTCACCGACCACTACGAACTCACCATGCTGTCGAGTGCCCTCGCCGACGGGACGGCGGAACGCCACACCGTCTTCGAACTGTTCGCCCGCCGGTTACCGGACGGACGTCGCTACGGCGTCGTCGGTGGCATCGGACGGGTCCTCGACGCGATCGAGTCGTTCACCTTCTCCGGCGACGAGCTGGCGTACCTCACCGAGCACGAGATCGTTCCGCCGGAGGTGGCCGACTGGCTCGCCGCGTACCGCTTCACCGGCGACGTGGACGGGTACGCGGAGGGCGAGCTGTACTTCCCGGGCTCCCCCGTGCTGTCCGTCGAGGGCACGTTCGCCCAGGCGGTGGTGCTGGAGACGCTGGTGCTCAGCATCCTCAACCACGACTCCGCGGTCGCCTCGGCCGCGGCCCGCATGGTGGTGGCGGCCGGCGACCGGCCGGTGATCGAGATGGGCTCCCGGCGGACGCACGAGTACGCCGCCGTCGCCGCGGCGCGGGCCGCCTACCTGGCCGGTTTCACCGCGACGTCGAACCTGGAGGCCGGCCGCCGCTACGGCGTACCGACCGCCGGGACGAGCGCCCACTCGTTCACGCTGCTGCACGACTCCGAGGAGGACGCCTTCCGGGCGCAGGTCGCGGCGCTCGGCCCGGAGACGACGCTGCTGGTGGACACCTATGACATCGCGCAGGGCGTCCGCACCGCGGTCGAGGTGGCGGGCCCGCGGCTCGGCGCGGTGCGGATCGACTCCGGCGAGCTCGCGGTGATCGCCCGGGAGACCCGCGCGCTGCTGGACGGCCTCGGCAACACCGGCACCAGGATCGTCGTCTCCGGTGATCTCGACGAGTACGCCATCGCGGCGCTCGCCGCCGCCCCGGTGGACGCGTACGGGGCCGGGACCGCGGTGGTGACCGGGTCCGGCGCACCGACCGCGGGCATGATCTACAAGCTCGTCGAGGTCGAGGGTCGCCCGGTCGCCAAGCGCAGCCAGGACAAGCAGTCCCGCGGCGGCCGCAAGTACGGCGTGCGCCGGCACCGGGCCACCGGCACCGCGGTCGAGGAGGTCGTCCGCACCGGCGCCCTCGGCACGCTGCAGCCCGGCGAGCGGGCCCTGCAGATCCCCCTGCTGCGCGAGGGGAAGCGCGTGGCGGGCGTGCCCACGCTGGCCGAGTCCCGTGACCACCTCCGCCAGGCCCTGGTCACCGTCCCGTGGGACGGCATGAAGCTCTCCCGCGGCGAACCCGCGATCCCGACGGTCTTCGAGGAGGTACGCCCGTGAGCGTCCGCGCGCTGGTACTGGTCGACGTGCAGAACGACTTCTGCGAGGGAGGCTCGCTCGCGGTCGCCGGCGGCGCCGCCGTGGCGGCCGAACTGACCCGGCGCATGGCCGCCGACACCGGCGGGTGGCAGCACGTGGTGGCGACCCGGGACCACCACATCGACCCGGGTGCGCATTTCAGCGGGGCTCCGGACTTCGTGGACACCTGGCCCGTGCACTGCGTCGTCGGCACCGACGGGGTCCACCTGCACCCGGCGCTGGACACCACCCGGATCGAGGCCGTGTTCGACAAGGGTGCCCACGCGGCCGCGTACTCCGGCTTCGAGGGCGCCTCCGCGGGTACCGGGCTCGCGGCGTGGCTCCGGGACCGGGACGTCACGGCCGTCGACATCGCCGGGATCGCCACCGACCACTGTGTCCGGGCGACGGCGCTCGACGCCGCGCGCTACGGGTTCGACACCACGGTGCTGCTGGACGTCACGGCCGGGGTGGCCCCGGAGACGACCACACGGGCCCTCGACGAGCTGCGGGCCGCCGGGGTGCACCTGGTCGGGGAGCCGAATGTCGGGGTGGCCGCGGCCGCGACGCCGGACGAAGGCTCGGCGCACTGACCCGCTCCCCATGCGGGGTATGGGGTCAGCGGGCCGGTGGCGCGCCGACAGCGTGGGCACTCACCACGGGCGGGGCGGAGCCATACCGTCCCGTGAACAGACCGATACGCAATGGACATCGACCGGCCGTGTAGCGACCTGCCCCTGGGTAGCCATGCCTGCACGGAGGGAGAGCGAATGTCCCCCCGCGCACACGACTCAGATCGCCCGGCCGGGCCACCGACGGGCGCGTCCACACGGCCGCGGACCCCGCGGGCCGGGAAGGAACTCCCGTGAGAACACGCAACATCGTCGTTGCGGGCGCCGCGACCCTCCTCGTGGCGGGCGGCTCGGTGGGGGCGTCGGCGTTCGCCGCGACCCAGCGGACCGGCACCCGCCTCGCAGCGGCCCCCGCCGCGATGCCCACCGCCGCCGCGGCCGCCGCACCGAAGATGGCCAAGTTCTGCGTCGGCAAGAACGGCACAGTGCGCTACGTCCCCGCGCACACGAGGAAGTGCTCGCAGGGCCGCCGTCTCATCGTCATCAGCACGGCCGGCGCCCGCGGTCCCGCCGGAGCCCGCGGCCCCACCGGACCGACCGGAACCGCGGGTGGGTCGGTGGTCGTCGCCACCCAGACCGGCACGCTCGCGACCGGGCCGACCACCACCGTCACGTGCCCGGCCACGAACCAACGGGCCATCGCCGGTGGTTTCGTCAAGGACGCGGCCGACGCCGCGGTGGATCTGGTCGGCAGCGCCCAGGACCCGGCCAACCCGCGCGTGTGGATCTTCACGTTCGCCGGGGCGGGCATCACCGTGGCGACGGGCACGACGGCCCAGGCGACCTGCGCCTCCGTGGGGGCACCGGCCACGGGGTGACCACAGAATGACCGCGCACCCCGCCCCAACCCCGCTGATCATGAGTCCGTTCTGGCCGTAAAAGGGGCTCATGATCACGGGAAGGGCGGGGACGGGCCCCTCAGGCGAGCGGCGTGCCGTCCGCGATCACCGTGACCGTGCCCGGCTCCACCTCGGTGAACCCCGCGTCCCGGACCGCCGCCCGCACGGCGCCGTCCGGTGCGGGACCGCTCAACTCCGCCCACCGCGCCTTGTCGGCGGTCCGGACCGCCACCGGCAGTCCCGCGTCCGCCCAGCGTTCCAGCACCGGCAGCTCCAGGAACGCCGCGAGCAGCATCGTCGCGTGCCCCACCTGGGCCATCGCCTTGCCCGCGGTCATCTCCACGTCCGGCGTCAGCCACAGCACGGGCACGCCCGACGGCACGGGTCCCGGCGCGACAACATCGGTGAGGTCCGTACCCGACACCTGGAGCCGGGACAGCTCCTTCGGCAGCTCGGCCACCCGGCCCGGCGGGAACGCCCGCACCTCGGCATCCCCCACCGTCACGGTGACGCCCGGCAGGTCCGCCGCGGTCAGCCAGTAGGTGCCGCGGGCCCGCCGCGCGACCTTGCGGATCCGGCCCGCGACCCAGGCGGCGAGCTCGTCGCCCCACTCGGCCGACGCCCGTGGGTCGAAGAACACCGCGAGGGCCGCGGTGGCCGCCGCCTCCAGCGCCGCGGTACGCGCGGGCGGCGACGTCTTCTCCAGCCGGACCACCAGCGGCTGCGCCCGGACGTCCCCGGGCTCCTCCACGACGTCGTCCAGCTGACCTGCCAGCCAGTGCCGCTGACGCTCCGCGAGGGGCGCCAGCAGCTCCTGGGCCCGTTCCGCGGGCGTCACCAGCTGCCGTCCGGGCCGTACACCGCCGCCCCGAGCGCCGGGTCGGCCTCGTCCGCCGCCTCCACGTCGTCCCGGCTGATCCCGAGGAAGAACAGGACCGCGTCCAGGTACGGCTGGTTGATCGCCGTGTCGGCCACCGCGCGCAGCGCCGGCTTGGCGTTGAACGCGATCCCGAGCCCGGCCGCGGTCAGCATGTCGATGTCGTTGGCACCGTCGCCCACGGCCACGGTCTGGCTCAGCGGCACGCCCATCTCGGCAGCGAACCGGCGCAGCGCCACCGCCTTGCCCGGCCGGTCGACGATCTCTCCGACGACCCGGCCGGTGAGCGTGCCGTCGACCACCTCCAGGGTGTTCGCGGCGGAGAAGTCCAGGTCCAGCAGCTCGACGAGGTGGTCGGTGACCTGGGTGAAGCCGCCCGAGACGATCCCGCACCGGTATCCCATCCGCTTCAGCGTCCGCACCAGGGTCCGCGCCCCCGGGGTCAGCTCCACGGCCGCCCGCACGTCGGCCAGCACGGCCGCGTCGAGGCCCGCCAGCAGCGCGACCCGGGCCCGCAGCGACGCGGCGAAGTCCAGGTCCCCGCGCATCGCCTCCTCGGTGACGCGCGCCACCTCGGCCTCGCAGCCGGCGTGTGCGGCCAGCATCTCGATCACCTCGCCGGTGATGAGCGTGGAGTCGACGTCGAAGACGATGAGCCGCTTGGCCCGCCGGGACAGCCCGGCCCGTTCGACGGCGATGTCGATGCCGGTATCGGCCGCGACCTCGGACAGCGCCACCCGCAGCGGCTCACCGGCCGCGCCGGACACCATCAGCTCCAGGCTCGTCACGGGGTACCGGGAGAGCCGGGTGATCGCGTCGAGGTTGCCACCGTGGTCGGCCACGGTCCGCGCGACCGCGGCCAGGGCGGACGCGGTGAGCGGACGTCCGAGCAGGATGACGTGATGCCGCTCCCCCCGGCGGGGCGCCGGGGCGGGGACGTCCGCGCCGACCCGCGCCTCGACGTCCAGCCCGAGGCCCACCGCGGCCTGGCGTACCGCCGTCACGACCGGCTCCGGGTCGCCGTCCAGCGCGACGGACAGCCCCAGCACCAACCGCCCGCGGATCACCACCTGCTCGACGTCGTGCACGGCGGTACCGGGCACGGACGCGAGGGCGGCGACCACCGCGGCCGTCACGCCGGGCCGGTCCTGGCCGGTCAGGGTGAACAGCGCACGCGTGGGCAGGACAGCGGCGGTCATCGACTCAGTCTCCGGTATGGGCTGGGCAAGACGGTGCCGCGGCCCCTGGTGCGGGGCCGCGGCACCGTTGATGCGTCGAGCCGGGCTCAGCTCTGCACCGCGCGCTTCTCCTCGCCCTCGAGCTCCTGGGCCCACGGGGCCAGGTGGGGGAACTTGAGGTCGAACGCCGGCCGCTCCGAACGGATCCGGGGCAGCGAGACGAAGTTGTGCCGCGGCGGCGGGCAGGACGTCGCCCACTCCAGCGAGTTGCCGTGACCCCACGGGTCGTCCACCTCGACCACGCGGCCGAGCTTGTACGACTTCCACACATTCCACAGGAACGGCAGGGTCGAGGCGCCGAGCACGAACGAGAAGATCGTCGAGACGGTGTTCAGCGTGGTGAACCCGTCGGTCGGCAGGTAGTCCGCGTACCGGCGCGGCATGCCCTCGTTGCCCAGCCAGTGCTGGACGAGGAACGTGCCGTTGAAGCCGATGCTGGTCAGCCAGAAGTGGACCTTGCCCAGCCGCTCGTCGAGCATGCGCCCGGTCATCTTCGGGAACCAGAAGTACACACCGGCGTAGGTGGCGTACACGATCGTGCCGAAGAGCACGTAGTGGAAGTGCGCGACCACGAAGTACGAGTCGGAGACGTGGAAGTCGATCGGCGGCGCGGCGAGCAGGACGCCCGACAGGCCACCGAACAGGAACGTCACCAGGAAGCCGAGCGAGAACAGCATCGGCGTCTCGAACGTGAGCTGCCCGCGCCACATCGTGCCGATCCAGTTGAAGAACTTGATACCGGTCGGGACCGCGATGAGGAACGAGAGGAACGAGAAGAACGGCAGCAGCACCTTGCCGGTCGCGAACATGTGGTGCGCCCACACGGTCATCGCCAGGGCGGCGATGGCGAGCGTGGCCGCCACCAGGCCCTTGTAACCGAACAGCGGCTTGCGGCTGAACACCGGGAAGATCTCGCTCACGATGCCGAAGAACGGCAGCGCGACGATGTACACCTCGGGGTGTCCGAAGAACCAGAACAGGTGCTGCCACAGGATCGGCCCGTACTCACCGTCGAAGATCTTCGCGCCGAGATGCCGGTCCGCGACCAGAGCCGCGAACGTGGCGGCGAGGATCGGGAAGACGAGCAGCGCGAGCAGCGCCGTCACCAGGATGTTCCAGGTGAAGATCGGCATCCGGAACATCGTCATGCCGGGGGCGCGCATGGTCAGGATCGACGTGATCATGTTGACCGAGCCGAGGATCGTGCCCAGACCGGAGATGATCAGGCCGACGAGCCACATGTCCGCACCGGCGCCCGGCGAGTGCACCGCGGAGTTCAGCGGCGCATAGGCGAACCAGCCGAAGTCCGCCGCCCCGCCGGGGGTGATGAAGCCCAGCACCGTGATCGTGCCACCGAACAGGTACAGCCAGTACGAGAAGGCGTTGAGCCGCGGGAACGCGACGTCCGGCGCACCGATCTGCAGCGGGACGATGTAGTTGGCGAACGCGAACACCAGGGGCGTCGCGAACAGCAGCAACATGATCGTGCCGTGCATGGTGAAGAGCTGGTTGAACTGCTCGTTCGACAGGTACTGCAGGCCCGGGCGGGCCAGCTCCCCGCGCATGAGCAGGGCGAGCAGGCCACCGATCAGGAAGAACCCGAACGAGGTGCCCAGATACATCAGACCGATCGTCTTGGCGTCGGTCGTGCGCAGCATGCGGAGAAGGGCGTTGCCCTTCACCGGCTCCCGCACGGGCCAGGGCCGCGTGACGATGGGCTGAGGTGCGATGGTCACCGATACCCTCCAGGCATCTGTCAGTCGCGCGGGCACGGTGCGCCCGAAACACGCCTCGGCAGCACAATAGCCCGTGGTCGGAGGCCGTCTCCTCCCGGGTGGGGCGCGGCGCCGGGTGAGCCGGACGGATCAGCGATCCGGACAGATGGGACGCTCGACACGGTCGGGAATCACCCGGCGGTCCCGCGCCTTGGGTCGGGTGGTTGTCCGGCGCGTCCATGCGGGTCGCCGGGGGTCTCGGCCACCCATCCGAACTCTTGCCCGACCGAGGGAGACCGCTTGTCCGCCGCCCCCGAGACCACCCCGTCCGCCCCCGTGGCGGAGGAGGCGCCCGCGCCCCCGTCCCGGCGGGAACGGCTCCAGCTCATCGGAGTGCTCGGCGCCCTCAGCGCGCTCGGACCGCTGTCGATCGACCTCTACCTCCCGGCCTTCCCGGCGCTCGCCGCCGACCTCGGCAGCCGGGAGTCCTCCATCCAGCTCACGCTCACCGCGTGCCTCGCCGGGCTGGCGCTCGGGCAGGCCTTCGTGGGGCCGATCTCCGACGCGCTCGGGCGGCGGCGGCCCCTGCTGATCGGGCTCGGGCTGTACGTGCTGGCGTCCGTGGTGTGCGCGCTGTCGGACTCGACGACGGCGCTCGTCGCCGGCCGGTTCCTCCAGGGCCTGGCCGGGGCGGCCGGCATCGTGGTCGCCCGGGCGGTGGTCCGTGACCTCCACGCGGGCAGCGCCGCGGCGCGGTTCTTCTCCCGGCTCATGCTGGTCACCGGGCTCGCGCCGATCCTGGCGCCGGTGTTCGGCTCGGAGCTGCTGCGGCTCACCTCGTGGCGGGGCCTGTTCTGGGTGCTGACCGCCGTCGGCGTGCTGCTGCTCGGGCTCGTCGCGGTGGGCCTGCGCGAGACGCTGCCCCCGGAGCGCCGCCGCGACGGCAGCATCGCCGACACGGCGCGCACCTACCGCACGCTCGCCACCGACCGGATCTTCATGGGGTACGCGCTGTCGGGTGGGCTCTCGTTCGCCGCCCTGTTCGCGTACATCTCCGGGTCCTCGTTCGTGCTCCAGGGCGTGTACGGCATCTCCCCGCAGGCGTACGGGCTGCTGTTCGGGCTGAACTCCCTCGGGCTGACGATCGCGAGCCAGGTCAACGGCCGGCTGGTCGACCGCGTCCCGCTACGGACCCTGCTGCGGGTGGGACTGCTCATCACGTCCGGCGGTGGCCTGCTGCTCGTCGTCGTGGCCGCGACGGACCTCGGCGGGCTCGTCGGCGTCTCGACGGCGCTGTTCCTGGTGGCGAGCGGGATCGGGTTCGTGATGCCGAACTCCACCGCGCTCGCCCTGGCGGACCACCCGGAGGCGGCCGGGACGGCGTCGGCGCTGCTCGGCGCGCTGCAGTTCGTGGTGGGGGCGGCCGCGGCGCCGCTGGTCGGGGTGTTCGCGAACGGCACGGCGCTGCCGATGGCCGTGGTGATCGCGGTGGCCGGTGTCGGCGGTCTGGTCGCCCTCGGCGCCCTGGCCCGGCCACACCCCACTGCGCGTTGATCATGGGGCTTGCAACAGACACGCCGGCGTGTCGTGTTGCAAAGTCCATGATCAACGCGGGGGTGTGGGGGTGGGGGTGCGGCGCGGAGGTGGGGCTCAGGCCTGTACCGCGCGCCGTTCCTCGCCCTCGACCTGCTGGGCCCACGGGGCCAGGTGGGGGAACTTCTGGTCGAACGCCGGCCGCTCCGAGCGGATCCGCGGCAACGAGACGAAGTTGTGCCGCGGCGGCGGACACGAGGTGGCCCACTCGAGCCCGGCCCCGTACCCCCACGGATCGTCCACCGTGACGACCCGGCCCATCGTGTACGACTTCCACACGTTCCACAGGAACGGCAGCATCGAGGCCCCGAGCACGAACGAGCCGACGGTCGAGATCGTGTTCAGCGTGGTGAACCCGTCGGTCGGCAGGTAGTCCGCGTACCGGCGCGGCATGCCCTCGTTCCCGAGCCAGTGCTGCACCAGGAACGTCAGGTGGAACCCGATCATCGTGAGCCAGAAGTGCAGCTTGCCGAGTCGGTCGTCCAGCATCCGCCCGGTCATCTTCGGGAACCAGAAGTACACACCCGCATAGGTGGCGAACACGATCGTCCCGAACAGCACGTAGTGGAAGTGCGCGACCACGAAGTACGAGTCGGTCACGTGGAAGTCGATCGGCGGGGCCGCGAGCAGCACCCCGGACAGCCCGCCGAACAGGAACGTCACCAGGAAGCCGAGCGAGAACAGCATCGGCGTCTCGAACGTGAGCTGCCCGCGCCACATCGTCCCGATCCAGTTGAAGAACTTGATCCCGGTCGGCACCGCGATCAGATACGACAGGAACGAGAAGAACGGCAGCAGCACCTTGCCGGTGGCGAACATGTGGTGCGCCCAGACGGTCATCGACAGCCCCGCGATGAGCAGCGTCGCGCCGACCATGCCCTTGTAGCCGAACAGGGGCTTGCGGCTGAACACCGGGATCACCTCGCTCACGATGCCGAAGAACGGCAGCGCCACGATGTACACCTCGGGGTGTCCGAAGAACCAGAACAGGTGCTGCCACAGGATCGGCCCGCCGGACTCCGGCTCGAACACCTTCGCGCCGAGATGCCGGTCCGCCAGGAGCACGGCCAGCATCGCCGCGAGCATGGGGAACACCAGCAGCGCGAGCAGCGCCGTCACCAGGATGTTCCAGGTGAAGATCGGCATCCGGAACATCGTCATGCCGGGGGCGCGCAACGTCATGACCGTGGTGACCATGTTGACCGAGCCGAGGATCGTCCCGAGCCCGGAGAGCAGCAACCCGACGATCCACATGTCGGCGCCGGCCCCGGGCGAGTGGACCGCGGAGTTCAGCGGCGCGTACGCGGTCCAGCCGAAGTCCGCCGCCCCGCCGGGCGTCACGAAGCCGAGCACGACGATCGTCCCGCCGAACAGGTACAGCCAGTAGGCGAACGCGTTCAGCCGGGGGAACGCGACGTCCGGCGCGCCGATCTGCAGCGGCACGATGTAGTTGGCGAACGCGAACACCAGGGGCGTGGCGAACAGCAGCAACATGATCGTGCCGTGCATGGTGAAGAGCTGGTTGTACTGCTCGCTCGACAGGAACTGCAGCCCCGGGCGGGCCAGCTCCCCGCGCATGAGCAGCGCCATCAGCCCGCCCAGGATGAAGAACGCGAACGACGTCGACAGGTACATCAACCCGATCGTCTTGGCGTCCGTCGTCCGGATCATCCGCAGCAGGGCGTTGCCCTTGACCGGAGCCCGCACGGGCCAGGGCCGCGTGGGGATGGGCCGCGGCACCAGTTCGGCCGGCCGGGTCTGTTCGGGTGCTGCCACGGTGACCCCCAGGTCTTGCCGTCGACACGCCTCGGCATGCACCCTAGCGCCGCGCGCCTCCGGTCTGCGCCCCGATGCCCCGGTACGCTCGTCCGATGCCCAGGCCGAGCGCGCCCCTGCTGAGCAAGCAGCGCATCGTCGACGCCGCCACCGCGATCGTCGACGCGGAGGGCATGGACGCGCTGTCCACCCGCCGGCTCGCGGCCGAGCTGCACGTCCGGGCGCCGTCGCTGTACAACCACTTCGCGACCAAGGACGAGATCCTCGACGCCGTCGGCGACGCGATCATCGCCCGGGTCGACATCTCGATGTTCCGGGCGCATCCCTGGGACGTGGCGCTCGAGCTGTGGGCGCGCGCGTACCGGGCCGCGTTCGCGGCGCACCCGAACCTCGTGCCGTTCCTGGTGCGGGGGCCGGCCCGGCGGCCGGCGGCGCTGCGGCTCGCCGACGCCGTGTACGGCACGCTGCTCGACGCGGGGTGGCCCCCCGGCCCCGCCACCCGCATCGCCGCGAGCCTGCGGTACTTCGTCGCGGGGTCGGCGCTGGGCTCGTTCGCGCTGGGGTTCCCGGACGACCCGGCGCTGTACGCGGACGAGTACCCGCACCTGACCGACGCCCACCGGCTGCGCGAGCACCGGCACCGGGTGGACGAGGGGGCGTTCGAACTCGGCCTGACCACGCTGGTGGACGGCTACCGCACGCTGTACGCCGAGGTCGTCGAGGGGCGGCCCGCCGGCACGGACGGACCGGCCC
>JAVEDU010000083.1 GCA_030840805.1 Actinomycetota bacterium
CACTCGGTCCACAGGGCCGGGAAGTTGCCGACCTGGTAGCCGCCCTCGCCCACGTCCCAGGGCTCGGCGATGAGCTTGACCTGGCTGACCACCGGGTCCTGGTGGACGAGGTCGAAGAACGTGGACAGCCGGTCGACCGCGTGCAGCTCGCGGGCCAGGGACGAGGCGAGGTCGAAGCGGAAGCCGTCGACGTGCATCTCGGTGACCCAGTAGCGCAGCGAGTCCATGATCAGCTGCAGCGACTGCGGCGTCCGGACGTTGAGCGTGTTCCCGGTACCGGTGAAGTCCATGTAGTACTGCTCGTCGCCCTCGACGAGCTTGTAGTACGTGCGGTTGTCGATGCCCCGGAACGACAGCGTCGGGCCCATGTGGTTGCCCTCGGCGGTGTGGTTGTAGACGACGTCGAGGATGACCTCGATGCCCGCCTCGTGCATCGTCTTCACGAGCGACTTGAACTCCGACACGCCGCCGCCCGGCACGTTCGAGGCGGCGTACTCCCGGTGCGGCGCCATGAAGCCGATGGTGTTGTAGCCCCAGTAGTTCCGGAGCCCCTTCTCCAGCAGTGTCTGGTCCTGCACGAACTGGTGCACCGGCATGAGCTCGATCGCGGTCACGCCGAGCGTCTTGAGGTGCTCCACGATCGCCGGGTGCGACAGCGCCGCGTACGTCCCGCGGATCTCCTCCGGCACCTCCGGGTGCCGCATCGTCAGCCCGCGGACGTGGGCCTCGTAGATCACGGACTCGTGGTACGGGCGGTGCGGCGGCCGGTCGGCGCCCCAGTCGAAGAACGGGTTGATGACGACGGAGGTCATCGTGTGCCCGAGCGAGTCGTCGGTGTTGCGCTCGCCGGGGTTCTCGATGTCGTAGCTGAACACCGACGGGTCGCCGTCGAAGTCGCCGTCGAACGCCTTCGCGTACGGGTCGAGCAGCAGCTTGCTGGGGTCACAGCGGTGCCCGTTGGCCGGGTCGTAGGGACCGTGCACGCGGAAGCCGTACCGCTGACCCGGCTGGATGTCCGGGAGGTAGCCGTGCCAGACGAACCCGTCCACCTCCGGCAGCTCGATCCGCTCCTCGGTGCCGTCCTCGGCGATGAGGCAGACCTCCACCTTGTCGGCGACCTCGCTGAAGAGCGCGAAGTTCGTGCCGACGCCGTCGTAGGTCGCTCCGAGCGGGTAGGCGGATCCAGGCCAGGGCTGCGTCATCGGTTCTCCCACGCGCGGAACATTATCGGTACAGCAGACATATCGGCCTGTCGAGACGATCAACTGGGGCCCAGGTCACCGTGTGCTTCCGCCTCACTCGCCGGGCGGCCCGGTGGCCGGCTCGACCGGCCGGGGCGGGCGGTGCTGGCAGTCGCACCAGCCGGGGCCTCGACAGCGCTCGTGTCGCCGCTCCCGGCAGGCCTCGCAGATCACCCGCTCAGTGTGCGGCCGGCCCGGCCGGGCGGCAACGGTGCCGACCGACCGCCCTTCTCAACGCGGGGTGCGCTCCCGGCGGGTGGCGCGGGCGTGGGCCCGGGCGACGAGCTCGCCGTCGGCCGGCCGGACGACCCGGATGTCGAACAGGTCCTCGCGCGGCAGGCGTTCGGAGACGGCGGCGCTCGCGACCAGCGCGTCGCCGAGCCGGGCCGGGCGGACGTAGTCGATCTGGACGGCGCTCACGATGCCGCTGTGCTCCGCGTCGTTCGCCGCGGCGGCCAGGGCCACGCCGGCGAGGGAGTAGAGCAGGGCGCCGTGCGCGGTGCCGTGCGGGTTCAGGTGACGCGGCGCCACCTCCAGGGCCGCCTCCGCGCGCCCGCCCCCGTGACCGGTGACGGTGATGCCGAGGAACTCGGCGTAGGCATCGGGCTGAGGGCTGCTCACGGTGCTCCCTTGCTGAGATGACGCGGTGACCGCACCGAGCGTATCCACGCCTGTCGCGGTCACCGCGTCACGGGTCGATCAGCGCAGCGCGGCCGCGAGACCGTCCGTCAGCGAGGTGGTCGGGCGTCCGGCCAGCCGGCTCAGGTCGCCGGACTCGACCAGCAGCTCGCCGCGGGCGATGCCGCGGTCGCTGTCGGCGAACACGGCCGCCGCCTGCTCGGGGAGGCCCGCGCCGACGAGGACCTGGGTGTACTCCTCGACGGGCAGGTCGCGGTAGGCCACCTCGGTGCCGGTCTGGCGGGTGATCTCGGCCGCCAGCTCGGGGAGGGTGAAGGAGTGGTCACCGCCGAGCTCGTACGCCTTGCCCTCGTGGCCCTCGCCGGTGAGGACCGCGGCCGCCGCGGCGGCGTAGTCGGCGCGCGTCGCGGCGCTGACCCGGCCCTCGCCGGCGCTGCCGAGGATCGCACCGTGCTCCCGCGCGACGGGCAGCTGGGCGGTGTAGTTCTCGAGGTACCAGCCGTTCCGGAGCAGGGTGAACGGCACACCGGACTCGCGGAGGTACGTCTCGGTCGCCTGGTGCTCGGCGGCCAGCAGCATCGTGGTGGTCTCGGCCTGGGCGATCGACGTGTACGCCAGGAGCGTCACCCCGGCCTCGCGGGCGGCGTCGATGGCGTTGCGGTGCTGCTCGGCGCGCCGGCCGACCTCGCTGGAGGAGACGAGCAGGACGCGGTCGGCCCCGGCGAACGCCTCGGCCAGCGTGGCCGGGTCGGTGAAGTCGATCCGGCGGACCCGTACGCCGCGGTCGGCGAGGTCGGCGATCTTGTCGGTGCTGCGGCCGGCGGCGACGATCTCGGCGGCGGGGACGCCGCGGTCGAGGAGCGACTCGACGACGAGGCGACCGAGCTGGCCGGTGGCTCCGGTGACGACGATGGTCATGGTGTTTCCCTTCGGCTGCGCGGGAGTGCGGTCAGAACGAGTACGGGCCGAAGCGGCCCCACGCGACGACGGCCGCGAGGACGAGCAGCACGACGTTGGGGACGATCAGCTGGTTCTCGCCGCGGCGTGCGTGGACGACGGCCGCGCCGATCATCACGACGACGAGCCCGAGCGCGGCGAGCGGCACGAGCACCGGCGCGATGCCGGTCACGGCGGGCAGGACCAGCCCGAGGGCGGCGAGGATCTCCACGGCGCCGATCGCCTTGACGGCGCCGCCGGAGAAGTCCTCGACGTACGCCATCTTGGGGGCGAGCTTCTCCTTCGGCTGGGTGAGCTTCATCAGGCCGGCAGCGCCGAACGCCACGGCGAGCAGGGCGGCGATGATCCACAGGACCACGTTCACGGGGGGTACCTCTCCCTGATATTTGAATGTTCAATCAATACCCTACCCCGGGTGCGCGAAACTTCAAGTGCCTGTCTCACGGTGACCACATGGACGGCGTCGTACGGTCGGGGCATGCGCGTGCTGGTCGTCGAGGACGCCTCGCGGGTCGCCGCCCTGCTCCGGCGCGGGCTGACCGAGGAGGGATACGCCGTGGACGTCGCCGCGGACGGGCCCACCGCGGTCTGGCAGGCCACCGAGAGCGCCTACGACGCCATCGTGCTGGACGTGATGCTCCCCGGGTGCGACGGGTTCGAGGTATGCCGGCGGCTGCGCGGGGCCGAGCGCTGGGCTCCGGTACTGATGCTCACCGCGCGGCACGAGGTGGCCGACCGGGTGCGCGGGCTCGACGCGGGGGCCGACGACTACCTGACGAAACCGTTCAGCTTCGCGGAGCTGTCCGCGCGGGTCCGCGCCCTGATCCGGCGCGGGGCGGTGGCCCGGCCGGTGCTGCTCGCGGCCGGCGACCTGCGGCTCGACCCGGCCAGCCGACGGGCCTGGCGGGGCGAGGTCGAGCTTGCGCTGACCGCGCGGGAGACTGCGCTGCTGGAGCTGTTCCTGCGGCACCCCGGCGAGGTGCTGTCGCGGACCCGGATCCTCGAGCACGTCTGGGACTTCTCCTTCGACGGGATGTCCAATGTGGTCGATCAGTACGTCGGGTACCTGCGGCGCAAGATCGACCGGCCGTTCGGGCGCGCCGACCTCGAGACGCTCCGGGGCGCCGGATACCGGCTCAGGCCCCCCGTGGGGTAGCCGTGGCGCTGCGGACCCGGCTCGCGCTGCTCGTGGCGGTCGCCGTCGCGGCGCTCGTCGCGGTGGGCGGGGCACTGTTCGTGCACCAGCTGCGCGCCGGGCTGGACGCGTCGCTGGACAGCACGCTGCGGGCCCGCGCCGACCAGCTCGTCCAGCAGTCGGGGCCGGACGGGAACGGCGAGTTCCAGGACACCGGCGGCGACGGGCTGCTCTCCGCCCGGGAGGCGCTCGCGCAGGTGGTCGACCCGGCGGGCCGGCTGACCGAGTCCTCCGCGGGTACCCGCGACCGCCCGCTGCTGACCCCGGCCCAGCTCGCGGAGGCGCGCACGCAGCCGCTCACCGTCACGAGCGTGACCCCGACCGGGGACGGTGCCCGGCTGCTGGCCGTGCCGGTCGCGGGCACCGGGACCCCGCCGACGGTGGTCGTGGTCGGTACGGCGACGCAGCTGCGCGACGACGCGGTGCACCGGGTGGTCGCGGGCCTGCTCGGCGGCGGCGCGGTCGCGGTCGCGATGGCGGGGCTCGGGGCGTGGGTGCTCGCCGGTGCCGTGCTCAGGCCGGTCGAGCGGATGCGCCGCCAGTCGGCGGAGATCTCCGCGGGCGACACCGGGGCGCGGCTCGCCGTGCCCGCCACCCACGACGAGGTGGCCGCGCTCGGGACCACGATGAACGCCCTGCTCGAACGGTTGCAGCACGCGCTGGCCCGGCAGCGTGACTTCGTGGCCGACGCCGGGCACGAGCTCCGGACGCCGCTGACCGTCCTGCGGGCGGAACTGGAGCTGGCCGAGGCGCCCGGACGCCGCGAGGGCGAGCTCAGGGCCGCGATCGGCCGGGCGGCCGACGAGACGGACCGGCTCATCCGCCTCGCCGAGGACCTGCTGGTGCTCGCGCGCGCCGACGGCGGCGGGCTGGTGCTCCGGTCCACGCCCGTGCGGCTCGACGAGGTGGTCGGCGACGCGCTGCGGGCCGCGGCGGCGCGGGCGGCCGAGGGCGGGGTGCGGCTCGCGGTAGGGGGGCCGTCCCCCGTCCGCGTCGACGGCGATCCGGACCGCCTGCGGCAGGTGGTGGACAACCTGCTCGACAACGCGCTGCGCTACGCCCCGGCCGGCAGCACGGTCCGGGTCCGGCTGGCACCGGCCGGGACCGGCATCGCGGTCGAGGTGCTGGACGAGGGCCCGGGGTTCCCGGCCGGGTTCCTGCCGCATGCGTTCGAGCGGTTCCGGCGGGTCGATCCGGCCCGGGCCGAGGACGGCGGCGGGGCGGGCCTGGGGCTCGCCATCGTGGCGTCGCTGGTCCAGGCCCACGGCGGCTCCGTCCGGGCGTTCAACCGCCCCGGCGGCGGCGCGTGTGTGCGGGTGGAGCTGCCCGCGTCCCGGGGACAGCGGGTGTGACCGCGTACATCCTGCGCACACGGTCACCTCATCGGGCGTCCCGCACGCTGGACAGGTCAGCACCCACGCAAGACGAGGAGCGCGAGATGAGTAGGTCAGGAAAGTTCGTGGTCGTCGCCGCCATCGCGGTGGCCGCCGCCGGTCTCGGTGGCGGGAGGGCGACGGCCCAGCCGGCGCCGCACGCCGCCCCCCGGCCGGTGGCGAACGACGAACCGACGACACCGGATACCGACACCCTCCGGCAGGGCGACCAGACCACGCCGGACAGGGCCGCGCCGCAGGGCGCGGTCGCGGTGCACCCGGTGGCGCACCGGGGCGCCGTCCACCACGCGCAGGTCCGCTCGGACGGACCCGGCGAGGAGAACAACGGCGAGAACGAGAACCAGAGCGACGGCCCCGGCGGGCACGAGGACCCGCCCGGTGACGTCCAGCACGAGGGCGGCCCGGACGAGCCGTGACCCGACTGCGCCGCGGGGG
>JAVEDU010000098.1 GCA_030840805.1 Actinomycetota bacterium
CCAGCTCACCATCGCCTCCGCGGTGGAGGAGCAGTCCGCGACGACGAACGAGATGAACCGCAACGTCGCCGAGGCCGCCACCGGCGCCGGCGAGATCGCCCAGAACATCACCGGGGTGGCCACCGCCGCCGAGGTGACCACGACGGGCGTCGCGGGGTCCCAGCAGGCCGTGGCCGAGCTGGCCCGGATGTCCTCCGACCTGCAGACCGCGGTGTCCCGCTTCCGGTACTGAGCCGCCCCGACGATGGCGCATCCCGGACCGCGGGGTGCGCCGTCGTCGTCTTCGTCAGGCGCGCTGCGCCGCGGCCGCCCGGAGCACGGTGAGCAGGGCCGGGGCCTCGTACGACCCCTGATAGTGCAGACCGTTGACGAAGAACGTCGGCGTGCCCTGCACACCGCTCGCCACCCCGCTCTGCAGGTGCTCGATCACGCGAGGGGCGTACGTCCGCGTCGCCAGCTCGGTCGCGAACCGGTCGACGTCCAGGCCGATCGTCGTCGCGTACAGCAGCAGGTACTCCGGTTCCAGCGCCCGCTGATGGGTGAACAGCTGGTCGTGCATCTCCCAGAACAGGCCCTGTGCGCCGGCCGCCTCCGCCGCCTCGGCGGCCGGCTCGGCGAAGGGGTGGGCCTCGACGAGGGGGAAGTGCCGGAACGCGAACAGGAGGTCGTCACCCATCGCGGCCTGGACGGCCTGCACGTTCGGGTGGGCGGCTCCGCAGAACGGGCACTGGTAGTCGCCGTACTCGACGAGCGTGACCGGTGCGTCCGGCGAGCCCTGGAGGTGGTCCCAGCCGGGGTCGATCGGGCGGGCGAGCTGGGTGGGGGCGCCCCCGTAGTCACGGTAGGGGGTGGACATGGGCGCCGTCCCTAGGCCGTCGCCGGTTCGGCGATCTCGGAGTACTCGGCCGGCAGCTGGGCCATCACGTCGTCCCACTCGCCGGGAGTGACCGCCTCCCGGACTGTGATCAACACCGCGCGGACGCCTCGGCGGGCCGTCTCGCCGTCGACCTTCGCCGCGGCGGCCACCCGGCCGATGAACTCCTCGACGCCGAACCGCTCGGGCACCTTCTCGCCGGGCCGGACGTAGTGCTGGAGTTCCGGGGGGAGCTGGGACGCGAGGTCGTGCGGTTCCCCGCCGGCCAGCCGGTCGGCCAGTGTCTCCAGGGTGGCCCGGGTCAGCGTCTCCGCCATGTCCTTGGGGACGCCGGCCCGTTCGTGGACATGCTTGATGAACTCACCGTGCTTCATCGTGGGGTCCTCCTGTTGCTCCACCGTCCGACGGGCTCGCCGGACGGTCTTCGTGCCGCCGCCCCGGGTGCTAGAGGCGGGCGAGGATGTCGGAGATGCGTTCGGCCAGCCGCACGTCGAGCTCGGTGACGGCGTCCTGGGTGTGCGTCCAGAGCGTGAACGTGAGGTCGTGCGGCTCCTCCCGCACCTGGGCGTGGTGGTCGAGCTCGGACTCGACGTGGTGCACCCGGTCCAGCACCTCCGGCCGGTCGGCTGCGGGAAGCGTCACGGTCCGGGTGAGCCGCCGGGTGTTGCCGCGCCAGCCGGGGAGACGGGTGAGTACGCGGGCGAGCTCGTCGGCGGTCAGCTCCGTGGGCCGCACCCGGGCGGGGCGGGGCGCGGCGGGTTCCGGTTCGGCGGGTTGCGGCGGCGGCACCGGTGTCGGCGCCGGTGCCGCCGTGGACGGGCTGGGCGCCGGCCGCGGGGACTCGGCCACCGGCGCGGAGAACAGCTGCGCGAACTCGGCCGGCAGCTGTGCCCGGAGCAGCTCGGTCACCCGCGGGTCGGCGGCGTCGAGGTAGGACAGCACGGCCTGGGTGTCGTACCGCGCGCTCTCCGGCGTCGTGTCGGTGACGAACGCGACGAACTGCAGGAACCTCCCCAGGTCACCGCCCACGGTCGCGCGCGGTGACTCGAGGATGTAGCGCAACTCGGTGGGGAGCGCCTCGGCGATGACCTGCCGCTGCGGTACGTCGGACCAGTGGGCAATCCCTGCGAGTACCGCCTTCACGGCGGATCGCGCGTCGTCCTCGTCCGCGAGCTGAGCGCGCTCGGCGACCGCCCCGATCAGCTCCTGATAACGGATCATGGGCCTCACCGCCCCTGCCGTCGGCCGCGACGTCGCGGCCTCCTCTCGACCGTACCCTCGCCGGTCACCGCGAACCTCATCCGATGTCCCTGGTGTCGTCGAGCGGACCGACCGGGCCGCGGTCCAGGGTCCGGAGCATGCTGCTGAACCGGTGCGCCCGCCGGAACCCGGCCCGCTTCGGGGCGGCCGCGACCTCCGCGTACAGGTCGAGGTGGTCGGCGACCATGCGGGCGGCCGAGAATCGGTCGGCCACCACCCGGCGGCAGGCGGACCGGTCGAGGTCCGCGGCGCCGGTCAGCGCCTCGGTCAGCCCGTCCAGGCCGGTCCGCAGGTATCCGGTGACACCGTCGTCGACGATCTCCGGCGCCGCGCCGGCCGGCGTGGTGACCACCGGCGTTCCGGTGGCCAGCGACTCGATCATCACGAGCCCGAACGGCTCCGGCCACTGGATCGGGTTGAGCAGCGCGAACGCCCCGCCGAGCAGCTCGTACTTCGCCGCACCGCCCAGCTCGCCGACGTACTCGACCTCGCCCCCGAGCATCGGTTCGACGACGTCCCGGTAGAACTCCACCTCGGCCGCCTGCCGCATCTTCGCCGCGATGACCAGCGGGACCCCGGCGCGGCGGGCGATGAGGATGGCCTCCCGGACGCCCTTGTCCGGGCTCATCCGCCCGAGGAAGCAGGCGTAGCGGCCGGTGCCGAGCCCGACCGGCACGGTGCCGAGGTCGAGCCCGTGGTGGATGACCCGGTTGATGTTCACCCCGTGCGCGGTGGACGCCTGGTGGTAGGAGATCGCCACGATCGTCACGTCGGACATGGCCTCGTACAGCTCGCCGAGGCCGTAGACGAACGTGCCGTGGTTCGTGGCGATGACCGGTAGCGCGGTGGGCCGATAGCGGTACAGCGGTCCGGCCACCGTGTGGTCGTGCACCATGTCCATACCGCGCATCGCGGAGTAGGCCGCCTTGACATGCCGCAGCTCGACCAGGCTGTGGTCGGACAGCTCCGCGTGCGCGGGGGCCACCGGCAGCCCGGACACCAGCGGCACCGGACAGCTGCTGTTGCTCGGCGCCGCCAGCAGGACCTCGTGGCCCGCCGCGGCGAGCCCCCGGGCGAGGAGGTCGACCACGAATTCGATACCGCCGTACGCCGGGGGCGGTACGGCGAGCCACGGTGGCGAGATCAGGCCGATCCGCATCCCTCTCCTCTCGCCGTGGCCGCTCTACAACCCGCCGGCGGGGTGGATCTCGGTGACCGGCGGTCGCGGCGAATGGATGACCTCGATCCGATCGGTCAGTCCGTGGAGCCCGGCACCGTCCGGGCCCGCACTGATCGTGACGCGGCTGTTGCCGATCGGGAGGTTGTGGACCCGGATGGGCCCGTACCGCTCCGGCCAGGCCGGGGCGAAGAAGACCTCGTGGCGCGGCACCCACGGGTCCACGCGCAGCAGCGCGCGCAGGAGCTGGACCGGGGCCGCCGCCGCCCACGCCTGGGGTGAGCACGAGGTGGGGTAGGGGATGGGCATCGGGTACTCATGACGGTCGAAGCCGCAGAACAGCTCGGGCAGGCTGCCGCCGAAGACGGCCGCGGCATCGAGGATGCCCGACGCGACGCGCTGCGCCTGCTCGACGAAGCCGTATCGCATGAGGCCGGTGGCGACGATCGCGTTGTCGTGGGGCCACACCGAGCCGTTGTGGTAGCTCATCGGGTTGTACCGGGCCATCGTGCTGGCCAGCGTGCGGACGCCCCAGCCGGTGAACATCTCCGGTGACATCAGCTTCTCGGCAACCCGCTGGGCCTTGTCCCGGTCGACGAGGCCGGTCCACAGGCAGTGGCCCATGTTCGAGGCCAGCGCGTCGATGGGGCGCTTGTCGCGGTCCAGGCCGACGGCGAACCAGCCCTGCTCCGGAAGCCAGAACTGCTCGTTGAACGCCTCCTTGAGCTCGCCCGCCTTGCGCCCCCAGCGCGCGGCGCCGGCCAGGTCGCCCTTGGCGTGGGCGAAGTGGGAGCGGGTGACGTACGCGGAGTACACGTACGCCTGTACCTCGCACAGCGCGATCGGCGTCTCGGCGAGCGTGCCGTCGGCGAAGTTGATGCCGTCCCAGGAGTCTTTCCAGCCCTGGTTGCGCAGCCCCTTCTCGCTCCGGCGCTGGTACTCGACGAACCCGTCGCCGTCCCGGTCCCCGTAGTTCTCCACCCAGTCGAGCGCGCGGTCGGCGTTCGGGAGCAGGCCCTCGACCTCGGCCGCGGCCAGTCCCCAGCGCCGCAGCTCGCCGAGGAGGACGACGAACAGCGGGGTGGCGTCCGCGGTGCCGTAGTAGACGCTGCCTCCGCCGTGGGACAGCGGGAAGTCCAGGCCGAGGCGCGTCTCGTGCAGGATCCGGCCGGGTTCCTCCTCGGTCCGGTCGTCCACGCCGGCGCCCTGGCGCCGGGCCAGCGCCTGGAGCGTGCCGAGTGCCAGGGACTGGTCCAGCGCGATCGCCATGTAGGAGGACAGCAGCGAGTCCCGGCCGAACAGCGCCATGAACCACGGCGCGCCGGCGGCGACCGCGACGGTCGACGGCTGCGCGGGATCGAAGATCCGCAGCGCGCCGAGGTCCTCCAGGCTCTGCGCCAGGGTCCGGAGCAGGTCCGGGTCCTCGGACTCGACGGTGGGGCTTCCGGCCCGCCATGCCCGCAGCCGCACCGCGGGGGACGCCTCCTCCAGCGGTACGCCGACCGGGAAGGTGGTCGTGACGTCCTCCCCGTCCACGCTCGGGCTGACCAGGACGGTGGTGCGCCACTCGCCGCGAGCCGGGACGGTGACCGCGAACTCGAGCCGGTCGCGTTGCGCGAGCGCTCCGGCCGCGTGGACGCGGACGCCGCGCCGTGCCTCGCCGTCCCGGAACCCGACGGCGAGCGCGTCGCCCTCGGGGGCCGTCCACACCTCGCCCCGCGCCTCGACGCGGTTCTCCTTCACCGCGAACAGATCGGCGAAGTCGGCGGCGACCTCCAGCGTCACGGTCGTGCTGATCGGGACGCCGCCGAGGTTCCGGACCCGGAGATCCTCGCGCATCCCCTCGCCGACGAGCCGGGTCCGCTCCAGGAGCAGGTCGGTCGACCCGCCCTGGGCGGCCACCCGGGAGAGGAACGTCGTGCGGTACGGCGCGCCGGGGAGCACCGAGAGCACCTGGGGCGTCTCACCCCCGATGCGCAGCCGCCATCCCGACAGGATCCGGGTGTCGCGGAAGAACAGCCCCTGCGGCGAGTCCGCGGCCACGTCACCCGACCGCCCGGTGATGCAGAACGTGGACCCTTCCACCAGGGTGACCACGCCGGTGGCGTGGACCGCCGGCTCGTCTTCGACGAGATCGAGATCGTCGCTCACGGTTGCCCCTCTGCCGGTCCGACGTCGGCGTCGGGCGGAATGGGTCGTCCTCGAACGGGTCTGTCATCGGGAGGCTACGACGGGTGACACGTGCCCGCGCGCCCGGTCTGGGTTACGGCGATGGTGTTGAGACCAGAATGCACCATTTTTCGGCACCGGGAACCGAACGGGACAAACGATCACGCAGGCCGGGGGCGCGGCTCCAACCGGACGACGACCGACTTGGAGGTCGGCGTGTTGCTCACGTCGGCCGTACTGCCGAGCGGCACGAGGACGTTCGTCTCCGGGAAGTACGCGGCGCAGCAGCCACGGGCGGTGGGGTAGGACACGACCCGGAACTCGGGCGCCCGCCGATCGTCGTCACCGGGCCACTCGCTGATCAGGTCCACCATCGCACCGTCCGCGACGCCGAGCTCGACGAGGTCGTCCGGGTTGACGAACACCACCCGGCGCCCCGAGGCGATGCCGCGGTAACGGTCGTCGAGGCCGTACACGGTGGTGTTGTACTGGTCGTGCGAGCGGACCGTCTGCAGCAGCAGCCGGCCCGGCGGGACGGTCAGCACCTCGAGCGTGTTGACGGTGAAGTTCGCCTTGCCGGTGGCGGTGGCGAACGTGCGGCTGTCGCGGGGCCCGTTCGGCAGCGCGAAGCCGTCGTCGAGCCGGGCGTTGAAGTCCTCGAACCCGGGGATCACGTTCGCGATCCGGTCCCGGACCACGCCGTAGTCGGTCTCGAACGCCGCCCAGTCCACAGTGGACGTGGGGAGCACGGCCCGCGCCAGCCGGGACACGATCGCGACCTCGCTGATCAGCTCGGTCGATGCCGGCGGCAGCGTGCCGCGGGAGGCGTGGACCATGCCCATCGAGTCCTCGACCGACACGACCTGCGCGCCGGTGGCCTGGGTGTCCCGTTCGGTGCGACCCAGCGTCGGCAGGATCAGGGCCGCCCGGCCGGTGATCGCGTGCGACTTGTTGAGCTTGGTGGAGACGTGCGCGGTGAGCCGGCAGCTGCGGAGCGCCGCCGCGGTCACGTCCGTGTCGGGCGTGGCGCTGACGAAGTTGCCGCCGAGGCCGAGGAACACGCTCGCCCGGCCGTCCCGCATCGCCTCGATGGCCTCGACCACGTCGTACCCGTGCCTGCGCGGCGGGTCGAACGAGAACTCGGCGCCGAGCCGGTCCAGGAACGCGGCCGCGGGCTTCTCGTAGATGCCCATCGTCCGGTCGCCCTGCACGTTGCTGTGTCCGCGGACCGGGCACACCCCCGCGCCGGGCCGGCCGATGTTGCCGCGCAGCAGCAGGAAGTTGACGATCTCGCGGATCGTCGGGACGGAGTTCTTGTGCTGCGTGAGGCCCATCGCCCAGCAGATGACGACCCGCTCCGAGGCCAGCACGCGCTGGGCGAGCTCCTCGATCTCGGCCTGGGTGAGGCCGGTCGCGGCCAGCACCTCGTCCCACGGGCTGGTCCGCACCTCGGCGGCGAACGCGTCGAAGCCGTGCGTGTGGGCGTCGATGAACTCCCGGTCCAGCACGGTCCCGGGCGCCCGGTCCTCGGCCTCCAGCAGCAGGCGGTTCAGCGCGCGGAACAGGGCCAGGTCACCGTTCAGCCGGATCTGCAGATACTGGTCGGAGAGCGCGGTGCCGTTGCCCACCACGCCGGACGCGTGCTGCGGGTTCTTGAACCGGATCAGCCCCGCCTCGGGCAGCGGGTTGACCGCGACGATCGTGCCACCGGCCCGCTTCGTCTTCTCCAGCGCCGACAGCATCCGGGGGTGGTTCGTGCCGGGGTTCTGGCCGGCGACGATCACCAGGTCGGCCGTGTGGACGTCCTCCAGGGAGACCGTCCCCTTGCCGATGCCGATCGTCTCACCGAGGGCGGAGCCGCTGGACTCGTGGCACATGTTCGAGCAGTCGGGGAGGTTGTTCGTGCCGAACTGGCGGACGAACAGCTGGTAGAGGAACGCGGCCTCGTTGCTGGTCCGGCCGGAGGTGTAGAACAGCGCCTCGTCCGGCGAGTCGAGCGAGCCCAGCTCCGCGGCCAGGATCTCGAACACGCGGTCCCAGGACACCTGCTCGTAGTGGTCGGAGTCGGCCGGCTTGTACATGGGATGGGTGAGCCGCCCCTGCTGCCCGAGCCAGTAGTCCGACTTCTCCGCGAGCTCGTGCACCGAGTGCCGGGCGAAGAACTCCGGCGTCACGCGGCGGAGGGTGGCCTCCTCGGCAACGGCCTTGGCGCCGTTCTCACAGAACTCCGCCAGGTGCCGGTGGTCGCCCTCGGGCCACGCGCAGCCGGGGCAGTCGAAGCCCTTCTTCTGGTTCACCGCGACCAGCGTGAGCAGCGTCCGCTTGACCCCCATCTGGTTCACCGCGTGCCGGAGCGACGAGGTCACGGCCGGCACGCCGGCGGCGTACTGCTTCGGAGCCGTGATCTTCAGGTCGTCCGGAACGTCGTCGCGGGGTGGTGCGGTGGCCACTGGAGTCCTTTCAGGACAGAGTCGCGGACTCGATCGGCTGTACAGCGCGGTAGTAGAGGTCGAGGCAGAGCAGGAGCTCGGTGCGAGCCACCCCGGTGAGGGTACGTATCTCCGTGTCGACGAGACGCATGACGTCCTCGGAGTTTCGGCACACGGCCTCGACGAAGATGTCGAACCGCCCCGCGCACGCGACCACATAGGTGACCGAGGACAGCCGGGTGAGCGTCTGGGCGAGGTCGTTGATCCGGTGACCCGGGGAGACCCGGATGCCGACCCAGACCTGCATGGTGAAACCGAGGCTGCGCGGGTTGGCGATCGCGGTGATCCGGATCGTCTTCTCGGCGAGCATGCGCGTGACGCGCTTGCGCACCTGGGACTCCGAGATGCCGAGCTCGTCGCCGACGACGCCGAACGGCAGCCGCCCGTCCGCGCTCAGCTCGGCGACGATCCGCCGGTCGGTGGCGTCCAGCGTCGGACGGGCCGTCGCGACGCCGTTCTCGCCCTTCTCCTGCGCCACGTCCCAGACCGGCTCCTGGTAGTGGAGCTGGAGGTACGGGAAGACCTCGGCGGACCGGACGCCGGGCGCGCGGACGAACGAGGAGTCCACCACGCTGAGCAGCTCGTCGGTGTCCCGGCAGAGGACCTCGACCAGACCGTCGTACCGCCCGGTGGTGATCACCGCGTAGTCCACCGAGGGAAGCTCCACGATGGACTCGATCAGCGGCCGGATGCCGCGTGCACCATCCACATTGATCCCGATGAGGGCCGCGACGGTGTAGCCGAGGACGGCCGGGTCGGCCACCGTCGTGATCTGGATGACGCGGCTCTCGAGCAGCTCGTTCACCCGGCGGCGGATCGTCTTCTCCGGCACGCCCAGCTCGCGGGAGATCGCCGCGAACGACTGCCGGCCGTCGAGCTGGAGCATCCGGATCAGGGCACGGTCGAGCTCGGAGAGCTCGACCTCGCCGTTGTCGGCCCCGGCCGGGAACGAGGCGTGCAGGAAGCCGGAGACGACGTTGTCCGGACCGCGCATGGCAGCCAAGATAGCCGGTTGATTGCTCCGGCCGTTCCGGGAATCAAGCACCGGAACGGCCGGGCGTCTGTGGCGTCCTTTCGTGGACGAGCCGACCGGCCAGGAACACGGCGTCCACCCTCACGTCGAGCAGCTCGTCGTCGGTACAGGCGAAGGGGTCGCGGTCGAGCACGATGACGTCGGCCAGCTTGCCGGGTTCCAGCGAGCCGTACACATGCTCCTCACCCAGCGTGCGCGCGGCATTGCCGGTGTGCATCCGGAGCGCCTCGGTGAGCGTGATCCGCTGCTCGGCGTCGAGGGTCTCGCCGAGGAAGGACTCCCGGCGCAGGCAGCACCAGATGCTGAAGAACGGGTTGGTGGCCCGCTCCTCGGAGCCGATCCACACGTCGGAGCTGCCGGTGATGGCCCAGCCCTCGTCGATCAGCTGCCGGAACGGGAACCGGCCGAGGCGGCCGTAGTCCCCGAGGTAGGTGGGGAAGAAGTCGCCGAACGTGTAGAGGAAGACCGGCTGCGGGACCGGGATGATCCCGGCCTGCCGCCACAGCGCCGTCGCGGCGGCGTCGGGGAGGAAGTTGCCGGCGTGCTCGACGCGGGGCGCGGGGGCACCGGCCGGGGCGCCGCCGGCGGCGATGATCGCCTCGCAGACCTCCTCCTGCGCGCGGTCGCCGTTGGCGTGGATCGCGAGCTGGAGACCGGCGGCCGCGGTCTTGGCCAGCGCCTCGCCGATCTGGTCGCTCGACAGGGCCACCTCACCGCAGTGGTGGTGTCCGTCGTGGACATACGGCTGCTTCACCGCGGCGCTCGCGGCGGAGTACCCGCCGTCGGAGAACATCTTCACGCCGTGGATCTTGATGAGGTTCTCGGGTGAGGCGAAGTTCGACCACTCGGCGTGCGTGCACGCCTCGTCCAGGCTGACCGTGCCGGGAGCCCAGAGGTAGATGCGCAGCCGGGCGCCGAGCTCGCCGCCCGAGTGCAGGCGGTCCATCTCGCGGAGGCCCTCGGTGGTCTCCGAGATCTCGCCGATCGTGGTGACGCCGTTCGCGGTGAACAGGTCCCGCACGCCCTCGCGGATCGCGGTGCGCAGTCCCTCGCCGGACAGCTTCGGCAGCGGCAGGAGGTTGTCCATCTCCTTCACGACGCCGGTCGGCTCGCCGCGCTCGTCGCGGACGACGGTCGGCATGCCGGTGATGCTGTAGTCGGCCTCGCGGTAGTCGTTGTCGATGCCCGCGAGCGCCATCGCCTTCGAGTTGAGAACGCTGACGTGGCCGCCGGCGCGGACGACGATCGCGATTTCGGTACTGACCGTGTCGAGCTCGGCGCGGGTGGGCAGGCGCTTCTCGGCGAGCTTCTGGTCGAAGAACAGGTTCGCCTGGCCGACCAGCCAGCCGTCCGTGGCCGAGCCCAGGTTGTCCCGCAGCGTGTCCAGCACGTCGGCCACACGGCCGCAGCGGGGGGCCCGGCAGTCGACGGTCTGGTACGTGGTCCGCGCCGCGACCTCCATGTGCGCGTGCACGTCGACGAAGCCCGGCATGATCGGCGCGTCGCCGACGTCGCGGAGCTCGGTGTCCGGTCCGACGTACCGCTCGGCCTCCTCCCGGGGCCCGGTGCCGACGATCACGCCGTCGCGCACCGCGACGAAGCCCGGCGTCACCGGGTCGTCCTCGGTCAGCCAGATCACCCGGTTCGAGACCAGGACCAGGTCGGCGGTGCTCGGCATCGACGTCACTCCCCGTCTCGCACGATCGCGAAGGTCTTCCTGATGGTCTCGGTGATGCGCCAGCGGCCGGTCCAGCCGTCCGGGAAGAACACCGCGTCGCCGGTGCGGACGGTGCGCGTCACGCCGTCGTCGCCGATCAGCTCGGCGGCACCCGCGAGGATCTGGGAGTACTCCACGTAGCCGCGGTGGTCGGAACGGAACTCTCCCGGCGTGCAGGTCCACAGGCCCAGCTGGTGTCGCCCGTCGTCGTACACCGCGTGCAGCGCCGCCTCCGGGCTTCCGGAGACCGCCGTCGCGACCGGCACGGGATCGGGCAGTACGGCATCGAGGCTGTTCTGTACGAGCATGAAGGCCCTCCGGTGTGTCCGGCGACACGGGGCGACGGTTCACGCCCCGAAGTGCGGTTCACAGGACGGTAACCAGCCTGTAGCAGCCAGTCAATGACGGAATCTACCGCCGTCAAGCCGAAACTCGGGGGATTTGACCGGTACGTGCGCAATTTGGGCCGCTTTGCCTCCGAAAGTCGAGCCGATCGTCCGAGATACAGCCGTACGGACGACTACAACGACGGATTCCACCCTTGACAGTGATCCTCGTGACTGTTTACGGTCCTCCACGTCAGATCGTTGAGTGACGGCGGTCTCACCTAATGCAACATCTACTGTGCAACTGTGGTCCCGTGGGAGGGCGTTTCATGCCATCTGGAGTGCGTCATGCAGAGATCGCCGGCGGCGGCCTCGGTGGGTTGACCGTCGCGACGGCGCTGGCCCAGCGTGGTTGGAGCGTCCGTGTCCACGAGCGCGGCTCGGAGCTGCGCGAGATCGGCGCAGGCATCTTCATGTGGGAGAACGCGGTTCGCGTCCTCGAGCACATCGGTGCCTTCGACGAGGCGCTGCACCGCGCCGAGCGCATCGAGAGCTGGCGGCTGTTCGACGAGCGCCAGCGCCCCATCCAGGACGACTGGATGAAGTCGGACGACGTCCGCCTCTACACCGTGCTGCGCACCGACCTCCACCGCGCGCTCGGCAACGCCGCCAAGCGCGCCGGCGTCGAGATCGTGACGAGCTCGATGGTCGCGGGGGCGTCCGAGGACGGCGAGATCTTCTTCGAGAACGGCACCTCGGCCAAGGCCGACCTGATCATCGGCGCGGACGGCGTCGGTTCGGCGGTCCGCAACTCCGTCGGCCTGAACATCGTGGTCCGCGACCTGATGGACGGCTGCAGCCGGCACCTCGTCCCGCGGCTCTCGCAGGACCCGGTGAACAACGCGCTGGAGTACTGGAACGGCGGCCGCAGGGTCGGCATCACGCCGGTCTCCGACGAGCAGGTCTACATCTACACCTGCTGCCCGTCGACCGACGTCGTCGGCCGCGAGAAGCCCTTCAACGTGGAGTCGTGGAGCGAGTCGTTCCCGCACCTGCGCCACTTCTTCAGCCGCATCCCGAACGTGTCCCGCTGGGCGTCCTTCTCGGACGTCCGCTGCCACGGCTGGGTCAAGGGCCGCGTCGCCCTCGTCGGTGACGCCGCCAGCGCGATGTCCCCCAACCTCGGCCAGGCGGCCTGCCTCGCGATGACCAACGGGTACGCGCTGGGCATGATGCTCGAGGGCGTGGAGGACATCCCCGCCGGTCTCCTCGGCTGGGAGGCCCGGCAGCGACCGGTCACCGACGCCACCCAGAAGTACTCCCGCCTCTACGGCAAGGTCGGCACCCGCTGGCCCCGGGCCCTCACCGACCTCCGGTCGGCCGTGGTCTGGGCCGCCGGCAAGTCGAAGCCGTGGCAGGCGAAGGTCAACGTCGCCGCTCACGTCGGCGCCGAGCTCGTCGGCAAGAAGCGCAGCAACTGATCGTCCTCAGACCTACTCCTGTACGACCGATCAAACGGAGATGACCATGCCGAGAGGTAAGGCGACGGCAGCGGCAGCGCTGCTGGCCGCGGCCACGCTCCTGCTCTCTGCCTGCGGTTCGGGCAGCGACAGCGGTGGCAGCAGCAAGTACGACCCCAACAAGCCCATCCCGGGTTCGACCGAGGGCACCTTCAAGGCGTCCGCGGACGAGGTCCGCGCGGGCCTGAAGAAGGACGCCTGGTGGTACCCCACCCTCTTCGTCGACTGCAAGGACGCGAAGACGGACAAGAAGGGCTGTAACGGCGAGCGGACGGAGGGCGTCTACAACGCCATCCCGAAGGACCTCGTCTCGAAGAACTGGAAGATCTGCTTCGCGGTCCCGCACGTCTCCGACCCGTACTGGGTCGCGGCGGACTTCGGCGCGGTGACCGAGGCCAAGCGCCTCGGCGTCACCCTCGACGTCTACGAGGCCGGCGGCTACACCGAGCTGTCCAAGCAGCTCAACCAGATCGACGACTGCGTCGCCGGTGGGGCCGAGGCCATCGTGATCGGGGCCATCAGCTTCGACGGTCTCGACGCCAAGGTGAAGGAGCTCACCGACCTGGGCATCGTCGTCATCGACGGCCTGAACGGCATCTCGAGCGAGAAGGTCAGCGCCCGCGCCGTCCTCAACTGGCGTGAGATGGGTGCCGCGGCCGGTGACTACCTCGCCAAGAAGGGCGCCACGAACAACGTCGCCTGGTTCCCCGGCCCGCCCGGGGCAGGCTGGGCCGAGGACGCGAACAGCGGCCTCAAGGACGCCCTGAAGGGCAGCAAGTCGACGGTATCCGCGACCAAGTACGGCGACACCTCCAAGGAAGTGCAGCTCAAGCTGCTGGAGGACACCCTCCAGGCCGACCCGAACGTGAACGTCATCGTCGGCACCGCCGTGACCGCCGAGGCCGCCGTCGCCGGTGGGTACGCGGGTAAGAAGCAGATCATCGCCGACTACCTGATCCCCTCGACGTACGCCGAGATCAAGAAGGGCACCGTCACCTGCGGTGTCTCGGACCAGCCGGTCATCCAGGCCCGGATGGCGATCGACATGGCCGTCCGCCTGCTGGAGAAGATCCCGCTGGACGACAAGATGGGTCGCGCCTTCCCGGCGCCGATCCTGGTGTGCGGTCCCGGTGCGGGCGCCGACGCGAACATCGACTCCTTCATCCCGGAGACGACCTTCGCGACGACGGGCTTCAAGCCGGTCTTCAGCGTCAGCGGTAAGTGAGTTCGGGAGAATCTGACAGATGAACACTCACGAGGAGGGCGTGGTTCTCCGCGCCGAACGGATCACCAAGCGGTACTCGGGGGTCAAGGCACTCGACAGCGTGTCGTTCGACCTCCGGCGGGGCGAGATCCACGCCCTCCTCGGTGAGAACGGCGCGGGGAAGTCGACGCTGATCAAGTCGATCTCCGGGTCGGTACGACCGGACGAGGGCGAGATTTTCATCGATGGGAAGAGCGTCGGGGCGCTGACCCCGACGACCGCGGCGTCGCACGGCGTCGGCACGGTCTTCCAGGAGATGAGCCTGGTCAAGCACCTGTCCATCGCCGAGAACATCTACCTCGCCCGGGAGCAGCGCCGGGGCGGGCTGCTCAACAAGGGCTCGATGCTCGCCGGCGCCCGTGACGCGCTGGACCGGGTGGGCATGACGATCGACCCGCGGACGAAGGTCGGCGGGCTCTCCCGGGCGCAGATGCAGCTCGTGGAGATCGCCCGGGTCCTGCACTGGGACTCGGCGATCCTGATCCTGGACGAGCCGACGGCGTCGCTGAGCCTCGGCGAGTCCCGCAAGCTGTTCGAGCTGCTGCACGGCCTGCGCGACCGGGGCATCGGGATCATCTACATCAGCCACCGCCTCGCCGAGATCAAGGAGATGGCGGACCGCGTCACCGTGCTCCGGGACGGCCAGAAGATCGGCACGATCCCGGTCGAGGGCGTCACCGACGACACGCTCGTCGAGATGATGTCCGGCCGCACGCTGGAGAAGCTGTACCCGCGGATCGACGCGAACCCGGGCAAGGTCCGCCTGCGGGTCGACGGGCTCAGCAACGGGCTCCTCAAGGATGTCTCCTTCGAGGTGCGCGCCGGCGAGATCGTCGGGCTCGCGGGGCTGGTCGGGTCCGGGAAGTCGGAGATCGGCCGGGCCTGCTTCGGTCTCGAGGCGTTGGACTCCGGCACGGTGGAGATCGACGGCAAGACCGTCGCGAAGCCGAACCCGAAGAAGGCCATGCGGCACGGGATGATCTACTACCCGGCCGACCGGCACGTCGAGGGCCTGGTCACGACCGCGACGCTGCGCGACAACATCACGCTCCCGTCGATCGCGCTCGGCTCCACGGCCCGCGCCGGGATCGTGAACCGGAAGGCCGGCACCGCGTTGACGAACCGCGTGGTGGAGGCCCTGTCCGTCAAGCCCGCCGACCCGGGACGCCAGATCCTCGGGTTCTCCGGCGGCAACCAGCAGAAGGCGCTGCTCGCGCGGTCCTTCGCCCGGAACTTCCCGGTCCACGTCTTCGACGAGCCGACCGTCGGCATCGACATCGGCGCCAAGGCGGACGTCTACAACCACATGAACCGGCTGTGCGAAGAGGGTGCCGCGGTGGTGCTCATCTCGTCCGACACCGAGGAGATCCTCGGCATGTCGCATCGGATCTACGCAGTGCGTGAGGGGCAGGTCGTCGCCGACCTGCGCGGTGACGACGTCACCGAGGAAAACGTCGTCCGCGCGTTCTTCGGCTCGCGCGAGGTATCTGTCACTTCAGGGGAGATGAACCGTGACGCTTGACATGGACACGCGGTCGGCCGAGTCGGCCGGCACCGCGGGCACCAACTCGAACCCGGCGAAGGAGTCGGGCGGGGCCCGGTTCGTCGCCGGTCTGCTGCGGGTCGGCCTGCTCCCGGTGCTGCTGGTCGCCGGCCTGGCCTACTTCTCCTTGATGTCGGACAACTTCTTCCAGGAGCGGAACGCCACCAACATCGGCCGGCAGCTCTCGTTCCTGCTGATCGTCACGATGGCCCAGATGCTGGTGCTGCTGACCGCCGAGATCGACATGTCGGTGGGCTTCACGATCGCGCTGACCAGCGTGGTCTCCTCGAAGATGATGGTGGACCACGGCGTCCTGGTCGGCATCCTGGCCGGGCTGGCGGTCGGCCTGGTGATCGGCCTGATCAACGGCGTGATCGTGGCGCGGTTCCGGGTGCCGTCCTTCATCGTCACGATCGGCATGGGGTCGATCGCGTTCGGCCTGGCGCTGCAGATCTCGAGCGGCAGCCCGATCAGCGGCCTGCCGGAGTCGTTCACCAGCGCGCTGGGCAACTCCAACCTCGGCATCGTGCCGGTGTCGCTGCTCATCGCCCTGGGCGTGTTCGCGGTGCTGTACCTGGTGCTGAACTGGACGACCCTCGGCCGGTACTTCTACGCGGTCGGCGGCGGCGAGAACGCGGCACGCCTCGTCGGCGTCCCGGTGTTCCGCACCAAGGTGCTCGCGTTCGTGCTCTGCAGCGTGCTCACCTCGCTGGCCGGCATCCTGCTCACCGCCCGGGTGTCCTCCGGCGAGCCCAACCTGGGCGGCGACCTGCTGATCATGTCGATCGCTGCCGCGGTGCTCGGTGGCACCTCGTTCTTCGGTGGCGAGGGCCGGCTCGGGCTGGTGGCGGTCGGCGCGCTGTTCCTGGTCGTGCTGAACAACGGCATGAACCTGATCCGGGTGTCGAGCTACACGCAGGGCATCGTCCTCGGTGTGCTGCTCGTCACCGCCGTGGTGATCGACCGGCTGCGGAGCGGCGCCGGGGCAAGATAGGCCCGCGGGGCCGGTGGCGCCCCGCCCCCGTACGCACGGCCGGGCCGGATCCCCCTCTGGCCTGGCCGTGCCCCCCGTTCTCCAGGAAGAGGCTGTTGATGTCCGACGTGCGCGCGTTCTATGTGGCCGGCCGTCCCGCGACCGGCGACGAGACGCTGGAGGTCCGGAACCCGTACGACGGCAACCCGGTCGCGACCGTGTCCGTGCCCACCGCGGCACAGGTCGAGGAGGCCGTGGCCGCCGCGCACGCGGTGGCGGCGGAGGCGGCGGGGCTCCCGGCGTACGTGCGCTCCGACGCGCTCGGCCACATCGCCGACCGGCTCGCCGAGCGGTCCGAGGAGCTCGCGCGACTGATCACCGGCGAGAACGGCAAGCCGCTGAGGTGGGCGCGCGGCGAGGTGGCCCGCGCCGTGTCGACGTTCCGCTGGGCGGCCGAGGAGGCCCGGCGCTGGTCCGGTGACGTGCAGCGGCTCGACACCGAGGCGCCGACGACCGGGCGGCTCGCGCTGACCCGCCGGTTCCCGCGCGGGCCCGTGCTGGCGATCGCGCCGTTCAACTTCCCGCTCAACCTCGTCGCGCACAAGGTCGCCCCGGCGATCGCGGTGGGCGCTCCGGTGATCATCAAGCCGGCCCCGAAGACGCCGCTGTCCGCGCTGCTGCTCGGCGAGATCCTCGCGGAGTGCGGCCTCCCGAACGGGATGTGGTCGGTGCTGCCGCTGCTCAACGAGGCGACCGCCGCGCTGGTGAGCGACCCCCGGCTACCGGTGGTCTCGTTCACCGGGTCCGGCCCGGTCGGCTGGAGCATCCAGGCCTCGGTGCCCCGCAAGCACGTCACGCTGGAGCTGGGCGGGAACGCCGCCGCGGTGGTGTGCCCGGACTGGTCCTCCGCCGCCGACCTGGACACGGCCGCCACCCGGATCGCGATGTTCGCGAACTACCAGGCCGGCCAGTCCTGCATCTCGGTGCAGCGGGTGTTCGCCGATCGGTCGGTGTACTCGGCACTGACCGAGCGCATCGTCGCGGCCGTCGAGGAGCTGCGTACGGGCGATCCGTGGGACGACGCGACCGATGTCGGCCCGCTGATCGACGAGGCCGCGGCGGTGCGCGTCGAGTCGTGGGTCGCGGAGGCGGTCGCCGCCGGGGCGAAGCTCCTCACCGGCGGTACGCGGTCCGGCGCCACGATGGCCCCGACCGTGCTCGTCGACGTACCGGCGGACGCCAAGGTGTCCTGCGAGGAGGTCTTCGGGCCCGTGCTGGTGATCGAGGCCGTCGACGGGGTGGACGAGGCGTTCGCCCGGGTCAACGCCTCGCAGTACGGCCTCCAGGCCGGCGTGTTCACCCGGGACCTGCCGACCGCGTTCCGGGCGCACCGCGAGCTGGAGGTCGGCGGCGTGGTGATCGGCGACGTGCCCTCCTACCGCGCGGACCAGATGCCGTACGGCGGCGTGAAGGAGTCCGGCGTCGGCCGGGAGGGCGTGCGGTACGCGATGGAGGACTACACCTACGAGCGGGTGATGGTGCTCAGCGGCATCGACCTCTGACCTTTCGCGTTGATCATGGGCTTTTCAACAGACACGCCGGCGTGTCGTGTTGCAAAGCCCATGATCAACGCGGGGGTGGGTCGCGGCGCAGGACCGCGAAGTACAGCTCGATCAGCAGCAGGCAGAGGAACGCCTCGGTGATGCGGACCGCGTACCGCACGGTGTCCCCGCCCACGCCGACCCGGTACTCCAGCGTCGAGAACACGATCGGCGCCACGACGAGGAACGCGTACCAGGCGCGCCGCCATGCCACCGACGGCCGCGCCGAGCCGTCGAGGATCGCCCGGTCGACGAGGTCGAGGGCGATCGGGGCGAGCAGGAGCACGCCGAGCACCTCGGCGAGGTCCGTGACCGACTGCGTCCGCTCGCCGAACACCATCACGGCGAGTGTTCCGGCCGTGATCGCGCCCGCCACGGAGGTCCGCAGGGGGCGCCGCAACTGGACGTAGGGGATCAGCAGGGCCGCCGCGAGGAACGCCTCGTTCAGCGTCCGCACCCTGGACGGCAGATCCGTGACCAGCAGGAACACCCCGAGCGCGGCGCACACGGCCGCGACGGCGGCGGTGACCGGCCACTCCCGCGCGGTCCCGGCCAGGCGCGGGCGTACGAACTGGATCCACGGCGCGAGGAGGAGCGCGAGCAGGAAGCCCTCGCTGTTGTGCCCGACCCGGACCGAGATCGCGGGCGGCAGGAGCGCCGGCCACAGACCCGCCAGGATGCCGCCGAGCACGACGACCAGGCCACCGTAGAAGACCGCGCCCATGATCATCCGGTTCCGCACGGGGCGAGCGTACAAAGCACGGGCCACCCGTTCGGAGCCGGGCACCCGGGCCGGCCGGGGAGCTGTCACGATGTACCCCTTCGAGCCCCGAGGGAGGCGCTGCCATGGGCCGCTCCGTACTCAGCGGAACCGTCGTCGTCCTGATCGTCCTCGCCGTGGTCTTCGGGATCATCGCCGTTCTGGTGAAGGCCCTGAAATGGCTCCTCATCATCGCGGTGCTGCTGCTGATCCTCGGGATCGTGCGCGGCGTCCAGGGTGCCCAGCGCCGCGATCGGTGAGCCCCGGACCCCGCCGTGGCGGCCTCCGGGGCTGAGTCCACCCGGGCGACCCCGCTCAAGGGGGTCCCCGGCGATGCCGACATGAACCGAGGCAGGGCGACCGGCGCCCGCGGCCGGGGAGGCCGACTCATGGCGGAGCGGGAGACGTCCGGGATCACCACCCGGCTGCTCCTCCACTATGTGCGCACGGACTCCGGTGACGAGGCCGTCGCGGAGATGCTCCGCCGGGCGGACGTCGGCCACTCGGTCGCCGAACTCGAGGACGAGTTCGCCTGGGTCAGCTACGACACCAAGATCCGGCTCTTCGCCGCCGCGGTGGACGTGCTCGGCAACCCCGCCGCGATGTACGAGATGGGCGCGGCCGCGCTCCGGCACAGCGTCAACCCCTCCCTGCTCCTCCTGCTGCGCGCCCTCGGGTCGCCGCGACAGGTGTTCCGGCAGGTACCGCGCACCTCCCCGAAGTTCTCCGCCGCGGCGGTCATGGAGGTGCTGGAGTCCAGCGCGACCCACGCGATGGTGCGATACCTCCTGCGCCCCGGCTACACCCCGAGCCGGCTGGACTGCGCGTACACCGAGGGGCTGCTCGCGGTCGTCCCGGAGATCTTCGGCCTGCCGTCCGCCCACGTGGTGCACGACGAGTGCCAGTCCGACGGGTTCGACGCATGCCTGTTCCACGTGACGTGGTCGCGGTGGTCCCGCCTGCCGTGGCGCCGCCGCTGGCTCCGCAGCTCGGTGGACGCCGAGATCATCGCGCTCCGTGGCCAGCTCCAGGCGCTCCAGTCCGCCGCGGCGGACCTCGCCGACAGCGACGACCTCGACGGTGTCCTCGCCCGCATCCCCGAGCGGGCCGCGTCCGCGGTGCTCGCCCAGGGTTACCTGCTGGCGGTCGACCCGCCCAACGGCGGGCCGCCCCTGGTGCACAGCGCGGGTCTGGAGCCCGGCCGGGCCGCCGAGCTGGCGACCGCGCTGCTCGCCGGGGAGGACCTCGGTCCGGAGGCCGTCGTCACCGATGTCGCCACCAGCCGCCGTCACCACGGGCGGCTCGCCGCGCTGTACGCGCCCGGCCACCGCGGGATGGCGGACGAACGTGAGCTGCTCGCCGCGTACGCGGGGCATGCCGCCGCCGTGCTGGACCTGCACATGGCGGTCGAGGCGAGCCGGCACGGCGAGAGCCGGGCCCGCGCGCTGCTCGCGCTCTCCCACGAGCTCGCCGGCGCGGACGAGAGCGGCCAGGTGGCGGATCGGGTCGTCGACGCCCTGCCCGGCATCGTCGGCTGCGACAAGGCGGCGGTGCTGCTCTGGGACGCGGACAACGGGGTGCTGCGCCCGGCCGCGGCGCACGGGCTCACCCCCGACGAGGAGCAGCTGCTGTTCGCGGTCACGCTGAGCCCGTCCGACACCCCCGAGCTGATGGACCTGCTCGCCCGGCTCGAACCGCTGGTGGTCGACCCCCGGACCGCGACCCCGGGGCTCGCGCAGCTGCTGACGACGCTGGGCATCGGCGGCGTGCTCGTCGTCCCGCTGCTCGCCGGCGGCAGCCTGCTCGGCGTCACGGTGTCCGCGTGGGGCGGCGGACCGGTGCCGACCGACCGCCTGACCGAGGCGTTGGCCCGGATGCGCGGTCTCGCCGACCAGGCGGCGACCGCGCTCCAGAAGGCCCGGCTCGTCGAGGCCGTCCGGCACCAGTCGCTGCACGACGCGCTCACCTCGCTGCCGAACCGGGTGCTGTTCGCCGACCGGCTGGAGCACGCGCTGCGCACCGCCGGCGGGTCCGGGGGCGCCGCCGTCCTGTTCTGTGACCTCGACCGGTTCAAGCAGGTCAACGACGCCCTCGGACACGCCGCGGGGGACGAGCTGCTCCGGCAGGTCGCCGCCCGGCTGCGCGGTGCGCTGCGCCCGGGTGACACCGTCGGCCGGCTGTCCGGCGACGAGTTCGCGGTGCTGCTACCGGGCGTGACCGACGAGGCCGCGGCGGACGAGGTGGCCCGGCGCGTGGTCGGGTGCTTCGACGAGCCCTTCCGGATCGAGGGCAGCCAGCTCCGCGTCACGACGAGCGTCGGCGTGGCCGTGCACGCCGGGCCGGACGGTCGCGGCGACTGGCTGCTCCGCGCGGCCGACACCGCGATGTATGTCGCGAAGCGCCGCGGCCGAAATCAGATCGCGTACGACGAGGGCGGTGTCGGCGGGGCGCTGTCGGTGGGTCCGTCGCTGGAGGAGGAGCTCGGCAAGGCGGTCGACGGCGGCCAGCTCCGGCTCGTGTTCCAGCCGGTCGTGAACGTCGCCGAGGGCCGGACCGTGGGCGCGGAGGCGCTGCTGCGGTGGGAGCACCCACGGCTCGGCCTGCTGGCGCCGGGCAGCTTCATCCCGCTCGCCGAGGAGAACGGCCTGATCGTCTCGCTGGACCTGTGGGCGCTCCGCACGGCCTGCCGGGAGGCCGCCCGATGGATGTCCGACGGCATCGGTTTCGGCCGACACGTGGCCGTCAACCTCTCCGGCCGCACGCTCGGCGAGCCCAGCCTGGTCGAGGCGGTACGGACGGCGCTGGTCGACAGTGGACTGCCGGCCGAGCAGCTCCAGCTCGAGGTCGTGGAGAGCAGGTCCCTTGTGGACCTGCCCGGAGTCGTGGACCGGCTTTCCGCGATCCGGCACCTCGGGGTCCGCGTCGCGCTGGACGACTTCGGCACCGGGTTCTCGACGCTGAGCTGGCTTCAGCGCCTGCCGGTCGACCGGATCAAGGTGGACCGCAGCTTCACCGCGATGCTGCCCGCCGACCGCGCCTCCGCGGCCCTGCTGCGCGGTGTGGTGGCGCTCGGGGCAGAGCTGGGCGTGGAGGTGGTCGCCGAGGGCGTCGAGACGCCGGAGCAGCTGGCCACGATCCGGTCGGCGGGCTGCCATCTGGTGCAGGGGTTCCTGCTGGGCCGGCCGATGCCGCCCGAGCAGCTGCGGTCCCGACTGGTCGAGGACACCCCGACCCCGTCGTCGCCGTCCGCCGTCTGAGCGGTGCTCTCCGGCCTGGTGTCCGAATGGTGGACCCCACCGGCGATTTCGATGTCACGGCGCTCTGCCGCCTGCGCGCGCAGTGTCGCAACCACGTCCCGCCGACCACCACCGGTTCGTTGCCCAAACACCGCGAATGGGACGTCAAACGTTGGTTGACCGTTTACCCACACGGTTCACAACGGGACATCTCTGCCCCTACGTTGTCTTCTGCACCGGCCGTCTCACAAGGAGGATCCGGGCACAGAACGGCGCGGGCTCGACCGCACGCGCGACGCGCGGTCAGGGGAATCGGGTGCCGCCTCGCGCGGCGCCGACACAGGGGAGGTCGTGCCGATGTCCATCCATACCCCCACGCTGGCATTGATCAACTGGAAGGCCATCGAGGGCGAGATCAGCGGCGCCCTCACGGTGCTCGGCCTGGCGGTCGTCGGCGTCGTGATCTGGGCGGCGGTGTCGGGCAACATCAAGAAGGTCGTGATGATCATCGGCGGTGTGGTCGGCGCGGGTGTCGTCGCCGCCCTGATCGGGCTGATCATCAACCCAGCGCAGACGCAGAAGCTGTTCAGCGGGTTCTTCAGCTGAGGCGCTGACCGTGCAGCCCGCCGGCACCCGGCAGCTCGTCCAGTCCGACGACTGGATCACCAAGTTCCAGGGGACGTGGGTCTCCTCCCAGGGCAAGGCGATGTTCGTTCAGGCGCGGTACGTCGCCTGGGTCGTCTTCGCCTTCGTGTTGCCGGCGGTCATCCTGGTCGACTACGCCGTGACCGGCTCGGTGTCGTTGCTGCCGCTGACCGACGCCGCCATCGCCGTCCTGCTGACGTACGGCATCGCGAACCTCACCAACGGCGAGGTGACGCTCGCCCATGTCGGTGTGTACCTGCTGCGCTGGGGACGGCAGGTCTCGACCCGGGTCGCCGCGCGGTTCCGGACGCCCCGGTCGGCGCGGCCACGCCGCACGACCGACCGGCTTCGCGTCCGGCTGATGCCGGCTCCCGACCGTCTGACCGAAACCGGCAGCGCCGCCGGCCCATTGCCGGGGCGTGACCTCGTGGTTGCACGGCCCGGCCCGAAACCGGGGGTTGTCCGATGAGACGCAGCGGCGGCGGAACGGTCCACGAGAGGCCGGACCGGCCTATCCCGACCACGTTTGCCCGGGAGACGACGACGCTGGCGCTGCGGGGGGTGTGTGACTTCCTCACCTGGGACGAGCGCACCGTGTTCGCCTGGTACCGCCTCGACCCACAGCGCTGGAGCTTCCTCACCACTGACGACCGGCGCGCGATCCTGTCCGAGCAGGCGACCGGGTACGGGGATCTGCTCGGGCGGCAGATGAAGCTGCGCACCACGTTCCGGCCGTACCCGGCGTATGCGTGGGCCGAGCAGATGGACTACCGGACACCGCATCCGATCGACGGCCGGGCGTTCGACGCGCTGCTCACCGAGTCGCAGCGGCTGCTCCACTCGATGGACAACAGCGAGGCCGAGCACTACCTGGGGGTGGAGGTCGGCGCGCGCGCCCCGATCGACCGGATCGCGGCGCGGCTCAAACCCGAGGCGCTGTACCACCGTTGGGGACTGCACGAGCGCACGGTGCGGCGCCTGCACGAGGACATCGCGCTGGTGGACCGCGCGGTCACGCAGTCGGTCGGCGGCCGCCGGGTCACGCCCCAGGAGCTGGACTGGCTGATCGACCGGTCCCGGGCGCTGGGCGTCCCGCCGGTCGTCCCGCCGCAGCCGGACCCGTCCGGGTTGTGGACCACCAGCGACCTGCACGCGTACACCGACGGCATCGAGATCGAGGAGCGTCCGTTCGGGCCGTACGTCGTCGTGCGGGACCGGCGCGGCAGCCGGGACGTCGAGCGGTACGTCACGGTGCTGACCCTCGGCCGGGTCGATGCGGTGGAATGGCCGCCCCTGGACCTGCCGCTGCTGGCGGTGCCGCTGGCCTGCGGGTTCCCGGTGGAGCTGTCGATCACGGGGCAGCTGCTCACCGGCCGGGCGGTCGCGCGGAACCTCCGCCGCACCATCACCCGCATCCACACCCAGATGGAGGACTACACCGACGCGCGGATGACGGCCCCGCCGGGCATGCACAACCGCGCCGACCACGCCCAGTCCGTCGGCGACGAGCTGGAGTCCCCTGTGGACTCGACCGCGGGGCGCTGGCGCGGCTGGGTGCGCTTCGCCGTCTCGGGGTCGAGCCCGGAGGAGGTGGCCGACCGTGCGGACCGGCTGCGGAAGGCGTTCGCCCGCCGGCACGTCCCGGTCGTCCGCGAACCGCAGTGTCGTGAGCTGGTAGCCGAGTTCATCCCGCACGAGCCGGTGGCCTACGGGTCGTACGTGCGGCAGTGGCCGGCCCGGATGTTCGCGGCCACGCTCCCGCAGGTCACCAGCTCGATCGGTGACCGGCGCGGCTTCGTCATCGGTCACACCGTGATCGGTCCACGTCGACCGGTCATGATGGACCCGAACTACGGGCCCATGGAGCTGTCCGCCCCCGGCCTGTGCCCGGTGATCGCCGGCCTCGGCGGCGGCAAGTCCTTCCTGCTGGGACTGATCGCCGAGCAGGCCGCGACCGCGGGGATCGGGACGACGATCCTCGACCCGTCGCAGGGCGCGTTCGCCCGGCTGACCCAGCTCGACCATCTCCGCCGGGGCTCGCGGCTGCTCGACCTCGCGTACGGCAAGCCGGGTTCGATGTCGCCGTGGGCCGTCATCGCCGACCCCCGCCGGGACCACTTCCCGCCGGGGCAGCCCGGCGAGGAGCAGTGGAACGACGCCCGCGCCGAGGCCGCGCGGGAGCGGATGGTGCTCGCCGAGGACGTCTGCCGCGCGCTGCTGCCGCCGGACCTGGCCGACTCCGGTGACGTCCGGCTGATGCTCACCGACGCCGTCAGCGCGGTGGGGGGCATCCCCGGGTCGAGCCTGTTCGACGTCATCGACGAGCTGGGCAAGCTCGGCGATCTCGCGTCCCGCGTCGGACGGCATCTGCGGAACCTCGCCGACTACCCGCGCGCCCGGCTGTTCTTCGATCCCGGCCGGGTGGAGCCGATCGACGAGGCGCTCGTCGTCATCACGTTCTCCGGGTTGGTGATCCCGCAGCTCGGCACCGACCGGATGCAGTGGACGACCGAGGAGCAGATCGCCGTCCCGCTGCTGAACCTCGCCACCGCGCTGACGTTCCGGCGGGTCGCCCGCAAGCCCAAGGACGAGCGGCATCTCGCGATCTTCGACGAGCTGGGCATCCTCGAACAGTTCAGCTCGTTCCGTGCGGTGTTCACCCGGTTCTCCCGGGACTCCCGGAAGCTGAACACGTTCGTCGGCAAGGCGGACCAGACGCCGCACGGGATCGCCCGGCTGGGGCTGCTGCCGTTCGTCGGGTCGGCCTTCGTCGGCGTCGCCGACTCCGACGACGCGGCGATGGGGTCGCTGGACATCCTGAAGGTGAAGCCCGATCCGTCCTATGCGGACGTCATCGCCCGGCTGCCGAGGCCCAAGCCGTCGCGCCCGCTGCCGTACCGGGACTTCATCTACCGCGACGCCACCGGGGTCGTGGACCGCATCCGGGTCCGGGCGGAACACCGGCCCGGGCTTGCCGAGCTCCTCGACACCACGCCGCGGCCCGTCGAGGGCGGCGGCCGGGCGGTCTCCGCTGTGGAGGGTGGGCCGCCCTCGCTGGCTGCGGTCGTGGCGGAGGGGGCATGACGCTCCCGCGGCGGCTGACGGTCGTCGCGCTCGCGGCCCTCGCCGCCGTCCTGCTGTGCGGTGGGGCGGCGGACGCGCTCGGCCCGGACTGCAAGGAGGCCCCGGCCGCCACCGCCCCCGGCAACCCGATCGGCGGCAACCCGGCGCAGCGGCCGACCGGGGAGGACCCGTTCGCGGACAAGGCGACGACCACCGTGTACCGGGAGTACGGGCTCGCCGTCCCGAGCTGGAGCACCTACGACCTCGGCTGCGGCGCCGCCCTGTCGCGGGACCCCACCGCGGTCGTCACCACGTTCTTCGCCAACGGGCTCGAGGCGATGCCCACGATGGCCGGCGGCACGACGATGTCCGCACTCGCGCACGGGGTGCTCGGCTGGACCGGGCTGGAGGCCGTCGACCGCGCGCTCGCCGGCATCTCGGCCGATCTCCGGGACGCGGTGTGGTCCGACGCGGTCACCGTCGTCGGGATGCTGATCCTGGTGTGGTGGATGATCCAGCTGCTCCGCGGCAACCTGCGGCGGCTCACCACCGCGACGGTGTACGTGGTCGCCGCGGTGGCGTTCTTCGCCCTGCTGATCGGGTACCCGCAGAAGGCGGGGGCGTTCTTCGACGACGTCATGCGGTCCGCCGTCGGCACCGCGTACGGCGTACCGGCCGGTGCCGGTGCGGACGCCGGCAGCGGTGCCGCGGGGAGAGCCGCCGCCGACGTGCTGGTCGCGGACCTGTACCACTCCGCGAGCTACCGGACCTGGTGCTGGGGAATGGTCGGCACCGACTCGGCCGTCGGCCGCGAGTACTGTCCACAGCTCTGGAAGGCCACGCATTTCAGCTACGCGGAGACCAACCTGCCGGCCAACCGGCAGGGCGATCTGCGTGATCGCAAGGCCGCGGACTTCGAGCAGGCCGCCGAGCGGCTGCAGTCGGCCCACCCGGGGTCCTACCAAATCCTCCAAGGCAAGGACTGGGTCGCCCGCAGCGCCGCGGCCGGGCTGTCGGCGGTGCTGTGGGTGCTGCTGTCGCTGTACCCGATCTGGGGCCTCGGGATGGTGTTCGGCTCGCTGCTGCTGTTCCGGCTGACCGTGGCACTCGCCCCCGCGCTCGGCCCGGTCTTCCTGCACCCGGCGATGGCACGGTCGGCGAAGGCGATGGGCAACGTGCTGTTCGGCGGCGCGGTGAACACGATCGTCTTCACGTTCGCCACCGCCGTGTACCTGCGGCTCGCGGCGTCCCTCACCGGCGACGGCACGGGGATGGACCTGCCGTTGCGGCTCGCCCTGTTGCTGATCCTCACGGTGGCGCTGTGGGTGCTGACCAAGCCGTGGCGGCGCCTCACCGGGCTCGGCAAGGACCTCACCCGGGTCATCGAGCGGGTCGGGTACCGGGTGAGCGGCGACGGCATCCGCGACGGTGCCGTGGCGGCGGCCCGGGGCGCCGCCACGGTCGGCGCGGCGGCCTCCGGCGCCGGCTCGGTGATGACGGCGATGACCCTCGCGGAGATGGCCGACGCACCGGACGGCGCGACGCGGTTCGCGCCCACCCCGCCCGTGCCGCGCGGCGGGAGTGGCGTGGTGTTCGTCCCGTCCACCCGGGAGCCCGCCGTCGTGCCCGCCGCGCTGCCGGCCGGCTCCGGCGGGGGCCCGGCCGCGGCCGGGCTCGCGGAGTACCACGCGGAACGCGGTGGCCGGGCCGACCCGGTGGCGCCGCCGCGCGGCGGGGGCCTCCGGCCGGCCGTGACGACGCTGGCCGCGGACGGCTCGGAGGTCTACGCGATCTACTCGGCGAGCGACCACTCGATGCACGCGAACTTCCTCGCCGAGGAGCAGCCCGCCGCGCCGGAGGAGCCGGCCGAGAACGTCGGCCCGACGGTCTACCGCCGGGGGTCGTGATGGGGCTGCCCGTGTTCCACGGCCGGGTCCTCGGCGGCGCCCCACGCCCGCGGTTCCTGGTGCAGGCCGCCGCGGTGGTCGCAATCCTCGTCGTCGTCCTCGTGGTTCGACCGGGCACCCACCGGGAGCCGGTGCCGGGCCAGGGTGGGCCCGCGACGTCCCCGTCCACTGTGGAGACCTCGGCGCCGCCCGCGGACGAGGGCGGCGTGTACGTGCCGGTCCCCGGTTCCGCGGCCGCCACGGGCCGAGCGGTCCGGGTCGCGGAGTCGTTCGCGACCGCCTGGGCACGGCCGACCCTGCCGGCCGCCACCTGGTGGCGCGGCGTGTCCGCGTACGCCGAACCGGGGTACGCGGCGCTGCTGCGCACCGTCGATCCGGCCAACGTGCCGGCCGACCGGGTCACCGGCGCGGGGAGCACGGTCAGTACCGCCGACGGGCTGGTCGTGGTGGACGTCCCGACCGATGCCGGGACCTGCCGCGTCACCGTCGCCGACACGGGCGGAACAGGAGAGTGGAAGGTCTCGACCCACAGCTGGCGACCGGGGGGCCGGAGATGAGCCGAGGCAGGATCGTCGCGGTGGTCGCCGGTGGCTGTGCCGCCGCGCTGCTGGTGGTGGGAGTGGGTGTGGGCGCGACGGCGCTCATGCTGTTCGGCGGCGGGTCGACGGCCCTGACCGGCGGCGACTGCGGGTACGACGTCCCGGCGGGCGGCCCGGAGATCCTCGCGGCCACCGGCGCGGTGCCCGGGTCCCCGTCGCCCACCCCGTCGGCGACGGCGTCGGCCCCGGCGCGGATCGAGCCGATCGGGCAGTGGGCGACCGAGCAGGTCGGCAACGCGGCCGTCGTCGTCGCGGTCGGCCGCGAGCTCGGCGTACCGCCGCGGGGCTGGGTGGTGGCGGTGGCGACCGCGATGCAGGAGTCCGGCCTGCGGAACCTCCCCGGCGGTGACCGTGACTCGATCGGGCTCCTGCAACAGCGGCCGTCGATGGGCTGGGGCACCCCGGAGCAGCTCGGCAGCCCGGAGTACCAGGCCCGGCAGTTCTACGCGCGCCTGCTGCGCATCGACGGCTGGGCGTCGATGCGGCTCACCGATGCCGCCCAGAGCGTGCAGCGCTCGGCCACGCCGGAGGCGTACCAGCGCTGGGAGACGGAGGCCGAGGCCGTCGTCGCCGGAGTGCTCGGCGTCGCGTCGGTGGACCTCCTCGGCGGCGGGTTCCCGGCCGCGCCGTGCGGGGTGGCGGCCCTGTCCGCGGCTGTCGTCCCGGCGGGGACCTGGACGACGCCGGTGCCGGCGGCGATCGGCTCGGGGTTCCGCACGCCGGCCCGGCCCGGCCACGACGGCGTGGACTTCGTGGCCGCGCGGTACACCCCGGTCCACGCCGCCAGCAGCGGCACCGTCCTCACCGTGCTGTGCAATGCGAGCACCGGGGACTGCGACCGCGACGGCGGGATGTCCGTACGGGGCTGCGGCTGGTATGTCGAGATCCTGCACGCCGACGACGTCGTGACGAGGTACTGCCATCTCGTGCGCCGGCCCGAGGTGTCGGTCGGAGACACCGTGGCGGGCGGCCAGGTGCTCGGGTTCGTCGGGTCGTCGGGCAACTCCAGCGGCCCGCACCTGCACTTCGAGGTGCATCTCGGGACCACCGCGACCTCGGCCAACGCCGTCGACCCGGTGCCGTTCCTGGCCCGGATGGGGGTACCGCTCGGCGCCTGAGCGGCGTCCTCCGTCCGCTGTGCGGAAAAGTGCCCGCTTGGGCCTGCGGTGGCCCGCCGGTGCTGGTTCCATCGACTCCCCGGCATGTTCCGGCGAATGCTCAGCAGAGAGACGGGAAGGGAACAGCATGGCTAACGGCAACCGCGGTGTGGCCTACATGGGACCCGGCAAGGTCGAGGTGCAGAGCTTCGACTACCCCGGCTTCGAGCTGAAGGACGGTCCCGGCGTCAACCCCGCCAACGTCGGCCGCAAGGTCCCGCACGGCGTGATCCTGAAGTCCGTCGCGACGAACATCTGCGGCAGCGACCAGCACATGGTCCGCGGCCGGACCACCGCCCCGGCCGGGCTCGTGCTCGGCCACGAGATCACCGGCGAGGTGGTCGAGACCGGCCCGGACGTGGAGTTCGTCAAGAAGGGCGACCTCGTCTCGGTGCCGTTCAACATCTCGTGTGGACGGTGCCGCAACTGCAAGGAGGGCAAGACGGGAGTCTGCCTGAACGTGAACCCCGACCGCCCCGGTTCGGCGTACGGGTACGTCGACATGGGCGGCTGGGTGGGCGGCCAGGCCGAGTACGTGCTGGTGCCGTACGCCGACTGGAACGTCCTCAAGTTCCCCGACAAGGACCGGGCGATGGAGAAGATCCTCGACCTGGCGATGTTGTCGGACATCTTCCCGACCGGGTTCCACGGGTGCCACACGGCGGGCGTCCGGCCCGGCGTGTCCGTCTACATCGCCGGTGCGGGGCCGGTCGGCATCGCGGCCGCGGTGTCCGCCTTCCTGCTCGGCGCGGCGGTCGTCATCGTCGGCGACCTCAACCCGGACCGGCTCGCGCAGGCCCGCGCCATCGGCTGCGAGACCGTGGACGTGTCGAAGGGTGACCCGAAGGAGCAGGTCACCGCGATCACCGGCGACCCCGAGGGCGTCGACTGCGCCGTGGACGCGGTGGGCTTCGAGGCGCGCGGGCACGGTGCGAACGCGGGCGAGGAGCAGCCGGCCACGGTGCTCAACAGCGTCATGGACCTGACCCGCGCGGGCGGGGCCATCGGCATCCCGGGGCTGTACGTGACCGGTGACCCGGGCGCGGTGGACGAGGCGGCGAAGCAGGGCTCGCTGTCCATCCGGCTCGGCCTCGGCTGGGCGAAGTCGCACGCGTTCATGACCGGCCAGTGCCCGGTCATGAGGTACAACCACTACCTGATGCAGGCGATCCTGCACGACCGCGTCCAGATCGCGAAGGCGGTCAACGCGACGCCCATCTCGCTCGACGACGCGCCGCGGGGGTACGCCGAGTTCGACAAGGGGGCCGCCCGCAAGTTCGTCCTCGACCCGCACGGGATGATCAAGGCCTAGCGGGCGCCCGCTAGGCCTGCCCATGATCACCACCGCTTTGTGGGCGCTGTAGCACCCCCGAAGCGGTGGTGATCAGCAGCGTGCGGTGCGCGGCCGGCCGGTCACCTCCGCAGCGTGGGCGTGCCGAGCGTCCTGGAGATGCCGCGGGCGGCGGCACGGACCACCGGGACGAGCGTGGTCGGCGGCACGTCCCCGGCGTGGACGACGACCGAGATCGCCGCGACCACGGTGCCGGCCGGCCCGTACACCGGGGCGGCCACCGACACGGCGTCGATCGTCACCTGCCGGTCGCTGATCGCCACGCCCGTGCGCCGTACCTCCGCCAGCAGCTGCCGGAGCAGCCGCGGCGAGACGATCGTCCTGTCGGTGAACCGGGCCAGGGGCGCGGCCAGCACCTCCTCCTGCACCTCCGCGGGCGCGTGGGCCAGCAGCACCAGTCCCACCCCGGTCGGCGGCATCGGGAATCGGCCCCCGACCCGGGTGAGCACGGGGATCGCCGTCCGTCCCGCGATCCGCTCGACGTAGACGACGTCGAGCGCGTCCCGTACGGCGAGCTGGACGTTCTCCTGGGTGACCTGGGAAAGATCCTCCAGGAACGGCAGGGCCAGTTCGCGGAGCCCGAGGCCGCGGGGCGCCAGCGACGCCGTCTCCCACAGGCGCAGCCCGATCCGGTACCGGCCGTCCCCGTCGCGTTCCAGGGCGCCCCAGGAGGCGAGGTCGCTCACCAGCCGATGGGCGGTGGTGAGCGGGAGACCGGCCCGGCGGGCGAGCTCGGTGAGGGTCAGCTCGGGCTGCTCCGGGCTGAACGCCCCGAGCAGCCGCAGCGCGCGGACGATCACCGACCCGGTCTGTGCGCCCACGTCACCGCCCGTCGCTCACAGGTCGAGGACCAGCCTCGGTCCGCATGATCGTGACACGCAGATGAACATGGTGTCGTTCGCCGCCTGTTCCTCGGGGGTCAGGAGCGAGTCGCGGTGCTCCGGCTCGCCCTCGAGCACCGCCGTCTCGCAGGTCCCGCAGGTGCCCTCCCGGCAGGACGAGAGCACCTGTACCCCGGCGTCCTCGACCACCGACAGGATCGAACGGTCCGGCGGCACCTCCAGCGTCAGCCCGGACCGGGACAGCTCGACCTCGAACTGTCCGGCGCGTACCGGCGCTCCCGCCGCCTTCGGCGCGAACCTCTCCACGTGCAGGGCCCCCGCCGGCCACCGGTCGCGGCAGCGCTCCTCGACCGCGGCGATCAGCGGCTCGGGCCCGCAGCAGTACACCAGGGTGCCGGAGTCCGGCCGGGCGAGCAGGGTGTCGAGGTCGAGCAGCCCGGTCTCGTCCTGGGGCCAGATCGCCACCCGCCCGCCGTACCGCTCGGTCAGCTCCGTGCGGAACGCCATCGACCCGGCGGCCCGCCCGCCGTACACCAGCCGCCAGTCGGCCCCGGCCGCCGCCGCGGCCGCCACCATCGGGACGAGCGGGGTGATTCCGATCCCCCCGGCGATGAACAGGTACCGCGGTGCGGGCTCCAGCGGGAAGTGGTTCCGCGGTCCCCGCACGTGCACGGCCGCCCCGGCGGCGAGCGCCTCGTGGACGTGCTCGGACCCGCCCCGGCCCGCCGGCTCCCGCAGGACGGCGACCGTCCACGTGAGCCGGTCCGCGGGGTCGCCGCACAGGGAGTACTGCCGGACCAGGTCGGGACCGAGCACGAGGTCCACATGCGCTCCGGGCTCCCACGGTGGGAGCTCGACCCCCGTCGGGTCGCGCAGTGCCAGGACCGTCACGCCGTCCGCCGCGGTCTGCTTCCCGTCGACGACGAGGTCGAGCTCGACCTCGGTGGTGGTCATCGTGTGCATGGTTACGCGAGCACCGGCTCTCGTCGTGGGGCGATCGGTACGTCGGGCGCGGAGCCGACGGGACAGCCGCCGTGGGAGTCCCGGTGGTCCAGCAGCCACTCCCACATCGCGATCGGGTCCTCGGCGTCGTGGGTGGCGCCGCAGAAGCAGGTGCCGCGCAGCCGATCGGCCCCGGGCACCCACTCGACGCGGAGCACCCGGGGGCCGGGCAGCATGCGCGTCGTCACGTCGTCACCTCCGCGGGCGCCTCGGCCAACCGCCTGAGGATGCGGCGGGCGGCGAGGCCACCGGTGTCGATGTTGATGCTGAGCTCCTGGACGCCGGCCGGCTCGGCCGCGACGACCTTCTCCAGGATGTTCAGGGCGGTGACGTCCTGGAGTACCACCGTGCGGTTGTTCTCCCGGAGGAAGTCCGAGACGCCCTCGTCGGCCAGCGCGAAGTCGCGGGCGACGGCCCAGAAGTCGTACGTCGAGTGCTCCGTGGACGGCGTGATCGCGTAGACCACCTCGACGTGGAACGCCCGGTCGTCCGGCCCGTCCGAGGGCGGCAGGACGCCCTGCGGCGCGATGCGGCTGTGCAGCAGGTACAGGCACGGCGGGTGGTACTCGATGTCCTGCCACCGCGTGATCCGGCCCTGGATACCGGTGGACTCCGAGTAGAACGGCGGGCAGTCCGCGTCGTCCATGTGCCTGCTCACGAAGACGATCCCGGCGTCGTCGTCGACCTCGGTCGTCATCGGGGTGTTCGCGACCTCCGGCGTGCCGATGTAGCCGCCGTGCAGGTACGTCTCGTGCGACAGGTCCATCAGGTTGTCGACGAGCAGCGAGTAGCGCGCGTCGAGCGGCTCCATGCCACAGACCGTCGCGTAGTTCGGGTCGTCCAGCCACGGGGCCCGGGGGATCCGGGCGGGGTCGGCCTTCGCGTGGTCGCCGATCCACACCCAGACGAACGAGTCCTGCTCCACGATCGGGTACGACGAGACCCGGGCGGTCCGCGGGATGCGCTGCTGGCCCGGCACGAAGACGCACGAGCCGGCCTTGTCGTAGGTGAACCCGTGGTAGCCGCAGACCACGTTGTCGCCGTCCAGCCGGCTCTCCGACAGCGGGAAGCGGCGGTGCACGCAACGGTCCGCGAGCGCCACGGCCTCGCCGGCCTCGGTCCGGTAGAGCGCGATCGGCTCGTCGAGGATCGTGCGGCCGAGGATGGCCTCGCGGCCCACCTCGTGCGAGTACGCGGCGACGTACCACTGGTCGCGGACGAATGACGTCATGAACTTCCCCTCGGTCGGCGTTGGTCCGAGGGTGACCGCCGTCACTTCCGATGCGGAAGGTGCTCTTCCGGATACCGGAAGTTCGGTCAGGGCTCGTCGAGGCGGAAGCCGACCTTGAGGCCCACCTGGAAGTGCTGTACCCGGCCGTCCACGATGTGCCCGCGGACCTGGGTGACCTCGAACCAGTCCAGGTTCCGCAGCGTCTGCGCCGCGCGGGTCACCCCGTTCTCGATGGCCTCGTCGATGGTGTTCCCCGAGGTGCCGACGATCTCGGTGACCCGGTAGGTGTTCTCGTTCACGGTGGCTCCCGTCGATTCGGTGTCCGTGAGTGCGGATCGTAGGGGCGCGTGGCACCGTCGGCGCGGTGGGCCGGATCCACTCGATGCGGGTGCGACGATCCGGGCCATGAGACGTACCGCCGTGGTCACGGGCGTGAGCCGCCGGATCGGGATCGGGGCCGCGATCTCCCGCCGGCTCGCGGCCGACGGGTTCGACCTGCTGCTGCACTCCTGGGCGCCGCACGACGCCGAACAGCCCTGGGGCGCCGACGAGGGCTGGACCGACGAGTTCACCCGTGAGCTGCGGGAGACCGGCGCACGGGTCGAGCACGTCGCGGCCGACCTCGCCGATCCCCGCGCCCCCGCGGAGCTGGTCCGGCGGGCGGTGGAGGCGTACGGGCACCTGGACGTGGTCGTCGCGAACCACGCCCGGGGCGTGGGCCAGGCCCTGGAGGACCTCACGGCGACGGAGCTCGACCTGACGTACGCGGTCAACACCCGCGCGACGCTGCTGCTGGTCCAGCAGTTCGCGGCGCAGCACGACGGCCGGCCGGGCGGCCGGATCGTCCTGATGACCTCCGGCCAGCACCGGGGCCCGATGCCGGGCGAGCTGCCGTACATCGCGTCCAAGGGTGCGCTGCACCAGCTCACCGGGAGCCTGTCGGCGCACCTGGCCCCTCGCGGCATCACGGTCAACACCGTGGACCCCGGCGCCACCGACACCGGGTACGCGTCCGACGCGGTGCTGCGGGCCGTGCTCGCCGAGGAGCCGCAGGGCCGGTGGGGCGAGCCGGACGACGCCGCGCGCCTCGTCGCGTGGCTCGCCGGCGAGGAGTCCCGGTGGGTCACCGGCCAGGTCATCGTCTCCTCCGGCGGAGGTCCCTGAGCGGCGTCAGGCGCGGTACTCCCAGGTGGCGAGCTCGGTCCGCCGGCCCTTCAGGTCGCGCCGGACGAGCGGTTCGCCGGTGAGCCGGAAGCCGCACGCCGTCGCGACCCGCTGACTCGCGACGTTGCCCGGCGCGATCCGCAGCACGAACCGCCGCGACCCGTGCACCTCGCCGGCGTGGGCCAGCAGCAGCCGCAGCCCGCGGGCCGCGAGCCGGGCGCCACGGTGGTCCAAACCCACGGCGTAGCCGAGTTCCGCCGTCTCCTCGCGGGGGAACAGGAGAACCTCGCCCAGCGGGGTCACGCCGTCGGTGGTGATGGCCAGCTGCACGCCCGCCCCGCCCGCCCCCAGGGCCCGGGCGCGCGCGACGTACCGCGTGGCCGCGTCCACATCGAACGGTGCCTCCAGCGGAGTCCACTCGTCGATCGACGGCTCGTCGAACAGCCGCACCATCGCCGGCACGTCGGCGTCCGTCCACTCGCGAAGGACGAGGCCGTCCCCCCGGAGCACCAGGGTCACGCGGACCGCCTGCCCTGCTCGGTCAGGAGACGTCGGCCGCGTTGCGCGGCGCGGAACCCCACCCGTGCCACCGGTCCACGTCGATCCACGCGTTGACGCGCTTGCGGTCCCGCTGGGGGTAGTCGTTTCCGGTGTAGTGGCGGGACAGCCGGTCGATGCCGGACAGGTCCGGGTCGTCCTCGATCTGCGTCACCCGTCCCTGCAGGCTGACGTGGGTGTGCCAGTCGCCGTCGTCGAGGACCGTGAGCGAGACCCGGGGGTCGTTGCGGAGGTAGTCGAGCCGCTTCCGGCCCTCGTCCATGTTGACGAAGACGCGGCCGTCGTCGTCGAGGATGTACCACGTCGCCACCGACACCGGCTGCCCGTCGGGGCGGACTGCGGTGATCACGGCCGGGTTCGGCTTGGCCAGCATCTCGGTGACCTGGTCGGGGAGGGGCGACGACATCGGAGGGCCTTTCGTCGGGTGCCGGGGGACAGGTTCCACGCTCGCACGACCGCGCGTGGGTCGCCACGTGATCCAACCCCCTCACCGGGAAGAGGGAGTGACGGGGGCGGAGTCGGACCGTCAGGACCGCGATCGGCGTCCTCGGCCGATCACCGATCGCCGCCGGGTGTGCCAGCCGGTCCGGCCCGGCTCCGGCCGCCACGACGGTCGTCCTTGTCGTTTGTCTGTATGTCCTCACTGCGTTCTTTGGACCCGGGGAGATCACGAGCGACATCGCTCCCTTCGACTGACTCCCCGTGGGCAGCCCGCGTCACGTCCGTGCAGTTGGCGTGCCACAGCGCCCCGTGCGATCTACGTGCGATAGGGGTCGGCGATCTGCGGTCTGGCGCGGTCACGGCGATACTTGGACAGGATATGGCGAAGGGCCGCCGTAGCGGCCCTGACCTGCGGTTCCACCGGGGAGAGTGAGTGGCCAGGGGCGGGGTCGAACCGCCGACCTTCCGATTTTCAGTCGGACGCTCGTACCAACTGAGCTACCTGGCCGCATGGTCGCACCGTCTCGGCGCGAAACCGGTTGTCACGATACAGCACCGGCGGCCGCCTCCGCCGCGCCGCCCTCGGCCCCGAACCTTCACCTGATCGTCAGCCCGGGGTCGTCGACGGCGGGGCCGGCGGTGGTTCGGTGGAACGACCCCGGCGATGGAGGTTCCATGTCCCGTCTCGCGCTGGCGGCCGCGGCCGCCCTGCTCGCGCTCGCCGCCCCGGCGCCGGCCCGGGCCACCGCGGAGCGGGCCACCACGACCCCGCTCCGGCACGTCCTCGTGGTCTTCCAGGAGAATGTCTCCTTCGACCACTACTTCGCCACCTACCCGCACGCGGCCAACCCGCCGGGCGAGCCGGCCTTCCACCCGCGCCGGGGCACGCCGCGGGTGAACGGCCTCCGCGGTGCTCTCCTCGACCACAACCCGAACAGCGTCCAGCCCTTCCGGCTGGCCCGTTCCCAGGCGCTGACCTGCGATCAGGACCACGGGTACACCGACGAGCAGAAGGCGTTCGACGACCTGCGGATGGACAGGTTCGTCGAGCACACCTCGGTGGACTCGTGCTCGCCGCCGCGGTACGGCCACCGGGGTCTCGTGATGGGCTACTACGACGGCAACACCGTCACGGCCCTGTGGAACTACGCGCAACGCTTCGCCATGAGCGACAACTCCTTCAACACCACGTTCGGCCCCTCGACGCCCGGCGCGCTGAACGTGGTCTCGGGTCAGACCTGGGGGGCGACCGCGTACGACCACCAGGGAAACCCGACGGCCGACGCGTACGCCGTGGTGGACCCGAACGCCGACGGCGTGGGAACGGTGATCAACGACCCCGACCCGGCCTACGACGACTGCTCGGATCCGGCCCACCACACGATCGGCATGGCGGGCCGGAACATCGGTGACCTGCTGGCCACCGCGCACGTCAGCTGGGGCGCGTTCATGGGCGGCTTCACGCCGACCGCCCCGGCGAGCGGCCGACACCCCGCGGTCTGCGGCAGCGCGCACCGCAACATCGGGAACGTGTCGGTCGCCGACTACATCCCGCACCACGCGTGGTTCCAGTACTACCGGACGACCGCGAACCCCCACCACGTCCCGCCGGCGAGCCTGCGCGAGATCGGCCACGCCGGCCCGGCGAACCACAACTACGACCTGTCGTACCTGTACCGCGCGCTCGACCACGGCGCACTGCCGGGCGTGAGCTTTGTGAAGGCGAGCGCCTACCAGGACGGGCACGCGGCGTACTCCGACCCGCTGGACGAGCAGCGCTTCCTCGTCGGCCTGCTCAACCGGGTCCAGTCCTCGCGGTACTGGCACGACACCGCGGTGATCGTCGCGTACGACGACTCCGACGGCTGGTACGACCACGCGCCGCCCCCGATCGTGAACCCGTCCGGCTCCGCGGCCCACGACGCGCTGACGGCGCCCGGGGTGTGCGGCCACGGCACGCCGCTGGGCGGCCACCCGGACCGGTGCGGGTACGGCCCCCGGCTGCCGCTCCTGGTGATCTCGCCGTACGCCCGGCGCAACGCGGTGGACCACCGCGTGACCGACCAGTCCTCGGTGCTGCGGTTCGTCGAGGACAACTGGCGCCTGCCGCGGGTGGACGACAGCTCGTTCGACCGGCTCGCCGGCCCGCTCGGCGGGCTGTTCGACTGGCGGCATCCGCGGCCCGCCCCGCTGATCCTCGACCCGGCAACGGGACGTTGACACAGAATGAAGCCCCTCCCACCGTGGTGGGAGGGGCTTCGTTCGCGAGCGACCCCGACCGGGCTCGAACCGGCGACCTCCGCCGTGACAGGGCGGCGCGCTAACCAACTGCGCTACGGGGCCTCGACCGTGCTGTACATCGTATCCTGCGTGCCCCCAACGGGATTCGAACCCGTGCTACCGCCTTGAAAGGGCGGGGTCCTGGGCCGCTAGACGATGGGGGCGTCCCGGTTGGTCCATGTTGGCACATGGCCCTGTCCGGACCGCACCCGACCGGCGGACCCGTCGAGAGCCCGCTCAGCATACGGGACGAGGGCGGCTGGCTCCAAAACGGCCCCCTCACCCCCGCGGCGTGATGCGCAGGATCCGGTCCCCGGAGCCGTTGTCGGTCGTGATGTACAGGCTCCCGTCGGGTCCGGTCTGGGCAGCCCGCAGCCGCCCGAACGTCCGGTCGGTCGCCGCGAGCGTCTCGGCGCGGGTGATCGTCGTCCCGTCCCGGGTCAGGATGAGGACCCTGGACCCCTTCAGGGTGGCCACCGCCAGGGCGCCCCGCCAGCGACCCCACGGGGCGCCGACCAGGAACGACGCTCCCGAGGTCGCCACCGTGGGGCTCCCGGAGGACCACCGCGCGCGCAGGGCGTTCGGGAACTTGGCCAGGTCGGTCATCGGCACGCTCTCGTCGTACCCCGGCACCGGGTTCCAGCCGTAGTTGGCGCCCTTGACCAGCAGGTTCACCTCATCGTCGAGGCCGGGACCGTGCTCGACGTTCCACATCTGGTCGGTGCCCGGGCGCAGCGCCATGCCCTGCACGTTCCGGTGCCCGTACGTGAAGACGAGCCGCTTGTTCTGGTCGGCGTCGCGGGCGAACGGGTTGTCGGTCGGTACCGCACCGGTGGGCCGGATCCGCAGTGTCTTGCCGCCGAGCGAGCGGAGGTTCTGCGGGTTGGTGCCGGTCGCCGCGTCCCCGGTGCCGATCTGCAGGGCCCCGGTGCGGTCGAACCGGAGCCGGCAGCCTCCGTGGCGCCCCGAGGTGGTCGGGATGCCGCTGACAAGGGTCCGGACCCGGGTTGCGGTGGTGAACGCGGTGTTGATGCGCCACGCGAGGACGCGGATGTCCTTGGTGGTCCCGGCGTAGCCCTGGCAGGTGTAGATCCGCCGGTTGTCGCGGTAGTGCGGGTCGACCGCGAGGCCCATCAGCCCGGTCTCGCCGCTGGCGAACAGGTCGGAGAAGTTCGCCGACAGGCGGCGCACGGTACCGCCGGGCGACCGGTAGCCGAGCCCGCCGCCGCGCTGCGTGTACAGCAGCGTGCCACCGGGCGTGAACGCCACGTCCCACGGATGCGACAGTCCGCTCACCACCGTCGTGACGGTCACGGCCGGTGTGGTGGCGGCCGTGACGGGTGGCGCGGCGATGAGCGTCGCGGTGACTCCGACGAGCGCCGCCACGGCGAGCGCACGTCCCCGGCTGAGCGGCATCGCGTCCTCCAGGTGATGGTCACCAGGTGTGACCGGTCCGAACCCTTTGTAGTCCTTCGGGTGTCGCGACGCGAGCGATACGACAGCCGGGCCCGACCACCCTGCCGCGGCCCGGCGCACGGCGGTGTGCGGGTGGCACCGCGGATCCCTACGGTGGGGGCGTCCGAGCGACCGCGTGGGGGCGAGGGGATGGGCGACGACCCGGCCGAGCCGACGACGCTGGTCGTGATGGGCGTCTCCGGCTCGGGCAAGACGACGGTGGCCCGTGGGGTGGCGGATGCCCTCGGCTGGGCGTATGCCGAGGGCGACGAGTTCCACCCGCGCGAGAACGTGGCGAAGATGGCCGCCGGGCAGCCGCTCGACGACGCGGACCGCTGGCCGTGGCTGCGGGCGATCGCGGATTCCATCGGGGCGGCCGAGGAGGTCCGGGAGAACCAGGTCGTCACGTGCTCCGCGCTCAAGCGGTCGTACCGGGACCTGCTGCGGGACGGGCACCCCTCGGTGCGGTTCTGCCTGCTCGACGTGTCACCGGACGAGCTCCGCCGCCGCCTGGAGTCCCGGCGCGGGCACTACATGCCGGCGTCCCTGCTCGACAGCCAGCTCGCCACGCTGGAACCGCTCGGCGCCGACGAACCGGGCATCACCGTGCCGGCCGACACCGACCCGGACGGGGTCCGCGCCGCCGTGCTGGACGCCCTCCGCACCGGGGCGGGGAGCTGATGGAGACCGTCCTCGCCGCCCGGTGGTCCGCGCACGACTCGCGCCTCGCGATCGCCGCGCTGCTGGGCATCGCCGTCGTCGTGCTGCTGATCACCTGGGCGAAGCTGCATCCGTTCCTGGCCCTGATCCTCGGGTCCGGGACGCTCGGGGTGGTGGCCGGGCTGGGCCCGGCGGACACCGTCACGAGCTTCACGGCCGGGGTCGGCTCCACGGTGGGCAGCGTCGGCCTGCTGATCGCGCTCGGCGCGATGATCGGGGCTCTCCTCGCGGACTCCGGCGGCGCGGACAGCATCGTGGCGGCGTTCCTGGCGAGGGTGCCCACCCGGCGGCTGCCCTGGGCGATGGCGCTCGTCGCCGCGATCATCGGGCTGCCGCTGTTCTTCGAGGTCGGCGTGGTCCTGCTCGTCCCGGTCGTCCTGCTCGTCGCGACCCGCAGCCGGCTCCCGCTGCTGCTGGTCGGCCTCCCGGCGCTCGCCGGCCTGTCGGTCCTGCACGGCCTCGTGCCGCCGCACCCCGGTCCGCTCATCGCGATCGACGCGCTCGAGGCGGACCTCGGCCGCACGCTCGCGCTCGGGCTGCTCGTCGCGATCCCGACCGTGATCGTCGCGGGGCCGGTGTTCGCCGCCTTCATCAGCCGGTACGTGGCCGCCGAGGTGCCCGCCGTGCTGATCCCCGCCCGCGAGCCGGGCCCGGTCACGGCGGGCGGGGAAGGCGGCGGCGTACCGGCCGACGCCGCAACCGGCACGGCTGCAGAGCCCTCCCACCGCCGTCCGGGTTTCCTCCCGACCCTGCTCACCGTGCTGTTGCCGGTCGTCCTGATGCTGCTCCGCGCCGTGGGTGAACTGGCCCTCCCGGCGGGGAACTCCCTCCGCGCCGCCCTGGACATCGCCGGTACCCCGATGGTGGCACTGCTCGCCGGCGTCCTGGTGGCGATCTTCACGCTCGGTGTGCGCGCCGGCCTGGGCAGGCGGCGGATCGCCGACTCCGTGGGCGGGGCGCCGGCGCTGATCGCCGGCATCCTGCTGATCGTCGCGGCGGGCGGCGGGTTCAAGCAGACGCTGGTGGACGCGGGCGTCGGGGACCTGATCGGCGAGCTGGCGAAGGGCGCGCACCTCTCCGCCATCGTGCTCGGCTGGCTCGTCGCGGTGGGCATCCGGGTCGCGACGGGCTCGGCGACGGTGGCGACGATCGCGGCCTCCGGCATCGTCGCCCCGGTGGCGGCGGGTCTGTCCGGCACGGACCTGGCGCTGGTCGTGCTGGCGGTCGGCGCGGGGTCGCTGTTCTTCTCGCACGTGAACGACGCCGGGTTCTGGCTGGTCAAGGAGTACTTCGGGCTCACCGTCGGGCAGACGATCGCGACCTGGTCGGTGCTGGAGACGATCATCTCCGTCGTCGGCCTGATCTCGGTCCTGGCCCTGCACCTGATCCTGTGACGGCGGCCGGCTCCTCGTGGCCGGGGTGATGCATCCCGCAGGTCCGCCCCCTGGTCGACGGGCGGGTCGAGGGGGGCGTCGTCACGTTCACCGACGCCACCGAGCGCCGGGCCGCACTCGACCGCCTCCGTACCAGCGAGGAACGGTTCCGGCTCCAGGTCCGGCACGCGACCGTCGGGATCGTCAGCGCTATGCGCGACGGCCGCTACCGGCAGGTGAACCCGGCGTACTGCGAGATCGTGGGGTTCGCCGAAGAGCAGCTCCTGGGCCGCTCCGTCTTCGACCTGATGGAACCGGCGGACGAGGCCGCCTTCCGGACGAAGGCCGGTGTCCTGACCGCCGGAGCCGCCGACACCGTCGAGCTCGAGATGCGGTAGGTCCCTCCGGGCGGCTCGGCGGTGTGGGTTGGTGGAGAACCTGACGCTGACGCCGGACGAGAGGGCGCGCCGGCCCACCTCCAGGCGATCGTGCAGGACATCACGACCCGCACGCGCATCGAGGCGGAGCTGGCCCGGCGCGCCACCCACGACCCCCTCACCGACCTGCCGAACCGTGCCCTGCTCGCGGACCGGCTGACACCGGCCCTGACCGGAGCCGGGGCGCACCCCCGGGATCGCTGGCGGTGCTGTCGTCGACCTCGACAACGTCAAGCTCGTCGACGACAGCTTCGGACGCCGATGCCGCGATGCTCGCCGCGACGTCACGCGGCCGGGCGCGGCACGCGTTCTTCGACGCGGCGCTGCGGGGCCGGGAGCGGCTGGAGGCCGTCAACGAGCTCCGGGGCGTGGTCGTCACGGCGGGCCGCCGCGCCGGTTGACCTGCCGCCCCGGGGACCTCGGGGTACGGTCGGGGCCGCCCGTGACCAGGGGCGATCGAGAGGGGCAGGGCGGGCGTGGAAGAGAACCAGGATCGCGCGGTCGCGTTCGGGAACAGGCTGCTCCGGATCGTCGAGGACGTCGTCTACGTCGCGATCGCGGCCCTCCTCGCCGTCGGCGCGGCGGTGCTGCTCATCGAGGCCGGTGGCCAGGTCGTCCGCGCCACGACCAAGGGCGATGTCAGCGGCGCGATGCTGGACATGCTCGACACGCTGCTGCTGGTCTTCATCTTCGCCGAGCTGCTGTTCGCCGTCCGCTCCACGCTCGCCCAGCGCCGGATCGTCGCGGAGCCGTTCCTCATCGTCGGCATCCTGGCGGCGATCAAGGAGATCGTGGTGCTGTCGGTGAAGGCCGCGAGCATTCTCGACGACGGAGCGCAGTTCGCGCGTGCCGCCGTCGAGATCGGCATCCTCGGTGGGCTGGTCCTGGTGCTGTCGGTGTCCGCGGTCCTGCTCCGCGTGAAGGAGCGGGAGCCGGAGGAGAACGAGGAGGACGACGACCCGGAGCAGGCGCGGAAACGGAACGGCAGCCGCGGTCAGGCGTCCGGCGCCGGGGCGACGAAGGTCCGGCCCTCGGCGTAGTCGATTCCGCCCCGACCGTTTGTGCGTCTCCCCGGCCTGCGCGAGCATGGAACCGGAGAGGACGGCGCCGATGACCGAGGACGTGCCCGAGCCCGCACCACGGGATGAGCTGACGGACCTGGAACAGCAGATCGCCGAGCTGCGCCGGCAGTCCGCGGAGGTCCGTCGACGGGTCGGTCAGCAGTGGGACGCCCCGACCGACTCCGCCGAGATCGCCACCGAGCTCCAGGGCGCCGAGGAGGCCGAGGCCTTCCTGCGGGCCCTGGAGGCGCGCCGGGACGCGGTGCTGGAGAAGCTCGGGATCAACCCGGTCCGGTACCGGCGGGAGCACGGTGAGCTGTCCGACGACCGTCCACGTGAGAGGTTCGATCCGTAGGCCGCGGTCAGCCCCGGCGTACCGAGGTCGACAGCAGCCGGTACTCCTCGACCGCGCGTACGGCGCTGCCCGTCGCCGTGACCGTCTCGACCCGGATGGCGGCGGAGGCGCTGCGGCTCGCGGCGAGCGCGTTCGCGTCCCGCCACACGGTCTCGCTGACCGACCGTCCGGTCCGCCGGTCCACGTACAGCATCGCCTCGCAGAATCCGTCGGTCTCGGTGAACCACGGAACGGCGGTGTCCTGGTACGCGGTGACGGCGTGGTCGACCCGGGCCGGGTCGGTGTCGAGCCGGACGAGCCGCACGCCGGCTCCGGGGTGCGGGCGTGCGGTCCGTGCGTAGGTCCCGATCTCGAAGCGCTCGACCGACGTGGTGGCGACCGCCGTCTTCGCCGCCCGCATCCGGATGAGGTCCTCGGTCCTCTCGGTGTCGCGCATCGCGTCGCCCGACACCCACCACGTCTCGATCACGGCGACGCCGAGCTCGGCGTTCTCGCTGAGGGAGAGCCCGAGGCTGCCGACCTCGCTCTCGAGCTGCGGGCGGCCCTCCTCCTCGTAGAGGCCGAGGGCGTTGCCGAGCCGGGCCGGGTCCCCCGGCATGAGGGTGAAGCGAACGTGCACGGCCCCTCCCGGATGACTCGCGCGGCGCGGACCGACCCGTCATCACGCTGCCCCCGCCCCGCGGGGGCGGCAACCCGGCGGCCGACGAGTTGCTCTGCGGCCGGTCGGGGCACACGATGGATCCGGCCCGTACGCCCAGATGCCGGCCCGGCCGGCGAGGGGATGGTCACGATGACCGACACCTCCACCGTCGACCACAGTCAGTGGGTCTCCCTGATGGACCAGCTGACCAAGGACCACGAGGGCGAGGACGTCACGATCGAGGTGCTCGACCCGACCTACGGCGACAATCCCCAGGTCGAACGGCTGCCGTTCCAGTATGCCGCCTACGACTACAAGGACGACGTGGCGTTCGTGGTGGTCGGCGGGAAGACGCCCCGGTACCCGGTGGCGCTGCGCCACATGGTCCCGCATCCGAAAGACCTGACCGCGACGATGGATCCACCGGCCGTACGGGTGGTCGACCCCGAGGGGACCACCACGCTGGTGAGCTTCTTTCCCGCGGCCACCTGAGGCCATGCCCGGTACACCTCTGCTCGTGGTCGACGCCGCGAACGTGATGGGCGCCCGGCCGGACGGGTGGTGGCGCGACCGGGCGGGCGCGGTGCGCCGGTTGCTCCCCGCGCTGTCGCGCGGACTGTCCGGCGACGACGGCGACGTCGTCCTGGTGCTCGAGGGCGCGGCCCGCAAGGGTGCGGACGTGGGCGTGGTCGACGGCGTGCGGGTCGTCCACGCCCCACGGTCCGGGGACGATCAGATCGTCGACATCGTGTCCGCCGCGACCGCCGCGGACGGCGGTCGGCCGGTGACCGTGGTGACCGCGGACCGGGGCCTGCGTGACCGGGTGACGGCGCTCGGCGCGGACACGATGGGGCCCCGGACGCTCTGGGAGCGCTTGGATCGCGGGCCGGAGTAGTCAGAGTGGCGGAGTGGTCAGACCCCGACGGTCAGGTCCGTCTCGGCGGCCTCGATCACCTGCTGAAGATGCCGGCCCCGTCGTATGTCGAGCTCGTGCGGCGTCCCGGAGCTGACCGCGCCGGCGAACTCGGCGTACATCCGGTCATAGGTGAGCGGGCCGACGACGTCCGTGCAGTCCACCCGGGCGGATCCCGCCGGCCCGTGCACCTCGACCTCCGCGCGGTGGGTGGTCGGCGGCGCGAGCGCGTACATGGACGCCTCGCTGACGTGGCCGATCTGCTGTTCCAGCAGCAGGCCGACCCAGCCCCGCGGGTCGCCGTGCGCCCGCACACCGACGATCGGGCCGAGCGCCGCGTCGAGGAGGTCGAGGAGGTCCGCGCCCTCGTCGCGGAGCACGCCCCGTTCCGCCCGCAGGGTGCTCACGCCCGAGCCGGGCGCAAAGGCTCCGGACACCAGCCGCCCGGACCCGCCGACCGGCTCGGTCCCGGGCACCTCGGAGTGGAGGAAGTGCCGTACGGCGGCGGCGTACCGCCACACCAGGGCGACCTGCGAGACGACCTGCGCCCGCTCGACGGCGAGGGTCAGCTCCTCGGCGCCCGCGACGTCGCCGGCGATCGGCCGCTGGACCAGGACCGCCTTTCCGTGGCGGGCCGCGTCGGCGGCGTACTCGGCCTGGGCCGCCGGGGGTATCGAGAACGCCACGGCATCGCAGTTCCGGACGAGGTCGTCGAACGTGGCGTACGGCGTGGTGCCGTGCGAGGCGGCGAGCCGGCGGGCCCCCTCGGTCTCGCGGCCCCACACACCGGCGAACGTGATCTCGGGACATGCGGCGAGGGCGGGGGCGTGGACCTCGACGGCCCTGCGACCGGTACCGACCAGGCCCACTCTGGCTGCCATGTCCTCACCGTAGATCCGGCGCGGCAACCTGACGCGTCGAGACCGCCTCTCGGGGTACCACGACGGCAGGTTGCCCCAGTGGCTCAATGAAGTGGTTCACCTTCGGAGGCATGGCATGACCACAACCGCTGTCCGTACCGTCGCCCTGCCGTCGGGTGACCTCATCCCGGCCCTCGGGATGGGGACGTGGCACATGGGCGAGGATCCGCTCCGGCGGGACACCGAGATCACCGCCCTGCGGCTGGGACTCGATCTCGGCCTCACGCTGGTCGACACCGCGGAGATGTACGGCGACGGCCTCACCGAGGAACTGGTCGGCGAGGCGCTCGCCGGTCGCCGCGACGAGGCGTTCCTGGTCAGCAAGGTCATGCCGCACCACGCCACCCGGGGTGGCACCGTGGCCGCCTGCACGGCGAGCCTCCACCGGCTCCGCACCGACCACCTCGACCTGTACCTGCTGCACTGGCGCGGCCGGGTGCCGCTGGCCGAGACGCTCGCCGGTTTCGCGGACCTCCTGCGGGACGGCCGGATCCGGCAGTGGGGCGTGAGCAACTTCGACACCGACGACATGATCGAGCTGATGTCCCTCCCCGGCGGCGACGCCGTCCAGGTGGACCAGGTGCTCTACAACCTCATGCGCCGGGGCATCGAGTACGACCTGCTGCCGTGGTGCGCGGGGGTGGGCATCCCGGTCATGGCGTACTCGCCGGTCGAGCAGGGGCTGCTGCTGGGCCACCCCGCGGTGCGCGGCGTGGCGGAGCGGCACGGCGTGAGCGCGGCGCAGGTCGCCCTCGCGTGGGTGCTGCGCCTGGACCTCGTGAACGCGATCCCCAAGGCCGGTACGCCGAAGCACGTGCACGAGGACCGGGCGGCGGCCGCCCTGCGGCTCACCCCGGCCGACCTGCGGGAGCTGAACCTCGCGTTCCCGCCGCCGGACCACAAGGTGCCGCTCGAGATGCACTGACCCGTCAGCCCGGGACGCCGAGCTTCTCCGCCAGCGCCTTCGCGTCGAACGGGGCCCGCACCTTCACGTCGTTGTCGAAGTAGACGAACACCTCCCGCTCCCGCACCGGGGCGGGCGGTGCGAGGGTGTGGCCGTCCGCCGGGGTCCCGCCGGCCCGCCAGGTGCGGACCTTGTCCGCCCACTGCTCCAGCGCCTCGTCGCCGTATCCGCTGACGTACAGCTCCTCGCCACCGTGCAGCCGTACGTACACGAAGTCCGAGGTCACGTCGTCGAGCATCGGCCACTTGCCGGCGGTGTCCGCACTGACCAGCCCGATGTCGTGGGCGCGGAGCAGCTCGACGAACTCCGGGGTCTCGAACGAGGGGTGCCGCACCTCCAGCGAGTGCCGGAGCGGGCGGTCGACGTCCGTGGCCGTGAGGGCGCGGCCCTCCATCCGGTCCTCGTGCCGGGCGGCCAGCTCGGCGGCCTCGCCGGTGGTCCGGGGGAGCTGGGCGAAGAACGCGGCGAGCCGGTCCGCGTCGTACCCGAGGTTCGGCGGCAGCTGCCACAGCATCGGGCCGAGCTTCTCGCCGAGGGCGAGCACCCCGGAGGCGTAGAAGTTCGCCAGCGCGCCCTCCACCCCGGCGAGCTTCTTCATGTGCGTGATGAACCGCGGGCCCTTGACCGAGAACACGAACCCGTCGGGTGTCTCGTCATGCCAGGACCGGTACGAGTCCGGCCGCTGCAGCGCGTAGAACGAGCCGTTGATCTCGATGGAGTTCAGCTGCCGGGACGCGTGCTCCAGCTCGCGGCGCTGGACCAGGTCGGGCGGGTAGAAGACGCCGCGCCAGGGGGCGTATCGCCAGCCGGAGATCCCGACGTGGAGCGGGCTCTCCGGCCAGGTCTCGATCCCCATGATCACCACCGCTTTTTCCGCGCTGTAGCACCCAAAATACGGTGGTGATCATGGACGATTCATGCGGGGGTTACGCGGGCGGCGCCCCGCGGGTCTCCTCGCGGAGCCGCGGCTCGCTCCGCTTCGCCGGGTGCACCCCGTGCTTGTCCGCGTAGAACGCCCGCACCAGGTCCATGTCGGCGGCCAGGTCCCCGGAGGGGGAGAACGTCGGCCCGACCCCGGTCGTCTTCGTCGGCCCGTCCACGAAGGCCAGCGTGATGGGCAGTCCGGTCTGCTGCGCGATGCGGTAGAACCCCGACTTCCAGTGGTCGGTCTTCTCCCGGGTGCCCTCCGCGGCCAGGATCAGCAGGAACGGCGCGCCGCTCTGCGCCTCCGCCACGAGTTCGCGCACCACGCCGCCGGGATTGCGGCGGTCGAGCGGGATGCCGCCGGTCGCGCGCAGGAGCCACGCCAGCGGGCCGCGGAACAGCTCCTTCTTCACGAGCACCCGGGGCGGTACACCGCCGTGCCACATCACCATCAGCATGAACACGAAGTCCCAGTTGGACGTGTGCGGGGCGCCGACGAGGATGCCGGTACGGGGTACCTCGCCGACCATCCGCCAGCCCGAGAGGCGGAACACGAGGCGCGCGAGCTTCTGCCGGAACATGACGCTGACCTTAGGCGGTGGTTCGTCAGCGCACGGGGTGGCGGGTCATCATGCTGGGGCAGGTCCGGAGTCCCGAGGTCACGAAGGAGCGTCGCCGGTGTCGGACGAGTACGTGGGTGAGCCGATGTGGGTGCCGGACCGGGAGACGGCGGCGGCCTCGCAGCTCGCCGCCTTCGCCGCGTGGGCGCCGGGGTACCGCGGCGACCCGCTCGACTACGCCGCCCTCTGGGAGTGGTCGACCGAGGACATCGTCGGGTTCTGGGCGGCCGTCTGGGAGTTCTTCGGCCTCCGCGGCGACGGCTCGACCGCGAGGGTGCTGACCGGGGACGCGATGCCGGGCGCGCGGTGGTTCCCGGACATGGCCGTGAACTACACCGAGCACGTGTTCCGCGCGGACCGGGACGCCGGCGCGGTCGCGATCGTCGGTACGTCCGAGGAAGGCGCCGCGGTCGAGCTGACCTGGGGCGAGCTCCGGCGGCAGGTGGCCGCGGTGGCGGCCACCCTGACCGAGCTGGGGGTACGGCGGGGCGACCGGGTCGTCGGCTTCCTGCCGAACATCCCCGAGGCGGTGATCGCCTTCCTCGCCACCGCCGCGCTGGGCGCGGTGTGGTCCGCGGTCGGGCAGGACTACGCGGCGCCCGCGGTGCTGGACCGGTTCGCCCAGCTGGAGCCGGTGGTGCTCCTCGGCGCCGACGGGTACCGCTTCGGCGGGAAGGTCCACGACCGGCGCGCGGCCCTCGCGGAGGTGCGGGCGGGGCTGCCGACCGTGCGATCGGTGATCGCCGTGTCCCGGTTGGGACTGCCGGTCGCGGACGCGGTGCCGTGGTCCTCGGCGATCGCGGGGGAGGCCGAACTGGCGCCGGTCCGGGTGCCGTTCGACCACCCGCTGTGGGTGCTCTTCTCCTCCGGCACGACCGGGATGCCCAAGGGGATCGTGCACGGCCACGGCGGGGTCGTGCTCGAACACACCAAGACGATGGCGCTGCAGCTCGACCTGCGGCCGGCCGACCGGTTCTTCTGGTTCACCAGCCCCAGCTGGATGATGTGGAACTACCTCGTCTCCGGCCTGCTCGCCGGTGCCGCGATCGTCGCGTACGACGGCAGCCCGACGCTGGACGGGTCGGACCGGCTGTGGGCGCTCGCCGAGCGCCACGGCGTCACGGTCCTCGGTGTCAGCCCCGCGTACCTGGCGGGGAGCGCCCGCGCCGGGCTGTCCCCGGGCACCGATCACGACCTGTCCCCCCTGCGGGTCCTCGGCGTCACCGGTTCGGTGCTGCCGGCGGCGAGCTTCGACTGGGTGTCCGACCACGTGGGCCCCGGCGTGCAGCTGGTGTCCACCACCGGCGGCACCGACGTGGTGACCGGCTTCGCGGGTGGGGCACCGACCGTGCCGGTGTACCGCGGCGAGATCTCGGCGCGGTGCCTCGGCGTGGCGCTGGAGGCGTGGGACGGCGACGGCAAGCCGATGGTCGACCGGGTCGGGGAGATGGTCATCACGCGGCCGCTGCCGTCGATGCCGGTCGGGTTCTGGAACGACCCGACCGGCGAGCGGTACCGCGACGCCTACTTCGACGTGTACCCCGGCATCTGGCGGCACGGCGACTGGGTGACCGTGACCGAGCGCGGCAGTCTCGTGGTGCACGGCCGGTCGGACTCGACGCTGAACCGGCACGGCATCCGGATGGGCAGCGCGGACATCTACCAGGTCGTGGAGCGGCGCGACGACATCGTGGAGGCGCTGGTCATCGGGGCCGAGCGGCCGGACGGGTCCTACTGGATGCCGCTGTTCGTGGTGCTGCCCGACGGGCAGGTGCTGACCGAGGAGCTGGCGGCCTCGCTGCGGGAGGCGATCCGCGCGGAGGCCTCGCCCCGGCATGTGCCGGACGAGATCCGCCAGGTGCCGGGACTGCCGCACACCCGTACCGGCAAGAAGCTGGAGGTGCCGATCAAGCGGCTGCTCCAGGGCGCGCCGCTGGAGCAGGTGGTGAACCTCGGGTCGGTGGACGAGCCGGCGCTGCTGGACTACTTCACCGCGCTGGCCGCCGAACGCCGCGGTTAGCTCGCGGGCTTGCCCAGCCGGTCGGCGTCGGTGATGTTCTGCAGCCGGACCTGGCCCTTGGACACCAGCCGGTCCTGCTCGTCGGTGATCTCCACGGTCCACAGCTGCTGGAGCCGTCCCCGGTGTACCGGCGTCGCCGTCGCGGTGAGCACCCCGTCCCGGACGGCGCGCAGGAAGTCGGTCTGGTTGCTCACGCCGACGACCTGACCGCGCTCCGCGAGCCACAGGGCCCCGCCGACGCTGGCGGCGGTCTCCACCACGGAGCAGTAGACGCCGCCGTGCATGATCCCGTACGGCTGGTGCAGCTCGGGCCTGACCTTCCAGCGGATGACCACGCGGTCGCCGTTGGCCTCGGTGAACTCCAGCCCGAGGAAGTCGGCGAAGCCGCCGAGCGAGCCGGGGTTGTCGTGAGCGTCCGACATGGGGTGGGCCTCCACTGGTCCGAGACAGGTGCTACCCGTCATTGACACACACCCTGCGGCCGGAGGAAATTGCGGGGGCCGGTGAAGCGCGCCACAGTCCCGCCCGAGGAGCCGGTGTGGACACCCTCGAACGGAATGCCGCGCGACGGTGCGCGGACGCCGTCGCGGCCCTGCAGGCCGTGTCGTACCTGCTCGCCGTGGGTGAGGCCAGCCCGCGGGCGGGCGATGTGGATCCCGCCCTGCGGCTGATGGCCGCGGTCGAGGCGGTACAGGTCGCCGAGCGGGCCGTCCACGAGCTGCGCGGCCTGATGGTCGAGCTGGCGATCGACAACGGAGCGCCGCCGAACGCCGTCGGTCGCGACCCGGACGGCTGAACCCCTTGCCGGTCTCCTCGACCTGCGACAGACTCATCGTGTTACGCGCCGCCGTTGTAGAACGTGAGCAGTCGAGGAGGACCACCGTGGCCACCGATCCCCGGACCGGACCCGCGCCCGCGCCCACCGGCCCGCTGAGCGCGATCGACTACAGCGAGCGGATCCCGAACAACGTCAACCTGGCGGGTGACCGCCGCCTGCAGCGCGCGCTGGAGAGCTGGCAGCCGAAGTTCCTCGACTGGTGGAAGACGCTCGGGCCCGCCCTGCCCACCCAGGACGTGTACCTGCGCACCGCGATCGCGGTCGGCCGGGACGGCTGGGCGCACTTCGACCACGTGCCGATGACGGAGTACCGCTGGGGGATCTTCCTCGCCGAGCGGGACCCCGACCGCACGATCGCGTTCGGCACGCACCAGGGCGAACCGGCGTGGCAGGAGGTGCCCGGCGAGTACCGCGCCGAGCTGCAGCGGCTCATCGTGATCCAGGGCGACACCGAGCCGGCGTCGGTCGAGCAGCAGCGGGTCCTCGGCATGACCGCGCCGAGCATCTACGACCTGCGGAACCTCTTCCAGGTCAACGTCGAGGAGGGCCGGCACCTCTGGGCGATGGTCTATCTCCTGCACGCGTACTTCGGGCGGGAGGGGCGCGAGGAGGCCGAGCAGCTGCTGAAGCGGAACTCGGGCGACTTCGACAACCCGCGCATCCTCGGGGCGTTCAACGAGGCCACGACCGACTGGCTCAGCTTCTTCATGTTCACGTACTTCACCGACCGCGACGGCAAGTACCAGCTCGGCACGCTGAAGGAGTCGGGCTTCGACCCGCTGGCGCGGACCTGCGAGTTCATGCTCAAGGAGGAGGCCCACCACATGTTCGTGGGCACCACCGGGGTGCAGCGCACGGTCGAGCGCACGGCGGAGCTGATGGCCACCCACGGCACCGACGACATCTGGCGGTACGGCGGGATCCCGCTCGGCGTGATCCAGCGGTACCTGAACTTCCACTACAGCGTCTCGCTGGACCTGTTCGGCTCCGAGCAGTCCACCAACGCGGGCAACTACTACACGTCCGGCCTCAAGGGACGGTGGCAGGAGGATCGCCGCCGGGACGACCATGTCCTGATCGGACAGAACCGGGACATGAACGTCGTGCGCGACGGGAGGATCGTGCCGCAGGAGGTGCCGCTGCTGAGCGCGCTGAACCTCGACCTGCGCGACGCCTACATCAACGACTGCTCGCACGGCGTGAAGCGGTGGAACAAGGCCCTGGAGAGCGCCGGGGTCGACGCGCGGCTGATGCTGCCGCACGAGGGCTTCAACCGGCGGGTCGGGGCGTACTCCCGGCACCACATCAGCCCGACCGGCGAGGTGCTGGCGGAGTCCGGGTGGGACGCGGCCCGGTGGCTGCCGACCGAGGACGACCGGCGTGGTGTCGCCGCGCTGATGAAGCCGGAGTACGAGTACGGGAAGTTCGCGAGCTGGATCGCCCCGCCGCCCTTCGGCATCAACGACCAGCCCGTGGAGTTCGACTACGTGCACCTGGCCGAGGAGTCGCTCGCCTGAGCCGCCGGACCCTCGGTCCGCTAGCGAGGGGTGAGCGACTCCCAGTGCTCCTGAGCGGCCTCGTGCCAGTCGTCGTGCAGCCGGTGGAACAGGTCCGCGGCCCGCCGGCCCGCCCACTCGTGGTCGAGCAGGGCCGGGGGCAGCGCCGGATCGAGGAACGGGAACCGGCGCCACTCCTGGATCAGCCGCACCTGCCAGGCGAAGGCGTCGGCCGGGTCTGCCGGGGTCACCGCCGAGAACCGCGCGATGAAGTCGCAGTACCGCCCCTCCACGTCCGCGAGGGACCATGCCTCGCTGACCAGCCGGCGCTCGTCGGCGAAGGGGGCGGTCGACCCGACCCACGCGTACGCGTGCTCGGCGACGCCCAGGTCGCTGATGACGGCCGCGACCTCGGCTTCCTTGCCCGCGTCGGGCACCACCCACAGGCCGGGTACGGGCGAACCGAGCCCCGCCCACGTCAGCCGCGTCCGCAGCCGGTGTCGGAGCTTGCGCTGGGTCTCCGGGATCGCGACCGTGAGCACGAGCCAGCGGCCGTCCCACGGCGTCGCCACGCGCATGAACCCGTAGATGCGCCGGGTGCCCTCCGTCAGCAGGCCGGTACCGGCCATGGTCAGGGACCACTGCGCCCGGCGTCCGTGCCGCGACGGCTCCAGCAGCCCCTCCCCGGCCGTCCGGGCCAGGGCCTGCCGGGCGGACTTCTCCTCGACCCCGACCAGGCCGAGGGCCTCGACCAGGACGGCCGTCCACACCGGCGCGCGGCGCGGGTGGACGAACTCCCCGAGCACGGTGAGCAGCAGCGATCGCGCGCTGTCCGCGGCGACCTCGCGGCGCCGGGAACCGGCCGTGGCCGGTCCCTCCGGAGCGGCGGGCTCACCCACCCCCTCGACGGCATCTCGCGGCATGGGGACAGCCAAGCACATGTCCCCGATCTACTACAAAGTATTGACGGATCTTTCCTTCTGCGTAGTGTTTCCGATCAGGCCCCCGACCGGATCGCGAGAGGTCGACATGTCCGTTGTCACCACCCCCAGCACCAGCGACCCCGCCGTGGACTTCGACACCGCGCCGGACCGGTACCGCCACTGGCGTCTCGCCGTCGACGGTCCCGTCGCGACCCTGACCCTCACCGTCGACCCGGCCGGCGGCATCGTGCCCGGGTACGAGCTGAAGATGAACTCCTACGACCTCGGCGTCGACATCGAGCTGTACGACGCGGTGCAGCGGCTCCGGTTCGAGCATCCCGGGGTGAAGGCCGTGGTGATCACCGGTGGCCTGGAGCGGATGTTCTGTGCCGGGGCGAACATCCGGATGCTGGCCCAGTCCTCGCACGCGTGGAAGGTGAACTTCTGCAAGTTCACCAACGAGACCCGTAACGGCATCGAGGACGCCAGCGAGCACAGTGGACAGGTCTACCTCGCCGCGCTGAACGGCGCGGCGGCCGGCGGCGGGTACGAGCTCGCGCTCGCCTGCGAGACCATCGTCCTCGTGGACGACGGCTCCTCCGCCGTGTCGCTCCCGGAGGTACCGCTGCTCGGCGTCCTGCCCGGCACGGGTGGCCTCACCCGCGTGGTCGACAAGCGGCTGGTCCGCCGGGACCGCGCCGACGTGTTCGCGACCAAGACCGAGGGCATCCGCGGCGAGACCGCCGTCCGGTGGGGGCTGGTGGACGAGGCCGTGCCCCGGGGCCGCTTCGACGAGCGCATCGCCGCGCTGGCCGCGGACGCCGTCGCGCGGTCGTCCCGGCCGGACGGGGTGGCCGGCGTGCGGCTCACCCCGCTGCGCCGCGAGGTGACCGCCGACGCGATCACCTACCCGCACGTCCGCGCGACGATCGACCGGACCGCGCGCCGCGTCGACATCACCGTGGCCGGTCCCGCCGAGGGGCCGCCGGACGACCCCGGGGCGCAGGGCGTGGACTACTGGCCCCTCGCCGTCACCCGTGCCCTGGACGACCTCATCCTCCGGCTCCGCACCAACGAGCCGGAGCTCGGCACCTGGGTGTTCCGCACCCGCGGCGACCTCGACACCGTGCTCGCCCACGACGCGGCCCTCGGCGGCGACGGGTGGTTCGCGGGCGAGGTCCGGCACTACTGGAAGCGCACGCTGAAGCGGCTCGACGTCACCAGCCGCAGTCTCGTCGCGGTGGTGGACCCGGGGAGCTGCTTCGGTGGGCTGCTCGCGGAGCTGCTCTGGGCGGCCGACCGGCAGTACATGCTCGACGGGGTCTACGAGGACGTGGACGCGGACGCCGAACCGGCCGACGTGGTGGTGACCGAGGCCAACCTCGGCACGTACCGGATGGGCAACGGTCTGTCCCGGCTGGAGTCGCGGTTCTGGGGGCACCCGGAGCTGCTGGCGGCGGTACCCGTCGGGGAACGTCTCGACGCGCGCGCCGCCGAGGAACTGGGCCTCGTCACGATGGCGCTGGATGACATCGACTTCGACGACGAGCTGCGGATCGCGCTGGAGGAACGGGCGTCGCTGTCCCCGGACGCGCTCACCGGGATGGAGGCCAGCAACCGGTTCGTCGGGCCGGAGACGGTGGAGACCAAGGTCTTCGGCCGGCTCACCGCCTGGCAGAACTGGATCTTCGTCCGGCCGAACGCCTCTGGTCCGGACGGCGCGCTGCGGCGCTTCGGCACCGGGCAGCGCGCGGACTTCGACCCGAAGCGGGTGTGAGATGGGGTTCAACGCCAGCGCCTATCTGGTCGATGCCCGGCTCGCCGAGGGTGCCGGTGACCGCGTCGCGATCCGCCACGGCGACGAGATCCTGACCTATGCCCAGCTGTGCCGGCTCGGCGCCGAGGTCGCGGCCGCCCTGCGCGCGCTCGACGTCCGCCGGGAGGAGCGCGTCCTGTTCGTCATGTCCGACGGTGTGGAGCTGCTCGGCGGCATCCTCGGTGCGTTCCGGGCGGGGGCGGTCGCGGTACCGGTGTCCACGATGTACAACGGCGACGAGCTGGGCGAGATCCTGGCCGACTCGGGTGCGCGGACGTTGGTCGTGACGGCGGAGTTCGCCGCGGCGGTGGCCGGGGCCGTCCCGGCGGCGCCCGAGCTCGCGCAGGTGGTCGTGGTCGGCGCGGCCGACGTACCGGTGCCGCCGGGCGTGCGACGGTACGGCTGGGACGAGTTCCTGGCGGGAGGCGCGGGGGCGTCCGGCGAGATCGCCCCGACCACGGAGGACAGTCCGGCGCTGTGGCTGTACACGTCCGGCACGACCGGGACGCCGAAGGCCGCGATGCACCGCCATGCGAACATCCGGCACGTCGTGGAGACGTACGGCAGACAGGTCCTCGAGATCACGCCGGACGACGTGTGCTTCTCGGTGGCGAAGATGTTCTTCGCGTACGGGATCGGCAACTCGGTGTTCTTCCCGCTCGCGGTCGGCGCGAGCGCGGTGCTGGAACCGCGCCGGCCGTCGCCCGCGGTGGTGGCCGAGGTGATGGCCCGGCACTCGCCGACGCTGTTCTTCTCCGGCCCGACGTTCTTCGCGGCGCTCCTCGCCGCGGATCTGCCCGCCGACACGTTCGCGCCGGTGCGCAGTTGCGTGTCCGCCGGGGAGGCGCTGCCGCCCGCGCTGTACCGCCGGTTCGTGGGCCGGTTCGAGGTCGACATCCTCGACGGCATCGGCTCCACGGAATGCCTGCACATCTTCATCTCGAACCGGACCGGCGACGTCCGGCCGGGCACGTCCGGGCTGCCGGTGCCGGGCTACGACGTCGAGCTGCGCAACGAGAGCGGCGTGATCGCCGAGGACGAGGTGCCCGGCGCGCTGTACGTGCGCGGCGCCTCGATCGCCCTCGGGTACTGGTGCCGCACGGAGGCGACCCGCTCCGTGTTCCAGGGCGAGTGGCTGCGTACCGGTGACACGTACGTGCGCACCAAGGAGGGCTACTACGCCTGCCTCGGCCGGGACAACGACCTGCTCAAGGCCGGCGGCATCTGGGTGTCGCCGAGCGAGGTGGAGGACCGCCTGCTCCAGCACCCCACCGTCGCGGAGGTGGTGGTGGTCGGGGTGCCCGACGCGGACGGCCTGGACAAGCCGGTGGCCTGTGTCGTGCCGGCCGCGGGGCAGACGGTGGACGCCGAGGAGCTGATCGCGTTCTGCCGGGACGGGATGGCGTCGTTCAAGCGGCCCCGCGCGGTCCTCGTGGTGGACGCCCTGCCGAAGACCGCCACCGGGAAGATGCAGCGCTACCGCGTCCGGGAGCTCGTGACCGAGCGGCATCCCGACCTCGGCGTGGCGCCCCCCGGGGTGGACGCGGGCGGCTCCGGGGTCCCGGCCGGGGCGGGGCTGGTCTCGTGAGCAACACTGGGCTGGTCAGCGCACCCGACGGCTGAAGGGGTCCCCGTGCTCGACGGCCATTTCTTCGTGGACGCGCACGTCCACGTGCCGCGGCTGGACTCGCTGCGACCGGCGTGGGTGACCTGGGCGCAGCAGTTCGGCCCGAGCGGCATCCTCGGCGACGTGTGGGACGCCGACGGCGTGCCGCGACCGGACCGGCTGGACGAGCTGTTCGCCGCGGAGGGCGTCGACGTGGCGCTGCTGTTCTGTGAGTACAGCCCCAAGGCGACCGGCATGCAGCTGTTCGACGACCTGCTGCCGCTGGTGGAGCAGAACCCCCGGCGCTTCCGTCCGGTCGCCAACGTGAACCCGCACCTGCACTACCCGATCCGTACCGAGCTGCGGAGGCAGCTGGACCTCGGCGCGGCGGCGCTGAAGCTCCATCCGGTACACGGCGGCTTCACGATGGCCGATGCCGCGCTCTACCCGGCGTACGCGCTGCTGGAGGAGGAGGGCATCCCGGTGGTCGTCCACTGTGGAACCTCCACGTTCCCGGGCTCCACCAACTCCTACGCGAACCCGGAACTGCTGACCCCGGTCCTGCGGGACTTCCCCGGGCTGAACGTCGTGCTGGCCCACGGCGGGCGGGGCTGGTGGTACGACGCCGCCGCGTTCCTGGCACTCACCCACGAGACGGTGTGGATCGAGCTGTCCGGGCTGCCGCCGAAGCGGCTGCCGGAGTACTACGCCAAGTTCGACCTCGGCCGGCTCGCCCGGCGCTGGATCTACGCGACGGACTGGCCGGGGGTGCCCGGCGTCGCGGCGAACGCCCGCGCGGTCGCCAGCCTGGGACTGCCGGCGGACGTGGTGCCGCTGGTGTGGGGCGGCAACGCCCGGCGCGTCTACCGCGGGCTGGAGGCCTGATGCCGATCTACGCCCTCGACGACCTCGTGCCGGAGATCAGCCCGACCGCGTACGTCCATCCGGACGCGGTCCTGATCGGCGCCGTGGTGCTCGGCGACGAGGCCTCGGTGTGGCCGGGCGCGGTGCTGCGGGCCGACTACGGGCGGATCGTCGTCGGTGCCCGGACCTCCGTCCAGGACGGCTCGGTGCTGCACACGACCGAGCGGTGGCACACGACGATCGGCGCCGACTGCGTGGTCGGACACAACGCCCACCTGGAGGGCTGCGTGATCGAGGACGCCTGTCTGGTCGGGTCCGGCTCGGTGGTGCTCAACCGGGCGCGGGTGGGCACCGGCAGCGTGGTGGGGGCGTCCGCGCTCGTACCGCAGGGCTTCGAGGTACCGCCGGGCTCGATGGCACTCGGCGTACCGGTGACGACCCGGCCGCTCGACGCCGCGGCGCACCGGGAGCGCATCGAGTACGGCGTGGGGATGTACCGCAAGAACGCGTCGCGGTACCGGGACGGTCTCCGCCAGCTCTGACCCCGGATTGATCATGGGGTTTTCCACACGACACGCCGGCGTGTCCGCCGAAAGCCCCATGATCAACTCTGCGCTGGAGGTCAGTCCGGCGGGAGGGGCACCGGGTCGAACGGGGTCGGCACCGGGTCCGCGTCGGGTTCGGCCGGCCCGGGCGTGGCGGGACTGATCGGGCTCGGCGGCACCGGATCGGGACGCGCGGGGTCCGGGTGGGGCCGGGCCGGGGAGTGCGCCGTCGGTGCTGTCATGCCTCCGCTGTACTCGCGTCGGATGCCGACGGCAACCCCGGGACGGCCGAAGTCGCCCCCGCCGTGGCGCCCACCAGGCAGGATGGAGGTCCGACGGAGGGAGCGTGGTCGTGACCGAACCGGTACGCGTGGTGCGGGAGAGTGAGGCGGTGGACGCCGATCCGACGCCGGGCATGCGCCGTCGGCAGGCGTTCACCGCGCCCGGCCTGTGGGCGGGCGTGGTCCACACCGAGCCCGGTGCCACCTCCGGGTGGCACCATCACAGCGGGCACGAGACCAGCCTGTACGTCGTGGCCGGCCGGATGCGGCTGGAGTTCGGACCGGGTGGCGGGGAGGTTGTCGAGGCCGGCCCCGGCGACTTCATCCACGTGCCCGCGGGGGCGATCCACCGGGAGTCGAACCCGGACGACGGGCCGTCGACCGCCGTGATCGCCCGCACCGGCGAGGGACCTCCGACGGTGAACGTGGACGGCCCGGCACCCGCCTGATCGCTCAGTCGGACAGGACGCGCGCCCGTTCCTCGAACACATCGACCTGGGGCTGTCCTCGGTGCGGGCGCAGGAGTCGGCGGAGCAGCAGCACCCGCCCGGCGCTCCGTACGCTGGCCACTCCCGCGGACAGCTCGGCCACCCGGGTGGCCACCGCGGCGGCCTGATCGATCTCGCCGGCGTGAACATGGGCCTCGGCGAGCCACGACAGGTAGAGCGCCAGTTCGCGTGCGTGCGTGGTGTCGTAGCCGCCGGTCACCGGGACCAGGAGCGCGATGGCGCGGCGCGGGCGGCGTAGCTCGGTCAGGCAGCGGCCGGCCATGACGTCGACCTCCGCCCTCGTCAGCCAGTACGCCCAGGACGGCCCGTCACCCGGCTCTGCCGCGGCGAAGGCATCGTCGGCGGCGCCGAGGGCCTGTTCCGTGGCCCGCACGTCACCGAGTCGGGCGTGCGCCCAGGCGACGCGTTCGAGCAGGAGCGCTCGCGCCGGGGGAGTGGCGTGCCGTTCGCCCTCCGCGTACGCGCCTGCCGCGAGCAGGACAGCCTCGCGTGGGTCACCCACGTTCGCCGTCTGGTAGGACAACGACGAGAGCAGGTTGGCCGCGAGCGACGCGCTCCGGGCGGCGTGGGCCGCCGACACGCCGCCGAGGAGGTAGCGCTCGGCCTGGCGGATCAGGCCCGCATCCGCGGCCACCCATCCGGCGAGCTGACAGAGGTCGGCCACCGCGGCCAGCAGGGCGCGACCCGCCTCCGCCGAGTAGGTGGCCTCCCGGACCGCGTCCAGCGTGAGCAGCAGCTCCGTGCGCACCAGGTCGTACAGGTCGCCACCGCCGAGGACGTCATCCATGCGGCGGAGCAGGCCGACTCGTTCACCCACGAGCTGTGCGAGCCGTTCGCCGACCCGGCGACCGGCCCGCATCTGGACGACCTGCGGCGCCTCGGTGGTCCGCCACTCCTGGGCGAGTCGCAGCGCGCTCCCGGCGGCGAGCGGCCGGTCGTCGGCGAGGAAGCGGGCGAGGTCGCCGGTGGCATCACGTCCCCAGCCGGTGTGCCGCAGGCCCGGCGCGGCGTCGTGCCCGGGGCCAACCCGGGTCAGCCCCGTCTCGAAACGAGTGCGGGCATCGTTGTCCGCGCGCTCCAGGGCGGTGTCGAGGACACGTTGCAGGTCCGGGCGTGGGTGGACCTCCCCGGCACCCGACTCCCACGTGGAGATGGTGCGTGGGGCGACACCGAGGTACGCCGCGAAGTCGCGGACGCTCAGCCGCAGGGCGGCGCGCAGCGCACGGGCCTGGTGTCCCGACCACCTCTCCACAGCTGCCACGGCAGTACCTCACTCCGGCGGCGGTACGGCCAGCGTAGGCCCGCGAGGTGCAGCGAGAGTGCGACGCGCGGACCTGTCCCGGCGTCCCGGCGCGGGCGAGGCTGGCCACGGCCGGACCGGCGATGCTGCCCCCTCGACCGTCGCCGGTCCGGTCCGGTCCGGTCGGGGCGAGGTGAGACCCGTGAGCTGATCGAGCTACCGCGGCCGCGCTCGCGAAGCGGGGCCCCGGATTCCCTGCCGGCGATCGTGACGTCCCACGCGCGGGACGGCCCCGGGTTACGGTGCCCAAACGATCCACCGAGGACGGGGAGTGCGCCGTGGGACAGCTGCAGGTCGAGGTCGAGGCCGCCGAGGTCGGAATGGACGCCGGTCGGTTGTCCCGAGTGGACAGCCACCTCGCGCGGTACGTCGACGAGGGGCGGCTGCCCGGTTGGCTTGTCATGGTGTCGCGCGGGGGCAAGGTCGCACACCTGTCCACGTACGGCCGGCGGCACGTGGAGGACGGGCTCGACGTCGAGGTCGACTCGATGTTCCGGATCTACTCGATGACCAAGCCGATCACCTCGGTCGCGGCGCTCATGCTGTACGAGGAGGGAGCGTTCGAGCTGACCGATCCGGTCAGTCGCTTCATCCCGTCCTTCGCCGACATGCGGGTGTGGACGGGTGGCTCGGATCTGCGGCCCGTCACCGTGCCGGCCACCGAGCCGGTCCGGATCTGGCACCTGCTCACCCATACCGCGGGGCTCACGTACGGGTTCCACCGCAGCCACCCCGTCGACGCGCGGTACCGGGCCGCCGGGTACGAGTTCGCCACCCCGCCCGGCGCCGACCTCGCCCAGGTGTGCGACGACTGGGCCGCGCAGCCGCTGCTGTTCCAGCCCGGCGCCGAGTGGAACTACTCCGTGGCCACCGACGTCCTCGGCCGGGTCGTCGAGGTCGCGTCGGGACAGTCGCTGGACGAGTTCTTCGCCGAGCGCATCCTCGGTCCACTGGGGATGACCGACACCGCGTTCAGTGTGGAGGGTCCGGCCGCCGACCGGCTCGGGCGGCTGTACGTCGCCACCCCGGGGGGTGGCATGGCGCCGTTCGACCAGCTCGGGGCGGCGGCGCTGAGCCGGCCGGACTTCCTGTCCGGGGGCGCGGGGCTGGTGTCCACGGCGGCGGACTACCACCGGTTCACCCAGCTGCTGCTGCGCGGCGGGGAGCTGGACGGCGTACGACTGCTCAGCCCGCGGACCGTCGGATACATGACCCGCAACCACCTCCCCGGCGGCGCGGACCTGGAGTCGTTCGGGCGTCCGCTGTACGCCGAGACGCCGTTCAGCGGGGTCGGGTTCGGCCTCGGGGTGTCGGTCGTGGACGACCCCGTGGCGTACCGCGTCCTGACCAGCGCGGGGGAGTACGGCTGGGGCGGGCTCGCGAGCACGGCGTTCTGGATCGACCCGGCCGAGGACCTCACCGTGCTGTTCATGACCCAGCTGGTGCCGTCCAGCGCCCTGCCGGTCCGGTCGTACCTGCGCCAGCTCGTGCAGCAGGCCCTGATCGGGTGAAAGAAGGGGGGTCCCCGCGTCCCGCCGGGTTGTGTCATCGTTCAGGATGTGAGCGCCGTCACCTTCGGCGCCGGACGAACGGAGCCCGTGTGCGCATCCCCCTCCGCAGTGTGTCGGCGACCGGCGCGGCCGTCGTCGCGGCCGTCGTCCTGTCCGGCGTGGTGCCCTCGAGCGCTGTGGCGGCACCCAGGTGGGCGCCCGCTGCCAGCGCCACCGTGCACCCCGGCGTCGTCACGGACACCGCGGGAGGCCAGTGCACGTCCAACTTCGTGTTCACCGGGAGCGACGGCTCGGTGTACCTCGGCCAGGCCGCGCACTGTGCCGGTACGGGCGCCGCGACCGAGACCGACGGGTGCGGCGCGGGCTCGCTCCCGCTCGGTACGCCGGTCGCCGTCGACGGGGCGACCCGGCCCGGTGAGCTGGTGTACAGCTCGTGGCGCGCCATGCAGGCGCGCGGCGAGACCGACCCCGGCACCTGCGCGTTCAACGACCTGGCGCTGGTGCGGATCGACCCCGCCGACGTCGGCAGGGTGAACCCGAGCGTGCCGTACTGGGGCGGACCTACCGGGCTCGGCGCCGGGTCCACCGCGGCCGGGGACCTCGTGTACTCGTACGGCAACTCGCCGCTGCGGCAGGGCGTGTCGGCGCTCAGCCCCAAGCAGGGCGCGAGCCTCGGGGACGACGGCAACGGCTGGAGCCACACGGTGCTCACACTGACGCCGGGCGTGCCGGGTGACTCGGGCAGCGCGTTCCTCGACGCGAACGGCCGGGCCATCGGCGTGCTGGCGACGCTGGCCCTGCTGCCCGTGCCGACGAGCAACGGGGTCGGTGACCTGCCGCGCGAGCTGGCGTACGCGCAGCGGACGAGCGGGATCGACGGGCTGCAACTCGCGCTGGGCACCGAACCGTTCCAGCCGCCGCTGCTCTGAACCGCCGGCCGGGGCCGACCGGTCCGGCGCGGGCCTGGCTCGTTCGGGCCGGCCGGTACGGCGAGGACGAGGCGCTCGCGCTCGATGCCGGGATCGCCGTGGTCGGCTGGTCCGAGCTGGGCGACCTCGGGGCGCTCGAGTCCCGCGCGGAACTGTTCGACCTGCTCCGGGACACCTATCCGGGGGCGCCGCGGGCGAGGCTGATCAACTGGCGGGGTCAGCTGTGGGCGTTTCGCGGCGCGATGACCCCCGGAGACCTGGTGGCCCTACCGCTGAAGACGACCGGCGAGGTGGCGATCGGCCGGGTGACCGGCGGCTATGCGTACCGCCCCGAACCACCACCCACCGCGCGGCACGTCCGTCCGGTCGAGTGGCTGGTCACCGACGCGCCGAGGGCCTCGATCCGCGACGACCTGCTGCACACGCTCGGCGCCGGCATGACGGTGTGCGAGGTGCGGCGGCACCGTGGCGCGCACCGGCTGGCGGCCCTGGCGGCGACCGGGGCCGACCCGGGCTGAGTCACCCCGCCGGACGGAGCACATGGTCCGCCCGGGCGGCGGTGGTGCGAACCAGCTCGGCGTTGCGCTCGTCGGTGCCCCGTGCCCAGCGGTACGCCGCCTCGGCGTCGCGACCGTGCGCGCGGTGCCGCGCCGCCAGCCGTTCCAGCCTCAGCCCCCGGTCGACATCGAGGAACCAGGCCTCGTCCAGCAGGGGACGGACCGCCTCCCAGCCGCCGTGGTCGTGGAGGAGGTAGTTCCCCTCGGTGATCACCAGCGGGACGCCCGCCGGTACCGCGATGGAGCCGGCGACCGGCTCCTCCAGGTCCCGGTGGAACGCGGGAGCCCAGACGACCGGCTCGCCGCGGGTGCGGAGCCGCCGCAGCAGCGCCACGTAACCCCCGACGTCGAACGTGTCCGGTGCGCCCTTCCGCTCCGCCCGCCCGAGTCGTACCAGCTCGGCCCGCGCGAGGTGGAAGCCGTCCATCGGGACGTACACCGCCCCTCCGCCGAGCGCCGCGACGAGCGTGACGGCGAGGGTGGACTTGCCCGCACCGGGCTCGCCGGCGATGCCGAGGATGCGCCGCTCCCCGTCCCGGGCGAGGTCGGCGGCGCGTGCGACGAGTTCGGTGGGGTGGGTCACGGGATGATCGTGCCCGGTCACGGGGTGAGCCGTTCGCGCAGAGCCGGTTCGGCCAGCCAGGCGCGCGGGCCGGGGGTCGCGCAGCGGAGCGCGGCAATCCTCGCGGCGAAGGCGAGCGCCGCGGCGTACCCCGCCGGGTCCACGGGGGCCCTCTCGGCGACCGCCCGGGCGAACGCACCGTGGAACACGTCGCCCGCCCCGAGCGTGTCCACCGCGGCGACCGAGGGCACGGGCACGGCGCCGGTGGCGGTGCCGAACCACCAGCGCACGGGTGCGGCCCCCGCGGTGATCGCCACGGCGGCGGCCCCGGCCGCGCGGAGGGCGCCCGCCACGTCGTCCCGCCCCGGTACGCGGAAGGAGGAGGAGCACACCGCGAAGTCGACGAACGGCAGCAGCTCGGTCAGCACGTCCTTCCAGCTCCCCGCGTCCAGCACCACCGGCACGCCGGTCGCCCGGGCGGCGCGGGCAGCGGCCACTGCGAGGGCGGGGTGGTGACCGTCCACCAGCACCACGGCGGCGCGGGAGACCAGCTCGGCGAGCTCGCGCGGCGGCGTGGCCCGCACCCCCTGGGCGTTCACCGAGACCACGGTACGGTGCCCGTCGCCCTCGCGGATGTACACACTGGACACCGCCGGTGGCAGTTCGTGCTCCGGTGCGCCGTCGTACACCGCGACGCCGTGACCGCCGAGCTCGTCGGCGACGAGGCGGGCGAGCGGGTGTGCGCCCAGCGCGGTGACCAGCGCGGCGGCACCACCCAGGGCCGCGAACGTCACCGCCGCGTTGGCGGCCGGACCGCCACCGGCCAGTTCCTGGCTCGACGCGGAGATCTTGCCGTCCGGCGGCGGGAAATCGGTCACCCGATAGACCGTGTCCAAAGTAGACAGCCCGGCGAACACTCCGGAGCGCCGGGGATCGGACATCTTCTCCCTCCTCCCGGACGTCGGTGCCGAGTGTCCCGAGGTGGCGGCGGCACCGCAACGGCCAGCCTCCCGAGGTGCAGGGCGGTCCGGGGAGGGGCATGGTGGGGCCGGTACCGCCGAGCGGGAGGTCGGATACATCGCCGAACACGCAACATCGATCGTGTCGAGCCGGTACGCGCCCTCGGAGGCGCGTCGGCACGTAGGGACTGTGTGCAACGGGTGGCCGCCGTCAGTGCTCCGGGTCGCGCAGCTGCTGACCACCGAGGTCGTCACCAACGCCGTCGTGCACGGCACCGGCGACGTGGCGTTCCGGGCCGTTCAGACCGGAAACACGCTCCGGGTCGAGGTCGGGGACACGTCCGCCGCCCTGCCGGCGCAGGTGCCGGTGGACGGGGCGTCGCGCCAGGGCGGACGAGGATTGGCGATCCTGTCCGCGCTCGCCGAAAAATGGGGCGTGGAACCGTGCGAGAGCGGGAAGACGGTCTGGTTCGAGCTGCGGCGACCGGTCGGGTGAACGGTGTCCACATGGGCGTCGGGGGGACCGCGTAGCCTGTCGGGCGAAGTCGGGTTGTCCGGCGCGGAGCCGACCCCGGGGCCTCTAGCTCAATTGGCAGAGCAGCGGACTTTTAATCCGCGGGTTGTGGGTTCGAGTCCCACGGGGCCCACCAGCACAAACGCCGTTTCGGGATCTTGGGACTGCCCCGACTTCGGTTGACTCGATCGAGTAGGTGGAGTCAGGCCGCGTGAGCGGTCTGGAGGAGTGTCTCGAACTCGATGGGCGTGAGGCGACCGAGGGTGTCTTGCCGGCGCCGACGGTGGTAGGTCCGTTCGATCCGGACCACGATCGCGAGCCGGAGCTGCTCGCGGGTCTGCCGGCGCCGGCGGTTCAGGACGTTCTTCTGCAGCAGCGCGAAGAAGGACTCCATGGCGGCGTTGTCCGCGCAGGCGCCGACCCGGCCCATCGAGCCGCGCAGCTGGGCCTCCCGCAGCGCCCGGACGTAG
>JAVEDU010000006.1 GCA_030840805.1 Actinomycetota bacterium
GGCACCCACGCGGGGCGGTCGGCCGACAACCCCGTGATCAACGCGGGGCGGGGGCGGCGGGGCTCAGGCGCCCACCTGCCCGGGCCGAGCGGCGCGGCGCTGGTTCCGGGCGTACCAGCGCCGCCCGTGCCACCGCTGCTGGTGCCAGGCGAAGGTGGGAACCGGGCCGGGCGGCGTGAGCCAGAACCCCCGCGGCGCGGGGACGGGCGCCGTCCGGCCGAGCGGCACGTCGGCCACCACGACCTGGGCGTCGGCGCCGGTGGCCCGTGCCAGCGGGGTGCCGTCGGCCGCCCAGATCCCGGTCGCCGGCTCGAACCGGCCGGTGTAGCCGACCGGCAGCCACGGCATCGGGCAGGCGACCGCGCCGCTGTGCGAGGCGTGCACGACCGGCGCGCCGACGTACCCGCCGAACTCGGCGGGACTCCGGACCGCGCGCCGCGCGTTCTGCCGCTCCCACGCGTCGAACAGCCGGTACGGGCGCCAGCGCGGAACCGTCCACCAGCCGCTGCCGGCGAGCACGATGTCGACCCGACCGGCCATCCGCTCGACCGTCCGGCGACGGGTGAGCTCCCAGCACATCGCCAGTCCCACCGAGGTGTCGCCGACGGTCACGACGCCGTCGTCGGCGGCACCGCCGCCGGTGTAGAGCGCGTTCTCCCACATGGTCGGGAGGTCCTTGTCGTGCCGGGCCCGGACGCCGTCGGCATCGACGACGAGCTGGGCGTTGCGGACCTCGCCGTCGGGGTCGCGCAGCAGCAGGCTCCCGGCGACGACCACGTCGTGCTCGCGGGCCCAGTCCCGCATCGCCCGCACCGCGGTGCCGTCGAGCGGCTGGGCGGCGGCGGCGACCGCGGGCAGGAAGGCCACGCCGCTGGTGAAGAACTCCGGCAGCACCACCCATCGGGCGCCCGCACGGGCGGCCTCACCGACGCCGCGGGCGGCCCGCTCGAGGTTCGCCTCCACGTCGCCGAGAACGGCCTGCAGCTGGACGGCGGCCACCCGCCGTACGGTCTCGTTCGTCACCTGGTCGTCCTCCGGTTCGCTGGGCGTGGGACGGATCCTGCCAAGGCGGGTGCGAACCCCCCACGGCGGGTCGCACCGGCAACGGAGCGCAGTCGGGAACTGACCGTCCGTCCGGTCCACGGCCGTCCGATGTGGACAGCAGAACGTTGTGCGGCACCACACAGCAATCCCCGTGAGTACCGCATCGTCGCAGTTCAGGTGCCACACACCCGGGCCGGAACCGGGATCGGAAGCCGCCGGACACCCGGCCGGGACATTGCCCCGGGGCGTGACGGAGGCCGATACTCTGCCCGTCCCAGGGTGAAAGGGTCTTCCTCCATGACAGCGTTGGCGATGCTCGACCGTCGACGCACCATCGCGCGGTGGACGTACAACCGGTGGCTCGTGCCGCCCGCCGCCCTCGCGGTGCACCTGTCGATCGGCCAGGCCTACGCGTTCAGCGTCTTCAAGATCCCGCTCGTCCAGCACTTCGGTACCAACCTCACGCCGATCGCGGTGATCTTCAGCCTCGCGATGGTGATGCTGGGCCTGTCCGCCGCGGTGGCCGGCACCTGGATCGAGGCCAACGGACCGCGCAAGGCGATGTTCGTCGCGGCCCTGTGCTGGCCGGGCGGCTTCGGTGTCGCCGCGCTCGGCATCGCGACGGAACAGCTGTGGCTCGTCTACCTCGGGTACGGCGTACTCGGTGGGATCGGGCTCGGGATCGCGTACATCTCGCCGGTGTCCACGCTGATCAAGTGGTTCCCGGACCGGCCGGGGCTCGCGGCCGGGCTCGCCATCATGGGCTTCGGCGGCGGGGCGCTGGTGGCGTCCCCGCTGTCCACCAAGCTCCTCACGACGTTCGCCGACGGCCCGGCGCACGGGCTCGTCCCGACCTTCCTGATCCTGGGCGCCGGGTACTTCGTGGTGATGATGGTCGGCGCGTTCACGATCCGGGTCCCGCAGGACCGGTGGTGCCCGCCGGGCTGGTCCCCGTCGTCCCGGCCGCGGCACCTGTTCACCACCGGCAACGTGACGGCGGCGAACGCGGTCAAGACGCCACAGTTCTGGCTGCTGTGGATCGTCCTGTTCTGCAACATCACGGCGGGCATCGGGATCCTCGAACAGGCGTCGCCGATGATCCAGGACTTCTTCCCCGGCGTCGGGCCGGTCGCGGCGGCCGGGTACGTGGGCCTGCTCGCGCTGTGCAACATGGCCGGCCGGGTGCTGTGGTCGTCCACGTCCGACCTCATCGGGCGCCGGCCCACGTACCTCGCCTACCTCGGCGGCGGAATCCTGCTGTACGCCCTGGTGGCCGTCAGCGGCGGATGGTCCATCGCACTGTTCGTCGTCCTCACCGGGGCGATCCTCAGCTTCTACGGCGGCGGGTTCGCGACGATCCCCGCCTACATCAAGGACCTCTACGGCGGCCTGCAGGTCGGCGCCATCCACGGCCGTCTGCTCACCGCCTGGTCCGCGGCCGGCATCGCGGGTCCGCTCATCGTCAATGCGATCGCCGACCGGGAGAAGGCGGCCGGCGTCTCCGGGGCGAACCTGTACACGCCCTCGCTGTACATCATGGTCGGCGTGCTGGCGGTCGGCCTGCTCGCGAACCTCGCCGTCCGCCCGGTGAGCGACTGGTTCCTCGAGCCCTCGCAGACCGTTCGTCCACTCATTGCCCTGGAGGGATAACCATGCAGCACAGCAACGGCCCCGTCGCCCTCGCGGTCCTCCTCTGGGCCGTCGTGATCGTGGGTTTGGGCTACGGCGTGGTGGAAACGCTACGGACCGTGGCGGCGCTGTTCGGCGGCTGACACCCATCGGAGGCGCCATGACGCGCGACGAGGTGACCCAGGCGGTCGTCGAGTCCCGGCTCGCCCGCAAGCTGACCTGGCAGCAACTGGCGGACGCGATCGGCAAACCGGTGGTGTGGACGACCGCCGCGCTGCTCGGACAGCACCCGATCACGCCCGCGGACGCCACCACCCTCGCCGGCATGCTCGGCCTGACGGAGGACGCACTCCCGATCCTCTCGGCGGTGCCGATGCGCGGCGCGCTACCCACGGCGGTGCCGACGGACCCGACGATCTACCGGCTGTACGAGGTGCTCCAGGTCTACGGCCCCGCGCTCAAGGAGGTGCTCCACGAGCAGTTCGGCGACGGGATCATGAGCGCGATCAACTTCGGCATCACGATGGAGCGGCGGGAGCACCCGGGCGGGGACCGGGTCGTGATCACGCTCGACGGCAAGTACCTGACGTACGAGTGGCCGTCAGGCTGACGCCCGCCGCGGCCGGCCGGTCTCCTTGCCGCCCCGGGCGAACGACCCGTCCGGTCCCACCACCCACCGGCCGTGGCTACCGAGGCAGCCGTCGGACCCGTGCCAGGAGCCGTCGCCGCGAAGTTCCGTCTGCGGCGCCCCGGAACCGCGCGGTCGCACCGACCGCCCGGTCAGCCCCTCCCGGTCCGCCGGGACGAGCCCGGCGCGGAGCCGCGCGACGTGGTCCGTCCGCTCCTCGGCGGTCCACGGTCCGGGCGTGGCGCGGGGTTTGTCCCGCGGCGTGAGGCGGGCGACCACGTGCCCGTCGGCGTCCAGCAGAACGTGACCGGCACCGTCCGGACGGAACTCGGCGACGATCTCGACCCACCTCACCGACCCGGGACCGGGGATCAGCTCGAAACCGGGGTCCACCGCAGGGCGCCAGCGCCGCCCCGGCGCGAACACAAGGGCCACGAACAGCCCCTCCGGCTCGGCACGCCAGCACCCGGCTGCTCGCCGCGGCGGCGCTCGATCGCCGGCCCGAACCGGTCCGGCCCGAGCACGGTACCGGGCTCCTCCGCCGCCTCCACGAGCTCCCAGCGGCCGAGGAGCGCGTCCGTGTCGAACCCTCGCGGAGAGGGCGCCGGCGTCGCCACGTCCGGACCGCCACACGCCGTCCCGAGCGCCAGCAGCACGGCCAGCACCGCCACGATCCCGCGTCCGGTCATCGGGCTCCCCCCGCGGTCGACGTCGTGCCGCCGACGTGACCGCGTGCGGCCCGGTTCCGGTGATCACCCGGACGGCCCGGTCAGTCCCGCTGCGTGCGCTCCTGGTCGGCCTGCGCGTCCAGCAGGTCGAGCGCATGGGCGCCCGCCGGCCCCTCCTGCTCCAGCCCCCGGCGGAACGACGCCAGCTTCTGCTCCCCCGACGGGAACGGCGGGAGCAGCGGCACGTCCGCGTCCACCACGGCCTCCAGCACGACCGGCCGGTCCGCCGCCAGGGCGCGGTCCCACGCGTCGGCCACGTCCGCCGGGTCGTCCACCCGGATCCCGGTGAGGCCGAGCAGCTCCGCGTACCGCGCGTACGGGAACTCCGGCAGCGTCTGGCTGTCCGGGTAGCGCGGCTCGCCCTCGGTCTCCCGCTGCTCCCAGCTGACCTCGGCCAGGTCCCGGTTGTTCAGCACCAGTACCACGAACCGCGGATCTGCCCAGTCCCGCCACCGGTGCGCGACGGTGATCAGCTCCGCGATCCCGTTCATCTGCATCGCGCCGTCACCGGCGAGCGCGACCACCGGCCGGTCCGGCGCGGCCAGCTTGGCCGCGAGCCCGTACGGCAGGGCGGACCCCATCGACGCGAGCGTGGAGGACAGGTGCGCCGGGACGCCGCTCGGGAGCCGCAGGTGCCGGGCGTAGTGGTAGGTCACCGAGCCGACGTCGACGCTGACCATCGCGTTCTCGGGCAGCCGCCAGGACAGCGTGCGGACGACCAGCTCCGGGTTGAGGGGATCGGCCGGAAGCTGGGCCCGTTCCTCGGCGAGGGCGTGCCACGCCTCGACCGCCTGCTCGACCTCGCGCTGCCAGGAGTCGTCCTCCGCCTCCGGCAGCAGGTGGAGCAGCCGCTCCAGGGTCTCGGCGGCGTCCCCGACCAGGCCGACCTCGATCGGGTACCGGTTGCCGACGTGCCGGCCGTCGAGGTCGACCTGCACGGCCCGGGCCCGGCCGGGCGGCGGGTAGTACTCGGTCCACGGGTCGTTGCTGCCGACGATCAGCAACGTGTCGCAGTTCCCGAGCAGGTGCGCGGCGGCCGTGGTGCCGAGGTGGCCCATGACCCCGGTGACCCGGGGCAGCGTCTCGTCCAGGTACGGCTTGCCGAGCAGGCTCGTGGCGATCCCGGCCCCAAGCCGGTCGGCGACCGCCAGGACCTGCTCGGTGGCGTGCCGCGCGCCCTGTCCGACCAGCATCGCGACCTTCCGCCCGGACGACAGCACCTCGGCGGCCCTGGCCAGGTCCTCGTCGTAGGGGACGACGAGCGGACGGCGGAACCCCGGGGCCGTCACGATCACCCCGTGCTCCTGCGGGAGCGCGTCGGGGGCGGGCTCCTGCTGGACGTCGTGGGGCAGGATCACCACCGTCGGCGAGGAGGTGGCGAGCGCCGTGCGGAAGGCCCGGTCCAGCACCAGCTGGGCCTGCTCCGGATCGCGGATCGCCTGGGCGAACTCGGCGGCGACGTCCTTCACCAGCCCGAGCAGGTCGATCTCCTGCTGGTACTGCGAGCCCAGGACGGTCTGCTCCTGCTGCCCCATGATGGCCACGACCGGCTGCCCGTCGAGCTTCGCGTCGTACAGCCCGTTGAGGAGATGGACGGCGCCGGGACCCTGGGTGGACATCACGACGCCCACCCCGCCGGTGTACTTCGCGTGCCCGACCGCCATGAACGCGGCCGCCTCCTCGTGCCGGGCCTGCACGAAGGCCGGGTCTCCGCCGGCCCGGCGCAGCGCGCCCAGGACCGGGTTGATGCCGTCCCCGGAGTAGCCGAAGACACGGTGGACGCCCCAGGCGCCCAGGCGTTCGACGACGAGGTCCGCCACGAGCCGCTGGTGTTCTCCCATGCGCCTGTTCGTTCCCGATGATCGTCCGGGGCAAACAGGTCCGCGCCCGAGCATTGCCAACGGGCCCGGCCAACAGGCAACATCTCTCCGACGTGACGCAAGACACATGTCACACGTCGACGGCGAGAGGGCGGGCGATGACCGAGGCTCCGTACATGGGCGACCTGCTGAAGGAGGCCCCGAAGAACTGGGGCAGGTGGGGCGACGAGGACGAGGTCGGCGCGCTGAACTACCTCACCCCGGCCGAGGTTCTCCGCGGCGTACGGCACGTCCGGCAGGGCAAGGTCTTCACCCTCCAGATCCCGATGGGGCACCCGTCCGGCGACCCGGTGTGGCCGGGCCGCCGCGGCGTCGAGAAGCTCATGGTGCTCGACGAGGGCGACTGGATCTGCGGCAAGGGACCGGTGTTCCCCGGTGGGCTCCACTACGCCGACGACTACTTCACCGGCTTCCTGCAGGGCTCGACGCAGTACGACGCGCTCGGTCACGTCTGGTACGACGGCCAGATCTACAACGGGTACGACGCCCAGACGACGATCGGCGGCCTGGAGAAGGCCAGCGTCGCCCCGATCGCCCAGCGGGGCGTCGTCGGTCGGGGCATCCTCGTCGACATGGCCCGGCACCGGGGCAAGGCGCGGCTGGACAAGGGCGAGACGTTCACCCACCTCGACCTGGTCGAGGCCGCCGAGGCGCAGGGCGTCGAGATCGCCAAGCGGGACATCCTGGTGATCCGGACCGGCTTCATCGGGTCCTGGTACGAGACGACGCCGGCCGAGTTCTACGACGGGTTCCTGGAGCCGGGGCTGACGTACTCCCCCGAGCTGGTCGAGTGGTTCCTGGACATGGAGATCCCCAACCTCGTCACGGACACGATCGCCAACGAGGTCACCGTCGACCCGGAGAGCGGGGTCGCGCTGCCGCTGCACAACGCCCTCATGCGGAACCTCGGCGTCACGTTCACCGAGATCTGCCGGCTGGACGACCTCGCGGCGGACTGCGCGGAGGACGGCCAGTGGACCTTCCTGTACACCGCCGCGCCGCTGAACGTCCTCCGTGGAACGGGCGCACCGGTCAACCCCGTCGTCGTGAAGTGAGTGGGTACGACGAGCGGCCCTGGCTCGCGCGGTACCGGAAGGGCCAGCCGAGCGACTTCATGCCCGACCACGGCAACGGGCTGTCGATGTACCGGGCGTCGGTCGAGGCCGCGCCCCACGCCCCGGCGCTGCACTACTTCGACGGAACGCTGACGTTCGCCGAGCTGGACTCGGCCTCGGACGCCTTCGCCACGGCCCTGCTGGACCGCGGGTTCACCGCCGGTGAGCGGGTCGCGCTGTACCTGCAGAACGTGCCGCAGTTCGTCATCGCCCTGGTCGGCGCCTGGAAGGCCGGCGGCATCGCCGTGCTGATCAACCCGATGAGCCGGCAGCGGGAGCTGACCTACCAGCTCGGCGACTCGGGCGCGACGGTGCTGGTGTGCCTGGAGTCGCTGTACGGGTCGGTGGCCCGCGAGGTGGAGTCGAACGTGCGGCTGGTGGTCACCACCTCGGAGCTGGAGTACCAGACGCGGCACGACCCCCGCCTGTTCGGCGGCGTGGGCCGGGAGCGGCACGAGGGCACGGAGGACCTGGCGGAACTCCTCGCGGCCCACGCCGGGCGGCGGCCGCCCGCGGTCGCTCCCGCGCCGGACGACATCGCGTTCCTCACCTACACGTCCGGGACGACCGGCACCCCGAAGGGCGCGATGAACACCCACGGGAACGTGGCGTTCACCGCCCAGGTGTACCGGGACTGGATGTCGCTGGGACCGTCCGATGTGGTTCTCGGGGTGGCGCCGCTGTTCCACATCACCGGCGCCATCGGGCATGTCGCGGTGGCGCTGCTGACCGGGATCCCGCTCGTGCTGGCATACCGCTTCGATCCCGGCGTGCTGCTCGACGTGCTGCGGGACCGGCGGCCGACGTTCACGGTCGGGGCGATCACGGCGTTCATCGCGTTGCTCCACGCGCCCGGCGCGGTCCGGGACGACTGGTCGTCGCTGCGGGTGGTGTACTCCGGTGGCGCGCCGATCTCCCCGTCCACCGCGGCGTCCTTCCTGGCCGCCACCGGCGTGTACATCCACAACATCTACGGGCTGACCGAGACGACGTCGCCGTCCCACGCGGTGCCGCTCGGCACCGAGGCGCCGGTCGACCCGCGCTCCGGGGCACTCTCCGTCGGGGTGCCGGTCCCGGGGACGGTCGTCCGGATCATCGGCGAGGACGGCGCCGACCTGCCGCCCGGTGAGGTCGGCGAGATCGTCACCTCCGGACCGCAGGTCGTGGCCGGTTACTGGGGCAAGCCCGAGGAGACGGCGCACGCGATCCCCGCCGGGCGGCTGCACACCGGGGACGTCGGGTTCATGGACTCCGAGGGCTGGTTCTACATCGTCGACCGCAAGAAGGACCTCATCAACGCGTCCGGGTACAAGGTGTGGCCCCGCGAGGTCGAGGACGTCCTGTACGAGCACGCCGCGGTACGGGAGGCCGCCGTCGTCGGCGTGCCGGACCCGTACCGCGGCGAGACGGTCAAGGCGTTCGTCAGCCTCCGCCCCGGCGCGGAGGCGAGCCCCGCGGAGCTGATCGCGTTCGCGCGCGAGCGGATGGCCGCCTACAAGTACCCCCGCAGCGTGGTGATCGTCGAGGAGCTGCCGAAGACGGTGACCGGCAAGATCCTGCGGCGGGAGCTGCGGACGCGGGAGGAGCAGTGAGCGTCAGGACCGCCCGGCGCCGACCGGCTCCGCGGTGGGTGCCACGCGCCGCCGGCGCATCGCCCACCGCGCCAGCGGCCAGGCCAGGATCCCGGCCACCAGCACGTACACGCCGACCGCGACCGGTTCGCTCCACAGCCCGCCGACCGCGCCGTCGCTGAGCTGGAACGTCAGCCGCATCTGGCGCTCGGCTCGCGGGCCGAGGATCACGCCGATCACCAGCGGCAACACCGGCAGGCCGTACCGCCGCATCGCGAACCCGAGCAGGCCGAGCACCAGCAGGATCACCAGGTCCAGCGACTGGGCGTTCACCGCGTACGCCCCCATGCTCGCGAAGAAGAGGATCCCGGCGTACAGGGACGGCCGCGGGATCCGCAGCAGCATCGCCCACAGCGGGGCGAGCGGCAGGTTCAGCACGAGGAGCAGCAGGTTGCCGACGAACAGGCTGGCGATCAGCGCCCACACCAGTTGCGGCTCGCGCTCGAACAGCAGCGGTCCGGGCTGGATGCCGTACTGGGTGAACGCGGCGAGCATCACGGCCGCCGTCGCGTTCACGGGCAGGCCCAGTGACAGCATCGGCACCAGCGAGCCCGCCGCGGACGCGTTGTTCGCCGCCTCGGGCCCGGCCACGCCCTCGATCGCCCCGTGCCCGAACTCCTCGGGCCGCCGGGCGAGCCGCTTCTCGGTGACGTAGGACAGGAAGGTCGGGATCTCCGCGCCGCCCGCGGGCAGCGCGCCGAACGGGAAGCCGAGCGCGGTGCCGCGCAGCCACGGCCTCCAGGACCGGCCCCAGTCGTCCCGGCCCATCCACGGCCGCCCGACCGGGACGACCTCGGCCGCCCGCCGCCGCAGGTGCGCCGCGACCCACAGGGCCTCCCCGACGGCGAAGATGCCGACGACCAGCACCACCACGTCGACCCCGTCCGCGAGCAGCGGGATGCCGAACGTGAGCCGCTGCTGGCCGGTCACGGAGTCGAGGCCGATCAGCCCGATCGCGAGGCCGATCCCGAGCGACGCGAACCCGCGGACCCGGGACGTGCCGAGCACGGCGGTGACCGCGACGAACGACAGCACCATGAGCGCGAAGTACGCGGGCGCCCCGAGGCTGAGCGCGAACGTCACCACGAACGGCGCCAGCACCACGAGCAGCACGGTGCCGATCAGCCCGGCGACGAACGAGCCGATCGCGGCGGTGGCCAGGGCCTGCGCCGCGCGGCCCGACCGCGCCATCTTGTTGCCCTCGATCGCGGTCACCACCGAGGAGGACTCGCCGGGGGTGTTGAGCAGGATCGAGGTGGTCGAGCCGCCGTACATCCCGCCGTAGTAGATCCCGGCGAACATGATGAACGCACCGGTCGGGCTCAGCCCGTACGTCAGTGGCAGCAGCAGCGCGACCGTCATCGCCGGCCCGATGCCCGGCAGCACGCCCACCGCGGTGCCCACCAGGACGCCGATCAGCGCGTACAGCAGGTTCCCCGGCGAGACGACGGTGGCGAACCCGTCCAGCAGCAGGTTCAGGTTGTCCATCAGAGGATCCCCTGCAGGATGCCGGCGGGCAGGTTGATCCCGAGCCCGATCGCGAACGTGTAGAACGTGACCAGCGACAGCGCGACCGCGACCGCGAGGTCACGCACGTGGTGGCGGCTGCCGAGCGCGTACGTGCTGCCCCAGAACAGCACCGTGCCGGAGATGACCCAGCCCGCGGGCTCGATCAGCGCGATGTCGGCCGCGAACGCGGCGACCAGGAGCAGGACCGTCCTCCAGTCCGCCCGGTGGCCGCGGTCGACGTCCTCGCCGCCCTCGGCCTCTCCGCGCCGGCCCGCCAGCACCTCCCGGGCGAGCAGGACGGCGCAGAGCACGAGCAGGCCGCCGACGACCACGGGCACCGCCTTGGGCCCCACCGGGCCGCGCTGGGTGAAACCGGTGCCGATCCGCGCGGCGTCGATCAGGACGACGGCACCGAGGACGAGCAGCAGGAGGGCCACCCCGAGCTCGGAGCGGCCCTCCAGCCGGCGGGCGAGACGGCTCACGCCAGACCCAGCCGGCCCAGCACGTCGGCGACGCGCTCGTCCTGCTCGGTGAGGAACGTGCCGAACTCCTCGCCGGTGAGGTACGCGTCCGTCCAGCCGCGCTGGGTCAGCTCGGCCTTCCACTCCTTCGACTCGTGCATCCGGTCGAGCGCGCCCATCAGGCGCTTCCGCGCGTCGTCGGTGAGCCCGGGCGGCGCCACCATGCCGCGCCAGTTGGTGAACACCAGATCGACGCCCTGCTCCTCGAGCGTCGGGGCGTCCACGGCGTCGACGCGCTGCTCCCCGGTGACCGCGAGGACCCGCACCTGACCGGCCTTGATCTGGTCGAGGAACTCGCTGTACCCGGACGCGCCGAACGCGACCTTGTTGCCGAGGATCGACGGGAGCAGGTCGCCGCCGCCGTCGTACGGGATGTAGTTGACCTTCTTCGGGTCGATGCCCACCGCCTGCGCGAGCTGCATCGGCAGCAGGTGGTCCGGTCCGCCGGGCGACGAGCCGCCGCCGACGGTGACCTTGCCCGGGTTCGCCTTCCAGGCCGTGACGAGCTGGCCGAGCGTCCGGTACGGGGAGTCCTCGGACACCACGATCGCGCCGGACTCCTCGATCAGGCGGGCGAGCGGCGTGGTGTCCGCGAGCGTCGTCTTCGACTTGTTGGTGTACACGCTGCCGACGACGCCGAGCCCCATCATCATCGCCAGGTCGCCGTCGCCCTTCTCGTTCACGAGCCGGGCGAGCCCGACGGTGCCACCGGCCCCGGGCAGGTTGAACACCTCGACGCCGGAGGCGATGCCGGCGTCCTCCATGACCTTCGCGGCGGTGCGGGCGGTGGTGTCGTACCCGCCGCCGGCGGTGTTGGGCACCATGAGCCGCGTGCCGGACAGTGTCGTGTCCGCGCCGCCGATGTCCTTCGTGGCGGTGGCGCCGCAGCCGGTGGCGAGCAGGGCGAACCCGAGTGCCACCGCGGTGACCCGAACCGTTCGCGTGAACATACGATCCTCGTTCCGTTCTCGTCATGTGGACGTTGCTCCGACATGCTGTCCCCACGTGTGACCCGGGTCACGATTGGGTGAACAGAGAAAGTTGAGTTCGTAGTGGTCACGAGGCCCCGCCGACTCACCCTCGCCGGCCAGTTCCTGCTGCTCCAGCTCGCGATCGTTCTCGTCGTGCTGGTCGCGGTCGCGGCGGTGTCGCTGGCGCAGTCCGGACGGACGTTCGAGCGCGTCGAGGGTCGTCACATGCTGTCGGTGGCCGAGACCGTGGCGGCCAACCCGGCCGTCCGCTCCGGGTTCACCGGCGACGACCGCGACACGCTCGCCGCGGTCGCCGAGACCGCCCGGACGACCTCCGGGGTGACCCAGGTCGAGCTCGCCGGGCCGGACGGCCGGGTCCTGACCTCGCCGGACCCGGGCCGGGTCGGATCGCCGCTCCCCCACCGCGACTCCACCGTCCGCGAGCACCGGGCGTGGACGGGCACCACCACCGTGGCCGGCGACCTCTTCCTCACCGCCCGCGTGCCGGTCCTCGGTGCCGACCCGGCCCGGGTCGGCGAGCTCGTCGGCATCGTCTCGGTGGGCCGCCGCTACCCGTCGACGGCCGAGCGGCTGCGCACCGCGGTGCCCAACCTGCTCACCTACCTCGGCATCGCGAGCGGTCTGGGCCTCGCCGGATCGTGGCTGCTCGCCCGGCGGGTGAAGCGCCAGACCCACGGCCTGGAGCCGCGGGAGATCGCCGGGCTGGTGGAGCACCGCGAGGCGATGCTGCACGGCATCCGGGAGGGCGTCCTCGCGCTCGACCACGACGAGCGGGTCACGCTCGTCAACGACGGTGCCGCCGCGCTCCTCGCGCTGCCGCCGGACCCGGTCGGGCGGACCCTCGCCGAGCTCGGCGTCGACGGGCGGCTGTACGACGTGCTGACCGGCCGGGCGGCCGGTTCCGGGGCGGACGAGGCGGTGATCGGCACCGACCGGGTGCTGGTCCTCAACCGCATGCCGGTGCGGTCCCGTGACCGGGCCCTCGGCTCGGTGACGACGCTGCGCGACCGGACCGAGCTGGTCGCCCTGCAACGGGAGCTCGGCACCACCCGCACCGCCTCGGACACCCTGCGGGCTCAGACCCACGAGTTCGCGAACCAGCTGCACACGATTTCCGGTCTCATCCAGATCGGCGAGTACGACGAGGTGCTCCGCTTCGTCGACGCGCTGAGCCGTCGCCGCGCCGCGCTGGACGAGGACCTGGTGTCCCGGGTCGAGGACCCGGCCCTCGCCGCCCTGCTGATCGCCAAGACCAGTCTCGCCGCCGAGCGGGGGGTCGACCTGCGGCTGTCCCCGGTCAGCCGGCTCCCACGGGTGGAGCCGGACCTGTCCGCCGATCTCACCACCGTGGTCGGGAACCTCGTCGACAACGCCCTGGACGCCCTCGCCGGCCGGTCCGGGACCTGGGTCGAGGTGACGGTCGGGGTGGACCGGGACGCCGTCCGCGTCACGGTGCGGGACAACGGCCCCGGGGTCACGTCGGCGGACGTGTTCACCCAGGGCTACACCACGAAGCCGGAGGCCTACCCGGGGGAACGCGGGTTCGGTCTCGCCCTCGTGCGCGTCGTGTGCACGCGCCGTGGCGGCGAGGTCACGGTCGGCAATGACGGCGGTGCCGTGTTCACCGCGCGCCTGGCCCTGGGCGGAAGACCCACGTGATCGACGTACTCGTCGTGGACGACGACTTCATGGTCGCGCGGATCCACACCGGGTTCGTGGCGCGGACCCCCGGCTTCGCGGTCGCCGGAACGGTGCACACCGGTGCCGACGCCCTGCGCACGATCGGCCGGCTGGCGCCGGACCTGGTGCTGCTCGACCTCTACCTGCCCGACATGACCGGCCTGGAGGTGCTCCGGCAGATCCGCGAGACCTTCCCCGAGGTCGACGTGCTCGTGGTGACCGCCGCACGGGAGGCCGAGACGGTCCGGCGGGCCCTGCGCGGCGGGATCGTCCACTACCTGATGAAGCCGTTCACCTACGAGGACCTCCGGGCCCGGCTGGAGCACTACGAGACCACGCACCGGGGTCTCGCCGCCGCGGCCACCGCCGACCAGGCGGACGTGGACCGCCTGTTCGGCGTCCGGCCCGGCAGCGCGTCACCGCAGCATCTGCCGAAGGGCGTGAGCGCGGAGACCGCCCAGCTCGTCTCGGACGCGCTGCGGGCCGCGGACGGCACCCTCTCGGCGGCCCAGTGCGCCCACGTGGTCGGCATCTCGCGGGTCAGCGCGCGCCGGTACCTCGAGCATTTCGTCGCCGTCGGGTCCGCCGAGGTGCGCCTGCGGTACGGCGCGGCCGGGCGCCCCGAGCGGCGATACGGCTGGCGCGGGGCCTGACCGTCCAGATCGGACGACCACGCGGCCCGGCCCCTCCGGACGGCACCGAGCCCCGGGGG
>JAVEDU010000032.1 GCA_030840805.1 Actinomycetota bacterium
CGGTGGTGGCCTGGCGGCGCAGCGCGAGCCAGGACCCGACCCGCAGGAGGTCCAGGGTGGAGGCCACGCCGGACTTGCGGCGGGACCGGCGGCCCCACCGGTTCACCGTCGCCGCGGTCCGGTGCCAGCGCTGCCACCACACCAGCACCACCGGAACGCCAGCGCCGACTGCGACGAGCACGGGGGCGCGCAACAGCGCGACCACGCCGACGGCCAGCACGACCGCGCGCAGCCAGCCCGGAATCCTCACGGCGCGCCGCCGCTCGGGTCGGGGCCGGGGCCGGCGGGCAGCAGGTGCAGCGGCGGCCGGGCGGTCAGCCGGGCGAGGTGACGGCGGACGGTCCGGTCGGACACCCCGAGCCGGACGGCGATGGCCGCCGCGGACAGGCCCGGATCCGCGGCGTGCAGCCGGGCCACCGCGGCCGCCGTGCCGGACGAGGCGTCCACCCGGCTTGGCCGCGCGCCGTCCGCCGGGTCGTTCTGCGAGGTCACGGCGGGCTCGGTGTCCGGCTCCGGCCACGGGTCGGGGTCCGCGGTCATGTCCGGCGCGGTGTCCGTGTCCGGCGCGGTGTGCTGGGCGGTGCCGGTGTCCGGCCGGGTGTCCAGTGCGGGGTGGGGGGTGCGGGCGGGGCTGGTGGCGATCAGGGCGCCGGTGGCCATCACCATCAGCCCGTCGACCGCCAGCGGGCCGAGGGCGGCGGTCAGTGTGTCCTCGCCGTAGAAGCCGAGGAGTCCGGCCATGTGCCGGTAGGACACCAGGGCGGCGACCAGGGCCACCGGCGGCAGGCCGGCGAACCGCAACGCGATCGACTGCCAGCCGCCGGGCCAGGGGGTGCGGGCCATCACCTCGACGGCGACCAGCAGCAGCACCGGCCAGAACACCGCCGAGACGACCGCCCCGCCGTGCGGGGCCCAGCCGGCGCCGGCGCCGGGTGGGGGCACGTAGGAGTGGGCGACGTTCGCGGCGATCGACACGGCGCCGCCGAGCAGCAGCCCGCCGTAGGCCCAACCCCGCCCCGCCCCCGTCGTGCTCATCGGCGGCCGGTTCCGGTCAGGTAGGCCAGGCCGTTGCCGATCCCGCCGACCAGCTGCCGGGACACCCCGGCCATCGGGGTCGAGGTGGCGATCGTCATCCCGAGCAGCACCGCCACCACGGCGGCGGCGATGGTGCGCGAATGTCCCCAGCAGAAGCCGATCAGGATCAGCAGCAGGATGGTGCCGAACAGGGCCAGACTCATGACCGGTCACTCCCCTCGTCGCGGGGTCGCGGCGTACGGGTCCGGGAGCGGGCAGGACCGGACCTCCGCGGTGGGCCGGCCCCGGTGGCGGAGGGCGTCGTGGACGCCGGCCAGCTGGTCGGTCTCGTCGGCGTGCAGCACCGGCTCGCCGGCCAGGGCACACGGCCCGCAGTACACGACCCACGTGGCGCTCACCGGTCGCCGTCCCCGTCGTCGCCGTCCCCGTCGTCGCCGTCGCCGTCGTCCCAGGCGTCGTTGCGGGTCTGCCAGGCGGCGAGTTCGGCGGTGTGCCGGGCGCAGCCGGGGGCGTGCCCGGTCTCGTCGTCGTCGGGGTTGCCGTTGAACGGGCCGTGGTCGCTGACCCGCTCCTGGCAGCTGGCGCACCGCCACGACCGGCGCGGCTCGTAGCCCGAGAACGGGCCGCGGTCGCCGTCGATCCGGCCGGTGGTCGCCCAGCAGAACGCGGCCTCGTCGACCGGGATCCCGGCCTCGTCGGCGAGCTTGGTCAGGCCGAGGGCCGCGGCGAGGTCGGTCCAGGTGTGCCCGGCGCCGCGGGCCCGGTCGATGTGCTCGCCCAGCAGCTGCGCGGCCTCCCGGCGGATGGTCCGCGCGACCCTGACCGCAGCGAGCGGGTCGGGCTGCGGCCGGTTGCCGTACTTCGCGAACCCGGGGTCGGGGCCGTAGCCGACCCCGTCGGGGCCCAGTTCCTCGGTGACCTCCCGGACAACCAGGTTGGTCAGCGTGTCCTGGATGTGCCAGCGACGGCGGTCGGCGGCCGACGGGGCCGGCCAGGACGACGTGGGCGCGGCGGCTGCGCCCTCGGCGGTCTCGGTGTCGGGTGCGGGGGTGTCGGACATGGTCTGCTCACTCCTATTCGGGGATCGGCGGGCGGACGGCCGGGTGGCGCGGTGGCCGTGCGGGTTGGCGGTCATGCGACGGCGCCCCAGGTGTGCCGGGGCTGGGCGCAGTCGAGGCATTCGCCGTACCGGCGCGGAATCACGTAGCCGCACACCTGCCCGCAGCTGGGGCAGGTCCGCCGGGCGGTCATCGCCTTGCCCAGCGCGGCCCGGACGGCCGGGCCGGCGGTGCGCTTCGGGCGGGCGGCCGCGAGGTCGTAGAGGTAGGCGACGGAGTCGCGGTGACCGTTGCGGCCGCCACGGCGCCACATCACCTGCGCCACCGGCGGGTGCCCGCCCGGGCACAGCCCGAGGGCCCGTAGCTGCCGCCGGGTCGCCAGCCCCTCGGGGGCGAACCGCCACGGGAACGTCGGCAGGCCGCCGTGCCGGTGACCGTCGGGGTCGTAGTAGCGCAGCTGGTAGCGGGGCATCTCAGGCCACCCCCCGGGCCGCGGTGTGCGGGTGCCGCAGGATCGCGCGGCGGTCGCGTTCGGTGGTGGCGCCCCAGATCCCGTGCAGCCCGGCGGGGATCCGCAGCGCCAGCTCCAGGCAGGCCGCGGTGACCGGGCAGCCGGCGCACAGGGCGCGGGCGCGGTCGCGTTCGGCCTGCGCGTGGGCGTCGGTGACGTCGTCCGCGGAGGTGCCGACACCGGGGTACCAGTTCTCGGGGTCCCGGCCCCGGCAGCCGGCGCCCGCCCGCACCAATCGCTCCAGCGCCCGCGTCCCGCGAACCGCCGGGTCTGCGTGGGTGGCCGGGTCTGCGTGGGTGGCCGGGTCTGCGTGGGTGGCCGGGTCACAGTGGGAGGCCGGGTCACAGTGGGAGGCGGTCACGGTTTTTCGCCTCTTCCCTGAGTGGTCTGCCGGGCGTGGCGGTGGGCGGCGCGGGCCCGGGTGAGGCGGGTGATGGCGTCGAGTTCGGTGCGGGCGTCGGCGACCGCGGCCTCGAGGCGGTCGAGTACTGCGCGGGCTTCGGCGGTCATCGCGGCCGGGTCCTCGGTGGCCGGTGCCCAGGTGCCGTCGGCGACGTGGTGGAAGACGAGGTTCCCCGCGACGCCGAGCAGGGCCGCGCCGGCCATCCAGAGCCGGTCCCGGTCGACCTCGTCGAAGTCGTCTGTGGACGGGTCGGCGCCGACCCGGTCCGCGGGCATGGCGGCGGGGCCGTACCGCCACACCGGGACCGGGTGGTGTCCGGCGTCGTCGTCCCGCTCCGGCCGCCACCCGACGTGCGGGTCGGGGACGTACTGCAGGTGGACCCAGTCCGGGTGGGCGCCGGGGGTGAGGGTGACGGTCTGGTCGCAGGTCGCGCAGCGTGCCTCGACGGCCTCCTCGTCGACCGCCCGCAGCAACGCACTCAGTTCGGTGCCGTCCACATCGGACAACGCGGTACCGAACCGGGTCTCGGTCTGCTGAGGGGTGAGTCCGTCGAGGCGGCGGTCGGTGGCCGTACCGTCCACCGCGGACGCGACCTGCGGCCAGGACAGCCAGCCGGTGGCGACCGCCACCGCGGCCAGCGCCGCGGCCCGGCGCCGGTCCTTCTCGTCCGCGGCGTCGGCGAACGCGCTGCACACCAGGTAGTCGACCCCGTCGTTGCAGCGCCCGGCCTGCGTACCGGGCTGTTCCGATGTGGCGTGTGCACTGTGGTCGGTGCCGGGGTTCAGGTCAGATCCCCGGCCGGTCGTGGTGCGGTCGTCGGGGGTGCTCATGGCTGCGGTCCTTCCGGTCGCGGGTCCTCACCCGGCGCCGGAGCCGCGGGTGGGGCGGAGGGGGGTGGCGGGGGGCGGTGCTGGCAGCAGCAGTGCCGGCCGGTGCCGGTCCGCCCGGCGACCGCGTCGACGCAGTCGCCGGGCCGGTGCGGGTGCCGGCACGGGTGGCAGATCACGGCGCGTCCCGCTGCGGTGCCGGCCCGGGTGCGGCCCCGGTCTCGTCGTCTTCGGGCGCGTCGGCGCCGGTAGTGGCGGCGTGCCGGTGCAGGACCTCGGAGCCGGGGGCGTACCGGCGCAGGCTGACCTGCACGTCGTCGGCGGTCAGCTCCAGCGACGCGTGCAGGGTGCCATCGTGCTGGCTGGTGAAGGCGTGGGCCTCGATCCGGCGGCCGGTCACGGTCACCCGGGTGCCCGTGGACAGGGACTCGGTGACGTTCTCGGCGAGGGTGTCCCAGGCGGTGACCCGCACGTCGGTCCGCCGCCCGTCGACCCACTGCCCGGCCGGGTCGCGGTGCCGGTCGTTGCTGATCACCACGAACTTGGCGACCGCGGTCCCGGTGGGGGTGTAGCGGAGCTCGGGGTCGGCGGCGAGGTTCCCGGTGATCGTCAGCGTGGTGGTCATGACTGCTGTCCTTCTTCCGTGGGTCTCGGTTGGGGGGTTGGGGCCGGGTGACCGCACCGGGGTGGGCACGTCGCGGTCACCCGGGGCTCGTCAGCGCGGGTGGGTGTGGTGGTGGTCGGTGCCGTCGGTCTTGGCATCGAGCAGGTCGGCCCAGACCCGGCAGCGGGGTTGGCGGCAGCGCCAGTGCCAGGCGCCGACCACGGTGGCGCCGAGGTCGGTGTGCCGGCTGCGTCGCCACGGCGCGTAGCCCATCCGCGGCGCCCGGCCGGTGTGGACCACCGGTGGCGCCGTGCCGTCCCGTGCGGGGGTCCAGGTCGCGGCATCCGGTCCGAGCTGTCCGTCCCCTGCTCGGGACTGGTCGTCGGGTCGGGGCTCGGTGGTGGGGTGTGTGTCCATCGCAGGTGGCTCCCCTCCGAGTGGTCCGGTGGTCCGGTGCCGGGGTGTGGTGGGTGGCCCCGGTCCCCGGCGGGCGGCGGGTTCGTTCCCCGCTGCCCCACTGGGCGCCGCGCACGGCCGCGGAGGCTCGGGGTCAAGGCGCGGGGCGGAAAGTTCTCGGCCGAGCGCCAGCGGCCCGACAGGGCGGCCGAGAAGTTTCCGGAGGAGCGCCTTGATGCCGAGTGCGGCAGTGCCAAGCTCACGGGGCCACCGGCAGGCAGCGCCGCCGCAGGCGGCACCGGCCCCGTCCCGGCGCCGGTCCTGCGCCGGGACCTGGTTGATGCGTGTCGGGGTGTCGGCCGTGGGTCGGTGGTCAGGCCCATGACGGGAACTCCACCGGCGCACCGACCCTCTGCCGCCAGGCGGTGGTCCACTCGGCGGTGTCCACACAGCCACCGGTGGCCATGACGTCCTCGACGAGCAGCTCGATCGCTTTCTGCGGGATGACGTACCGGGTGCGGATCTTCACCGCCGGGAACTCCCCCGCCCGGATCGCCCGGTAGATCGTCGCGGGATCGACCCGCAGGACCTCGGCGACCTCCTCCACCGTGTAGAACGCCGGCCTAGGCTTGCGTCCGAGCTGAGCAGAGGCTGATCGGGATGTCTGCATCGAAGCCGGGTCCATGGCGGAACTCGCCTGCCCTCCGCAGTCACTCGCGCAGGTCGTTCGCCTGCACAGCAAGCACAGCGGGGGATGCGCTCCGGCAGAACGTCCGTCCGGTGGTCCGGGACTAGTCCTGTCGCTAGTCCGGGTCCGATGTGTCGCCGCCCGGCAGTACCCTCGCGGAAGCCGTCTCGCTCCCCGCTTAGGAGGGGCACATGAAGGTCAGCTGCCGAGTCTCCGGCGTTCGACTGCGGGAGCTCCGAGAAGCACGCGGCCTTACCCAGCACGAAGTCGCAGAGGAGCTCGTCCACCTCGCGTGGGTACGTGACGGCATGCACGTCGGCGTCAACGCCGACATGGTGTCCAAGTGGGAGCGGGACGAGAAGCATCCGAGTCGTCTCTACACCGAACTACTCGGGTTGCTCTACGACGTGGACCTGCGGGGCGCCGAACTGGCGCGTAGCCACACGAGCAGCGGTGACCACGAGGACACCGCCGAAGAACGCTTCCTGACCTCGATGACAGATGCTGCCGACCTGCTCCACCAGCTTGGACCGGCCGGCAATCTGCTCCGCGGGCGAATGCTGGACGCGTGGAAGGACGAGTTCGTGAAGCGACGCACCTTCCTGAAACTGGCCAGCATCGCGCCCACGACGCTGGCGCTTCGACGAGGGCCGGGGTCAGCTGGGACTCCGTCGAGCAGGGTGAGTACTGAGACCCTTGACGACCTCGACACCCTCGCGGCGCGTTACCGGACGCTGTACCACTCCGGCTCCCCAGTCGCGCTCCTGAGCGCCGTGATTGCCCACCTAGGCACAACAGCAGAGGTCCTGCGACCAGGAATCAGCGCGCGTGCCCGCCTCCGCCTGCTCAGGAACAGGAGCGAGGTGGCAACCCTGGCCGGGCGGATCGCGTTCTTCGACCTCAAGGACCCCATGGCCGCCAGGGCGTACTACCACTCGGCCATTGAGGCGGCGCGGGAAGCGCAGGATCACCCCCTCGCTGCCGCTGCTCTCGTCCACACCGCGTTTGTCGCAGCGGGTGACGGGAACTTCGGAGCGGCCGGCGATTACCTCAACGGTGGGCGGGCGCTTGTCGGCCGGTCGCAGGCCTCGTTGAGGTCGTGGATCAGCGCAGCCGAAGCGGAGATACGGGCGCAGAGCGGGGACACCGACCGCGCACTCTCGTCTATCGCGAACGCGGAGCAGGAACTGGCAGACGGTCTGGACATCAACGGTCCCGCCTGGTTCGACTACTACAACGCCGCACGACTAGACGGGTTCAAGGGCGCTGCCCTCCTCGCCGCTGGGCGCACCAACGACGCCCGGCTCACCCTCCGCTCCGCGCTGCGCAACCTGCCGAGCGGGGCCGTGAAGCAGCGCAGCGTCTTCTTGGCAGACCTGGCCACAACGAACCTCCGCGCCGGTGAGCTGGAGGAAGCCTGCCGCCTCGCGACCAGGGCAGGCGAAACACTGCGCCAGGCTGGATACGCCACAGGGACAGGACGCCTTCGGGAGTTCCGCGCCCTGGTCGAACCGTGGAAGCATCACCCCGCGGTGCGAACAATCGACGCACAACTGGCAGCAAGCTAGGAGGCACGCGTGGTGGCCGGCACAGTGCCCGTACGGGCGGTGTTCTTCGATGTCGGGGAGACGCTCATCGACGAGTCGACTGAGTACGGCACATGGGCCGACTGGCTCGGCGTCCCTCGTCACACATTCTCTGCGATGTTCGGCGCGGTGATCGCTCGTGGTGAGGACTACCGGCAGGTCTTCCAACACTTCCGGCCGGGGTTCGATCTAGCCGCCGAGCGCCAACTGCGCGCCGAGGCCGGGATCCCCGAGCACTTCAACGGACGCGACCTGTACCCCGATGTGCGCGACTGCATCGCGACACTGAAGCGGGACGGGTACTTCGTCGGTATCGCGGGCAACCAAACGGCACGCGCAGGAAGGCTGCTCGCGGAACTGAACCTCGGCGCGGACCTCATCGCGACCTCGGACGACTGGGGCGCCGAGAAGCCCACGCCGGCCTTCTTCGACAAGCTGATCAGCTCAGTGGGGCTGGCCCCGGCAGAGATCGCCTACGTAGGCGACCGGTTGGACAACGACATCCGCCCCGCCCGGGCAGCCGGACTGTTCACTGTGTTCATCCGCCGGGGCCCTTGGGGCTACGTCGCGACAAGTGACGAAACGTCGCAAGCCCATGCAGCTATCGCAGATCTCCACGGACTACCAGCAGCCCTCCGCTGACGGCGAGGCCGTGTCGCGCACGTCAGGCCTTGCAAAGGATCTAGTCGGCTACGCCGACGCAGCCCGGCACGGCGTAACCTATCCCCGAGGTGTACGGCAACGACGCTCGGATCAGCATCCCGCACCTCATCGGGATCGATTGCCACTTCCTCCTCTACGTGGCCGACCACGCCCGTGGCCATCTGCAGCCGGTATAAGAGTCAACCTCCATGCCACCTTCGGGCCGAACATGCAGGAGTGCCGCTGCTCGTTCGGCATTCTCCACGGGCGTTTCGACATGCCTTAGGCACGGTGCTGTATCACGAGATTCCTTCGCCATCCCCATCTCTCCGATCAGTGAATAGACCAACGGCAACATCGCGCCACAGGCTGCATGCGTCGCGGAATCCGTCCGCAAGCGAGTTGAGGCGATCTGCACGGAGGGGCAGTTCTACGTAAGCCCCTCCCTTCTTGGGGAAGTGGCCTAAAGCGGACCCTGCCCCATATAACTTCTCGTCCTTTCCTTCGACGAGGAGCGTGAGGGGGACGCTATGCAAGTGTTGGTTCCGGTCTTGAAGTAGGAGCCGAGCGTTTCGAAGCCACACCGCTGCCGCCTCAAGAGCCCGGGATTGAGGGACGGCCTTCTCAGCCGCTCTGAGTGCGCGCTCAATTCCGTGGCTTGTCGGAGTCTCCGGCTTCATCGGTTGACCCGTCACTGCGCGAACGATGTCTCTGGCGTAGTCCTCTAGGGATACGGCGTACCAGGTGAGCCGCCCCAGGGCGCGCAGCTCGGGAAGATCTGGTTCGGACACTCGGCGGTCGCGCCAGAGGTCGTCAGACTTGTCCACATGCCGCATAGTGCTGGAGCAGGCGTGCCACCGCAGCCATTTGCCGACTTGCGGCACGTATGCGCACGGCAGCGAACGGAACAGGGACGAGGAACCCTGTGTCGCCTCGGCCAGAGGGTGCTGTTAGCTACTCTGGCGAGCCATGAACGGCTTCGAACTGGTCGCCAGCCTTGTGTCCTCCCTGTCGTGGCCCGCTATGGCCGCCACGCTTTTGATCGTGTTCAGGCATCAGCTACGGCACCTCGTTACGGCCGTTCTACAGGGCCGGCGCCTGAAGCGTGTCGCGGCAGGTCCCTTCGAGCTCGAGTGGGAAGAAGGGCTTGCGGCGGCCGGATCACAGGTCGTCGAGGTTCTGGAGGAATCTGGCGCCACAGCGGAACCAGAGGAGCGTGCTCCTGCGGCGAACGCGCTAGAAGCGCTCTTTACCGTGTCTCCGCGAGCTGCGATTATCGATGCCGCGCGCCAGCTCGAGGATTCCTTGGTACATGCCCTGACGCAGCGCGGAGCCCGGGTTCCTCCCCATTCGGGATTCGGATGGCTCCTACAGGAAGGCGTACGCGTGGGCGTACTGCCGGAGGAGCTCGTAAAGCCGCTCGGCGTACTGCGCCGTCTGCGGAACGACGCGGTTCACGGTGAGCGCTTCGATGTGACCCCTGCGCACGCAGCCCTGTACGTCGCTGTGGCGTCGACCGCCGTTGCGGCGATCAGGGGGGCGTCGGGTCAAGCACATGAGGACGACCCCAACCCGGCCCCGGACAACTTTTGGGCGCTCTAGTGCGGCGTTTCTGAAGTCTTCTGACGGTTGGCTTTGGTGAGGATCTGGTCGGCGGTCTTGGTCCAGGTGAACGGGTGGCGGTCGTTCCAGCCGTCGATGAAGGCCCGGATCCTGGTAGTAAGGTCGCGGACGCTGCGGTAGCTGCCGCGGTGGATGGCCTGGCGTTCGATGACCGGCGAACCACACCTCGACCAGGTTCATCCAGGACGCCGAGGTCGGGGTGAAGTGCACTGTGATCCGGGGATGGGCTGCCAGCCAGGCCCGGACCGCGGGGCGGGAGTGCGCGGCGTAGTTGTCCATCACCAGGTGCAGGTCCCGCCTCGGGGTAGGCGCGGGCGACCCGGCGCAGGAACCGCAGGAACTCCTGGTGCCGGTATCGGGGCTGGCAGGTCGCGGTGACCTTCCCGGTGGCGATCTCCAGGGCCGCGAACAGGGTGGTGGTGCCGTGCCGGACGTAGTCGTGGGTGCGCCGCTCCGGCAGGCCGGGTTGCAGCGGCAGCATCGGCGCGGTCCGGCCCAGGGCCTGGATCTGGGACTTCTCGTCCACACACAACACGACCGCGTCCTGCGGCGGCGCCAGATACAGGCCGACGACGTCGGTGACCTTGGCGACCAGCTCCGGGTCGGTGGAGAACTTGAACGTCTGCGCCCGCGACGGCTGCACGCCGTACTCCCGCCAGGCCCGCGCGACGGTGGCGTTGCCGACCTTCAACCGGGCGCCCAGCAGCCGCGAGGACCAGCGGGATTCCCCGGGGCCGGCGGTCGCTGCCGGTCCGAGACACCGCCAACCTATAACGCTCCCACCACAGAGAGTGAGCAACAGGCCCTACAGTCACCGCATGGAAGCGGGGATTGCGGACCCGGGCTACGGCATTCCTGAGATCAAGTCGCCGCTACACACGGGACGACGCCCTCGGCGCACCGCCTCCGATCCCTGTGATCGGCGGGGTCTACCGGTGGTATTTTCGCAAACCGCCCGCAAGCTTCGACATATTCACCCCTCTCTACACTGGCATCAGCCCGAAGGGCACGCCGCAAAACGGCCGCGGCCCCAACACGAGCGGCCTTCGCGAGCGCATTCGCACCCACTACGCGGGGTAACGCCGCGGGCTGCACGCTTCGCAAGACGCTCGGCTGCCTGCTTACCGACGAACTGGGGATTCAGCTGCGGCGGGTCGGGTCCGGCAGACGCCGCGCCTTCGTCCACGGCGTGCAGGTCCTCGCCGCGTGGATGGCGCGACATGCCCTTGTCAGCTTCGTGGCGCACAGCAGACCGTGGGAGCTGGAAGACCACCTGATCGCCACACTGGACGTGCCACTCAACCTCCAGGGCATCAGCCGGGATCGCTTCATCCTGAGCCGACCGGTATTCGAGCCCTCTGCGAGGCACGGGCGCAGGCCCTGGCAGCCGTGCCGAACCCGGGTGTCGGTCTCCGATGACCCCGGGACCCACGACAGGATTGGACGCGGTGGCTCGCCCCTCCGAAAAGGCGGCGCTGAGCGGGCGCGAGAAGTATCGTTCGGAACCGCTGGTGGCGCGGACCTCACCGAGAGACGGCTGACGCAAGGGGCGGAATGTGCAGACAACCGACGATGGGCGGCGCGGGTCAATTTGGCGGCGCTGGGATCCACACATTCACACGCCCGGCACGGTCCTAAACAACCAGTTCGGAGGCGCAGACACGTGGGAGAGATATCTGCAAAGCATAGAATCTTCCGAGCCGCGAATCGAAGTGCTTGGCATCACGGACTATTGCAGCATGGATCGATACATTGACGTAGTCGAGCACAAGGCGGCCGGCCGCCTACCGGACGTCGGACTGATCTTCCCGAACGTCGAGCTCCGATTTGACATCGGCACTGCAAGGAATTCGCCCGTCAACTTCCACCTACTGTTTTCTCCTGACGATCCGAACCATGTGTATGAGATTCGGAACTTCCTTCGGAGCCTTCAGTTTCAGGTGGGAGGCCAAGGCTATGGATGCGAGCGAGACGAACTCATTCGGCTCGGTCGAGCGACGACGCGCGCCAGCCTAGACGACACATCGGCTTTAGCGGACGGTACAAATCAGTTCAAGGTCAGCGTGCCAACGCTGCGTGACGCACTAAGCCGCAATCGGTGGGCGCGCGACAATGTGATTGTTGCAATCGCGGGCGGGAGTACCGACGGATCATCAGGGCTTCAAGCCGATAGCTCCTTCGCAACCGTTCGGCGCGAGATTGAGAGACTCGCGAGGGTAGTCTTCAGCTCGCAGCCTGCCCAGCGGAACTTCTGGCTTGGCAAGGGGGCAGAGACCATCGAGGCGCTGAACGCGTCTTGGGGTGGGCGCAAAGTGTGTCTCCACGGCAGTGACGCGCATAGGCTCGAGAAGGTAGGCAAGCCGGATGCGGATCGCTTCACTTGGATTAAGGGTGACGCAACATTTGAATCCCTTCGTCAGGCGTGTATCGAACCTGAGACGAGGGCAATTATCGGCGCCCATCCGCCCGATGGGGCGCTTCCGCACAGAACCATCGATACAGTGAAGATCGAAGACGCCCGGTGGTGCACTACTCCCGAGATCCCTCTGAATCCGGGTCTCGTTGGGATTATCGGGGCGCGGGGATCAGGAAAGACTGCACTTGCCGACTTTATTGCGGCCGCAGGACACTCGATCGTGACAGAACGCAACACGCAGTCCTTTCTAACACGTGCAGCAGAGCACCTGACGCAATCCTCTATACATATGTCGTGGGCTGAGGGCGACGACTCCGCAGTCGCCCTGGGTCAGGACAGTCACGACTACGACCAGCCACCCCAGGTTCAGTATCTGTCACAGCAGTTCGTCGAACAGCTCTGTTCGTCCGAAGGCATTACCGACGAGCTACTCCGCGAGATCGAGCGCGTCGTGTACCAATCGCATCCGATCGAGAACCGCATGGGCACCTCCACCTTCTCCGAACTTCTCGATCTTCGCGCGAACCGCGGCCGCGCCCTCCGTACACGAAACGAACAAGCTGTCACGGAAACCGCCAGACAGATCAACGTCGAGCGCGCCCTACAGGCAGGCCTTCCGGCCCTCAGGGCAAAGCGTGAGGCCGACGCGAAAGCAGTCGCTGATGACAAGAAGGCCCGTGGCGAACTCATCATTCAGGGTGGTGCCGAGCGCGCCGCGCGCCTCAATGATGTATCAGCGGCAGTCGAATCGTGCCAACGCAAGATCGATCAACTTCAACGCCAGCGGCAGGCAATGCTCTCCCTGCTAGACGCAGTCGAACAGACCCGAAGCCATGAACTTCCCCAACGTCTGGCCGCGCTAAGGACGAGCTTCGTAGCCGCCGGGCTGAATGATCAGGAGTGGGCGACATTCGACCTGCGCTTCGCGGGAGATGTCGATAGCGTATTGCGGCCCAAGCTGGCAAACCTCGACACCTCGATAGATGCCCTTCAGGGCAAGGGCCAGCCGAGCAAGTCAGGAGATGCGATCCCGCAGAGTCCGATCATCGCTGATGACACTGACCTCTCCACGGTGGCGCTGAGGAAACTACAGGCCGAGGCGGAGCGCCTGCGCGGGTTAATCGGCCTCGATGCCGCAAATACACAAAAGCTCGCTCAGTTGGTCGCGAAGATTTCCCAGGCGGAGATCGCGCTAGGACAGCTGGACGAATCCGTCACCGCTGCGGAGGGCGCGAGTGATCGCCGCGAGGCTCTCGTACAGCTCCGCCGAGACCAATACGCATCCATCTTCGACGGAATCGCCATCGAAGAATCGGAACTCGAAGCGATGTACGCACCTCTTCGCGAGACGCTCGCCGGAGAGGAAGGCGCCCTCGGAAAGCTCACCTTCTCAGTACGTCGCAACGTGAACATCGACGCGTGGACAGCGCGCGGAGAAGGTCTCATGGACCTTAGGACTGGGGGTCCGTTCCGCGGCCGCGGTGCGCTCCTCGCGGTCGCGCGAGAAATGTTGCTTCCCGCATGGCTGCGTGACTCAAGCGGGGTTGTTGCCGATGCGATGCAGGCGTTTAGGGCTGAGCACGACTCGCACATCCTTGCCCACGCCCCGGTTCAACCGACGGACCGCCGGGCATACCTTGAGTGGGGTGCAAGAGTCGCTGAATGGCTAACCAGCACCGACCACATCTCAGTGAGCTACGGGGTCCAATACGACGGTGTCGACATCGAACAACTGTCACCAGGCACGCGCGGAATCGTCTTGCTCCTGCTGTACCTATCGATCGACCGAAACGACGATCGTCCACTGATCGTCGATCAACCAGAGGAGAACCTGGACCCTAAGTCCATATTTGTGGAGTTAGTAGACAGGTTCCGTATGACGAAACTTCGACGGCAGATCATCATCGTCACCCACAATGCCAACCTTATAGTGAATACGGACGTGGACCAGGTCATCGTCGCGCAGGCCGGACCTCATAGGCCGGGAGAACTCCCCGAGATCTCGTACCTGAGCGGCGGCCTTGAGGACCCCGACATCCGCAGGCATGTCTGCGAGATACTCGAGGGTGGCGAGATCGCGTTTAAGGAGCGCGCCCGTCGCCTTAGAGTCGATTTCAGCGAGGTCACGTAGGGGGATGCCGGGTCGGTGTATCGGCGTGAAGTCAAGGCATGTCGGTGCGCAGCTACGAGGTAGCGTGCGGAGGTCGCGGGAGATGGGCGCTCACCACTGACGCAGCATGCTGGTCGGCGGTAGTGACCCAGGCCGCATAGTGCCGCAGGGTTGTGGTTCCGTCGCCGTGTCCGAGTCGGCCGGCCACGGTCCGCAGGTCAACCCCGGCCGTCAGTAGTTCGGTTGCGGAATAGTGCCGGAGCTCGTGGAGGTGGGTGTCGATCCCCAGCTCCTTCACCATGCGCCCGTACCGGCGCGTCATCGAGCTGGGGTCACGTGGCCGGGTGTGATCCGGTTCCGCGGAGAAGACGTACTGGTCGTCCTCGATCTCGAACCCGAGGACCGCGAACATCTGCTCGCAGGCGGCTCGGTGCCGCTTGATCAGCTCGACGGTGGCTGCGTCGATGGACAGTCGCCGCATCTGGTGGCTCTTGGTGTCCTTGTCGTGGCCCTCGCCGTTCGCGCGGACGTAGTTGCGCCGCACGGTGAGGATCGCTGCGTCCAGGTCGATGTGGTGCCAGCGCAGCGCGAGCAGCTCGCCGCGGCGGGCGCCGGTCACCATGGCGAGCCACACGTACAGGCCGAACTCGGCGTCCCGCTCCCAGGCCGCCTCGATGATGCGCGCGGCATCACGCGCGCTGGGCGGATGCGGTTGCGGCTTCAGCCTGGCCGGGAGCCGCGCCGCCTCGGCCGGGTTGAACGGCAGCCATCCCCAGCGCACCGCTGCGCTGAGGGCGCCGCTGATGATCGCGTGGATCTGCCGGACACTCGACGCGGCCAGGGGACGGCACCGGTGCGGCGCGCAGCCCAGCTCGGTGCAGTCGTGGACGCCCGGAGCGCGGTGCTCGACGAACGGGCGCCGGTCGCAGCGGCGGCCGCACCGGCGCAGGTCGCCGTAGAAGGACTCAAGGATCTCGGCGGCGCCGCGGTGCAGCTTTGTCAGCGGCACGGTGCCGAGGGCGGGCCGGATGTGGTTGCGGATCAGGCTCTCGTAGGTGACCCGGGTGGTGATCGCGACCTCGTGCCCGGCGAGCCAGCGGTCGAGGAGGGCGCCGAAGCTGGCCTTGGTCCGGGCCGATTTCCAGGCGTCTGCCTCGGCGAGCAGCCGGGTCAGTGCCCGTTCGGCCTCGCGGCGCGTCGCGACCGTCTCGTGGAGGATGATCCGCTCCCCCGTCGTCGGGTCGACGCCGGCGGTGACTCGGACCTGGAAGCCGCCGTAGTGCGGCCGGATACTGCCGCGTCGCCGCGACTCCGCCTTGCCCCGCGCGGGGTCCATGGGCCAAACCGTACAGCCGTTCGTGGCCGAACTCGTGGCCGAAGATCCACTACGGCCGTCGCTGGGCCGGGCAACAGGAAAGCCCAGGCCTTCTGGCCTGGGCTTTCTTCTGTCGGGACGACAGGATTTGAACCTGCGACCCCTTGACCCCCAGTCAAGTGCGCTACCAAGCTGCGCCACGTCCCGATCGCCGCCCTCGCGAGCAGCGGCACCCAGACTAGCGCAGCCATCCGGACGCCCGTACAGCCGGTGTCACTTCCGGACGCGCTTCTCCTTCACCCGGATCGAGATCCCGATCGGACTGCCGGGGAAGCCGAAGTCCTCCCGCAACCGCCGCTCGATGTACCGCCGGTATGCCGGCTCCAGGAACCCCGTCGTGAAGATGACGAAGCGCGGCGGCTTCGTCCCCGCCTGCGTGGCGAACAGGATCCTCGGCTGCTTGCCACCCCGCACCGGCGGCGGGTTGGCGGCCACGAGCTCGCCGAGCCAGGCGTTGAGCTTGCCGGTCGGGATCCGCTGTCCCCAACTGTCCAGGGCGAGCCGCAGGGCGGGGGCGAGCTTGTCGACGGCCCGGCCGGTACGCGCGGACACGTTCACCCGCAGCGCCCACCGGATCCGGACCAGCTCCCGGTCGATCTCCTTCTCGAGCTGCGGCCGGCGCTCCTCGTCGACGAGGTCCCACTTGTTGTACGCGACGACCACCGCCCGCCCGGCCTCGATCGCCATCGTGATGACGCGCTGGTCCTGCTCGCTGATGGGCTCGGACGCGTCCAGCAGCACGACGGCCACCTCGGCGGCCTCCAGGGCGGACTGGGTGCGCAGCGAGGCGTAGTACTCCGACCCGGACGCGTGGCTCACCCGCCGCCGCAGCCCCGCGGTGTCCACGAAGCGCCACGTCTCCTCGCCCAGCTCGACCAGGCTGTCGACGGGATCGACGGTCGTGCCGGCCACCGAGTCCACGACGCTGCGGTCCTCGCCGGTGAGCTTGTTCAGCAGGCTCGACTTGCCGACGTTCGGGCGGCCGACGAGCGCCACCCGCCGCGGTCCGCCCGCTCCCCCGCCGAAACGGTCCTGCGGTGCCTCCGGCAGCAGGGCCATCACGGCGTCGAGCAGGTCGCCGGACCCCCGGCCGTGCAGCGCCGACACCGCGAAGGGCTCCCCCAGCCCGAGCGACCACAGCTCGGTCGCGTCGGACTCGGTCCGCTCGTCGTCCACCTTGTTCGCGGCGAGGATGACCGGCTTGCCGCCCCGCTGCAGCACCCTGGCCACGGCGAGGTCGGTCTCGGTCGCCCCGACCCGGGCGTCCACCACCAGCATCACGGCGTCCGCCAGCGCCATCGCGCGCTCGGCCTGCGCGGCGATGGACGCCGCGCGGCCCTGGGCGTCCGGCTCCCAGCCGCCGGTGTCGACCACGGTGAACTTCCGGCCCAGCCACAGCGCGTCGTACGCCACCCGGTCACGGGTCACGCCGGGCACGTCCTCGACGACGGCCTCACGACGGCCGATCAGGCGGTTCACCAGCGAGGACTTGCCGACGTTCGGGCGGCCCACGACGGCCAGGACCGGCTGCGGTACGGCCTCCTCGGCCCACGCCGGTTCGCCGCCGTCGTCGACGGCGAGATCCTCGTCGACGTCCCACGTCTCGTTGTTGGGTTCGAACGGCTCGGTCACGACGACTCCAGTGCGGCGGTACGTCCACGGCGCGCGCCGAGACGAAGGTGAGGAGGACGGCGCCGACATCCACCGCCGCCCCCTACACGGTACGGCGTGCGGCGGTCAGGTCCCGGGCGTGGGTACCGCGGGGACCGGGAAACCGGTGCGCTCGGCCACCAGGGCCAGCATCTGGTCGACCACGGCCTCGCGGCCCATCTCGGTGGTGTCGACCACGTCGACGCCCGGCGCGGCGGTCAGGAACTCCGTGGTCCGGCTGTCCAGGGTGTCCCGCCGGCGGAGCGCCTGGGCCTGGTCGGTCGCGGCGGTACCGGTCTCGGCCCCGCGCCGCGCCGCCCGCGCCTCCTCGGAGGCCGTCAGCAGCACCCGGACCGGGGCATCGGGCGCGACGACAGTGGTGATGTCGCGGCCCTCGACCACGATTCCGCCCGCCCCGATGATCTCCCGCTGCGTCGCGATGAGGACGGCACGGACCGCCGGCACCGCGCTGACGGCGCTGACGGCGGCGGTGACCTCGGGGGTCCGGATCTCGGCGTCGACCCGGTCGCCGTCGAGGAACACGTGCGGTGCGGCCGGGTCGGTGCCCATCTCCAGCTTCGCGTCGACGAGGACGGTCGCGACCGCCTCGGCGTCCGCCGGGGACGCCCCGGCCCGCAGCACCGCGAGCGTCACGGCCCGGTACATCGCACCCGTGTCGAGGTATCGCGCCCCGAGCGCCGTGGCGACGGCACGGGACACAGTGGATTTGCCCGTGCCCGACGGCCCGTCCACGGCCACCACCCCCGTGAAGGTGCGCCGGTCTCGGTCAACCTGTGCCACGACTCTCCCCGTGTTCTGGTCGGTACTCACTGCGGCAGGTCACGGCGGAGCCCGGCGGCGCCGCCGAGGTACACGTGGTGGATCTCGTCACGGGTGCGCGGCGTCTCGATGTGCGCCATCAGCCGGAGGACCCGCGGCATCGCCCCGGGGACGGCGATCTCCGTCGCGCAGATCAGCGGCACGTCGGTGAACCCGAGCTGCCGCGCCGCATACGCCGGGAACTCCGCCGTGAGATCCGGCGTCGCCGTGAAGATCACGCTGATCAGGTCGTCGCGGGTGAGCTCGTTCCGCTCCAGAACCTCCTGGATGAGCTGCGTCGTCCCGTCGAGGATCGTCTGCCTGGCGTTGCTCTCGACCTGGATCGCGCCCCGCACCGCACGCACCGCCACGAACATCCTCCTCGTACGACTCCACCGGTACGCCGAGGGTATCGATCCCTCCGCAGCCTGCCTCAGCAGGTCAGAGGCCGACCGCCTTGTGGAGCTCCCCGACCTCGCCCGCGCTGAGCCGGCGGACCGACCCTGCGCGCATCGCGCCGAGCTGCACCGGACCCATCGAGGTCCGGACGAGGCGGGACACCGGGTGCCCCACCTCCTCCAGCAGCCGCCGGACGATGTGGTTGCGGCCCTCGTGGATCTGGACCTCGACGAGGATGCGGCCCGGCAGGTGGTCGACCACACGGAACCGGTCGACCTTCGCCAGGCCGTCCTCCAGCTCGACGCCCTCCAGGAGCTGCCTCTTCACGCCGCTCCGGATGGGGCCCGGCACCTCGGCGAGGTACGTCTTCAGCACGCCGTACGACGGGTGGGACAGTCGGTGCGACAGAGCACCGTCGTTCGTCAGCAGCAGCAGGCCCTCGCTGTCGGCGTCGAGCCGGCCGACGTGGAACACCCGCTCCTCCCGCTGCGAGACGTAGTCGGCGACCGTGGGGCGGCCACGGTCGTCCGACATCGCGCTCAGGACGCCGCGCGGCTTGTTGAAGGCCAGGTAGACCATGTTGTCGTCCAGCACGATCCGCAGACCGTCCACATGGATCACCGCGGTACGCGGGTCGACCCGCGAGCCCTGCACCTTGACGACCTCGCCGTCGACCGACACCCGGCCCTGGTCGATCAGGATCTCGCAGGCGCGGCGTGATCCCACGCCGGCGGCCGCGAGGACCTTCTGCAGGCGTTCGGGCTGGGTCCCCGACTCAGGGGGAACCGATGACGTCATCCAGGGCCTCGATCTCTGGCAGGAGCGGTGCAAGGGGCGGCAGTTCGTCGAGGCTGTTCAGGCCCAGCTTCTCGAGGAACAGCGTGGTCGTGCGGTACAGGTGCGCACCGGTCTCGTGCTCGGCTCCGGCCTCCTCGATCAGGCCGCGCGTCACCAGGGTACGGATGACCCCGTCGACCCCCACGCCCCGGATGGCCGAGATGCGCGAACGCGTCACCGGTTGCCGGTACGCGACGACCGACAGCGTCTCCAGCGCGGCCTGGGTGAGGCGGGCCTGCTGGCCGTCGAGAACGAACCGTTCCACGTAGGGCGCGTACTCCGACCGGGTGTAGAGGCGCCAGCCGCCGGCCGCCTGGCGCAGGTCCATGCCGCGCGCCTGGGCGGTGTACTCCTCGGCCAGCTCCCGGAGGACGGCCCGGACGTCGTCGGTCGGCCGTTCGAGCACCTGGGCGAGCGTCATCTCCGCGACGGGGGTGTCCACGACGAGCAGGATCGCCTCGACGGCGGAGCGGAGATCGGCGACCGGAACGGGGCCGGCGGACTCGGTGGCACCGCGCCGGTTCCGATACGCGCCGGGGTCCTCCTCCGGCGTCGGCCCGTCCACCGGCCCGGGACTGTCGGGTGTGGACGGTGCCGGGTCGGCGGTCTCGACCGGCTCGGGCACCGTCGGGTCCGACACCGCCGGCTCGGGCACCGTCGGGTCCGACACCGCCGGCTCGGTCGCCGTCGGGTCGGCGGTCTCGTGCTCCGGGCTCACTGCGTCTCCTCCCCGGGGCTGTCCCCGGAACCGGTCTCCGCCGGGGCTTCCGCGTCGACGGCGGGCTCGTCGCCGTACTCGTCGATGTCGAGATCGGGGTCGTCCTCGTCGGCCGCGTTCTCCGCGCCCGTCCACCGGACGTGGAGGTCACCGAGCGCCTCCACCTGGTCGAACGCGACGACACCCTCCCGGTACAGCTCCAGCAGGGCGAGGAATCGGGCCACCACCTCCAGCGTGCTCTCGCAGTCCGAGCACAGCGACCGGAAGTTCGCCGCGCCGGTGCGACGCAGCCGGTCCCGGATCACCGCCGCGTGCTCCCGGACGCTGACGCGCGGGGCATGCACGTGGTCGAGTCCGACCGTCGGCGCCTGTCTGGGGGCCATCGCCGCCGCGGCGAGCTCGGCGAAGCGTTGCGCCCCGATGCCGAGCAGCACCTCGGGCATCGCCTCGGCGAACCGCGGTTCCAGCGCCACCGCCCGCGGGAACCGGCGCGCCGCCTCGGCCTCCCAGCGGCCGAACCGGGTGGCCACCTGCTTGTACGCCCGGTACTGGAGGAGCCGGGCGAAGAGCAGGTCTCGCGCCTCGAGGAGCGCGAGGTCCTCCTCGTCGTCGATGTCCGCGGCGGGCAGCAGCCGTGCGGCCTTGAGGTCGAGCAGCGTCGCGGCGACGACGAGGAACTCGGTGGCCTGGCCGAGGTCCCAGGTCTTCCCGCCGGCCCGGATGTGCGCGATGAACTCGTCGGTGACCGTCGACAGCGCGATCTCGGTCACGTCCAGCTTGTGCTTGCTGATCAGCTGGAGCAGCAGGTCGAAAGGACCCTCGAAGTTCGCCAGGTGCACCTGGAACACGCCGTCCCGGACCGGCGGCTGCTCCTCGGTGACCACCGCGTCGTCCACCGGGACGGACACCGGGGTGTCGAGGTCGGAGGGCGGCACGGTCACCCTTCGACGGTAGCGCAGCGCAGTCGGACGGTGGCGCGCGCCCGACCGGCCCTCAGCGCCACGGCGACAGCAGTGGGCCGCCGATCGCGGCCAGCACGATCACCCACAGCGCGGCGCCGCCGAACAGCGGCAGCATCCCGAACACCAGGATGCCGGTGCCGACGTTCTGCTCGTCCAGCCAGTACCGGGCCTTCTGCATCCCGGGGCCCTCCCGGCGCAACGCCAGCCGGAGCAGTCCCCAGCCGTCGAGGGGCGGCAGCGGGACCAGGTCTAGCAGCCCGAAGCAGAACAGCCCGACCGCGAACGAGATCAGGACCTGGTCCAGCGGCCGACCGGGCTGCCCCAGCAGCACGTTGCCGGGCGAGGCGAACGCGATCCCCTCCGGCGAGCCGCCGAGCAGCGGGTACAGCGCCAGCACCACCTGCGACAGCAGGATCGGCACCAGCGGCCCCGCGAGGAGGACGACCACCCGCTTGCCGACGTCGTGCGGGCGCCGGCCGGAGTGGAAGTCGGGCAGCGGCGCGGGGCGGCCCCAGCCGGTCCCCCCGAACAGGGCGCCCACGACGCCGAAGATGTCGGCGTCGCGCTTCAGCTGGAACAGCGGCCGGTCCGCGACGCCCGGCACCAGCCGGCGGGCCAGGAACCGCTGGGCCACCGAACGGAGGGCCAGCGCGGCCACGAACGCGAGGATCAGGCCGGCGAGCGACGCCGGCTGCGCGAGAGCGAAGATCACGCCGCTACAACCCCCGCAGGCGGCGGACGAGGATGGAGTCCTCGCCGTGCGCGTCGAGGTCCGCGAGGGCCATGGCGAGCGCCTCCCGCACGACCCGGCCGCGGTCCGCGGCGATCCCGTACCCGCCCCGCAGGGTCAGCCGCGCGGTCTCCAGGTCGAGGAGCTCCTGCGCCGAGACGTACACGGTGATCTTCTCGTCGTGCTTCTCGCGGCCGGTGGGGCGCCGCTGCCCGGTACGGGGCTGCCGGGCCGGCCGCGCCCCGGTCGTCCCGTCGGGCCGGTCGTCGGCCGCGGGCGCGCCCAGGTCCGGGACGGCCCGGACGACGGGTACGGGGTTCTCGCCGCCGGTCACGCGGAACAGCTCCGCCGCACCCGGCAGGCTGGAACGACGGCTCATCGGCCGAGCACCTCACGCGCGAGCGCCCGGTACGCGCGGGCCCCGCTGGAACCCGGCGCCCAGCTCGTGATCGGCTCGCCCGCGACGGTCGTCTCGGGGAACCGCACGGTTCTCGCGATCACCGTGTCGTACACCTTGTCGCCGAACGCCTCGACCACGCGGGCCAGCACCTGCTTGCTGTGGGTGGTGCGGGCGTCGTACATGGTCGCGAGGACACCGTCGAGCTCGAGGTCGGGGTTGAGGCGTTCCTTCACCTTCTCGACCGTGTCGATCAGCAGCGCGAGCCCGCGGAGGCTGAAGAACTCGCACTCCAGCGGTACCAGGACGCCGTGCGCCGCGGTGAGGGCGTTGATCGTGAGCAGGCCGAGCGAGGGCTGGCAGTCGATCAGGATGTAGTCGTACTCGTCGATGATGGGCCGCAGCACGCGCTGGAGCGTCATCTCGCGGGCGACCTCGGTGACGAGCTGCACCTCGGCCGCGGACAGGTCGATGTTGCTGGGCAGGAGGTCGAGGCCGGCGACGTTCGTCTTGATCAGGACGTCGTCCACGGTCACCCCGCGCTGCATCAGCAGGTTGTAGACCGTGAGGTCGAGCTCGTGGGTGTTCACGCCGAGCCCGACGGAGAGCGCGCCCTGCGGGTCGAAGTCGACCAGCAGGACGCGGCGACCGCACTCGGCCAGCGCGGCGCCCAGGTTGATCGTCGTCGTGGTCTTGCCGACGCCGCCCTTCTGGTTGCACATCGCGATGACCCGGGCGGGACCGTGTTCGGTCAGAGGCGCGGGCTCGCCGATGTGCCGGAGCGGACGGCCGGTCGGGCCCATCGCCCCGGCGCGCGACAACGCGCCGAGCTCGGCGGCCGTGACGTCGAGTGCCGTCTGTTCGGCGGCGCCCGGCCCCGCGTGACTGCCATTTGTCGACATGGCCAGAAACCTCTCTAGCGACTTTTCGGCGCCGCCACGGATGGGCCGGGGAAGCAGAGGTGGCGGCGGTGACCCGACTGTACGGCCGGACGCGGGGCGCACCTACGACATCGACGGCGCGGCGCGCGGCGTGTCGCGGGACCCGTCCCCTCAGCCGAGTGCCCGCGGGTGCGCCGTCGCGTACACCTCCCGCAGCCGGTCCACCGTCACCAGCGTGTACACCTGTGTGGTGGTCACCGAGGCGTGGCCGAGCAGCTCCTGCACCACCCGGACGTCGGCGCCGCCGTCGAGCAGATGCGTCGCGAACGAGTGCCGCAGCGTGTGCGGCGACACCTCGCCGGGCACCCCGGCCCGCTCCGCCGCGGCCCGCAGGATCGACCACGCGGACTGCCGGGACAGCGACCCGCCCCGGGCGTTGAGGAACAGCCGTGCGGTACCCCGTCCCCGGCTCACCAGCCCCGGTCGGGCCCGCACCAGGTACTCGTCGACGGCGCGCAGCGCGTACGACCCGACCGGCGCGATCCGGTTCTTGCCGCCCTTGCCGTGCAGCAGGACCGTGCCGGTCTCGGAGTCGAGGTCGTCCACCGCCAGCCCCACGGCCTCGGAGATCCGGGCCCCGGTGCCGTAGAGCACCTCCAGCAGGGCCCGGTCGCGGAGCGCGAGCGGGGTGCCGCCCACGCCGGCCGCCGCCAGCAGCCGCTCGACATCGGACAGCGGGATCGCCTTCGGCAGCCGGCGGGGCGGCGTGGGTGGCCGCACCAGCCTGGCCGGGTCCGTCGCGGTGAGGCCCTCGCGGTGCGCGAAGCGGTGCAGCCCGCGTACCGCGATCACCGCCCGCGCGGCGGAGGACGCCGACAGCGGCGGATGGTCCGGGTCGCCCTCGCGCAGCCGCGCCAGGTACTCCGCGACGTGCGCCTCGCGTACCTCGTCCAGCCCGCCGACGCCCGCCGAGGCCAGCACCTCGCCGTACCGCCGCAGATCGCGGCGGTACGACGAGAGCGTGTTCACGGCGAGACCCCGTTCCACGGCCAGGTGGTCGAGGTACGTGCGGAGCACCCGCCCGACACCGGCCGGGGCACCGGTGTCGGTATCCGGGGCCGTGGTCAGGACAGCACCTCGGTCACGTCCACCGCGTCGAACCCGTGGGCCTCCGCGACCGGCCCGTACGTGACGTGCCCGTCGTACGTGTTGAGCCCCAGCGCGAGCGCGCGGTCCGCGCGGAGGGCCTCGCGCCAGCCGCGGTTCGCCAGCTCGACGACATAGGGCAGCGTCACGTTGGTCAGCGCGTACGTGGAGGTGTGCGGCACCGCGCCCGGCATGTTCGCCACGCAGTAGAAGACCGACCCGTGCACCTGGTAGGTCGGGTCGTCGTGTGTGGTCGGCCGGGAGTCCGCGAAGCACCCGCCCTGGTCGATCGCGATGTCGACGAGGACGCTGCCCGGCCGCATCCGGGACACCAGCTCGTGGGAGATGAGCTTCGGGGCCTTCGCCCCGGGCACCAGCACGGCGCCGATGACGAGGTCGGCATCGAGGACGGCGCGCTCGATCTCGTACGAGTTCGAGGCGACGGTCTGGACATGCCCGCGGTACACGCGGTCGACCTGCCTCAGCCGCTCGATGTTCCGGTCGAGCAGCAGCACCTCGGCCTGCATGCCGAGGGCGATCGCCGCCGCGTTCAGGCCGGAGACCCCGGCGCCGATCACGACCACCTTCGCCGCGTACACGCCCGGTGCGCCGCCCATCAGGACACCACGTCCGCCCTCCGCCCGCATCAGACAGTGCGCGCCCACCTGCGGGGCGAGCCGGCCGGCCACCTCGCTCATCGGGGCCAGCAGCGGCAGCGACCGGTCCGGCAGCTCGACGGTCTCGTACGCGATGCCGGTGACGCCGCGCCCGAGCAGCGCGTCGGTGCACTCGCGGGACGCGGCGAGGTGCAGGTAGGTGAACAGCGTCTGGCCGGACCGCATCCGGTCGTACTCCTCCCCGATCGGCTCCTTGACCTTCAGGATCAGGTCACCGGCCGCCCAGATGTCGTCCGGGTGGGGAAGGATCTTCGCGCCCGCGGCGACGTAGTCGTCGTCCGGGATCGCCGACCCGATCCCCGCATCGTGCTCGATGACCACCTCATGTCCGCCGGCGACCAGTTCGTGGACGCCCGACGGGGTGATCGCAACCCGGTACTCGTGGTTCTTCACTTCCCGGGGGATACCGATCTTCACGACTCGCACCCTCTCTCGCGCACCGGCCCCGGGAACTCCGTTGTCGCCGATCGACCGGCACTGTCGGCAGTCTAGGGGCGCCGCCGCGGCATGCGACGGTGTCAGGTATCCGCTCCAATCCCCCGCCGGACCCTCAGGAGGCGCTCAATTCTTCTTACGGGGAGGCGCCGGGGCGCTAGCTTTCCCTCACCACACCCGGGCGGCCGAGCATCTTCTTCCACCGAAGGAGTTCTCATGGCAACGACCACGACACCCCGCATCCCCGTCGGCTGGCTGGCGACCACCACCGGCGGCGTCGCGCTCGTGTTCGCGGGCGGGTACCTCACGGCGGGCGGCCATCGGTACGGCCTCGTGCTGATCGCCGTCGCGGCGGCCGGTGTCCTGGTCGCCCGGGTCGCCTCGCTCCGGGCCCGGCGCCGGTACCGCACCGCGGTGGCCGTGCACGTGCCCCGGCAGCGGACCGGCCCGACGAACACCCGACGGGGCCAGACCGTCACGCCCGGGCGGGACCGCGGCGAGCAGCGGGCGATCCGCGGCACCGCTCGCCCGCTGCACGACCGCTCGGGCGTCGGCTGATCCGGGCGTGCCGGAACGCCGCCGAACCGGCAGGGTGATCCTCCGGCGTCCGGCCACGGGCGCCGCCGACGGAGGTGACCCGTGAAGCTGTATGCCGACCGGCCCCGCCGCATCCTGGCCCAGCTGCTGGGAGATCTCGCGGCGCTCGGCTGGACCGTCCTGTGGGTACGCCTCGGGGTCGCGGTCCACGACGCCGTCCTCGCCCTGGCCGTCCCCGGCCGCAAGCTGGCGGACGCCGGGGGCGCACTGGAGCGGAACCTGCGATCGGCCGGGGAGACGGCGTCCGGCGTGCCGGTGGTCGGCGACGAGCTGCGCGGGCCGTTCGACGCGGCGGCCGGGGCGGGGGGCTCGCTCGCCGAGGCCGGCCGGGACCAGCAGGCCCTGGTCGGCGACCTGGCCCCGCTGCTCACCGCCCTCACGGTGGTCGTGCCACTCACGCTGGCGCTGTGGTGGCTGGCCCGGCGGGTCCGGTGGGTCCGAGAGGCCACCGCGGCGCGCACCCTGCTCGCCGGGGGAGCCGATGCGACGCTGTTCGCGCTCCGGGCACTGGCCGCCCAGCCCCTCCCCCGGCTGCGGAAGGTCGCCGCGGACCCCTGGGCCGGCTGGCGGGACGGCGACCCGGAGGTCGTCGCCGCGCTGGCGGCGCTGGAACTGGGCGGCCTCGGGATCCGCCCGCGTCCCCCATCCCGTTGATCATGGGCTTTGCGACAGACACGCCGGCGTGTCCTGTCGCAAAGCCCATGATCAACGCGGGGAAGATGCCGGTCAGCGACCGGGGCGGGCACCCCACGGGGAGTCGGCCGGCCGCAGCCCGGCGAAGCCGTCCTGCCGCGCCCGCGCCGCGCCGAGCACCCCGGCCGCGCAGGTGGCGTTCTGGATCGTGCCGTCGAACACCATGCCGACCGCCGTGTCCAGGTCGAGGCGCTCGATCGTCATGACCGCCTCCTCGTCGGTGCGGGTGTGCCGCTCCGCCGGCGGCACCTCGGACAGCGCCCGCGCCAGGTAGAGCCTGATCGCCTCGTCGCTGCCACCCGGTGAGGTGAGCAGGTCGGCGAGGACGTGCCACCGCTCCGCGCGGAGGTCCGCCTCCTCCCACAGCTCGCGGGCGGCCGTCTCCAGCGCCGGCTCCCCCGCCACGTCCAGCAGACCCGCGGGGAGCTCCCACAGGTCCGCCCGGACGGGGTGCCGATACTGCTTCAGGAGCACGATCCGGCCCTCGTCGTCGAGCGCCGCCACCGCCACCGCACCGGGGTGCACGACGTAGTCGCGCACCCCGGTGCCGCCCGGCAGCGCGATCTCGTCGCTGACCAGCCTCACGACCCGGCCGGCGAACCGTTCGGTCGAGGACAGCACCCGGAACTCGTGCCCGTTCTGTTCACCTGCCGTCATCCGACGGACTCCCGCGCGGCGCCGTCGGCCGGGCGTGCGCCGTTCGCGGCGGACGGCACCGCGATGCCCTCGGGGTCCGGCAGCTCGACCGGGAGCTGTGCCGCGCCGGCGTACTCCACCGCCGCGGACACGAAGGAGCGGAACAGCGGGTGCGCGCGGGTCGGCCGCGACTTGAACTCGGGGTGGGCCTGGGTCGCGACGAAGTACGGGTGCTCCTCCCGCGGCAGCTCGACGAACTCGACCAGGTGGCCGTCCGGCGAGGTGCCGGAGAAGACCAGCCCGGCCTTCGCGAGCTTGTCGCGGTAGGCGTTGTTGACCTCGTACCGGTGCCGGTGCCGCTCGGACACCGTCGTCTCGCCGTAGGCCTCCGAGACGACGCTGCCGCGCTCGAGCGCCGCCGGGTACGCGCCGAGCCGCATCGTGCCGCCCATGTCGCGCTCGCCGGCCACCACGTCCTGCTGGTCGGCCATCGTGGCGATGACCGGGTGCGGGGTCTTCTCGTCGAACTCGGCCGAGTTCGCGCCCGCCAGGCCCGCCTTGGCGCGCGCGTACTCGATCACCATGCACTGCAGGCCGAGGCACAGGCCCAGGGTGGGGATCTTGTGCTCGCGGGCGTACCGGATCGCGTTGACCTTGCCCTCGATCCCGCGGATGCCGAAGCCACCCGGGATCAGCACACCGTCCACGTCCGCCAGCGCGGCCTCCAGGCCGGCCGGCGTCTCGCAGTCGTCGGAGGCGACCCAGCGGATCTCCACCCGGGCGCGGTTCGCGAAGCCACCGGCACGCAGGGCCTCGGTGACCGACAGGTACGCGTCCGGCAGGTCGACGTACTTGCCGACCATCGCGATCTTGACCGTGTGCTGCGGCCGGTGGACGCGGCCGAGCAGGTCGTCCCACGCCCGCCAGTCCACGTCCCGGAACGGCAGGTCGAGGCGCCGGACCACGTACGCGTCCAGCCCCTCGGAGTGCAGCACCTTGGGGATGTCGTAGATGCTCGGCGCGTCCGAGGCGGACACCACGGCATCGGGGTCCACGTCGCACATCAGCGAGATCTTCCGCTTGAGCCCCTCGGGGATCTCGCGGTCGGACCGGCACACGATCGCGTCGGGCTGGATACCGATGCTCCGCAGCGCCGCCACGGAGTGCTGCGTCGGCTTGGTCTTCAGCTCCCCGCTCGGCGCCAGGTACGGCACCAGCGACACATGGAGGAAGAAGCAGTTGTCGCGGCCCACGTCGTGCCGGACCTGGCGGATCGCCTCCAGGAACGGCAGCGACTCGATGTCGCCGACGGTGCCACCCACCTCGGTGATCACCACGTCGACGGGGCGGCTGCCGGGGGCGTCCGCCATCGCGCGGACGCGCTCCTTGATCTCGTTCGTGATGTGCGGGATGACCTGCACGGTGTCACCCAGGTACTCGCCGCGTCGTTCCTTGGCGATGACCCGGCTGTACACCTGCCCGGTCGTCACGTTCGCGGACCCGCGCAGCTCGGTGTCGAGGAAGCGCTCGTAGTGGCCGACGTCGAGGTCGGTCTCGGCCCCGTCCTCGGTCACGAAGACCTCACCGTGCTGGAACGGGTTCATCGTTCCGGGGTCGACGTTCAGATACGGGTCGAGCTTCTGCATCACGACCCGGAGTCCCCTGGCGGACAAAAGATTGCCCAGGCTGGAGGCGGTGAGCCCCTTGCCCAGGGACGAAGCGACGCCCCCGGTTACGAAGACGTGCTTGGTCGTCCTTGACGACTGCCCCAACGGAGACTCCCGTGGTCTCTGGCGCGGGCCTGGTGCCGCGCGCATCCACGGGAATTCACGGTAACACCTGCACCCGCTCCGGTGCCCCCGGGGCCGGCGTGTCGCCGGACGGGTTCGTGTTCCCGGCGCGGCCGGCGAGCAGGCACGCGGCGAGGACGGCGGGCAGGGCGACCGCACCGGCGACGGCGGGGATCGCGACGCTGGAGTCGTTCGTCACGGCGCCCACGGCCCCGAGCACGAGCACGGCGACGAGCGCGGGGCGCAGGGCCGGGATCGCCGCGTACGCGGCCGCGAGCGACCGGGGCGGCCGGAGCACGACCACGGCCAGCACCACCGAGGCGACCAGCGCCGCGACGGTGTGCGGGCCCGCCAGCAGCAGGTCGACGTTGGTGAGGAGCTTGCGGCGGACCACGCCGATGCCCTGCCCGTCCACGACCTCGCCGACGAACCGGCCGAAGTGGCTCCGGTCGTCCGCCGGCCGCAGGAAGTCCAGGACGCCCAGGGCGCCGACGACGACCACGCCGGCGAGCCCGGCGACGGCGACCCGCAGCGGCGTGATCGGGGCGCGGGCGACGGACAGCGCCAGCACCGCGAACGCCGGCACCAGGGTGAGCACGCCCCCGAAGTCGGCGCCCAGCGCGGGGGCCCCGTCGACGAGCGTCACCACGACCGCCACCACGCCCGTGAGCGCCAGCGCGGACCACCGGCGCCGGCCGGTCGCCAGCGCGGCGGCGACGAACAGCGCGGCGGCGCCGAGGACGGCGAACGCGATGTTGCCGATCCCGTAGAAGCGTCCCGCGACGAGCGGGTTGTAGCCGAGCATCGAGTCCATCTGGAACCGGCCGCCGGTCAGCAGGTCCACCAGCAGGATCAGCAGCGCCCCGCCGCCCAGCGCGCCGAGTGCCGCGTTCGGACCGCCGCGCCGGTAGGCGACGACGACCGCCACGGTGAGCAGCGCGGCGGCGACCACGACGGCCGCCACCAGCGCCGCGACCAGCCCGGGGGTGCCGCCGGGTGCCCGCCACCACGGCGCGAGGTTCGCCGCGAACGTCGCGCCGGGGACGGTGGCGAGCGCCACGCAGCCCAGGGCGACGCGCCGCCGGACCCGGTCGTTCCCCGGCTCACCGGCACGGGACCGGCGGCGCACCAGCAACGCGGCGGCGGCGTAACAGCACAGCGACGCCACCCCCAGCAGGAGCCAGAACGGCGCGACCACGGCCCGCTGGGCCACGGCCGACCGGTCGGCGTCGACCAGCGCCGTGTGCGTCTCCGGCCAGGACCCCGGCCGGCCGTCACCCGGGCCGGACAGCGGGCGGCCGGCCGCCGACTCCGGCACCCGGTGGCCGAGGACCGCGAGCGCGGTGGGGCCGAGATCGGACAGCTGCGCGTACGGAGGGTGCCGGGTGCTCGGCGATCCGGCCCAGCCACCGCCGAAGCCCGGGCCGTCGGCGATCAGGACGTGGAGCCGCGGCCCCGTGGCGGAGCTCTCGGCGAGCCCCGCGACCAGCAGGAGCGACCCGGCCGGGCGGGCGGCCACCACGCGGCCCAGCGCCTCGTCGGCGCGTTCCACGGCACGCCGCCGGGCCGCCCCGTCCGGAAGCGTGCCGAGGTCGACCACGGCGAGCGGGCACCGGGCCAGGACGTCCCCGGGGTCGGCGGGGAGGTCCGCCGTGTACGCGGTGACCGAGCCGGTGAGATCCGCGCCGGCGAGCGCCGCCCCGGGACCGACCGCGGAGACACAGCCCGTGCCGGCACCGAGCGACCCGGGTTCCGCGCCGAAGCGCAGCCCGTCGTTCAGCCGCCGCAGCAGCGGGAACGTCGGCAGCACGGCCCCCGCACCCCGTTGCGTCACCGGCGGGACCGTCCGGTCGGCGCAGCCGCCCGCCGCGCCGGGGTCCTGCACCGCGCCGTACGTGCCGGCGCCGAGGGTCAGCCACCCCTCCGCGGGACAGGTCACCGGCGGTGCCGAACGGACCGAGAGCGCGGCCACCGAGCCCCGCCGGGCGAGGTCCGCGAGCGCCGGGGTGCGCCGGGCGTCGACGTCGTCCCAGCGCAGTCCCGGCACCCCGACGATCACGACCGAGTCTGCCCGCGGGGTCGCGGCGGCGGGCCGGCCGAACCCCAGCAGTCCGGTCACGGTGACCGCCGCGGCCACCAGGGCCGTCGCGAGCGTGCGGCCGGGCCGGTACATGGTCAGGGCGTCCGTTCCGTGACGGGCTCGCGTCCGGGGTCCGGTTCGGGGTCGGCAGCCGGTACGGCCTCGGCGTCGACGGGGTCGGTGGGCGGGAGGTACAGCACCGCGGCGGGGCGCCGCACCGTCTCGCCGGGACGGCCGTGCGCCGCGACGCGCATGGCCACGGCGATCGCGAGCGGCACGGCCACCGCGGCGGCGAACGCCGGGACCGCGATCCCGGAGTCGTTCAGCGCGAACCCCAGCACGGCCGCCACGGTCGTACCGGCGAACCCGGCGCGCACGCCCGGGTACAGCGCGAACACCCGGCGCAGGCCGCCGACCGGCCGCAGCAGCACGAGCCCGAACAGCAGGACGGCTCCCAGGACGAGGAGGGTCAGCGGGCTGTTCACCAGCAGCGTCAGGTTGGCCTCGAGCTTGCGGCCGATCACGGTGGATGCGGTGCCGTCCCGCAGCTGGTCCACGAACCGGGCGAGGTGCGTGCGCTCCGCCTCCGGCCGGCTCAGGTCGTACGCCGCGAAGGCGACCACGGCGAGTCCGGCCACGCCCATCGCGACGAGGAGACGCCCGACCGAGAGCCGGATGTCGGCCACCCGCATCGTCGCGACGACGACCGCGGCGGCCAGCGAGATGAGCCCCCCGACGTCGCTCCCCCAGGCCGGCGAGCCGACGAGGACCACCGCGACGACGCCCACGACGACGACGAGCAGCGGCCGGCGCTCCCGGCGTACCGCCTGCGCGACGCAGCCGGCCGCGATGAGCACCGACGCCGCGAACACAGCGAACGGGATGTTGCCGAAGCCGGTGAACCGTCCGGCCACGAGCGGGGAGTAGCCGGGCAGCGACCCGAACTCCAGGTGCGAGCCGGTCAGCACGTCCACGGCGAGCACCACGGCCCCGAACGTCGAGACCACCCCGATCGGGCCGATCGAGGAGCGGCGCCACGGACCGAAGACCGCGAACGCGACGACCGCGGCGGTGACGACCGCCACGAGGGCGAGGAGGACCACCGCGGGCGCCGGGGTGCGCCACCACGGGACGACCTGGGCCAGCAGCGAGGCGGGCACCGCGGTGGCGACCGCGAGGGCCAGCACCTCGACGACCCGGCCCTGGACGGCCGGCCCGTTCCGGGGCGAACGCAGTCCGCCGGTACGCCGCCACGCCCGGGTGAACGACCACGCGGCGACCCCGAACAGGGCCAGCCCGCCGAGCACGATCAGCAGGAAGTACGGACCGACCAGCGGGCGCTGCACGGCCGCGGCGCGGTCGGCATCCACCAGCCGCCGGATCGCGGCGGCCGTACCGTCGCCACGGGCGGTGTCCATCTGCACGGGTCGGCCGACGACGCTGTCCGGGGCGGTGCCGCCGGCCGCGGCGAGCACGGTGGGCGCGATGTCGATGAGCTGGACGAAGCCGGTGCGCCGGGTGCTGGCCGAGCCGAGCCAGCCGCGGCCGTAGCCGGGGCCGGCCGCCAGCGCGACGTGCAGCCGGGGCGGGCCGGCCGGGTCGGCGGTCCCCACCACGAGCAGCAGCGAACCGTCCTCCCGGGCATCGTCGACGCGGCCGACCAGCGCGTCCGCGGCCGCGACGGCGGTCTCACGGTCCACCGAGGTGACGGTGGGGCCGGCCAGCACGCCGACCGAGCACACCTGGAGCTCGGCGGCCGGGTCGGCGGGCAGGGCCGGGAGGTAGTGGTCGAGCTGGCCACCGGACCGCGCACCGGCGGGTGCGGCGGCGGCCCCGACCGTGGTGGTGCAGCGCAACGCATCGGCCAGCGACCCCGGCCGGGCGTCGAACTCGAGGGCGCGGTTCTGCTCGACCAGGTCGTGCTGCGCGGCGTAGTGGCCGCTGCCGTCCGTCCGGGCCCGGACGGCCGACGCCGGGACGTCGGGCGGGCAGCCGACGGCGCCCGGGACATGACCCGGGCCGCGGGCCCGGTTCCCGGCACCGAGGGTGGCCCACCCGTCGCCGGGGCAGGTCGAGGCCTGGGCCGCCCGCACCGACAGCGCGCCGATGCTGCCGCGGTCGGCGAGCGCCCACAGGTGGGGCGTCCGGTGCGGGTCGACGTCGTCCCACCGGAGACCGGGTACGCCGACGACGAGCACCTGACCGGCCGGCAGCGGCCCGGTCGGGGCGGCGGACGCCGCGGCCGGGACCAGCAGCCCGGCCCCGACGGCCGCCAGCAGGACGGCGACGAGGAGGCGGGCGGTTCGGGAGATCACGGCCCGACCAGCTCCGCGTACACGGCCCGCACCTGGTCGAGGGTGTCCTGCGGCGTCGGCCAGCTCGCCGCGACGGCCCGGCCCCGCGACGCGAGCGCCTCGGCGTGGCCGGGGTCGTCGAGGACCCGCTCGACCGCGGTGGTCACCGCGGCCACATCGCCCGGCGGTACGAGGACGGCGCCGTCCCGGACCAGGCCCGGCAGACCGCCGACCGCGGTGACGACCAGCGGCCGGCCGGCCTTCATCGCCTCCTGGGCGAACAGCTGGCGGGCCTCCCACCTGCTCGTCACGACGGCCACGTCGCACGCGGCGAGGAGGTCCGCCACGTCGTCACGGTGACCGAGCAGCCGGACGGGCGCACCGGTCCGTTCGATCTGCGCCCGCAGGTCCGCCTCGGCGGGGCCGGAACCGGCGACGGCGACGAGCGGCCGCGGCTCCCGGCCCGACCACCGCGCCGCGGCGTCGACGAGCACGTCGAGCGACTTCTGCGGGTGCAGCCGCGCCACGGCGAGCACCAGGGGCCGGCCGTCGACGCCCAGCTCGGCGCGGACGGCGGCCGCGTCGCGCCGGGGCGCCGGGAGCGCGGGCGCGGCGACGGGGGCCATCCGGGCGTCCCGGCCACCGAGGGCCAGCACCCGGTCGACCAGGTCGTCCGAGGCGCACAGCGTGAGATCGGCCGAGCGGGCCACGACGCGCTCCAGGGCGGCCAGGACCTTGGCCTTGGCTCCCTCGGCCAGAACGGCGTTGTGCCAGGTCACCACGAGCGGCGGGGCCACCACGAGCGGCCGGGACAGGGTGCGGACGGCGAGGGCGGCCACCAGCCCCGCGCGGAGGCCGTGGGCGTGGACGACCTGCGCGCCGCGGGCCGCCCGGCGTACCGCGGCGATCGCACGGGCGTCCCAGACCGGGTGTGGGCTCGGCGGGATCTCGGCGGCGGTGAACCGGGCGCCGACGGCGGTGAAGCCGAACAGGTCCTCGGTGGCGGCCGGGCCGCAGACCACGACCCGCATCCCGGACTCCACCAGTCCGGCCGCGAGCGCCCGGACGTGCTGACCCACACCGCCGGTGCTCGAGGCGAGCACGAGGAGCACCCTGCGGGGATCCGACTCAGGCACCTGCGGTCCTTCCCTTGTCCCTGACGCGGCGGAGCCGGGACGTGACGACCCGGAGGTCCTCACGGGCTCCGAGCGCCACGACCGCCGCGAACACGACGAGCACCACCGTCGAGGAGAGCATGCCCTGTCCGAGCCCCGTGCCGAAGCCCGGCCCCCAGTCCAGACCGGCCACGACGCGCCCCGCCACGGCCGACGTGACGGCCGCCACCAGTCCCACCGCGCACGTCCGCCCGAGCCCGGTGAGCGCCCCCGCCCCGGCACGCCGGACGGTGACCGCGACCAGCAGGACCCCCGCCAGCGTCATGCCGATCGAGTTCCCCCAGGCCAGCGCCGACACCCGGTCCGCGGGCGGCAGCGTGGCGGCGAGACCGAGATCGGCCCCGACCACGACGAGCCAGCCCGCGACGGTCGCCACGGTGGCGGCACGGCTGGCGCCCGACGCGAACAGCGCGCGGGTGAGCAACGCGACCAGGCCATAGCCGAGCAGGCCCGGTGCGAACGCGACGAGGGCGTCGGCCAGCACGTCCGGGCGCACCGTGCCGGCCGACCGCGACAGGAACATCGCCGCCACCGGGGCCGCGGTCGCGATCAGCACCGCGGTGCCGAACAGGCTCAGCAGCACGACGGCCCGCAGCGCGGGCGACAGCGCGGCGGCGTAGCCGGGCCGGTCCCCCTGGTCCGCCGCGGCGGCGAGGCGCGGGAACACGGCGGTCGCGATCGGCACCGCGAGCACCGCCCACGGCAGCAGGTACACCGTCTGTGCGTACAGCAGGGTCGTGTTGTACCCGGCGGGCACGCCGTCGTTGGACAGGTGCAGCGCCACGGCGACCGCCGCCTGCTGGGCGAGCAGCACCCCGACGCCCGCCGCCGCGAGTGCCCGGACCCGGCCGGTGAGCTCCGCGTCGAAGCGCAGCCGCGGGCGCAGCCGCAGCCCGGTGGGACGCAGCCACAGCACCAGCGGCAGGGTCAGCGCGACCACGCCGAGCGTGGTCCCCACCGACAGCGCCGCCTCCTCCGCCCCGGTGAGCCGGCCCAGCTCGCCGCGGTGCCCCACCGCGAGGAGGGCGTACAGCAGGTAGGCCCCGATCACGACCAGGCTGGACAGCAGCGGCGCCAGCGCGGGCCCGGCGAACCGCCGGTGCGCCTGGAGGACGCCGGTGAGCACGATCCCCACGCCGTACAGCACGATCTGCGGCGCGAACACCCGGAGCATCGACGCGGCGACCTCGACCGCGCCGGTGCAGCCCTTGTCGCCGAGGGCCGCCGACGCCAGCGGACCGGCGGCGAGCGCGACGACCACGGCGAGCGGCACGAGCAGCAGGACCACCCAGGTGAGCAGCGCCCCGGCGGTGCGCTCGGCCCGCGCGGCGCCGGCCGCAGTGCCCGCCGCGAGGTCACCGGCCAGCAGCGGTACCACCGCGCTCGCCAGGACCCCACCCGCGACGATCTCGAAGATGATGTTCGGCACGGTGTTGGCCGACTGGTACACGTCCGACAGGCAGTTCGCGCCGTCGAGGGCGTACGAGAAGACCAGGATCCGCCCGAACCCGGTGACCCGGGCCAGCACGGTCAGCCCCGCGATCAGCGCGGCCCCGGCCAGGAAGCCGGCGACGGCCGGCCGGCGGCCGACGGCGGTCACGTCCGGTCCGGGACCGCCGGCCGGACGCTCGGGTCGCCCACCGGCCGCCGGCCCAGCCGGTCGAACTCCCGGAGCCCCGGCGTCGCCTCGATCACGCGGGTGAAGCTGACCCGCTCGCTGGCACCGGTCAGCGCGACGAGCGCGCCCAGCGCCGCCCAGCGCCCGGCCGGCCCCAGCCGCGTGGCGAGGCCGAGCCCCAGCAGGGCGCCGAGCGCGTTGGCCCCGGCGTCGCCGAGCATCACCGACTCCGCGAGGTCCTCGGGGAGCACCCCGGCGGCGGCACCGAGCGGCCCGGCGACGAGATCGCCCGCGCCGCCGGTCAGCAGCGGCGCGCCGAGCACGACGGCGGCCTTCACGGCGCGGCCGGGCCGCAGGTCGAGCAGGTTCAGCAGGTTCGCGGTGCCCGCGACGAGGCCGCCCACGACGGCGGTGTCCACCGTGGTCCGCAACGGCCGGCCCGGAGTGCGGCTCAGCAGGGCGCCCACCGCGAGCCCGGCGGCGCCGATGCCGGCGACCTTCACGGCCCCGGCGCTCACCCGGCCGGACGCCAGCGCCCGGAGGTGACCCCGGAAACCCTTGTCCGCGCGCTGCTCGGGTCGCGACCCGGCGATGTCGTCGTACAGCCCGAGCACGCCCGCGCCGAGTCCGGCGACGAGGGCCGCCGCCCGCAGGCGCGGGGTACCGGCGCCCGCGGCCGCCGACGCGGTGGCCGCGAGGGCCACCACCGGCCCGGCGACCAGGCTGACCGGCTCACCCCGGTGGTTGGTGCGGTCGAGCCCGGCCCGCGTGGCCGGCGGCAGCGAGCCCGCCGCGCGCAGCAGTCCGCGCGACGCCGCCGCGCCCGCCCCGGCGAGCGCGAGTCGCCGGAACAGCGGGCTCACTTCGCGGCGGGCTTCGCCAGGGACGGGACCGGGGCGGTCGCGCCGTCACCGGCGCCGTACTGCCCCGCCTTGCCGGCGAACCGCTCGGCCACCGCCATCGCCGCGGCGAGCTGGCCCTCCGCGGACCCGGCGGTGTCCACCGTGGAGATCTTCGTCGCGAGCGTGTCGTCACCGCGGACCGCCGCGACGACGTTGCCGCCGCCGGCCACGGTGGGCCCCGCGAGCACCGCGCGGTCGAACGAGGCGGCGAACTGGGTGACGATCAGGTCGATGTTGGCGTTGCGGCGGTCGGCATCCCGGCCGGTGATCGGGATACCGGCGACGAACACCACCGCGTCCGCCGGGCCGACCTTCGCGGACGCGTCGACGAACTTCAGCCCACCGAACCCGGAGACCAGCGAGGTGCGGGCGGCGTCGGAGACGTTGGCCTTGCCGGTGGCGAACACCCGGCCGAACAGGGCGCTCGCGGTCTCCACGCCGTCGTTGTTCGTCGGCAGCGCGGACACCCCGGGGGGCGTCAGCCGCGTCGCGAGGTCGAGGGCGTCGTCGTTCCGGGTCGGGTCGACGATCTCCGCGGTGAACCCGAGCGTCCCGGTGACCGTGGCACCGGCGGCCTCCAGCATGTTCTGCACGCCCTGCGGGTTCTCGGACCCGGCGCCGGGAAGCGTGACGAGCAGGACCCGCTTGCCGGTCAGCGTGCCCGCCAGCATGGTCGGCGCGACCTGCTTCACGAACGCGTCGCGGCCCTGCACCTGCTTGTCGAGGTCGCTCACCTGGCCGCGCAGCTGGTTGTTCGCCGCGCGCAGGTCGGTGACCCGGCTGTTGAGGTCGTTCGCCACCGGGCCGTTCAGCGCGGCGGTCCCCAGGACCAGCCCGATCGCCAGGGCCAGGAACACCGAGGTGATGGAGACGACGTGGTACCGGAAATTGATCACGAAAACAGCCTCTGCAGTTGGAAGAGGATGCTGTCCCACTGCTCGGCCAGCACCTCGACGTACGAACGGCCGACCGTCGAGACGGCCATCGCCGCCGCCATCGCGAGCAGGGCGGCGAGGACCAGGAAGAACACGGACGCGCCGGAGATGCCCTGCCGGTACAGCCGGCTCACACCCTTCGCGTCGACGAGCTTGCTGCCGACGCGGAGCCGGGTCAGGAACGTGGACGCCATGCCGGCCCGGCCCTTGTCCAGGAACTCGACCATCGTCGCGTGCGTGCCGACGGCCACGATCAGGGTCGCGCCCCGCTCGTCCGCGAGCAGCATCGCGATGTCCTCGCTGGTCGCCGCGGCCGGGAACGTGATCGCCTGGACGCCCAGGTCCTCGACCCGCTTGAGTCCGGGGGCACGGCCGTCCGGGTACGCGTGGACGACGATCTCCGCGCCGCACTTGAGCACGGCGTCGGACACGGAGTCCATGTCGCCGATGATCAGGTCGGGCGTGTAGCCGTACTCGACGAGCGCATCGGCGCCGCCGTCGACGCCGATGAGCACCGGGCGGAACTCGCGGATGTAGCTGCCCAGCACCTCGAGGTCGGCCTTGTAGTCGTAGCCGCGCACCACGATCAGGCAGTGCCGGCCGTCGATCTTGGTGCGCACCTCGGGGACGCCGACGCCGTCGAGCAGGAGATCGCGCTCCCGCTTCATGTACTCCATCGTGTTGGCGGCGAACGCCTCCAGCTGCACCGACAGCCCGGCCTTGGCCTCGGCCATCGCGGCGGCGACCGTCTCGGCGTCCTGCCGCACACCGGTGGCGACGAGCTCGTCCCCGGCGTACAGCTCGTGACCGTCGAGCCGCAGTTGCTGGCCCTCGCGGAGCTGGTCGAAGACCTGCTCCCCCACGGCGTCGAGCAGCGGGATCCCCGCGGCCACGAGCACCTCGGGGCCGAGGTTCGGGTACCGGCCCGAGATGCTCGGTGCCGCGTTCACGATGGCGGAGACCCCGGACGCGACGAGCGCGTCGGCGGCGACGCGGTCGAGGTCGACGTGGTCGATGATCGCGATGTCGCCGCTCTTCAACCGCTTCGTGAGTCGTTTGGTACGGCGGTCCAGGCGGGCGATGCCGTTCACACCGGAGAGCCCTGGGGCGGTCCGGCTACGGCGCAAGGTTGGCAGACGCATTGCCGACCATCCTCGCATCCCGAGGCACCACCTCGTGTGCACGACACCCCGTGGGCATCGCCACACCCCGCGGTCAGCCCGTCGGGGCGGCGGCCTTGCGGCGGCGCGGACGTGCGACGGGGCGTTCCTTCTCGGCCCGCGCGGTCGCCAGCAGCTCCTCCGCATGTGCCACGCCGAGCTCGCTGTCCTCCAGGCCGGCCAGCATGCGGGCCAGCTCACGGGCCCGGTCCGCATCGTCGAGGAGTCGTACGCCACTGGTCGTGACAAGCCCGGCAGTATCCTTGGACACCAGCAGGTGCCGGTCCGCGAACGCGGCCACCTGCGGCAGGTGGGTGACGACGACCACCTGATGGGTCCGCGACAGCCGGGCGAGCCGTCGGCCCACCTCGACCGCGGCCCGGCCGCCGACCCCGGCGTCGACCTCGTCGAACACCATCGTCGGCGTGCCACCGGTACCGGCGAAGACGACCTCCACCGCGAGCATCACGCGGGACAGCTCACCGCCGGACGCCCCCCGCTGGAGCGGCAGGGCCGGCGCGCCGGGATGGGCGACCAGCCGCAGCTCGACCTCGTCGATGCCGTCCGGCCCCACCGCCACCGCCCGGCCGTCGATGGTCAGGAACGGCTGGTCGCGCCCCGGTTCCCGGGTGTCGGTCACGGCCTCGACCCGCGCGTGGGGCATCGCCAGGCCGGCGAGCTCCTCGGTGACCGCGACCCCGAAGTCGGCCGCCGCCTCCCGCCGCGCCGCGGACAGCGTCACGGAGGTCCCGGCCAGCTCGGCCGCGAGTGCGTCACGCTCGGCGGCCAGCGCGGCGAGCGTCTCGGTGGAGCTGTCGAGCTGCAGCAGCCGCTCCCGGGCCGTCTCCACCCACGCCAGCACGCCGTCCACCGAGTCGGCGTACTTGCGGGTCAGGCCGGTCAGGGCCGCGCGGCGGTCGTGCACCGCGGCGAGCCGGGCCGGGTCGGTGTCCAGGCCCTCGGCGTAGGCCGCCAGCTCGGCCGCCAGGTCCGTGGCCAGCGCGGCGAGGGTCTCCGTGCGCTGCTCCAGCGCGACGAGCTGTGCGTCGTCCCCGGACACCGCGGCGAGCGCGCGCCGGGCGGCCCCGAGCAGCGACGCCACGTCCGCGGTCTCGCCGGAGCCCATCGGGTCCCCGGCGAGCGCCTCGTGGGCGGTGAACGCGGCCGTCCGCAGCCCGTCGGCGTGCTCCAGCCGCCGGGACTCCGCGCGCAGCTCCTCGTCCTCGCCCGGCTGCGGGTCCACCGCCTCCACCTCGCCGAGACCGAAGCGCAGGACGTCCGCCTCCTGGGTGCGTTCCCGGGCCTTGGAGGTGCGCTCGGCGAGGTCCGCCGTGACGGCCTGCCAGCGGTCGTACAGGCCGCGATGCGCGGCGAGGAGCTCGGTCACACCACCTCCGGCGTACCGGTCCAGCGCCGCCCGCTGCTCCGCGGGCTTCAGCAGGCGCAGCTGGTCGGACTGGCCGTGCACGGTCAGGACCAGCTCGCCGACCTCGGACAGCACGCCGATCGGCACCGAACGGCCGCCCATGTACGCCCGGGACCGGCCCTCGGTGGACACCGAGCGGGACAGCAGCAGGCTGCCGTCCTCGTCCGCCTCGGCGCCCGCCTCGGCGGCGCGGTCCAGCACCGCCCGAGCGTCCCGTCCCGCGGTGAGCAGCCGGCCCTCCACGAGCGCGCTGCCGGCGCCGCCGCGGACCCGGGCGGGGTCCGCGCGGCCGCCGAACAGCAGCCCGAGGGCGGTCACCACCATGGTTTTGCCCGCGCCCGTCTCCCCCGTCACGACGGTGAGACGGGGTGAGAGATCCAGGGTCGCCTCGGCGATCACACCGAGGCCGGTGATACGGATTTCGTCGAGCACGCCGCCGACCCTAGCCGTCGCGGCCCCGGGGCGGCACGTGCGCCCGTCCGCTCAGTCCCCGGTCTGTGCGCCCCGCCAGCCCTGGACGGGCAGACCGAACTTCGCGACGAGCCGGTCGGTGAACGGTTGCGGCCGCAGCCGGACCACGTGCACCGGCAGCGCGCCGCGGCGCACCACGACCCGGTCCCCGGGCTGGAGGTCGACCGGACGCCGGCCGTCGCACCACATCACGCCCGGCGTGCTCTCCGGGAGGATGTCGACGGTGAACACCGAGGTCGGGGCCGCCACCAACGGGCGGCTGAACAGCGCATGGGCACTGATCGGCACCAGCAGCAGGGCCTCGACCCCGGGCCAGACGATCGGGCCGCCGGCCGAGAACGCGTACGCGGTCGACCCGGTCGGCGTCGCGCAGACCACGCCGTCGCAGCCCCAGCGCGACAGCGGGCGGCCGTCGACCTCCACCACCAGCTCGAGCATCCGCTGGCGGGCGCCCTTCTCGACCGACGCCTCGTTGAGCGCCCAGCCGGTCCCCGTCACCTGGCCGTCGAGCCGGACGGTGACCTCGAGCGTCGTGCGCTCCTCGACCCGGTAGTCGCGGGCGAGCACGCGCTCGACGGTCGCGTCGACCTCCTCGGACTCCGCGGCGGCGAGGAAGCCGACCCGGCCGAGGTTCACGCCGAGCAGCGGGACGCCGCAGTCGCGGGCGATCTCGGCCGCGCGCAGGATCGTCCCGTCGCCGCCCAGCACGAGGACGAGCTCGACCCCCTGCGCGGAGCCCCCGACCACGACGCCGGTCAGCCCGGCGGGCGACAGCCCGACGTCGGCCGCCTCCTCGGGCAGGACGCGCACCTCGACGCCGGCCTCCTGCAGCCGCTCCACCACCCGACGGGCCGCGTCGGCGTTGCCGGGCCGGCCGGTGTGGGCGAGGAGCAGCACGGAGCGCACGCACCCACCCTGTCAGACGGGGCGGGCCCCGGCCGCGCCGGTCGCGCGCCGCAGCCCGACCCGGCTAGGCGGGGCCCTGCTCGACCGCGCGCTGCAGGTCCTGCTCGTCGAGCGGCGGCGCGCCCGCGGTCAGCCAGAGGAAGAACTCGACGTTGCCGCTCGGGCCGGGCAGGGGGCTCGCGGTCACGCCCCGCACCCCGAGGCCCAGCCGCCCGGCCTGCTCCGCGACGGCCCGCACCGCCTCCGCCCGCAGCGCCGGGTCGCGCACGACGCCGCCCGCGGGCAGGCGCTCGCGTCCGACCTCGAACTGCGGCTTGACCATGGGCAGCAGGTCCGCCCCAGGACGGCAGACCCCGAGCAGCGCGGGCAGGACCAGCCCGAGCGGGATGAACGACAGGTCCGCGACGACGAGGTCGACCGGCGCGCCGACCGCGGCGGGCTCGAGCGCGCGGACGTTCGTGCGGTCCAGGACGGTCACCCGCGGGTCGGTCTGGAGCGACCAGGCGAGCTGGCCGTAGCCGACGTCGACCGCGACGACCTCGGCGGCGCCCGCACGCAACAGCACGTCGGTGAACCCGCCGGTGGACGCGCCGGCGTCGAGGCAGCGGCGTCCAGCCTCGTCCAGGCCGGCCGGCCCGAAGGCGGCCAGCGCGCCGGCCAGCTTGTGAGCACCGCGGGACACGTAGTCGGGTCCGTGCTCGCTCTTCGCGACCACGAT
>JAVEDU010000056.1 GCA_030840805.1 Actinomycetota bacterium
GGACACGTCCGGCGACCCGACATTCCGCGAGCTGCTGGCACGCGTCCGCGACACCGACCTGAAGGCGTGGGCCCACCAGGACCTGCCGTTCGAGCGGCTCGTGGAGATCATCAACCCACCCCGGTCGACGTCCCGGCACCCGTTGTTCCAGGTGATGCTCACCCACACCGACAACCCGCCGAGGACGCCGCCGCTGCCCGGCCTGGTCAGCCGTACCGAGTACACACCGCTGGCGATCGCGAAGTTCGACCTCACGGTCAACGTCCACGAGCACCACACCGCGGACGGCAAGCCCGCCGGCCTCGACATCGGCGTCGAGTACGCCACCGATCTCTACGACGCCGACACCATCCGGACCCTCGTCGACCGGCTGGAGCGGACGCTGCGGCAGGTGACAACCGACCCCGACGGGCACCTCGGCGAGATCGAGTTGCTCACGCCGGCCGAGCGCCAGCGGTTACTCCGGCACGACGAAGCCGTGACCGGCGACGGCTGCCTGCACGAGCTGTTCGGCGCGCAGGCCGCCCGCACTCCCGACGCCGTGGCGCTGATCAGTGGCGAGGAGCGCGTCAGTTACGCCGACCTCGAGACCGCCGCCCACCGGCTCGCGCATCACCTCGCCCAGCGAGGCCTCGGACGCGGCGACGTCGCGGGCATCTACCTCGAGCGGGGCCCGCAGCTCGTGGTCGCGCTGCTGGCCGTGCTCGGGACCGGCGCCGCCTACACGATGCTGGACCCGGAGTTCCCGGCGAGCCGGCTCGACACGGCGCTGTCCCTGACCGGGGCCGCCGTCGTGGTCACCGAGGGCGACCTGGCCACGCGGTTGACCGCGCCGGGCGTGTCCCTGGTGCACGTCGATGCCGATGCTCCGACCATCCTGGCCCAGCCCACCCACCCGCCGGTGAGCGGCACCGTCGCCGACGACCTGGCCTGCGTGATGTTCACGTCGGGATCGACCGGCACACCAAAGGGTGTCGCGTCGCCGCACCGTGCCCTCGTCGGCACGTTCGCCGGCCCGGACTACCTGCGGTTCGGGTCTGGGCAGGTGTACCTGCAGAGTTCGCCGGTGTCCTGGGACGCGTTCGCCCTGGAGGTCTTCGGGCCTCTTCTGCACGGCGGCACCTGCGTCCTGCAGCCAGGGCAGCGGACCGACCCGCAGCAGATCGCGGAGCTCGTCGTGGGTCATGACGTGACCGTCCTGCAGATGTCGGCCAGCCTGTTCAATCTCATGGTCGACGAGCACCCGCAGGTCTTCGCGCAGCTCACCGAGGCGATGACAGCCGGCGAGACCGCGTCGCCGGCGCACACCACGCGGATACTGACGGACTTCCCGCATGTGGCCCTGATCAACGGGTACGGCCCCGCCGAGAGCATGGGCTTCACCACCGCCTACCGGCTGGGCGCCGCCGACTGCGGGAGCCGCGTGATTCCGATCGGCGCACCGATCGCCGGGAAGCGCGCGTACGTGCTGGACGCGAACCTGCGGCTGGTACCACCGGGCATGGTCGGCGAGCTGTACGTCGCCGGCAGCGGGCTGGCCCGTGGCTACATCGGCCGGCCAGCGCTGAGTGCGGAGCGGTTCGTCGCGGATCCGTTCGGTGCGCCGGGCACACGGATGTACCGCACGGGTGACCTGGTGCGCCGGAACCGGCACGGCAACCTGGAGTTCGTCGGCCGCGACGATCAGCAGGTCAAGCTCCGTGGCTTCCGGGTCGAGCCCGGCGAGATCGAGGCCGTCCTCGCCGGCCACCCCGACGTCGGCCAGGTGGCCGTCATCGTCCGCGAGGACCGGCCGGGCGACAAGCGTCTCGTGGCGTACACGGTGACCGGTGTCGATGCCGGTACGCTGCGCCGCCACGTCGCCGCAGCGCTCCCCGAGTACCTGGTCCCGTCCGCGTTCGTCACGCTGGACGCGTTGCCGTTGACGCACAACGGCAAGCTCGACCGGCGCGCGCTCCCCGCGCCGCAGGTCGAGACCGTGGCGCACGGGCGCGAACCGCGCACCCCCACCGAGGAACTCCTGCGCACCCTGTTCGCCGGCGCCCTGGGCCTCGACCACCTCACGATCGATGACAACTTCTTCGACCTCGGCGGCCACTCCCTGCTCGCGACCCGCCTCGCAAGCAGCATCCGCGCTGCGCTGGCTACCGACCTCACCATCCGCGACCTGTTCGAGGCCCCCAGTGTCGTGGCACTCGCCGAGCATCTCGTCACGCGCGACGGCGGGGACTCGACCGGTGTCGTACTGCCGATCCGGCCACGCTCGGCAGCCGGGCCGGCGCCGCTGTTCTGCGTCCACCCGGCGGTGGGCATGAGCTGGTGCTACTCCGGCCTGCTCCGCCACCTGGACCCGAGCCGCCCGATCGTCGGGCTCCAGGCACGGCACCTCACGACGCTCGGCGCACTCCCCCGCACCGTGGAGGAGATGGCCGAGGACTACCTGGCCGAGATCCGGGCGGTCCAGCCGAGCGGGCCGTACCACCTGCTGGGCTGGTCGTTCGGCGGCATCGTCGCCCACGCGATGGCCACCAAACTGGAGCGGACCGGCGAGGAGGTCGCGCTCCTCGTCCTGATGGACGCCTACCCCACCCCAGAGGGGCTGGAGCCGCCGGCGATCACCGAGGCCGACGTGCTCGTCGCGCTGCTCGGCAGCCGTGGCGCGGCGCTGGCCGCCGCGGAAGGTGCGGGGCTCGACCGGGCGCGCGTCCTGCACCTGCTGCGCGCCGAGGAGCCGACCCTCGCCACGCTGGAGGAAGGTCAGGTCGCCGCCGTGGTCGAGGTGACCGGCAACAACATGGCGATCCAGTGCCGGTACATACCCGACCGGTTCACCGGCAACCTGCTCTTCTTCAACGCGGCCCGAACCGAGATCGACGTCACCGCCGACGCGTGGCGGCCTTATGTCGACGGCTCCGTCGACGTCCACGACGTCGACTGCGAGCACTGGGACATGGCGCAGCCGGAACCGATCCGGCAGATCGGGGAGACGCTCGCCCAATGGTTGTGAACTGCGGCGGGCCGGGCGGCGGGCAGATCGGAACTGCCCACATGCTGCCTCCCGACTCGCCGGGCACCGGTATTTCCTCGCAATAAGATTGTCAACGGGCAGGTCGCCATAGGGAAGAACGGTCCATCCGCTGCCGTCCCGCATTCTCCGGAGAGAGCGGTCAGGTGGCCCGACGGAAGTCAAGGGAGATGGTGGATCAATCCGATCGGCGCGTCGGCAGCGCCTCCGCCCCGATGCATCACGGCGAGATAATCCAGGGTGTCTTCAGCGACGGCGGGCGCCTGCGCCGGGGTCTGGTCACCATTCCGTGCACGCTCTATCCCACCACCGCGACCTTCTTCCCCGGCATCGACCCGGCGATCACCGTGGCGCCCGAATGGAAGAGCAAGGCGCTCCGCGCCGCCGAGCTCACCGTGCGCGGGCTGCGGGACCTCGGCCTGTCCTGCGCGGGTGGTCACCTCGAGGTCGCGAGCGACGTGCCGCTGTGCCGGGGATTCGGCTCGTCCACGTCCGACGTGCTCGCCACGATCTGGGCCGTCGAGGACGCCTACTCCGCCACGCTCCCGGCCACGGCGGTGGCGATGCTGGCCGTCCAGGCGGAGCGGGCGTCCGACTCGCTGATGTTCGAGCACCGCTCGGTCCTCTTCGCGCACCGCGAAGGGGTGCTGATCGAGGACTTCGGCGCTCAGTTACCCGCCGTGTCGGTGCTCGGCTTCGGCACCCGGCCCAACGCCGCAGGCGTCGACACGCTCGCGCTCCTGCCGGCCCGGTACACGCCGTGGGAGATCGACACGTTCGACGTGCTGCGGCCGATGCTCCGAGACGCAGTTCGTGCGCGGGACGTGAAACTGCTGGGCGAAGTGGCCACCGCGAGCACCACCCTGAACCAGCGGCACCTGCCCATCCCGGAACTGGATCGGATCAAGGCGCTCGCGCTCGAGGTCGGCGCCCTCGGAATCCAGACGGCACACAGCGGCAATGTCGCGGGTCTCCTGTTCGACTCCGACGACCCCGACACGAATGGCCGCCTGGCGCAGGCCGGAGAAATGCTGCAAGGCCTCGGAGTTCACGAACAATGGAGCTTTACGACGGGTGGGTAGCATGAGGTCGACGAAATCCCCAAAAAGACATTCGTCGGTTGTCGAGGCGACCGAACTGCCGAAGATCATCAAGTTGACCGACAACCTGTACGCCGCCGCCTTCAGCCTCATGAAGCTCCTGCCCGCACGCTATGTGCTCGATCAGGCCGAGGCCGCCGGCGCGATCGAGCTGGGCACGCCGGTGATCGAGACGTCGTCCGGCACGTTCGGCCTCGGCCTCGCGCTCGTGTGCCGCCTGCGCGGGTACCCGCTCACGATCGTCGGCGACTCGGCGATCGATCTGAACCTCCGAACCCGGCTGGAGATGCTCGGGGCCCGCGTCGAGATCGTCGAGCACCGCGACCAGCCCGGCGGCATCCAGGGCGCACGCCTCGCCCGGGTGGCGGAACTGCAGGAACGCCGCCCGGACAGCTACGTCCCGCGCCAGTACGACAACCCCGACAACCCCGCGTCGTACGGGATCGTCGGCGAGCTGATCGCCCAGGCGGTGGGCACCGTCGACTGTCTCGTCGGTCCGGTCGGGTCCGGCGGATCCACCGGCGGCCTCGCCAGCGCACTGCGGCCGGCGAACGCGGCCCTGCGGCTCATCGGCGTCGACACCCACGGCAGCGTCATCTTCGGGCCGCCCGACGGGCGGCGGCTGCTGCGGGGCCTCGGCAGCAGCATCCATGCGGTGAACGTCCAGCACGAGGCGTACGACGAGGTGCACTGGGTCGCCGCCGACGAGGCGTTCCACGCCACCCACCAGCTGTACCGCACCTACGGCCTGTTCATGGGTCCGACGAGCGGCGCGTCGTTCCAGGTGGCGGCGTGGTGGGCCGCCGCCAACCCGGACGCGAAGGTGCTCATGCTGCTGCCCGACGAGGGCCATCGGTACCAGGACACCGTGTACAGCGAGACGTGGTTGCGCGCGCACGGCGCCTGGTCCGACGGCGGGTACGGCGGACCGACCGCCGTGGACCACCCCCTCGACGCCGGGGACACCTGGTCGTACCTGCTGTGGGGTCGCCGGTCGCTGGACGCCGTGCTGGCGACGGGTGTGGTCCGGTGAGTCAGCTGCTCCTCCTGGTCGAGAGCAACACCACCGGAACCGGGCGTGAGTTCGCCCGCCGGGGTGTCGAGCTCGGCGTGCAACCCGTCCTGATCACGGCCGACCCCACCCGCTATCCGTACGTGGAGCAGGACCAACTCCCGTCGGTCCGCACCGACACCTCCAGCGCCACCGACGTACTCGCGACGGCACGGTCGCTGGCCGGCGCCGCCGAGATCGTCGGGGTGACATCCAGCTCGGAGTACTACGTGGCCACGGCCGCCGAGACGGCTCACGCCCTGGGCCTGCCGGGTCCGTCGGCCGAGGCCGTCCGGGGGTGCCGGCACAAGGGCGTGCAGCGCCGCCGGCTGGCCGGGGCGGGCGTGGCGGTGCCGCGGTTCGCGCTGGTCACCACCGAAGCCCAGGCCCTCGCGGCGGCGCGGGAGACCGGGTTCCCGGTGGTGGTGAAGCCGGTCCAGGGGTCCGGCAGCGTGGGTGTGCGGCTCTGCCGGGACGCCCACGAGGCTGCTGAACACGCGGCCGGCCTGTTCGCTGCCGCTGCCGGCGAGCGGGGGCTGCTGGTGGCCGGTGAGGTGCTCGTCGAGGCGTACGTGCCCGGGCGGGAGTTCTCGGTGGAACTCTTCGGCGACGAGGTGGTGATGACGGTCGCGAAGCACGTCGGCCCACTACCGGACTTCGTCGAGGTAGGACACGACCTACCTGCCGTCCTCGATCCCGCGCAGGAGACCTTGCTGACCCACTGTGCCCTCAGCGCGGTCGCGTCGCTCCGGCTCGGTTGGGGAGCCGCCCACGTCGAGCTGCGGATGGACGGTGCGTACCCCCTTGTCATCGAGGTCAACCCGCGGCTGGCGGGGGGCATGATCCCCGAGCTGATCCGGCGGGCACGCGGCATCGACCTGATCCGCGCCCAGGTCGCGGCGGCGATCGGCCGGCCGGTGCCGCTGGACGCCGGTGCCGCGGCTGAGGCATCGATCCGGTTCCTCACCGCCGCGCGCAGCGGCCGACTCGCGGGTGTCGCGCCCGCGATCAGCGCGGCCACGGCGGTTGACGACGTGGTCGACGTGACGGTCTACGGCCGGACCGGCGACCGCGTCGAGGCTCCGGCGGACTTCCGTGGACGCCTCGGTCACGTCATCGCGGTCTCGGACCGGGACGGCGGCGCCAGCACCGCGGCCGACCGCGGCCTGACCCACCTCCAGGACGCCGTCGTGTACCGCGCGAGCGCCGGCACCTCCGGCGACGGGACCGCCGCATGACCGTGACCCCGGGCGTCGACACCGGTCGGATCAGCACCGCCCTCGACCCTGAGGCGCACCGCATCGTCTACGACCAGTACCTGCCCGTGGACGCCGACGGCCTCGGCGCCGAGCTGGAGCTGATCAGCGAGGTGGACCGGGCGCACCTGGTGATGCTGGCCGAGCAGGGCATTGCTGACACCGCTCGCGTCCGGCTCCTGTTGCGCGAGATCACGGCGCTGCGGCAGTCCGGGTTCGAGCCGGTACGCCGCCGCGCGATGCCGCGCGGCGTGTACCTGGCCTACGAGGGTCATCTGGTCGAGGTCCTGGGCGAGGAGGTCGGCGGCGTGCTGCACACCGGCCGATCGCGGAACGACCTCAACGCCACCACGATCCGGCTGCGTACGCGGGCGCCCTACCGTGCGTACCTCACCGAGACCGAGCAGCTCGGCAGGGTGCTGCTGTCGAAAGCCGCGGAGTATCGCGACGTGACGATGCCGGCGTACACGCACGGCCAGCCGGCGGTGCCGATCAGCTATGGGCACTACCTGGCCGGTGTCGCGAGCGCCGTCGTGCGCGGCCTCGAAGGGCTGGTGCAGGCGGGCAGCGAGCTGGACACCAACCCGCTCGGCGCCGGGGCGGTGGGCGGCACCTCCGTGCCGATCGACCCGCGCCGCACCGCGGAGCTGCTCGGCTTCGCCCGGGCGGTGCCGAACTCCGTGGACGCGGTCGCGTCCCGTGACTTCGTGCTGCGCCTGCTGTCGGCCGCCGCCGTGCTGGGCGTCGCTCTCGCCCGGGCGGCCCGCGACCTCACCATCTGGACCACCGAGGAGTACGGCCTACTGACCGTCGCCGACGACCTGGTCGGATCGAGTTCGATGATGCCGCAGAAGCGGAACCCGTTCCTGCTGGAGCACGTGCAGGGGCGGGCCACGGCCGGCCTCGGTGGCTTCATCGGCGCGGCCTCGGCCATGGTGACGGCGCCGTACACCAACGCCATCGCGGTCGGGACCGAGGCCGCGCGGCATCTGTGGCCAGGGCTGAAGAGCGGCACGGACGCCGTCACCCTGCTGCGGCTCGTCGTGTGCGGCGCCGTCCCGAACGCGGACCGCATGACCGCGCGGGCCGCCGACGGCTACACCGCCGCCACCTATCTCGCCGAGCAACTCGTGTTGGACGGGACCCCGTTCCGCACCGCGCACCATCGCGTGGGGCAGACAGTCCTCGGCGCCCTGGCCACCGGCGAGTCGCTCGCGGACGCGATCGACCCCGAGATCCTCGGTACCGGGACCGTCACGGCCGACAGCCTCCGGCCCGACGCGGTCGCGGCGGCCTGCGCGTACGGCGGCGGCCCGGGCGGCGGCGCCGTCGATCGCACGGTCGCCGGCCTCTCCGCGGAGCTGGATCGGCTGCACGGCATCGTCACGGAGCGCCGGGACAGGTGGACCGCGGGAGGCAGGGCGCTGGACGCGGCTGTCGGCGAGCTCACCCGGCAGCGGTGAGCGGCGGGCTCCGCGATCGTCGCCGCCACCAGCCTCGGCGGCGTCACCGGCGCGGCCGCCGCTTCGGCACCGCCCGGGGATGCTGCTGTGCGGCCGTCACGCGCCGTTCGGACCGCTGATCCCCATGGCCGGCGCGGACCGCTGATCGGGTTCATGGTCACCGGCGGATCCGTGCTCGCGGCCGGGATCGTGGCCACGGACGTGATCCGGGCAGTTTCCGTCAGACCTACTGCCCGCGCCCGCTGCTCGGGCGGATCCGCGCGAGCCACTCGGTGACCAGCTTCGGCACGCTACCGCTCGGCGCCCTGCTCACCGGCCCGCTGCGCCGCCGGCGCGACCTCCCGACGGAGCCGGGACCGGCGGCGGAGACGGCACGGTCCCGGCCGTGACCGTCGCACCGCCGGGACGGTCGCCGCGCTCACTGCTGGCCGAGCACGCACCATTCGAGCACGGCCATCGCGCCGGCCATCTTGTAGTAGGCCTGCCGCCACGCTCGGCTTTCGGGGCCGTCCAGCATCTCGTCGGTGACCTCCTGGCCACGGACCGCCGGCAGGTCGTGGAGGAAGATCGTATGGCCTGCCCGTACCGAGTCGAACAGGGCCCGGTCCACGCCGTAGCCGGTGAACGCGGACAGCCAGTCGGCGTCGGCCTTCGGCACGCCCATCGTCTGCCAGCGGCTCGTGTACACCGCGTCCACCGGCGCATCGACCTCCGCGAGGGAGGTGGCCTGGGTGACCGGGACGCTTCCTCCACTGAGCTTCTCCACCAGGTCGGTGACGGTGTCGGGCAGGCCGTAGCCCGGCGGCGTCACCACGGTGAGCCGAAACCCGGGCGTGAGCGCCGCGCCGATCGCCAGGGCCGCCGCCGAGCTGTTGCCCTCGCCGACGTAGAGGAGGTGCCTGCCGTCGAGCGCGCCGAACTGCTCGGCGAGCACGCCGAGGTCGGCGATGGCCTGGGTGGGGTGCTCGTCCAGGCTGAGCGCGTTCACGACCGGCAGGTCGGGACTGCTGCCGAGCCGGCGTATTTCGTTCACGTCGTCGTTGGTCCGCACCACCAGTGCATCGAGGTACTGCCCGAGCACCCGGGAAGTGTCCTCGAGCGTCTCCCCGGTGATCAGCTGCAGGTCCTCGGGGCCGTAGGTGATGACGTCGGCGCCCAGGCGGGTGGCCGCGCGCCAGAACGCCGAGCGGGTACGCGTCGACGACCTGCGGAAGTAGATGCCGACGGCCCGCCCCTCGAGGACGCGTTCGGGGCTGTCGTCGTTGGCGAACTGCACCGCGCGTTGCACCAGCGCGGCCAGTTCGGCCGGGGTCAGGTCCGTCAGCGAGATCAGATTGGGCATGTGCCGTCCGGTCTGTCGAGGGTCGGTGGGGTCAGCTGCTCAGGAGGCGTTGACGGTGAGTTCCAGCGCCTGTCCGGCGACGTCGGCACCACCGACGAGGTGCCGTGCGAGGGTCAGCACCGCGAACCGGGCTGCACCATCGGTCTCGGACTGCCGGACGAGCCCACGAAGGACGAGCGCGTACACGGCCCGCGCCACGTCCGGCAGCGTGCAGTTGGTCAGGGTCGCCGCCGTCTCGACAGACCACGGCTGGTCGAGCGCGGCGAGCCGGGCGAGGAGCCGCGCCTGGGCCGGTTTCAGGGCCGCGACCGCGTCGACGAGCAGCGCGCGCACGTCGGGCGCCGAACCCGAAGCCGAGGGGGGTGCCGCGAGCGCGAGCGGATCTCTCGCGGCCGTCTCGGCCATCTGTTCCAGCGAGTAGATCAGGAACCACGACGCGGCGGCCTCGAGGGCGAGCGGCAGACCGTCCAGCGCCCGACAGATTCCCGCGACCGTCGGTGCATTGGACTCGGTGAGCCGGAAGCCCGGCCGCAGGTGCCGGACGTGGGAAAGCCACAGACTCGTCGACGGGCTCGACTCCAGCTGGGCGAGGTCACCGTCGTGAGCCGGGTCCGACACCGCCAATGGCGAGAGCGGCAGGAGGCGCTCGCCCGGGTACTGGTACGGCTCCCGGGTCGTCACCACGACCCGCAGCCCCGGACAGCTGTGCAGCAGCTCCAGAATGGACATCCGGGTGTCCCGCTTCGGGTCCTGGCCGTCGGCCACCAGCAGCGTCGGCCGCGTGCCGATCAGCGAGGCGAGTTCGTCGACCGCTTCCCCGTTCGTCCCGAGCAGTCCCTGCACCCGCGACGCGAGCAGCGCCATCGAAGGGTTGGCGCTGTGCGCGGCCGGCCCGACCGACCCGTGCCGTGGCACCCACAGCACCGGCATCCGCCCGCGGCCGTGCACGGTGTGGGCCAGCTCCAACGCGAGCCGGGTCTTGCCCACGCCGCCCATGCCGACGATCGTGACCAGCCGCTCGTGGCCCGAGCCGAGCATGTCACCCAGCGCGCGCATCTCCTGATCGCGGCCGACCAGCGGACCCAGCGGCGTGGGTGGCGGGCTCGACTCGGCGTCGTACACCTCCTTGAGCGCGCCGTCCATGGCGCCCCGGCCGGCCGCCAGCTTCAGCGCCGCCCGGCGATGGCCGCCGAGCCGGAGGCCGTCCGCGAGCAACCGGACCGTTTCCCGGCGCGGGCTCTGCGCACGCCCGAGCTCGAGGTCGCGGATCGCGCGCACGCTCACCGTCGACAGGCCGGCCAGTTGCTCCTGTGTCAGGCCCGCGCGTCTGCGGTAGGTCCGGAGTAGGAGCCGGAACTGTCCCTCATGGTCATCCGTCACCGTGGCTCCCTCAGCCTTGGTAGAGGTTGATGTCGGTAGCTCCTCGGCTCAGGCCGTATCGAGTCGGTGCTCGATGAACTTCGCGAGCCGATCCACGCCCAACCGGATCTGGTCCGGGTCCGCGTGACTGGCCGAGAGCCGTAGCTCGTGGTCGCCGCCCTCCTGGTAGAAGAGGCTCATCGGCGTCCACAGCACCCCGAACCGGGCTGCGGACTCCTCCAGCGCTTCGGCGTCCACGCGGAACGGCAGCCGTATGACGACGAAGAACCCGCCGTCCGGTTCCGTCCAGGAGATCTCCGTTGCCCGGTCCCGGATCGGGGTGAGCTTTGCGCGTACCTCGGCGAGCAGGACGTTCATCCGGTCGGCGACCTCGGCGACGCGCCCCGCATTGGCGTCCCGCAGCGCGAATCCACCCGCGACGAGCATCCCGGCCACGATGCTCTGCGTGATCGGCGAGGTGTTGACCGTGATCATGCTCTTGACCTTGGTCAGCTCCTCGGCCAGCAGGCTTCGGCGGCCGTCGGACCGGTGGACTTCCTGGTCGGCCACGAGGTAGCCGACCCGGACGCCCGGCGCGCACGTCTTGGAGAACGAGCCGAGGTAGATGACCTGGCCACGCCGATCGAGCGACTTGAGCGTGGGCATCCGGCGGTCGAACCGCGAGTAGAAGCCGTACGGGTTGTCCTCCAGCACGAGGAGGTCCTCGGCGGCCGCCACGTCGAGCAGCGCCTCGCGGGCCTCCACCGGCAGCGTCAGCCCGGACGGGTTCGCGAAGTCCGGGATGACGTACAGCGCCCGTGGCCGGCGTCCCGAAGCCCGGACCTGCGCCGCGATCTCCGCCACCCGCGCCGGGCGGAGACCGGCCTCGCTCTCCGGCACGGGGACGATCTCGATATCCAGCAGCCGGGCCGCGCCGGAGATGCCGAAGTAGCACGGCGACTGGACCAGCAGCACGTCCCGCGGATCGTCGAACAGTGTCCGCAGGACCACGATGAGGGCCTCCTGACACCCGACCGTGACCAGCACGGAGGCCGGGTCGACCCGCATGCCCTCGTCCGCGGCGAGGTGGCGGACGACCAGCTCCCGGATGATGCCGGCCGCGGGCCCGTACCGGAACAGCCGGTCGCGCACGTCGTTGGCGGAGAAGCCGCGCTCCTCCTCCAGGTACCGGGCGTAGTGCCGCAGGTACCGGTCGACGTCGGCGAGCTCGAACGGGTCCTCCGCCGGCCAGCCGGGCGCGAACGACACGGCGCTCGGGTGGCGTGCGGCGATCTCGTTGAGCAGGGCCATCGCGTCCAGCACGGGGTCCGACAGCGACCGGTGCAGCTCGCCCGCGGCGATCCTCACCATCTCCACTCCCTACTTCTCCGCAAGGAAGAGCCGGCCGGTGGGGAACTTGTGGGTGACGACACGCACGTCGGAGAAGCCGGCGGCCGCGAACTTCGCCCGCCACTGGTCCTCCGTCAGGAGCTGACGTCCCATGAACGCGGCGTGGAGGTAGGTGAACAGGGCGCTGAAGCGGCGCTCCCGCTCGGCCGGGGCATACGGCACGGCGTCGGTGATGGCCACGCGGCCGCCGGGTGCCAGTTCGTCCCGGCAGGTCTTGAGCACCGCGTCGAAGGTGTCCTCCTCGTCGGGGAGCATGTCGTGGAAGACGAACCCGGCGTGGATCAGATCGGCGCCCCGCACCGGGGTCGGATCGTCCACGATGGACTGGATCGACCGCTCGACCACGGTGAGCCGGTCGGCGACGCCCGCTCGCTCCCCCGCTCGGGCTGCCTCGGCGCAGGCACCGGCGCTGAGGTCCAGGGCCACTCCGGTGGCCTGCGGGAGCGCGCCCAGGACCTGGATGAGCAGCCCGCCGGCGCCTGCGCCGAGATCGACCATCCGGTTCGGCTTCGCGTCGGTGATCGCAGCGAACGCCGCCGGGTAGAAGGCTTCCACGCCGATCCAGCGTGAGCTGACCGCGACGTCGCGGCCGTTGCGCTGGTATTTCGCGCCCGCCTCCGCCGGATTCCGGAGGAACTCGGCGGCGTGCTGGAGGTAGGGCCGGTTGGCGTTGAGCGACCAGGAGAGGTAGCCCGCGGCGTAGCGCCGGTCGGCGTAGTCGTCGGCGACCCGGAACGTGCCCGCCGGCTCGGTGGCGGCGACGATCGCCGCCGCCCGCAGGGCTTCGAGATAGCCGGTGACGGCCTCCTCCGGGACGGCCGCGACAGCGGCCAGCGTGGCGGCCGTGAACGGCTCCCCGCTGTCGAAGACGTGCGAGATCCCGAGCTGCTCGGCAATCTCGAGCAGGCCGGTGACGGCGGCGAGGTCGGCGGCAAGCTCGGTGCCGAGGTGCTGATCGGCAAAGGTCATCAGTTCCCCCAGGTGAGGTGATGCGCGTGACGGGTGACGGAGGGACGCGTGCGGCTAGACCAGTTCGGCCACCAGCTCGATCTCGACCGCCATGCCGAACGGCAGTTCGGCCACGCCGATCGCGGAGCGGGCGTGGCGGCCCCGCTCACCGAAGACGTCGATGAGGAGCTGCGAGCAGCCGTTGATCACCTCGGGCGTGCGGGTGAAACCCGGCGCGCAGTTGACCATCCCGAAGAGCTTGACGATGCCGGCGACCTCGTCGAGGCTGCCCAGCTCGTCGCGGAGGACCGCGAGCAGGTTGAGGCCGGTGATCCGCGCGGCCTCCTGCGCCTGCTCCACGGTGAGGTCGCAGCCGACCTTGCCGACGACCGGCGTCGACGCGTCGGCGCCGAACGGCACGGCGCCGGACACGTAGAGCGTCCTACCGGAGCGCTTCACCGGCTGGTACAGGCCGGCCGGCGGGAACGCTGTCGGGAGTTTCAGGTCGAGTTCGGCGAGGCGGTCCTCGGCCGTCGTCGGGGTGTCGCTCATGTTGTCTGCCCTCCATCCGGGACGGGAACTGGTGGTCCGGCGAGGGGTGGGGTCGTCATCGGCGCCCCGCGAGCGGGACGAGCGGATCGACCCGACCCACGCTGCGCAGCAGGGAGACGTACGCCTCGGGGGCGGCGGCGGCGCGTGGTGCGCACCGCTGGGCCGGGTCCGGGGTGCCGACGTACAGCCAGCCCAGCAGGCGCTCCGCGGGCTCCAGCGCCAGCGCGGCGCGCACCGAGCCGGACTCCACCACTCGGCCGGTGCGCCAGATCGAGGCCCAGCCCTGTGCGTGGAGGAGCAGGCCGAGCGTGTGGATCATCGCCGAGGTCGCGGCGAGCTGCTCCCACTCCGGGACCTTCGGGCTGGGCTTCGGCGTGAAGACGATGCTCACGAGCAGCGGGGCGCGCAGGGGCTTCCCGGCTGCGCGGGCCCGCTCCTCTGCGGTGCCGTCGACGGTGTCGGCGAACGCCGGCGCGAGCGCGTGCCGGGCGTCCCCACGGACGAGCACGAGGCGCCACGGCCGCAGCATCCCGTGGTCAGGCGCGGTCATCGCCCGCTCCAGCAACCCGAGCAGTTCGCCGTCACCGGGCGCCGGCTCCACCAGCCGGCCCACGCTGCGGCGGCCGGTGACGGCCTCGATCACGTCCACTGTGGAGCTCCGTTCCGTCTGTGGGTGGGGGCGCCGACGGGCTCGTCCAGGGCGAAGCGCGCCTCCCGGTTCATCGGCCACAGCTCCGCGCTCGGACCCGTACGCCGGATTCGCTCCACCTGACGGCTGGTCAGCCCGAGCGCGTCGGCGGCGATCATCCGGGTGGAGACCGCCGCGAAGCCGGACCGGAAGTGATGGGCGGACTTCACCGCGACCAGCTCGTAGCGGTCCGGCACGACCCCGTGGAGCAGCAGGATCTCGGGATCGAACACCTGCAGCCGGTGCGTGGAGACGATGACGTCGGCGTTGCCGACCAGCAGGCGTGCGCTGGGGCCGAACGTCGCGGCCTTGCCGCGCCTCATGCTCTGATGCACCACGTTGCCATCGGTGAGGGCGCGGACCGTGGCGTGGGCGCGTACCGGGTCGCCGCTGAACGGCCCGTGACGGCCACCGAGCGCGACCTCGATCGTGGCGCCGACGCCGGCCTGGACCGCGAGCGCCACGGTCGCCGGATCGTGCAACGTGGCGAAGCAAGCCCGGGCACCGCTGTCGAGCACGGCCCGCAGCAGGTAGGTGCCGTCCCCGGTGGCTCCCCCGCCGGGGTTGTCCGCGGTGTCCGCGAGCACCGCTGGCCGCTCTGTGCCCGAGAGCGCTTCCGCCACGGCATGGTCAGGTGCGAGCGCCGGGGTGAGGAACGCCGGGCGGTTGCGCCAGAGCCAGCGGGCGATGTCGCGGTTCACCTCGTCGGCCAGGCCGGGCCCGCCATCCGTGATCGTGACGACCGAGGCGCCCGCCTGTGCGGTGTCGGCGTACGGGAAGCCGTGGAACACCGTGCAGGCCAGCACGCCATCGCGCTCCTCGGCCGCGCGCGCGAGTTCCCGTAGCTCACGGCCGGGGCCATCGTCGGTCGTCGAGGGCGGCAGCACCATCGGGAGCCGCAGGCCGCGGACGGTGGGTGCGACCGTGCCGCGGCGGGCGGCGATGGCAATGCGCCCTGCCCGCTCCGCCCGCTCGCCGATGTCGGTGTGCGGATAACACTGGTAGCCGACGACGACGTCCGCCAGCTCGACGGCCTCGGCCGGCAGGTTGGCGTGCAGGTCCATCGTGACGGCGATCGTCGTCGCGGGACCGACCTCGGCCCGCACCGCCGCCAGCACGCGCCGGTCGAGCGACTCGCCGGGCGCGACGACTCCGGCGCCGTGCAGGTCCAGCAGGACGAGCTCGCGGTCCCGTGCGGCGCGGACTCCGCTGAGCAGCCGGTGCTCCAACTCCTGGTATGCCGCCGGGTCCACCGTCCCGGCCGGCTCCGCTCGGGCGTGCAGCGCGGGGGCAACCGTCACGTCCGCCTCCGCGCAGACGGCGAGGTAGCCGCCGACGCAGGTGCTCGTCCGGGCGAACTCGCGGACCAGCGCGGCGCCGTCGACGACGCTGAAGCTGCCGAAATCGAGCAGCCCGGTGACCTCCGCCGCGAACGTGCTCGACTCGTGCACGATGCCACCGACGACCGCCTTCACGCACATCCCCTGACGGTCACGAGCCCGCTCGGCCCGCCGGCTGGAGACCGACCTGGTTGTAGCCGCGCCGCCGGCGCGCCTCCCGCAGGCTGACGCCCTGCTCGAGGTCCGCGCGGACCAGCGCCTCCATCTCGGCGATACGCACGACGCGCTCCGTCACGGACTCGGCCACGCCGGCCGGTACGACCACGGCGCCCGCGCCGTCAGCACAGACGAGGTCGCCGGGCCCCACCGTCACGCCGCACACCGTGACCGGCTCCTGGACCTCGGCCAGCCGTACCCGGTTCTTCCCCGACTTCATGTAACTGGCGCGGCTCCAGAGCGAGTAGTCGAGCGCGCGGATGTCGTCCACGTCGCGGCAGGCGCCGTCGATCACGGTGCCCGCGATGCCGCGGGAGACGGCCACGCCGGCGAGGATGTCGCCCCACACCGTGCAGTGCGTCCGGCCGGCGTTGGCGATCAGCACCACCGCGCCGGGCGGCACGTCGTCGATGAACTCGGCGGCCGCCGCCTTCTCGCCGGCCTCGACCGGCTCGAAGCGCAGCGTGAACGCCGGACCGGCGACGGTGCCCGAGCCCGAGACCCGCGCCAGCCCGGCCAGGCCACCGTTGATCCCCGCCAGGTCGAGAGCGTCGCTGACCGGGCCGGTGCCCTGCTCCCGCAGGACCGTGAGCACATCCGTTCCTGAAACCTCGGTACGCACCTGATCTCCTCAGTGGACAGCGAGCTGGTTGGCGGTCAAGGTGAGTTCGCGGACGACCTCGACACCGTCGGTGAGCTGGGCACCGAGCCCGGCGGCAGCGAGCGGTTCGACCCAGCCGGGAGCGGAGAGTGCCAGCGTGGGGCTGGCCCCGTCCTCGACGTAGTAGCGCGAGCTCGGCCCCACGTCGCTCGGCAGCGTCATGTTCGGCAGCGTCGCCAGGGCGAGGTTGGTCCAGCGCCCGAGGCCGAACTCGTACTTGCCGCCGACGAAGCTGGGGATGCCCTGCTCGCGGCAGAAGTCGTGGATCCGCACCGCCTCGGCGAGGCCGCCGACGCGCCCCACCTTGATGTTCACCATCCGGCACGCGCCGACCCGGTGGGCGCGCCGCACGTCGGCGAGGCTCTTGATCGACTCGTCCAGGCAGACCGCCGCCTCGATCCGGGTCTGCAGCGCCGCGGCGAGCTCGACCTCGGACCGCGCGAACGGCTGCTCGATCGCGAGGAGCCCGAGGTCGTCCAGGCCGGCCAGAAGGTCGAGGTGCTCGGCGCCGTACGCCGCGTTGGCGTCGGCGATGAGCCGCACGTCCGGCAGGGCGGCGCGGACCGCGCGTAGTGGTGCCGTGTCCCAACCGGGGCGGATCTTGACGCGCACCCGGCCGTACCCGGCTGCGCCGGCCCGCTCGACCGCCGCGACCAGCTCATCGATCGACGCCTCGATGCCCACCGTGGCGCCCACCGGCACCCGGCGCGGCACGCCGCCGAGCTCGACGCAGAGCGGCTGGCCGGACGCGCGGGCGCGGAGGTCCCAGAGGGCGCACTCGAGCGCACCCTTGGCCTCCTCGTGCCCGTCGATGTGACGCCAGCCCTCGGCCGCGGCCTGCGGGCTCGGGTCGTCCGACACCAGCACGAGCGGCACCAGATAGGTCTCGAGCAGGTGCCACGCCGTGTCGACGGTCTCGTAGTTGTAGAACGGCGTCTCCATGGCCGTGCACTCGCCCAACCCGGAGTGGCCGCCGGCGTCGACCTGGACGACGACCTTCGTCCACGTCTCGAACCGTTGCCAGCGGTTCTCGAACGGCCGGGCCAGCCGCGCCCGGACCATCCGCAGGGTGATCTGGTCAGGACGCACCGGCCCCCGCCTCATGGTTGACATCGTGTTCGTCGTCGACGACGTGGACGGCGAGCTTCTGACCACCCTGGAAGACGTTCACGCGGGCGTTGAGGCTGGCCTTGGACCCGAACCCGTGGACGCGGCCGTTGAACACGTACGTGTCCATGCTGATCGGCATCGAGACGACCGCCGGATCGCCGGCCCGCAGCGTGGGGTAGCTGGCCGGCGGGAGGTAGCGCTGCACCAGGTGGTGCTCGGCCAGCGCGCGCCCCGCGGCCTTCTCCCAGGCGTCCCGCCCGATCGAGCGACCGATGGAGACGCCGTCACCCCTGATGTCGTACGGCTCCTTGAGCACGTAGTCGGCGGGCCGTTCCAGCAGGTCGTCGTAGAGGGACATGGCGCCCTCGGGCGCCGTCGACTCCTTGGTCAACCGGGCGGCCCAGGGCAGGAAGCGGACGGCCAGTTCCCGCTCCGCTGCGGTGAACAGGTGCGCGAACCGTGCCTCCTGCGGCAGGGCCAGTGAGAGCTTGTTCTCGGCGACGTACCGGGCACCGAACGGGTTCACGTGGACGAAGGACGTCGCGTCGACCGCACGCATCCACGTCTGCACGACGTCCGGATCGGCGCCGACGAGCCGGCGCCACGACGCGGTGTTCACCTTGTTCCAGCACACGTCGGCCGGCCGGCCCCCGAAGGAGACCCGCGGGCCCGACACCTCGACGGTGCGCGGGTCCGCGACGAAGGCATTGATTCCGAGCCCCTGCAATGCGAGCGCGGTCTCGATGCTCTCCCGGTTCGCGGCACCGGTGGGCTGGAGGATCGCCACGTCGGCGGGGTCACTGTCGCCGGCCCGCCGCACGCAGTCGACCAGCGCGGCGAGCAGCGACCCCTCGCCCGCGTACGTCAGCGGCGACAGCGCGCGCGTCGGTACGCCGGCGGCGTCGAGCGCGCACCGCACCAGCTCGTTGATCCGTGCCGTGAACAGCGTGCCGGCCGGCGCGTCGGCGTTGTTCTCCAACAGGAACGGCCGCTCGGTCCCCTGCTCCAGGTAGCCATCCAGCCGGCACACCGCGACATCGCCCCCGAGCCGCTGGTCGGCCAGGACCAGCGCCTCGGCGGCGGCATCCAAGCCGTACCACCGCCGCACCTCCTCCTCGGCGAAGTAGAGCCGGACGATCTTGTCGAGCAGCTCGACGTACGCCTCGGCGCTGCGCACGTAGGTGACCGCGGCGGAGTGCCGGATCACCACGGGCAGCACCGACAGCGGGAACTCCTTGTTCCGGAACACCGGCGCGGTCCGCAACACCTCCGCGACCACCGCCTGCGTCCGAGCGGGCGAGCCGGTCACGGCCGCGGCGTAGGTCAGCGCGGTGGGCCAGTCGATCATCACGTCACCCCCTCTCGGTCGTGGCCGTCCGCGGCGCCGCGGACGTCTTCGAAGTAGCGTTTGACCAGCCCCTGCAGCACGCCGGGCTCCGGCCACGCACGGCAGACATGGCCGTCGAACGACTGGACCGGGGCGAACTCGATGCCGGTGCCGCAGAGGAACGCCTCGTCGGCGAGGTACGCCTCACTCCGGCTCACCGGCCGTTCCTCGGCGCGGACTCCCAGCGCCGGCGCCGTGCCCAGCACCCACCGGCGGGTGATGCTCGGCAGCACCCCTTCGGTGAGGGAGGGCGTCACCAGGACGCCGTCACGCACCAGGAAAAGCGCGGCGGTCGGAGCCTCGCAGAGCCGGCCGGCGCGGTTCGTGAGGACGCAGCCGTCATAGCCGACGTCACGCGCGGCGAGCAGTGCCAACCGCGGACCGGCGTACCCGGAGATGTTCTTCGCCGCCGACGGGAAGGACTCCTCCCCGCCACGCTGCCATCCGCTGACCTGCAGCCGCATCCCGGCGCCCTGCGCCAGCCACCGCTTGCGAGCCATCGGCACCGCCGACACCGTGACCAGCGGCTCGACGTCGGTGCCGATGAGCCCCGGGTTTCCGGCACTGACCGCGATCCGGACGTAGGCGTCGTCGGTGATCCGGTTGCGGGTCACCAGTTCGCCGACCAGATCGGTGAGCGTGGCCACGCCCGGGTCCGGGATCCGCATCAGGACCAGCGAGTCGCGGAGCCGGCGCAGGTGCGCATCGAGGAGGAACGGCCGCACCTCGGTGGTCTCGTGCTGCCGGTACAGCCGGATCCCCTCGAAGACCGACAGTGCGTAGCGCATGGCCTGGCTGCTGACCTGCACTGTGGCGTCGGAGCTGGCCACCCATCGCCCACCGTGGAAGACGTGCGGGTAGGAGGCAGCCGCGGGGCGGGCGCTCAACTCGTCATTCCCCCTGGTAGCGGAAGACCGGCTCGCCGGCGTCGTACGCCGCGTGGACGATCGCGTCGAAGTGACGGTGCCGCAGCTCCAGCGCCTGCTCCAGGTAGCTCCCGGCCTTGGCCTGTCGCTCGCTGGTGTCGGCGTAGCGGACCAGCAGCTCTCGCGCGGCCGCCGCGTGCTCGTCCTCCAGCTCGCTGACCGCGTCCGCGCTGTCGTCGCCGGAGGCGTGGTGGACGAAGAACTCGTAGCCCCACTCCGGCAGGTTGTAGTCGTCGCGCATGACCGACAACATGCTGCGGCCACCCGTGGTGACGATCGGGGGCTGGCCCTCCATGAGGAGCAGCACCGACGAGACACCGGCGGTGAAGTGCACCTCGGAGTTGTTGCAGACGTCGACGTTGTGCGCGATCACCGCCTGGGTCTCGGGGAACGCGGTGGTGTTCTCGAGCGCCTCACGGGTGACGCCGACAGCGCGGCCGAAGTCGGCGAACGTCTCCAGGTGCCGGCGGGAGTCCGACATCGCGCCGGTCTCCTCCTCGTAGATGTTCTCCACCAGGAGCCGCCGCAGGTGGTAGTCCTCGATGCGCGAGGCGATGCCGAGGATGTTGCGGGTCCAGAGGCTCTTGATCGGCCACCGCTGGATGACGAAGGTCTGCAGCAGCCGCTCCGTGGCCTTGCCGGCGAGGATGGTCTGGTACAGCGGGCTGGTCATCTTCCGGCGTCCGCTGATCAGCTGATCGAGCTCGGCGACGAAGGTAGACATGGTCCTCCTAGACCTGCGGTCGAACGGTGGTCTCCGGAGCGGTGCGCTCAGGACGAGAGCGACGCCTCCACGGCGGAGGCGCTCCGGTTGAGCAGCGGGATCAGCTGATCGGCCGACTCCTTCTGGACCTTCTGGATGTCGTCGATGTTCAGGTCCAGCAGGCCGGAGACGATCGACTCGCACTCGGCGAGGGAGTTGCCGCCCTTCCACGGGGCGAGCACGTCGGCCGTGGCCCGCGCGAGTGGGGTGATGTCGTACGAGGCGCCGGCCCGGGACCGCAGGTAGCCGGCGATCAGCTCCATCGACAGATTGCCGCCGCCCTTGCCGAGGCCGCCGAGCGAGGCGTCCAGGTAGCGGGCGCCTTCCCGCGCGGCGGCGAGCGAGTTGCTGAACGCCAGACTCAGGCCGTCGTGGGCGTGGAACCCGAGCGGCGTGCTGGTGGCCGCGCGCACCGTGCGGATCAGCTCCGTCACCTGCTCCGGGAAGAGGCTCCCGTTCGAGTCGGCGACATAGAGGACGTTGACGCCGGCCTGCTCGGCCACGGCGGCGACGGCGATGACGTCGTCGGTGGCGACCTCGCTGACCCGGATCACGTTGACCGCCGCCTGCATCCCGGCGGCGCGGATGGCCTCGACGTGCTCGCCGACGTGCCCGGCGGCGGAGGCCTTGGTGGGCAGGCGCACGAACCCGACGCCGAGGTCCGCGAGCTGCCGGTAGTGCGCGAGCGACACGTCCTTCGCGTGCACCATCGCCACGAGCGTGGTGGCCTCGGGCAGCTTGTTGCGGAGCGCCTCGAGGTAGTCCGGCGGGCAGGACGCGGCGGGCGCGGCGTCGCCGTCCACCGCGTGCCGCGCCGGGCGGAAGTAACCGATCTCGATACATCTGACGCCGGCCTCGGCGCTGGCGGCGGCCAACCGGAGCGCCTGCTCGCGCGTCCAGGAGTGCCGGTTGACGTAACCGCCGTCCCGGATCGTGACGTCGAGAAGCCGAGTGTCACGTAATGGCGTGACTTGACTTGATGAGAGCATGGAACCCCGCACCTCTTCCCGTTTGGGCCCAGCCTGTCCAATGTGTTCCTGTGCTCGCGCCATGACGAGGCACCGCATTCCGCGCTTGGGGAGGTCGATGACCAGCTCAACAGCTGCGTCTGTTGCATATGCCGCGTGACTCGCTGCTCGTCGCGAGTTGCCTCGCAGCAGAACCCTCGTGAGCGCCTTCAACGTAGAAAGCGCCCTCCGGTGAGGCAATACACGTGTCGGCGAGTGGACACGGGCATTGGCAGACGCCGCCTCCGCCCAGGACCTCGTCGGCCTGCCGGCCCGCGTCAAGAGCGCCAGAACGATGCGACAGGTCGTCACGGAAGCGACCTGCTGCGTTCCGGGTTCCGTGGGCACACGCCTGGCGATCCTGCCGGTCATCTGCCGGTACCGGGCCACGAATTGATGTTTGAATGGTGAGGTTTACTCGTCCGCACTCTTTTTGGAAAAGAGGCCAGCGGTGGTGGCGGCGAAGCGTGATCGTGGGGGCGCGTCCCCGCAGTGGTGTAGCTCGGGCTCCTGATCGTGACCTGGTTCGTGTCGGTCACCGACGCCGGGGGTATCGCGTGAGGCTCTGTCGCTGCCCTTCACCGGAAATTCAACCGACCTCCCGACGTTCCTATCTGAGCCGAGGTCGACGATGGTCGACGTTGTTGTGGTCCGCGTCTTCACCGATGCCGCCGGAGCGTTCGGCAATCATCTCGGAGTGGTGCTGGACGGCGCCTCCGTGGACCCCGAGCACCGCCGCGAGGTGGCCACGGAAGTCGGCTACAGCGCCACGGTCTTCGTGGACGACGCCGAGAAAGGCGACCTACGAATATTCACGCCGAGCGTCGAGCTGCCGCTGGCCGGGCATCCCCTGATCGGCACGGCCTGGGTGATCGAGCGCGAGCTCGGCATCTCCCTCGACACGCTCCGGCCCCCCGGCGGCACCGTGTCGACCTGGACTGAGCAGGGCCTGACGTGGATCAACGCGCCGCTCGCCTCGACTCCGCCGTGGTGGCACGAGCGCCTCGGGTCCGCGGCGGAGGTCGCCGCGCTGTCCGGACCGCAGGACCCGCACCAGGACGCCACGCAAATCTGGGGGTGGGAGGACGAAGCGGCCGGATTCGCCCGTGCTCGGGTGTTCGCCGGACGGCTGGGGATCGTCGAGGACGAGGCGTGCGGGTCGGCCTGTATGCGGCTCGCCGCGGCACTCGGGCGCGAACTGACGGTTCACCACGGGCAGGGCTCCGTCGTTCTCGCCCGTCCCGGCCAGGCACCCGGAACCGCCGATGTCGGCGGTCGCGTTGCGGTCGAGCCCACTCGGCGAGTGGGCCTGTCCGGGTAACCGTCGGCCGCCGGGTGTGGTGCGTCGGCCCGGATGTCGGCTTCGCCAGGACGACAGCCACCTGACGCGGGCCGCTCTGACGTTGGCCTGGGGGGACGAGCTACTCAGCGGGGTACCGCGCCTTTTTGTCGGACCTGGGGCGCCACCACACCGGGTCAGCCGTCCACCACAGTCACCTACCGTTGCTCAGCAATGGCTGGCTGAGCCACCGTAGACGGCTGGCGTCCGGTGACCAGCACCTCCCCGGCGGACCACGCCACGTAGCGCGGCGCCTGGACGAACCACCTAGCGCGGTCATTCCTGTCCCATCCTCCGCGCGCGGTGTCAGCGCCGTTCGACTGTGCTCGGGGCGGAGGCGCCCGCCGTCTGCGTGGCACGTGGTTCGAGCCTGCGCGCCAGCCGCAACAGCGACGGCGCGTAACCGAGTGTTGCGACAAGGCAGAGCGCGCCGCAGACCGCGTAGCCCACCCGCGGGTCTACCAGGTCGGTGAGCAGGCCGCCGAGCGCCAGCGATGCCACCCCCGCGACGTTGCACACCGCGGTGGCGGCGGAGAAGACGCGACCGCGTGCGTGCTCGGGTGCGCGCCGCCCGAACAATGTCTGGCGCAGCACGTTCATCGCGCCATTGCCGACCCCGCCGACGGCGAAGAGGGGGGCCATCCACCAGGCGTTCGGCACGGTCGATACCGCGGTGAGAGCGACCGCCTGGAGGCCGATCGCCACCAGCGACCACCGCAACAGCCCGCCGTCACCGCGGATCGCGACGCCCGCGAGCCAGCTGCCGGCGAACATGCCGACGGTCCACACGGCTCCGATCAGCCCGAACATCGCCGCGCTGGCGTGAAGGGTGTCGCGGACGAGGAACACTTCGAACACGTTCGTGATCTGGAGCAGCAGAATCAGGACGGCGTTGAGCACGAGCAGCCGGCTCAGCGCGGGGTCGGCCCGCAACAGTCGCAACCCCTCCAGCAACCCTCCGGACACCGCGACGTCGGCATGCGTGCCGCGACGTGTCCGCACCGCGAGACCCACCAGCGCGAATACGACGAACAGCCCGGCGCCGAGCAGCACCGGCATCCGGGTGTCGGAGAGACCGACGAGGAGGCCCCCGGCCGCTGGGCCGAGGATGAGCCCGAGCGTCGTGGCGGCGCCGATGATGCCGTTGGCCCTGGAGAGCAGGTTGCGGTCGACCATGGCGGGCACCAGGGCGTTGAGCGTGGGGCTGGCGACCGCGAGCCCAGCGGTGAGCATCGCGACGAGCGCCAGCACAGCCGCCGTGTTCTGCACCCAGGCCAGCGCCAGGCACGCGACGACCTGGATGGCGCCCGCGACCCCGAGCAGCACCCGGCTGTCGATTCGGTCGGCCAGCAGCCCGGCGACGGGAGCCACGACCACCAGCGGCAGGACGCTGGCCAGCAGCAACCCGGAGATGACCAGGCCTGACGCGCCACCGTCGTGCAGCCGCAGCAGCAGCGTGGTCGTGACCATGAAGTCGGCGAGATACGCCAAGCTCAGTGCCAACGCGACAACCCGGACATCACGCCACTGCGCGCGGTCGAGCGCCGATACGAAAGGCATGTTTCGAAGGTACTGCTTCACATTTGCGGGCACAACTGGACGCCGCCGTCAATCCGGGTCGCGGTCCTCCCCCACGACCGGGAACATGCGCAGGTTCACGAGGACGGTGCGGCTGCCCGCGGGCGCGCTACCGGGGCGGTTCGACCGCTTGTACGGGCGCAACAGCTCGGTCACCCGCACGGACAGCTGCTCCAGCTCCTCCGCCGTGACCAGGATCCGGCTGCTCGAGACATGCGCCGCCTCCTGCCACGCGGTCGGTTCCTGCGGTGCGGTCGTGAGCCACCGCTCCATCCGCTGATCCGCACTCGACTGCGCGTACCGGAGCATGACCTGCTGCGCGGCACCGACGCCCCCGGGCGCACCGAACCCGGCCCGAGTCGAGAACCCGCCGCCGGTTGCCTGCCACAACCGCTCGCGCGCGTCGCCCCGCGACTCCGCCTCGCGGACCAGCCTCCACTTGGCAAGCGCGCGCAGGTGATAGCTGGTGGCGCTCGGGGAGAGTCCGCAGACTCGCGCGCATTCCGTCGCCGTGGCTGGTTCGCCACCGGAGAGGAAGTCCAGAATCACGAGCCTGGCAGGGTGCGCGAGGGCCCGGATGGCGCGCGGATCGTCGATCACCACACCGTCGTCGGCGGGCCCCGTGGGTTGATGAGCGGAGTCGGTCATGCTCCGGACCCTAGTCCGGGCTCTTCCTGGGCATGGCGGGTCTGATGTGCCCTGGGCGACCATCCGCCGTCTCTCACAGCTATCCGGCGATCGCCGATCGCCCACCCTCGGAGATCGCCAGGGCCGCGGTACAGGCCTGGGTCATCATCGGCAGGAGCCGCGTGGCAGGGGGTCCCGTGTACTCCGTCGGTACGCGAACAGACCGCCGTTCCTGGGCGCACGCGTAGCCGAGGATGACTACACCGTCCGCAGCGCAGGGAAGCAGCTATCTGCCAGCTGCGGCTCACGACCGCATACGTCGCAGGATGTGTCGACGACCTCCTCGCGAGTGTCGACTTCCGGACCGACATGCTTCCGCGATGGCCAGTTGCGACATGCTGTGGCTGAACTGAGGTGATGCCCCGCAGCCGACGACGACACGGAAGAGCGTCACCCGCCGTGCTCGGGGATGCCGCAGTTCCGCTGCGGCCTCGGCGGACGGCGTCCCGGAGCAACGCCTCGGTGTACTCGCCGAGCAGGAACAGCGCACCCTCCAGGCGCCTGTCATGGGACCTGGGAACCGGCCGATACGACGCTCGTCGTGTCAGATCCTCACCCGTCCACAGGAGCAGACCATGCCGCGATACCTGGTCGAGAGAACCTTCCCCGACGGCCTTCAGATCCCCCAGGACGAGTCCGGTGCCAAGGCCTGCCTCGACGTGGTGCACGGGAACGCCGGCCACCAGGTGACCTGGGTTCACTCCTACGTCTCTCCGGACCGGACCAAGACCTTCTGCATCTACGACGGACCGTCGCCGGACGCGATCCGCGCCGCCGCGACCACCACCGGCCTGCCGGTCGACAGCGTCACCGAGGTCCGCGTACTCGACCCTTACTTCTACCACGCGGGCTGACCGCACCTGCCCGCAGCAACGACCGACCCCGCTGCTCCCGATGGCGCGGCACCGGCGGACGGGGTGGACCGGCCACGCTGCCGGAGCCTTGCAAGCGCCGGCCGAGCAGAAGCGCCGCGACTCCGCCGCCGCGCGCGTCCCGGCGCACGCGGCGGCAACGCTGGACGCCGCCGGCAGCGCGTCGAGGATGCGCGTCCGGCGCGGCGAGGCGATGGCCGGCTGCACCCTGCGGCAGCGAAGATCACCGAGCAGCGCAGCCCGAGCGTTCAGCAATTCGCGCGGGCCTCCGAGGCTCTCCTCGCGGGGGTCCCGGCTCCCCGGTTCCTGTCCCGAGGTCGTCGAAGCTCAGTCGAACCTCAGCGGTCCCGCTGGGGTCAGGTGCCGCCGCTGGTGACCGCGGGTGCCAACCCGATGACGAGCACGCCCTGGGCGTTTGTGGCTAATCGACCCGTCGAATTCGCCGGTGGCCCGCGTCGTTTCGGACCACCGTTGGACCGGTCGGAGCGGCCCCGTCGGTGTCACGGCCCCGACGAGCGGGTCCGCACCGCACCTGACCCCGATCTCCAGACGGTGATCGAGCAGGGCATCAGGACTCCGTCGCTTCTACCGGGCGCACCCCGGGCCGGGCCGGGGCCCTTCCAGGGCGCCGTCGGCGACGACCCCGGTGGCGAGCACGCCGTCTACGACCCCGCCTACCGGCGGGCCATCAGGCAACCGGCGGTGGGCCGCCGCGCCGATGCCGTACCCGGACCGATCCTGGACGAGTTCGTCGGTGAGAGTCCCGCCGGACGGGCCGGCGACCTGGCGTGGTGGCTGCCGTACCGGGTGCGGCGCCGGCCCTGGCCCTCGTTCGCGGTCTGACGCCGTCGTCCCGATCCGGGCCTCTCGGAGGCTCCATCTCGTGAGGAGAGCGGTCGGCGATCGTCACGGCGGCCGGGAAGCCGGGGATCGGGACCGCGGCGAGGGTGCGCACGTGCGGGCGTGCGCCGGGCTGCCACGTGCGCCGCGGACCAGGCGCCCGCTCAGCCCTCCGGGAGCCGGCGAGCCCCGGCCTGGGTGAGGTCGAGCACCGCGCGTTCCAGATGGACCCGCACCGCCTTGCCGATCACCCGCGCCGGCCCGGATCTGATCGCCGCCAGCAGCTCCTCGTGCTCCCGGGTCAGCCGGCCGAGCTCGGAGTAGGACTGCTCCAGCGCGCTGATGCACATCCGCGACTCGACCAGCAACGTGTCGAACATCCGCGTCAGGCGCGGGCTCCCCGAGGCCGCGACGATGGCCTGGTGGAATCCGAGATCGGCGTCGACGACCCCGCGCCAGTTCCGGGAACGCTCGGCGGCCCGCATCTCCTCCACGAGCAGCCCCAGCCGGGCGAACACGACCTCGTCCTTCGACCGGCCCAGGTCGGTGGCCGCCTGCTCCTCGATCGGCCGCCGGGCGCGGTAGATGTCGGCGATGTCCTCGGGGCCCAGACTGATGACGAAGACCCCGCGGTTGCGCTTGGCGACGAGCAGTCCCTCCTGGGTGAGCCGGGCGAGCGCCTCCCGGACCGGGCCACGGCTCACCCCGAGCCGCTCGGCGATGGGGTGCTCCCGGATCTGCATGCCGGCGCCGAAGGTTCCGTCGGTGATGAGGTCGCGGAGCTGGTCGGCGATGAGCGAGGGGGTCGCCTGCCGGTCCACGGGCCGCAAGACGTCGAGTCCGGCGTTCACGGTGAATCCTCTCCGGCCGGGGACGGCATCTTACGGGGATCGTCGACAGTCGACCACGAGCTCGTCACTGTAGCTCGCCCGTCCTGGCGGCGCGCCGCGGCGGCTTCGCCGGCCGAGGGGGATGCGCGGCCACCCGAGGGCACGTATCCGAGCTTCTTGTCGACGACGTTGTCGAGCGGATCCCCGTCGATCCACCGCCGAAGGTTGCCGGTGAAGACGGCCAGCAGGTCCTCGGCGAAACCGTCGGCGTCGGCCGACATGTGCGGGGAGACCACGACGTTCGGCATGCCCCACAGCGGTGAGTCCGGCGGCAGTGGCTCCACCTCGAAGACGTCGAGCGCCGCCCCGCCCAGCGCCCCCGACGCGAGGGCGTCCACCAGGTCGGATTCGACCACCAGCGATCCGCGGCCGATGTTGACGAGGTAGCCGTCCGGACCCAGCGCCGCCAGGACCTGCCGGCCGGCCATACCGCGGGTGCGGTCGGTGGCCGGCGCGGCGAGGACCAGCGCGTCGCACTCGGCTGCCACCCGGCGGAGGTCCTCCGACGAGTGCACCGGTCCGAGGTCCGGGTCGACCCGTCGGCGGGTCCCGACGAGCTCGACCCGCACCCCCACGGCGGTGAGCAGCCGGGCGATGCTCCGGCCGATCGAGCCGGTGCCGACCACCGCGACCCGGCGGCCGGACAGCGACCGCGAGGTGCGGTGCAGCCAGACCCGCTGCTGCTGGAGCTCGTAGGTGTCCCGCAGGCCCTTGACGTGCGCGAGCAGCAGGCCCAGGACGTACTCGGCGATCGCCCGATCGAACACGCCGCGGGAGTTCGTCACCAGCACGTCGCCGGCCACCACCTCCGGCGTCAGGACGCGGTCCACCCCGACCGCGGCCACGTGCAGCCAGCGGAGCTTCGGGGCCGCCGCGAACAGCCGGGCGGCATCGTCGAACCGGAAGTCCCACAGGAACCCGACCTCCGCCTCGTGCAGCGGCGGCCAGCTCTCCGCGGCACCGTCCACGACGGTCACCCGGGCCAGCCGGGCCACGCCGTCGAGGGGTGGCAGCGGCACCGTGGCCGCACCACCGACCACCACGACCTCGAGCGGCTGGCCCATCGGTGTACTCCTCGTGCGGGCGACGCCCGCCGGATCGGGACTCGGGGGCGTCGCGTATGTATGATTGTCAACAATCGTACATGACGCGTATCCGGCTCCACGCCACCGGAGGCAGCCGGGTCCACAGAGGAAGGTCGCCGGAGTGACGCAGACGACGCAGGAGACGAGCTTCTGGCACTGCCAGGCTCACATGCCCACGGTCAAGCGGCGTCAGGTCGTCTTCGACCGCGGTGAGGGCTGCTACCTCTGGGACACCGACGGGAACCGGTACCTCGACGTCCCCGCCAGCCTCTGGTACGCGAACGTCGGGCACGGCCGGGCCGAGATCGCCGATGCCGTGGCCGCCCAGATCAGGAAGCTGGAGTCCTACTCGTCGTTCGGCAGCTACACCACGACGCCGACCCTGGCGCTCGCCGAACGGCTCGCGGACCTGGTGCCGATCGACGGCGCGAAGATCTTCCTCACCAGCGGCGGGAGCGACGGGATCGACGTCGCGGCCAAGCTGGCCCGGCGGTACTGGTCGGCCGTCGGCCGGCCGGACAAGAAGGCCGTCGTGTCGCGGGATCTCGCCTACCACGGCCTGCACGCCTTCGGCACCAGCATCACCGGGCTCGAGTTCAACCGAGAGGGCCTCGGCCGGCTCATCCCGGAGACGATGACCGTCCCCACCCACGACACCGCCGCGCTGGCCGCGCTGTTCGAGGCCGAGGGGAGCCGGATCGCGGCCTTCTTCTGTGAGCCCGTGCTGGGCACCGGCGGCGTGATCCCCCCGGCCCCGGGTTACCTCGCCGAGGTCCAGCGGCTGTGCCGGGCGCACGACGTCCTGTTCGTCGTGGACGAGGTCATCACCGGGTTCGGCCGGACCGGCGCCATGTTCGCCACCGGACTGTTCGGCCTGGAGCCCGACCTCATCGTCATGGCCAAGGGCATCACCTCGGGCTACCTGCCGCTGGGCGCGGTCGCGGTCAGCCCCCGGGTCGCCGCGCCGTTCTGGGCGGACGACAGCCCGCTGCTCTTCCGCCAGGGGCTCACCTATGCCGGGCACGCGACCGCGTGCGTCGCCGCGCACGCGAACCTCGACATCCTCGAACGCGAGGGACTCGTCGACCGGGTGGCCTCCCTCGGGCGCCACCTCGCGGCCGCCGTCGCGCCGCTCGCGGACCACCCGCTGGTCACCGACGTCCGCGCCGGCGTCGGCCTGCTCGCCGGTATCCAGGTGCGGGATGCCGAGGTCGCGGACAAGGTCGCCCGGCTGTGCTTCGACCGGGGGTACGTGATGCGGGTGATCACGAACGCGACCCTGCAGATCTCCCCGCCGTTCACGGTGGAGGAGCACGAGATCGACGGCATCGTCACCACGATCGCGGAGGCCCTCGATGCCTGAGCCCACCACGGCGGCCTGTGTCGCCGCCGTCGGGAAGTCGCTGTTCATCGGTGGCGCCTGGGTCGACCCGGCGGCCGGCGGATCGTTCCCGGTCTACGACCCGGCGACCGGCGAGGCGCTCTGCGAGGTGGCAGACGCCGGTACGCGGGACGGCCGGCGCGCCCTCGACGCCGCGGTCGGCGCGCAGCAGGCCTGGGCCGCGACGGCGCCCCGGCAGCGCAGTGAGATCCTCCGGCGCGCGTACGAGATCGTGCTGGCCCGGAGCGAGGACCTCGCGCTCCTGATGACGCTGGAGATGGGCAAGCCGCTCGCCGAGGCCCGCGGCGAGGTCGACTACGCCGCGGAGTTCCTGCGCTGGTTCTCCGAGGAGGCGGTACGCATCGACGGCGGGTTTGCGGTGTCACCGGACGGCCGCAGCCGGTTGCTGGTGATGCGCCAGCCGGTCGGGCCGAGCCTCCTGATCACGCCGTGGAACTTCCCGCTGGCGATGGGCGCGCGGAAGATCGCGCCGGCCATCGCGGCGGGCTGCACGATGGTCCTCAAACCCGCGCCGCAGACCCCGCTGTCCAGCCTCGCCCTGGCGGAGATCCTGCACGAGGCGGGGTTGCCCGCGGGCGTTCTGTCGGTGCTGCCGACCAGTGATCCCGGGCCCCTGGTGGAGCCCCTGTTGCGGAGCGGGCAGATCCGCAAGGTGTCGTTCACGGGATCGACCCAGGTGGGGCGGCTGCTGCTCGCCCAGGCGGCGGAGGCCGTGGTCAAGGCGTCGATGGAGCTCGGCGGCAACGCGCCGTTCCTGGTGTTCGCCGACGCCGACCTGGACAAGGCGGTGGACGGCGCGATGGCCGCCAAGATGCGGAACATGGGCGAGGCGTGCACCGCGGCCAACCGGATCTTCGTGCACGAGAGCCTGGCGGAGGAGTTCGGGCACCGGCTGGCCGAGCGGATGGCGGCGCTGGTGGTCGGCCCCGGCACCGAGCCGGACGTGACCGTGGGACCGCTGATCGACGACGCGGCCCGGGGGAAGGTGTCGGCGCTCGTCGCCGACGCGCTGTCCCGCGGCGCCCACACCGTCACCGGTGGCTCGGCACTCGACCGGCCCGGCTACTTCTTCGCCCCCACCGTGCTGACCGGGGTCAGCCGGGACAGCGAGCTGATGCGGGCGGAGATCTTCGGCCCGGTGGCCCCGATCGTGAGCTTCACCGACGAGGACGAGGTCGTCCGGGCCGCGAACGACACCGAGTGGGGTCTGGTCGGGTACGTGTTCACCGAGAACCTGAGCCGGGCGCTGTCGGTGGCGGAGCGGCTCGAGGTCGGCATGGTCGGCCTGAACACCGGCCTCGTCTCCAACCCGGCGGCCCCGTTCGGCGGGGTCAAGCAGTCCGGGCTCGGCCGCGAGGGCGGCCGGGTCGGGATCGACGAGTTCCTCGAGTACAAGTACATCGCCACCCCGTCGTCCTGAACCGGGCCGGGGG
>JAVEDU010000027.1 GCA_030840805.1 Actinomycetota bacterium
CTCGTGCCCGGCGAGGAGCCCGGTACAGGTCACGCCGCGGTCAGCGCTGGGCCCGGTTGACCGCACTCACGACCGCCTTCAGCGATGCGGTGACGATGTTCGGGTCGACGCCGACGCCCCACAGGACGCGGTCACCGACCGCGCACTCCAGGTACGCCGCTGCCTTGGCGTCGCCGCCCGCGGACAGGGCGTGCTCGGCGTAGTCGAGCACCCGGACGTCGACGCCCACGGCGGAGAGCGCATCGACGAAGGCGGCGATGGGGCCGTTCGCGTTACCGGTCAGCTGGACGTCGGTGCCGTCCAGCACCGCGCCAACCTCGAGGTGGTCCCGCTCGCCCTCGCCCGACGAGGTCTGGTGGCTGCGCAGGGCCAGACGTCCCCACGGCGCCGCCGGATTCGGCAGGTACTCGTCGCGGAAGATCGCCCAGATCTGCTCCGGCGACACCTCGCCGCCCTCGGCGTCGGTGTGCTTCTGCACGACCTGGCTGAACTCGATCTGCAGCCGGCGCGGGAGGTCGAGCTGATGCTCGGACTTCATGATGTACGCGACGCCGCCCTTGCCGGACTGCGAGTTCACCCGGATCACGGCCTCGTAGCTGCGGCCGACGTCCTTCGGGTCGATCGGCAGGTATGGCACGGCCCAGCGGAAGGAGTCCACGTCGGTACCCGCCTCGGCGGCGTCCCGCTCCATGAACTCGAAGCCCTTCTTGATCGCGTCCTGGTGCGAACCGGAGAACGCGGTGTACACCAGGTCGCCGCCGTACGGGTGCCGCTCGCCGACCGGGAGCTGGTTGCAGTACTCGACGGTGCGGCGGATGTCGTCGATGTCGGAGAAGTCGATCTCCGGGTCGATGCCCTGGCTGAACAGGTTCATGCCCAGGGTCACCAGGCACACGTTGCCGGTGCGCTCGCCGTTGCCGAACAGGCAGCCCTCGATGCGGTCCGCGCCGGCCAGGTAGCCCAGCTCGGCCGCGGCGACGGCGGTACCGCGGTCGTTGTGCGGGTGCAGGCTGAGGACGACGTTCTCGCGGTACGCCAGGTGCCGGCTCATCCACTCGATCTGGTCGGCGTACACGTTGGGCGTCGCCATCTCCACCGTGGCGGGCAGGTTCACGATCACGGGCCGGTCGGCGCTCGGCTCGAAGATGTCGTTGACCGCGTTGCAGACGTCGACCGCGTACTCGAGCTCGGTGCCGGTGAAGGACTCCGGCGAGTACTCGAACCGGACGTGCGTGTCCGGCACCGTATCGGCGAGCTTGCGGACCAGCTTCGCGCCCTGGACGGCGATGTCGGTGATGCCCTCGCGCTCGAGGCCGAAGACGACCCGCCGCTGCAGCGCGGACGTCGAGTTGTACAGGTGGACGATCGCCTGCTTGGACCCGCGGATCGCCTCGAACGTGCGCTCGATGAGGTGGTCGCGGGACTGGGTCAGGACCTGGATCGTCACGTCGTCCGGGATGAGGTCGCTCTCGATGATCTCGCGGACGAAGTCGAAGTCCGTCTGGCTGGCCGACGGGAAGCCGACCTCGATCTCCTTGTAGCCCATCTGGCACAGCAGCTCGAACATGCGCCGCTTGCGGACCGGGGTCATCGGGTCGATCAGGGCCTGGTTGCCGTCCCGGAGGTCGACCGCAGACCACAGGGGTGCCTCGGTGATGACCTTGGCCGGCCACGTGCGGTCGGGCAGCGGGATCGGGGTGAACGGCTCATACCGGTGGAACGGCATGGGGGAGGGCTTCTGCGGTACGGGCATGACGTGGGCTCCTCGGAAGGGCGGTGCCGCGGGTCTCGGCGGCGCGACGACCGGCGGCAGCACAGAACTCCGCGGCGAGGAAGCCGGCCTCTAGGAGAGGGCCTCGCCGCGGCAGCGAAGAAGGAGCGCCATCCGCACGGAGGCCAGGGTAGGCGCCGAACGGCGCTGGGGGAAAGTCGCCCGGCCGGGTGTCCCGCGATGTGGACGCCTGTCGACTCCCCGCGACGGGGCCACAAAATGACTCAAGGTGATGAGGGCTCCACCCAACGTCGGAAGGCCACCCGGCGTTCATGCCCCGATGCCGCAATTGTCACCGACATTGCACCCGCACGTCGTATGACCGAGTACACGGTGTCATGCTCGCGGTGAGGGGTTCCGCAACAACCGAGGCTGGAGTCCGGCGCAGGGATCCGCGCCGCGTTCCGAGGCCGGAGGGGCGGCCCAGGTGGGACGACACAGCAGCCGGGGACACACCCTGTTCTGGGGGGTCGCGGGGGCCGTCGCCGGCATCGTCGTGGCGTCCACGGTGGCGACCGCCCTCCCGCGCGCACTCGGCCAGGGCGAAGCCCCGCCGCCGAGGGCCCGGGCGGCCTGCTCGACCACCACCGCCCTCAGGGTCACCGCCGCGTCGTCGTTCGCCCCGGTGCTCCACGGCCTGGCCCCCGCGCTCGCCCGCGGCCCCGACTGCGTGACCCTGCGCGTCACGTCGCTCGACGGCCGCCCGGCGGCCCGGCGGCTCGGGGCGCTGCGGACCGATGTCTGGATCCCGGACGACAGTGCCTGGGTCGCCTACGTGGGACCCGGCGTGCTGGCGGCGCCCGGGCAGGCGGGCTCCGGCACGGTGGTGGCCACCAGCCCTGTCTACGTGGTCACCGACCGCGCGTCGGCGGCCCGGATCACCCGGTCCGGGGGTTCCTGGCTCGCGCTCAGTTCGCTGCTCGGCAGCGGTACGGGGCTGCGGCTCGTGGTCCGGAGCCCGGCGGGCTCGGGCGACGGCCTTGTCGCGGCCGGGGCGCTCGGCGAGGCGGTCTGGCTCCGCAGCGGCATGGACGCCTCGTCGATGGCGATGGTGAACACCGTCCGGCGGACCCGGATCGTCGCCGGGCGGGCGCCAGCCCTGCCCGGTCGCCGGGGCGAGGTCGGCCTCGTCCCGGAGTACGCGCTGCTGCCCGCCCTGGCTGCCGCGACGGACGCGGCGGTGCTCGCCGGCAGCGACCGCACCGCGCTGATGCGCTTCACCTGGTTCCCCACGGCGGCGGCCGCCGGGAGCCCCGCGCGCCGCGCCGCGCTGTACCGGGTGCTGATGGCGCTGACCGGTGCGGACGCCACGCCCCTGCTGGCGCGCGCGCAGCTCCGCCGGCCGGACGGCAGCCCACCCCCGGACGCCGCAGGTGCGGACCTGCCGCGGCTCGCCCCCGCGTCGTTCGGGGTGATCGCCCCGCACCACGCGGACCACATCATGTCGACGTTCTATCCGGAGGAGCGTCGGGCGAACCTTCTGCTGGTCGTGGACGTGTCCGGCTCGATGGGCGACCCCGCGCCCGGGTCCAGGACGCCGTTGATCGCGCTGGTGCGCGCGGGGGTGCTGTCGGTGGGTGCGCTGCTCCCGGGCGACTCCCGGCTGGGGCTGTGGTCCTTCGGGGTCGAGCTGAACCCGCCGTACGACTATCGCGTCGACCTGCCGTCGGCGGCGCTGAGCCGCGCGCACCGCAGGAACCTGGCCGCGGCGGTCGGCCGCCTGAACTCCCTCGACTCCGGCACGGCGCTGTACGACACGATCCTGGACGCGTACCGCGCCGCCCAGGCCACGTATCGCCCGGGCATGCCGAACCAGGTGCTGTTCTTCACCGACGGACACGACCAGGACGACCCCGACGCGACCGGCGTCCGGACGGTGGCGGGCCGGCTCCGGGCCGCGGTCGACCCGAGGCGTCCGGTGGAGCTCGCGATCGTCGTGTTCGGGGCGCACCCGGACACCGCCGCGCTGAAGGCCCTGATCGCGCCGGTGAACGGCTACCTGGAGCCCGTGACGTCGGCCGAACAGGTGGCCGGGGCGTTCGTGCACGTCGCCGTCGGTGGCCTCCGGACCCGGTAGGCCACCGACGGGTTCACCCGGGCGGCCGGTCCAGGTCGAGCGGTACGCCCCACTCGGTGAACGCGGTCTCGGCGAGCGGACGGCGCGTCCGGGGCCTCGCCTGCCGGGCCGCCAGGTCCTCCGGGAGCGAGCCGGGATCACCGAGGTGGCCGAGCGCCACCACGGTGCACGGGACGAAGCCCGCCGGGATCCCGAACGCCTCCCGGGCCGCGTCCGGGTCGAACCCGGCCATCTGGTGGACGACCAGCCCCTCGTGCCCCGCCTGGATCGACAGGTGCGCCACCGCCTGGCCCACGTCGTACTGGGCGTGCCGCAGCGGGCGGTCGCCGCCCAGGTCGTACACGGTGAGCAGCAGGACCCCGGCGCCGCCCGCCCAGGTGCGGTTCCGGGGGCGGAGGGTGCCGTAGATCTTCTCGAACACGGCGTCGCCCCGGCGGCCCACGAGGAACCGCCACGGCTGGGTGTTCCCGCTCGACGCCGACCACCGGGCCGCCTCCAGCACGGCCGCGAGGGCACGGTCGCCCACCTCGGCGTCCGTGTCGAACGACCACGGGCTCCGCCGGGACGCCAGCAGCGGGGACAGGCTCGACGGGGGCTGTTCCGGGTTCACGGACGCAACGGTAGGCCGGTGTCACCGGTGCGCCCAGGCCGAGGTCGACCGCCCGCGGGGCGGTGCCGGTCCTGCCGTCGGCGGCCCGGCGGGGGACCGCGCTGCCGTCCCGGAGCGTGGGACGCACGATTCGCGACCGCCGCGCCGGTGAACACCTACCGGGGCGCCGGTACCCTGGCGGGGAGAAATGACTTTCGGGAGGAGCACCGTGGGACTCGTCGTACAGAAGTACGGCGGCTCCTCGGTCGCCGACGCCGAGCGCATCAAGCGGGTCGCGGAGCGCATCGTCGCGACCAAGAAGGCCGGCAACGACGTCGTGGTCGTGGTCTCGGCCATGGGCGACACGACCGATGAGCTGCTCGACCTGGCGAGCCAGGTGGCCCCGCTGCCCCCGGGCCGTGAGCTGGACATGCTGCTGACCGCCGGTGAGCGGATCTCGATGGCGCTGCTCGCCATGGCGATCCACTCGCAGGGCCTGGAGGCCCGGTCGTTCACGGGTTCGCAGGCGGGCGTGCTGACCACGTCGAGCCACGGCAAGGCGAAGATCATCGACGTCACCCCGGGGCGCATCAGCAAGGCCCTCGCCGAGGGCTCCATCGCGATCGTGGCCGGGTTCCAGGGCGTCTCCCAGGACACCAAGGACATCACCACGCTGGGCCGGGGCGGGTCGGACACCACGGCCGTGGCCCTCGCCGCGGCCCTGAACGCCGACGTCTGCGAGATCTACACCGACGTCGACGGGATCTACAGCGCCGACCCGCGGATCGTGCCCACCGCGGCGCGGCTCGACCGCATCACCTACGAGGAGATGCTCGAGATGGCGGCGTGCGGCGCGAAGGTGCTGCACCTGCGCTCGGTCGAGTACGCGCGGCGCTATGGCATCCCGATCCATGTGCGCTCGTCGTACTCGGACAAGCCCGGCACGCTGGTGTCCGGATCGATGGAGGACCTTCCCGTGGAGCAGGCGATCATCTCCGGCGTCGCGCACGACCGGAGCGAAGCGAAGATCACCGTCGTCGGCGTGCCGGACGAGCCCGGTGAGGCGGCGGCAATCTTCCAGACGATCGCGGACGCCGAGATCAACATCGACATGATCGTGCAGAACGTGTCGGTCGCGGCGACCTCGCGCACGGATGTCTCGTTCACGCTGCCGCGGGACGACGGCCCCGCCGCGATGGCCGCGCTGGAGAAGGTCCGGGAGCGGGTCGGCTTCGAGCGGCTGGTGTACGACGACCACATCGGCAAGGTGTCGCTGATCGGCGCGGGGATGCGGTCGCACCCCGGGGTGTCGGCCGCCTTCTTCACCGCGGTCGCCAAGGCCGGCGTGAACGTCGAGATCATCTCCACGTCCGAGATCCGCATCTCGGTCGTGTGCCGGGACACCGACCTCGACACGGCGGTCCGCGCCGTGCACGAGGCGTTCGAGCTGGGCGGGTCCGAGGAGGCCACCGTGTACGGAGGTACCGGCCGATGAGCCGCAAGCCCACCCTGGCGGTCGTCGGGGCGACGGGTGCCGTGGGCACGGTCATGCTCCAGCTGCTCTCCGAGCGCGAGGACGTCTGGGGCGAGATCCGGCTGGTCGCCTCCCGTCGTTCGGCCGGCAAGAAGCTGACCGTCCGCGGCGAGCAGGTCGAGGTCCAGCTGCTGGAGCCGAGCGTCTTCGACGGCGTCGACGTGGCCATGTTCGACGTGCCGGACGAGGTCTCCGCCGAGTGGGCACCGATCGCGGCCGAGCACGGTGCGGTGGCGGTCGACAACTCCGGCGCGTTCCGGATGGACGACGACGTGCCGCTGGTCGTGCCCGAGGTCAACCCCGCCGCGGCCCGCCGCCGTCCCCGCGGGATCATCGCGAACCCGAACTGCACGACGCTGTCGATGATCGTCGCCCTCGGCGCCCTCCACGAGCGGTACGGGCTGACCAAGCTCACCGTCGCCTCGTACCAGGCCGCGTCCGGCGCCGGCCAGAGCGGCATCGACACGCTGCACGACCAGCTCGCGAAGGTCGCCGGCAACCGTGAGCTCGGCAGTCGCCCCGGTGACGTGCGGCAGATGATCGGCGACGACCTCGGGCCGTTCCCGGCGCCGCTGGCGCTGAACGTGGTGCCGTGGGCCGGTTCGCTGAAGGAGGGCGGCTGGTCCAGCGAGGAGCTGAAGGTCCGCAACGAGTCGCGGAAGATCCTCGGCCTGCCGGCCCTCAAGGTGTCGGCCACGTGCGTCCGGGTTCCGGTCGTGACCACGCACTCGCTCGCGGTGCACGCCGAGTTCGACGCCGAGGTGAACCAGGCGGACGCGCAGGAGCTGCTGCGCAACGCCCCCGGCGTCGTGCTGGTGGACGACCCGGCGGTGCACGAGTTCCCGACGCCCGCTGCGGCGGTGGGCACCGACCCGACGTGGGTCGGCCGCGTGCGGGTGGCGCTGGACGACCCCAAGGCGCTGGACCTGTTCCTCTGCGGGGACAACCTGCGCAAGGGCGCCGCGCTGAACACCGCGCAGATCGCCGAGCTGATCGCCGTGGAGCTGTCCGAGAGCTGAGCCCCGACCCCGCGTTGATCATGGGTGACACCGGCGTGTCGTCGCAGCGGCTGCAGATGCCCAGGCGCACCGCGGAGGTCCCGCGCCTGCACCGCGAGCAGCCGCCGCACGACCTCCTCCGGGTCGCCGGCGGGCGGGCCGGTGAGCCGCTGGGAGGCCAGCCGTCCGGCGGTCACCCGCGGCGCGCCGTGCTCGCCGGTGAGCCGCTGGGAGGCCAGCCGTCCGGCGGTCACCCGCGGCCCGCCGTGCTCCCCGGTGGGACGGCTGAGGTGGTACTTCTGCCGCAGCCCCGGGACCGCGCGGTACCCCGGGGCACGCCGGGCGTCGGTGGCCCGGACCTCCTCGACGGACACCGCGGACCGGAGCCGGACGATCATGCCCGGGGGTAGGCCGTGCATTCCCGTGCGGTCGCCTCGTCGACGTGGCGTGCCGACGCTGTGCCGCGGCACGTCGGCATAGGCGCGCGGCGTCACCCCGGCGGCACCACGGGAGCGGCCCCCGGGAGCGGCCTACCGGCCCCGCGGTGCGTACCTCCGGGCGCTCGCGCTCCAGAAGAACGTGCTCAGAACCGGGCGCGCACCGAGCGCGGCCCGGCTCCGGGCGTCCGGCGGCGTGCCGCGTGGTCCGGGGTGCAGGAGGCACGGCAGCGCGCGCAGGTGCGCCACGAAGCCGTCGTGGTCCGGGCGACCGGCGAAGGACACGACCTCGATCACCGGTCCGGGCTACGGCTCGTCCACCGCCGCGGCCGGGTCGAGCAGGCGGGCCAGGAACGACCTCGTCCGCTCGTGTTTCGGCGCCGTCAGCACCTCCGCGGGCGGGCCCTGCTCGACCACGATCCCGCCGTCCATGAAGACGACCCGGTCGGCCACCTCGCGGGCGAACGACATCTCGTGCGTCACGACCATCATCGTCATGCCGTCGTGCGCGAGCTTGCGCATCACGGCCAGCACGTCGCCCACCAGCTCGGGGTCGAGCGCGGACGTCGGCTCGTCGAACAGCATCAGCTCCGGCCCCATCGACAGGGACCGGGCGATCGCCACCCGCTGCTGCTGACCGCCGGACAGCTGCGCGGGGTACGCCTCCGCGCGGTCGGCGAGACCGACCCGGTCGAGGTTCTCCCGGGCCACCCGGTCGGCCTCCGACCGTGATCGCTTGAGGACGCCGCGCTGCGCGATCGTGAGGTTGGCCAGCACCGTCAGGTGCGGGAACAGGTTGAACTGCTGGAACACCATGCCGATGCGGCGGCGTACCGCGTCGATGTCCACATCGGGATCGGTGACCTCGACGCCGTGGACGAAGACCTGGCCGCGGGTGGGCTCCTCGAGCAGGTTCACGCAGCGGAGCAGGGTGGACTTGCCGGAGCCGGACGGGCCGACCACGCACACGACCTCGCCGGGCTGCACCTCGAAGTCGATGCCCTTGAGCACCTCGACAGGGCCGAACGACTTGTGCAGATCCTGGATCTGGATGGCGGGATGGGTCACGCCGCTCACCTCGCCTTGTTGTAGCGGATCTCGAGCCGCCGGACGAGCTGGGACAGCGGCAGCGTGATGATCAGGTAGCAGAGGCCGGCGACGAGGATCGGCGTCGAGTTGACGCGGGCGTTGAGCGTGTCGGTGCCGAACTTGGTCAGCTCGATCTGGCTGGCCGTCACGCCGAGGACGAACACCAGCGAGGAGTCCTTCGTCAGCAGGATGATCTCGTTGGTCAGCGGCGGGATGACGATCCGGAACGCCTGCGGCAGCACGATCGTCCGCATCGCGCGCGCCGGCGACATGCCGAGCGTGCGCGCCGCCTCCATCTGGCCGCGTGGCACCGCCTGGATGCCCGCGCGGATCGTCTCGGACATGTAGGCGGCCGCGGTCAGCCCCAGGCCCAGGGCGACGCTCCCGTACACGCCGCCGGGGATCTCGCGGTTCGGGAAGGCGGTCGGAATCCCGTAGCCCACGGCGAACAGCACGAGCAGGGCGGGCAGGCCGCGGAAGAGCTCGATGTACGCGGTGGCGACCCAGCGGTACGGGGCGACCTTGGACAGCCGCATCAGCGCGAGGATCAGGCCGAGGACCAGCCCGAACACGAAGGCGAGGAGGGTGTACAGCACCGTGTTCCGGAGGTTGACGGTGATGACCTCGGGGAACATGTCCCGCGCGATGTCGAGTCGGAAGAAGCTCTCGCGGAGCGTCCCCCAGTCCGCCGTGAAGGCGACAAGGGCCACGATGCCGACGAAGACGGCGTACTGGACCCACAGGATGAGGCGTTGCCGCGTGCGGCGCCGGAGGCTCGCCATGGACTTGCTCCTGGTCCGCCGCGCAAGGCCGTCGTGACGGCCCTGCGCGGCAAGGTCAGACGGTCTACTTGGCGGGCGCGGTGCCGATCCACCTGGCGTAGATCTTGTCGTACGAACCGTCGGCCTTGGCCTCGGCGAGCGCCTCGTTCACAGCCTTCAGCAGCTCGGGGTTGCCGCCCTTCTTGAGGCCCAACCCGTACTGCTCGCCGGTGTCGAACTGCGCGGCGACCTCGAACTTGCCGGGGTTCTCCTTGAGGTACTCCGTCCACACCGGAAGGTCGTTGACGGCGCCGACGATCTGGCCGGTCGCGAGCGCCTGCTGCTCGGTGGCGAGGTCCTTGTACTCGACGATCTCGTACCCGTTCGCCGCCGCGTTCTTCTTCGCGTACTCGAGGCCGGTCGTCGCGGCCTGCGCGCCGATCCGCTTGCCCCTGAGATCCGCGAGGGACTTGTACGGCGCGCCCTTCTTCACCAGCAGAGCCTGGGTGGCGTCGAAGTACGGGTCGGAGAAGTCGATGACCTGCTGCCGCTCCGGGGTGATCGTCATGCCGGCGGCGGCGATGTCGCACTTGCCGTTCTTGAGGTCCTGGCCGGACTTGATGCCCTCGAAGGGGGTGTCCACGATGGTCTGCTGGACGCCGAGCTTCTTCGCGACGAGGTCCAGCAGGTCGACGTCGAAGCCGACGACCTTGCCGCTGGCGTCCCTGGACTGGAACGGCGCGTACGGCAGGTGCGTGCAGGTGGTGAGCTTTCCCTGCTGGATGGTCGTGACACCGCTCGCCGTCGTGCCGGAGGTGTCCTTCTTCGCGCAGGCCGTGGCGGTGAGCGCCAGCGCCGCGGCGATCACGAGGATCCCGGTCCGGCGGGAGGTCGTACGCAACATCGAGTACTCCTGTCTCGTCCGGCGTCGCCGGAAGCGTTCCATCAGCGACACATGATCCCATCTCGCCGGGCCGATGTATGGCACGGGGCCGTAACGATCAGGCCGGCGGCACGATCCGGGTGACGAACTCCAGCTCGGCCGCCATCTCCCGGACGACCTCGTCGACCACCATCGAGCCGTGGCCCGCGTCGTAGCGGTACTCCTCGACCGGGTGGTCCAGTTCGCGCAGCCGGGAGACGTAGTTGTCGATCTGCCGGATCGGGCAGCGCGGGTCGTTGCGCCCCGCCGTGACCAGCACGGGGGCACGTACCTTCTCGGCGTAGGTGATCGGGGACGCCTCGGCGTAGGCGCCGGGGACCTCCGCGGGGCCGCCCCCGAACAGCACGCGGTCGAGCGCCTGCAGCGGCTCCATCTCGTCCTCGTACGCCGCGACGTAGTCCGCGACCGGGACGCCCGCGACGCCGGCGGCCCAGCGCTCCGGCTGGGTGCCGAGGCCGAGCAGGGTGAGGTACCCGCCCCAGGACCGGCCGGCGAGCACCGACCGGGCCGGGTCGGCGATCTCCGCTGCCACCGCCCAGTCGTGGACGGCCGCGATGTCCTCCAGCTCGGTCAGCCCGGGACGGCCGTTGATCGCGTCACGCCAGCGACTGCCGTAGCCGGTGGAGCCGCGGTAGTTCACGTGGACCACCGCGTACCCGGCATCGAGCCACGCGGCCCGGGACGCCATGAACACGTCGGCGTCCAACCAGTGCGGTCCACCGTGGATGTAGAAGATCGTGGCCTGCGGCCCGCCGGTGTGTTCCGGCGGCGCGGCCCACAGCACGTGCACGGCCCCGCCGGGACCGTCCACCCAGGCGTCGTTCACCGCGACCGACGGCGGCGCCGCCGGGCCGGGCGGAACCAGCATCGGCGCGGGTGCCCCGGCGGTACGGACCTGGGCCGGCGAGCTGGCCGACGACCACCGGAACTCGACGGTGCCGTCCGGCCGCGCGGCGGCGTCGTCGATCGTGCCGGGCGGGGTGTCCACCCGGGACAGTTCGCGGGTCTCCAGGTCGAGGCGGTGCAGCGTCACGCGGGCCTGGTGCTCGGAGTCGACCAGCAGTGCGGTGCCGTCGGGGTACCAGTCGCCGCCGAGGTCGCCGTCCAGCGGGATGTCGAGCGCGTCGACGCTGTCCGCGACCGGATCCCAGAGCATCAGCTCGGGCCGGCCGCGCCGCTCGTGCACCACCAGCAGCCGGTTGTCACCGGGAATCGGCGAGAAGTCGACCGCGTGGACACCGAGCCCCGGCCCGTCGGACAGCTCGGCCACCGTGGTGCCGTCGGCCCGCCGGATCACCCGCAGGTCCGGGTGGAGCGAGTCCCCGTGCTCGGAGTGTCCGATCGCGACGAACGTCTCGTCGGCGCTGAGCGCGCCCACCCCGGCGTCCTCCGCGTGGGCGTACAGGAGCGTGGCGGTGCCGTGCGGGTCGACGGAGTGGACGGTGGAGCCGCCCTCTCCCGAGCACCCGACGACGACCACCTCGCGGCCGAGCTCCAACCCCGCCGGGTACGCCGCCGCGAGACCCGGCAGGGCGTCCACCGCGTCGGCGTGGTCGCCGCCGAACGGCTGCCGCCGCCACACCCCGAACTCGTCCCCGTCGGTGTCGGCGAACCACCACACGTACTCGCCGGCCGGGTCGATCGTGGCGTCCGTGGTCCCGTTGGGGCGGTCGGTGACCTGGCGGTGGGTGTCGCTCGCCCGGTCCCAGGTGTAGATCTCCCAGACCCCCGAGGCGTTGGACGTGTACACGCCGCGGTCGGGGGCGTCCCTGGCCCACTCGGGGAGGGTCAGGTTTGCGGCGCGGAAGCGGGCTTCCCAGCGCGGGACGGAGTGCGGCTGCGGGCTGTCGGTCACGAACGCATCATGCCGGGGGATCGGGCGCACCGCCTCGCCGACGCGGTACAGCGCCTCGCCGACGCCGGATCGCCAGGACAGACCCACCCTCCACTCATGGGAGCCGGTGGTCTTCTTCGCCACGCCCGGGGACCTGCGTGCCGGGTTCGAGGCGCACCGTGCGGACGCGACCGAGCTGCCCGTCGGCTTCCACAAGAGGGGTCCGGCCGGCCGAGCGTGACCTGGCCGGAGGCGGTGGACCAGGCCCTGTGCGTCGGCTGGATCGACGGCGTGGGCAGAGGATCGACGCGGAGAGGCACCGGATCCGGTTCACCCCGCGGCGGGCACGGAGCAGCTGGAGCGCGGTCGACATCGCCCGGATGGCGGAACTGACGGAGGCGGGGCTCGTCACGGCGGCGGGACGGCGGGCGTTCGAGGCCCAGGAGCGTTCCGGCATCTCCTCGTGCGAACAACGGGACAGCGCCGCGCTGGACCCCGCCGCGGAGGAGGAGTTCCGGGCGAACGCCGCCGCGGGGAGTTCTTCTCCGCCCGGCCTCCCGCGTACCGGCAGGGCGCGAGCTGGTGGGTGCTCAGCGCCAAGAGGGCGGAGACGCGGGAGAAGAGGCTGGCGACGCTGATCGCGGGCTGGGCGACCGGGCGGCGGATCGCGCAGCTGTCCCGGCCGCCGCGGGCGGGCTGAGTCGGCCGGTCCGGCCGCGCGATCGGGTCCGGTGGTCACCCCGGTAGGACCAAAAAGGCCCCGCTCCCTGGTGGGAGCGGGGCCTTGCGGCTGGTCGGGGTGGCGGGATTTGAACCCACGGCCTCTTCGTCCCGAACGAAGCGCGCTACCAAGCTGCGCCACACCCCGATGGTGCAGCGGCGAGTCTATCCGATGCCGGGGGCACCCCGCGCCGGGGGTTCAGGACCTCGGCACCAGGGTCAGCAGCGAGGCCTCGGGCGGGCACGCGAACCGCACCGGCGCGTACGGGCTCGTGCCCAGTCCCGCCGACACGTGCAGCCAGGTACCGGCGGCCCAGCGGTGCAGCCCCCGGGCCTTCCCGCGCTCGATGCCGCAGTTCGTGACGAGCGCCCCGTAGAACGGTACCCGGAGCTGGCCGCCGTGCGTGTGGCCCGCGAGGACCAGGTCGAACCCGTCCCCGGCGAACCCGTCCAGCACCCGCGGCTCGGGCGAGTGGGTCAACCCGAGGTGCAGGTCGGCGGCGGGGTCCAGCGGCCCCGCGACGGACGGGTAGTCGTCCAGCCCGAGGTGGGGGTCGTCGACACCGGCCAGTTCGATCGTGCGCCCCCCGGCCTTGACGGTGGCCCGGCGATTGGTCAGGTCCGCCCAGCCGGAGTCCACCAGCACGTCGCGGAGGTCCTGCCACGGGAGATCGGCGCCGAGCACCTTCTCGTGGTTTCGGTCGAAGTACTTCAGCGGGTTCTTCGGCCGCGGCCCGAAGTAGTCGTTGCTGCCGAACACCGTGGCGCCGGGACGGTCCAGCAGCGGCTGCAGCGCGTGCACGACCGCCGGCACCGCGTCGGGATGCGCCAGGTTGTCGCCGGTCAGCGCGACGAAGTCGGGGTCGAGCGCGGCGAGCTCGCGTACCCACTCCTGCTTCGACCGCTGACCGGGTGTCATGTGCAGGTCGGAGATCTGCAGGATCCGCAGCGGCTCGGCGTCCGGCTCCAGCACCGGTACGTCGAATCGCCGCAGGGTCCAGTGGGTCCGCTCCACCCCCGCGGCGTACCCGACGGTCGCCGTGCCAGCGGCGAGTACGGCCAGGGGCAACGCGGTACGCCATCTCATGACCACAGGGTAGTTTCGCCCGCATGGCCGCATTGAAGGACCGTCTCAAAACCGATCTCGTCACCGCGATGAAGGCTCGCGACGAGCTCACCACCGCCACGCTGCGGATGGTGCTCGCCGCCGTCGGGGTCGAGGAGGTCGCCGGCAGGTCGGCGCGCGAGCTGTCGGACGACGAGGTGCTGGCCGTGGTCGGCCGGGAAGCGAAGAAGCGACGCGAGGCCGCGACGGCGTTCGACGATGCCCGGCGTACCGAACTCGCCGACCGGGAGCGCGCGGAGGGCGCGGTCCTCGACGCGTACCTGCCCGTCCAGCTCGGCGAGGACGAGCTCGTGGCCCTCGTCCGGGCGGCGGTGGCCGAGTCCGGGGCCACCGAGCCGCGGCAGATGGGTCAGGTCATGAAGGTGCTCCGGCCGAAGGTGGCCGGCCGCGCCGAGGGTGGCCGCGTCGCCGCCGAGGTGAAGCGCCAGCTCGCCGGCTGATCGCGGGCCCGCTGTGCGCGGGCCCGCTGTGCGCGGGCCCGCTGTGCGGCGACCGGGGCCGTCAGCCCCAGCGACCCGGGCCGCGGCCCCCCCTGCCCGTGCCGTTCCCACTCGGCGGCCCACCCGGTGTCACGCCCCCGGCCGGCGGGCTCGGAGTCCCGCCTCCGCTGTTGCCGCCCCCGTTGTCCCGCGACGGCGCCGATGTGCCGTTGCTGACGTACACGGTCACCACGCTGCCCTTCGAGGTGTACGTGCCGCCCCACGGGTCGGTCCGCGACACCAGGCCGGCGGCGTAGCCGGAGTTCTCCCGGATCGTCTCCACCTGCGGCTGGAAGCCGGCGCCGCGGAGCTTGTCCTGCGCGCCCGCGACGTCCATGCCGGCCACGCTGGGCACCTGGGCCGACACGCCCCGCGCCAGCCGGTCGGGCGGCGCGACGAAGTCCTCCCGGGGCAGTGTCTTGAGCCCGGCCATCATCGTGCGGGCGAACACCTCGTTGATGCTCCGGGCGTCGTTGCCGTTGGTGTTCTCGTCGCTGGGCTTGTCCATGTTCGTGATGACGCTGGCGCCGGCGAGGTTCGGGGTGAAGCCCGCGAACCACACCGCGGAGTTGCCCGGCGTGGAGCCGGTCTTGCCCGCGACGGGCCGGTCGATGATGCTGCCGACCGACGAGGCGGTGGGCCCGCCGGGTCCACCGCACGAGCCGCCGAGCGGCTGGTCGCCGACCGGACAGCGCGCGGCGTCGGTGGCGGCGTCGGCGACCCCGGCGTCCAGGACCCGCTTGCACTTGGGCTGGCCGGTGGACACGACCTTGTTGTTCGAGTCGCGGATCTCCAGCACCGGCGACGGGGCGCAGTGGACGCCCCGGTTCGCCAGGGTCCCGTACGCGCTCGCCACGTACAGCGGGTACACCTCGGCACCCTGGCCGAGCGTGAACGGCAGGATGTCGTTCTGCTTGAGGTAGGTGGCGGAGTTGATGTAGTCGCCCTTGCCGTCACCGTTCGGGTCCTGGAGCGCGCCGGGGAACAGCCGGATCCCCATGGAGGTCGCCGCGTTGATGACGTTGTCCAGCCCCGCCCGCTCGGCGAGCGGGACGAAGAACGTGTTGATGGAGGCGCCGAAGCCGTTCCACATGTTGAAGGTGCCGGAGATCGGCTTGCCGCCCACGTCGTAGTTCCGGGGACAGTAGTAGTAGTTCCCGTCGCCGCCGCGGCAGCTGCTCTCACCGGGGGGAGCGAGCTTGTGCGAGACGTACACGCCGGGGGACCGGATCGTCTGCGCGAGGGGGATCCCCTTCTTCAGCGCGGCCACCAGGGCGAAGATCTTGAACGTCGAGCCGGCGTGGTAGCCGACCTGCGTCGGGTTCTGCGCGCTGCCGGTGAGGTACGGGAACACCGAGTTCGGGAACGGCTTGTTGCCCGGGTTCCGCTGCTGGCTGAACGTCCGGTTGATCGCCATCGCCTTGACCCGGCCGGTCTTCGGGTCGAGCAGCACGACGGCGGTGCCCCACTTCGAGCCGCGGTCGTGCACGTTCTCGACCTGCTCCTGCGCCTTGGCCTGGACGTCCGGGTCGAGCGCGAGCTTCACCTTGAAGCCGCCGGTCTCCAGCAGGTTGCGGCGCTCCTCGACGGTACGGCCGAACTGGGGCTGCTCGAGCCACCAGGACCGGAACCAGTCGCAGTAGAAGCCCCAGCCGTTCTTCGCGGTGATGCCGCCGCCGGGCAGGCTGCCGTTGGCCAGGCACCGGCGTGGGGTGTCGCGCTTCTTCATCGCGAGCACGGACGCCTTCGCCTTGGTGACGGCGCTGGGGGAGAGGAAGCCGAGGTCGCCCATGCGCTGCAGCACGTAGTTGCGGCGGTCCAGCGTCGCGCGGCGGTTCGCGGCGTACGTGGTCGGGCTCTTCACCATGCCGGCGAGCGTCGCGGCCTGGGTGGCGGTGAGCTTGTCGGCCGTGGTGGAGAAGTAGGCCTGTGCGGCGGCGCCCACGCCGTACGCGTTGTTGCCGTAGAACGCGATGTTCAGGTACCGCTCGAGGATCTCCGCCTTGCTGATCTTCTTCTCGAGCGCGATGGCGTACCGCATCTCCTGGAGCTTGCGGGCCGGGGTCTGGGCGATCGCGGCCCGGCGCGCCTCCTCGGTCTTCGCCTGGGAGAACAGGACCAGTCGAACGTACTGCTGGGTGAGCGTCGACGCGCCCTGGGTGTTGCCGCGGGCGTTCTGCACGAGTGCCCGGACGACGCCGCGGGGGTCCACGCCGTGGTGCTCGTAGAACCGCGCGTCCTCGGCGGCGATGGTGGCGTCCTGCATCACCTTCGGGATCCGACTCAGCGGGACATGGACCCGGTTCTCGTCGCCGTAGAACGTGGTGACCGGCGAGCCGTCGGACGCGGTGACGGTGGTCCGCAGCGGGAGCGGCTCGGTCTTCAGCTCACTCGGGAGGTGCTCGAACGAGTCGGCGCCGGCCTTTGCCGCGAGCCCGGTCGCGGAGACCAGCGGGAGCATCGTGAGGGCCACCACCAGCCCGGCCACGAGCCCGCACACGAGCAGCGCGGCCACGTCGGACAGCAGGGCATGGTCCCGAGAACTTTTCACGGCGCTCAGGGTACGTCGCCCCGTCGAGCGGGGCACCCCTCCCGATCAACCCGGACATCGGGGCGTGAACCAGATCACATCGGGCGGGTCGGTGCAGGAATCAACCGTTCGGGGGAGGGGAAGTCAACCCGATCGGCCGCTGCCACCCCGTCTGTCCCTTTCCTACCGTCCACAGTGACGGGCACCACTCCGTGGTTGTTCGTCGGTTACCGAGGGTGGGGGGACACGATGAACCAGATGGTGACGGAGTGGGCCGCTAGCGCCGCCTGCCGGTCGACGGACCCGGATGCACTGTTCGTCCAGGGCGCGGCGCAGAACCGCGCGAAGACCATTTGCCTCGGTTGCCCGGTGCGGACCGAGTGCCTGGCGGACGCGCTCGACAACCGGGTGGAGTTCGGGGTCTGGGGCGGGATGACCGAACGGGAGCGGCGGGCGCTGCTCCGCCGTCGGCCGGACGTCCAGTCCTGGTGGCAGCTCCTGGACGCGGCGCGGCGTGAGCACCTCCTGGAGCCGACCGCCTGACAGGACGCGGTCGAGCGCTGCGCTCGTACCTGACGGTGCCGTCAGAACACCGGTGCCGTAGGACGACTGCGCCCTCGGGACGACGGTCCCCCGGATCCGGGCGTCAGTCCCGCTCGACGACCGTCTCGAGGTAGGAGTTCAGGGTCGCGGTGATCTCGCCGAGTGCGTGGATCTGCTCCGGGCTCAGCCGGTCGAACAGATGCCGGCGGACATCCTCGACGTGACCCTTGGCGGCCTCCTCCAGGACGGCGAGCCCCTCGTCCGTCAGCGCGGCGAAGGCGCCGCGGCGGTCCGTGGGACATTCCTCCCGCCGGACCCAGCCGAGCCGTTCGAGCCGGCTGACCTGATGTGACAGCCGGCTCTTGGAGGACAGCGACTGGGCGGCGAGGTCGCTCATCCGCAGCCGGCGCTCCGGCGTCTCGCTGAGCTGGACCAAGACCTCGTAGTCCGCCGCGGACAGGCCGCTCCGCCGGGACAGCTCGCGGTTGATCTGCTCGAACAGCAGGCGGTTCGTGCCGATCAGCCCGCGCCACGCACGCATCTCCTGTGCGTCCAACCACCGCGGCTCCGTCATGACGGGCATCCTATCAGCGGAATAGTTGAAACTTGTACTTGTTACCTGTAGGGTCTGCCGCAGTAGTTGAATATTCAAGATCTTCGAGGAGTCCCACCATGACCGCCCCCACCGTGCTCCCCGGCCTCGTCGCCGGCCGCTACGCCTTCGACACCACGCACTCCGAGGTGTCCTTCACCGTTCGTCACCTGATGGTCAGCAAGGTGCGCGGCATCTTCAGCACCTTCGACGGCGAGATCGTCGTGGCCGAGAACCCGCTCGACTCCACCGTCACGGCCAATGTGGACATGTCGTCGATCGACACCCGCCAGGCGGACCGCGACAACCACCTGCGGTCGAGCGACTTCTTCTCGATCGAGCAGCACCCGCAGATGACCTTCCGCACCACGTCGCTCCGCTCCGCCGGAGACGACTTCGTCCTCGCCGGTGAGCTGACGATCAAGGGCACCACCAAGCCGGCCGAGTTCGCGCTCGAGTACAACGGGGCGGGCGCCGACCCGTGGGGCGGCACGCGTGCCGGCTTCACCGCCAAGACCGACATCAGCCGCAAGGAGTTCGGCGTCGACCTGGAGATGCCGATCGAGGGCGGCGGCGTCGTCGTCGGCGACAAGATCAGCATCCTGCTCGAGATCGAGGCCGTCCTCCAGCAGGGCTGACCTCCGTTCGTCCGACAGGGGCGCCCCGGCCGACCGGCCGCGGCGCCCCTGTCACGTACGTGATCCGATCGCCCTCGCGGCCGGTGCCGGTCGAGCATGGCCGGCTGGATCGGTACGCGGAGGCCGCGCGCCCGCGGTACGCCTCCGCGCCGGCCGGCACGACATCCCGACCGAGCTGGGCCGCGCCGACGGCTCGGCGCGGTACCGCGGCGGCCGGCACGACGTCCCGACCGAGCTGGGCCGCGCCGACGGCTCGCCGCGGTACCGCGGCGGCCGGCTCGCCGGGATCGCACCCCGCCGCCGGTCGGCGAGGCACCCGAGGACCCCGCCCTGCCGCCCCCGAACTCCGCCGGCGTCGGGATGGGGCCCGGCGGTGGGGCGCGGGGCTGGACCGGGTGATCGCGATCCTCGGTGACACCGCGGTGGGCGTCCGGCCGGGGAACGTCCTAGGGAGCGGCGGCCACCGACGCGCCCGCGCCGTCCTCGGCCGGCTGCGTCGTGGCCAGCGCGGCCCCGATCCGCCGCAGCCCGTCGAGGTCGTGGACGTCCTCGGCCTGCGCCGGGACCTCGGCGACCGGGACGTTCGGGTGCGCGGTCGTGAACCGCTCCGCGTACCGCCGCTCCCGGGTCATCTGCTGCATCAGCGTGGCGTGCACCCGCAGCGCCTCGGCGGTGAGCGGCGAGTCGCCCGAGTCGTCCAGCGCCTGCGCCCCGGCGAGGGCCCGCTCGGCGGTGAGGTCCGGGGCGGCCGTGACGTGGGTGCGGTTCAGCACCAGCCCGGCCAGGGGCATGTCCTCGGCGGTGAGGCGCTCGGCGAAGTAGGACGCCTCGCGCACCGCGTCGGGCTCCGGCGCCGCGACCACGAGGAACGCGGTGCCGGGCGTCTTGAGCAGCCGGTACGTCGCGTCGGCCCGCTCGCGGAAGCCGCCGAACATCGAGTCCATCGCGGTCACGAACGTCGACACGTCGGTCAGCAGCTCGCTGCCGAGGACCTTCGTGATGATCCGGCTGAAGAACGTCAGCGACGCCGTCACCATCTTGAGCATCCCGCGGCCGCCGGCCTTCGCGGGCGCCATCAGCAGCCGGATCATCCGCCCGTCGAGGAACCGGGCCAGCCGCTGCGGCGCGTCGAGGAAGTCCAGCGCCGACCGGGACGGCGGGGTGTCCACGATGATGAGGTCCCATTCGTCGCCGGCCCGGAGCTGGCCGAGCTTCTCCATCGCCATGTACTCCTGCGTACCGGCAAAGGTGGACGACATCGCCTGGTAGAACGGGTTCGCGAAGATCTCCTCCGCGCGCTCCGCGTCGGTGTGCGCCAGCACGACGTCGTCGAACGTGCGCTTCATGTCCAGCATCATCGCGTGCAGCTCGCCGCGGTCCGGGCCCTCGACACCGGGCACCCGGCGCGGGGTGTTGTCGAGCTCGGTCAGGCCCATCGACTGCGCCAGCCGCCGGGCGGGATCGATGGTGAGCACGACGGTGCGACGGCCACGCTCGGCGGCGCGCAGCCCGAGGGCCGCGGCGGTGGTGGTCTTGCCGACGCCCCCCGAGCCGCAGCACACCACGATGCGGGTGTGCGGGTCGTCGAGGATCGCGTCGATATCCAACCGAGGGGCGCTGTCGAGCCGGGGCGCGGTCACCGGGCGGCCACCCCCTGGGCGCAGAACGCGTCCGCGAGCGTGTACAGCCCGCCGAGGTCGACGCCGTCGGGCAGGTACGGCAGCTCGATCATCGGCCGGTCCAGCTCGTCCAGCTCGCCGCGCAGGCGCTCCTCCAGGCTGTCCCGCAGCGCGCGGTCGCCGGCCTCGGCGGCCAGCGCGCTCACCAGCGGGCGGCCGGTGGGCAGCCCGGCGGCGGCGAGGCCGCGGCGCAGCTCGGCCTGGGTGACCTTGGCCCCGGCGAGATGCGGCGGGCGGGTCGCGTTGACGATCACGGCGCCGACCGGCAGCCCGGTGCGGCCGAGCTCGGCGATGGCGTCGGTCGTCTCCTGGACGGGCATCTCCTCGAGGATCGTGACCAGGTGCACGGCCGTCATCGGGGAGCGGAGCACCGCCATCACCCCGTCGCTCTGCGACTTGATCGGCCCGATCTTGGCGAGCCCGGACACCTCGGCGGTGACGTTGAGGAACCGGCCGATCCGGCCGGTCGGCGGCGCGTCGAGCACCACGGCGTCGTACACGCGGCGGCCCTTGTCGGTGCGGGTGACGGCCTCCTTGACCTTGCCGGTCAGGAGCACGTCCCGGAGGCCCGGCGCGATCGTGGTCGCGAAGTCGATGGCCCCGAACCGCTTCAGCGCCCGACCGGCGCCGCCCAGCCTGTAGAACATCGCGAGGTACTCCAGCAGGGCCTCCTCGACGTCCATCGCCAGGGCCTTGACCTCGCCGCGGCGCGGGGCCACGGCGATCTTCTTCTCGGCGTACGGGAGGGGCGGGCTGTCGAACAGCTGCGCGATGCCCTGCCGTTCCTCGACCTCGACGAGCAGCGTGCGCCGGCCGCCCGCGGCGAGCGCGAGGGCCAGTGCGGCGGCGACGGTCGTCTTGCCGGTACCCCCCTTGCCGGTCACGACGTGGAGGCGCGCGGACGGCCATTCCGTGGAGGAGGGAGGCACCGATGGAGCCTAACCACCCGCCGCTCGCGTCGCCCGGCGCAGTGGTGGGGTTCACCGCCGGTAGGCTCACGCCCATGCAGAAGTGGGAGTACGTCACGGTGCCGTTGCTGACGCACGCGACCAAGCAGATCCTCGACAACTGGGGCGAGGACGGCTGGGAGCTCGTTTCGGTGATCCCGGGCCCGAACCCGGAGCAGCTCGTCGCCTACCTCAAGCGCCCGAAGGCGTAGGGGTGGCCTCCGCGCGGGAGCGGCTCGCCGAACTCGGCCTGGAGCTGCCCCCGGTGGTGACCCCGCTCGCGGCGTACGTCCCCGCGGTCCGCACCGGTGACCTGGTCTACACGTCGGGTCAGCTCCCGATGGTCGACGGCGAGCTCGCGGCCACCGGCAAGGTGGGCGGCGGGATCAGCCCCGACGCCGCCAAGGGGCTGGCCCGGCTGTGCGCCCTGAACGCCCTCGCCGCCGTCGACGCCCTCGTCGGCCTCGACAGCGTCGCCCGGGTGGTGAAGGTCGTCGGCTTCGTGGCGTCCGCGGACGGGTTCACCGGGCAGCCCGGCGTCGTCAACGGCGCCAGCGAGCTGCTCGGCGAGGTCTTCGGCACGGCGGGGAGGCACGCCCGCAGCGCGGTCGGCGTCGCCGAGCTGCCGCTGGGCGCCCCCGTCGAGATCGAGCTGATCGTTCAGTTGCGCTAGCTCGGCGGGTACGGGTTCGCCTTGAGCACCCGGGCGAGGTGCGCGAGGTTAGCGGCGAGCGTCGTGGTGGTTCCCGCGGTCGTCTCCGGGGTCTCGGGCAGGTCCTGGTAGTCGGTGCCCTGCATCGCCTCGCCGACCCAGTACGTCACCGCGCCGGCCGGGAGGCTGAAGCCCACGTCGTCCAGGGCCTGGAACACCTCGGCACTGACGTGGTGGGCGCCGTCCTCGTTCCCGACGACCGCGACACCGGCGACCTTGCCGTAGGTGAGCAACCTGCCCTGGTCGTCCTCGGCGGACAGCTCGGCGTCGAGGCGTTCGATCACGCGCTGGGTGAGGCTCGACGGGTGGCCGACCCAGATCGGGGTCGCGATCACCAGGATGTCGGCGTCGAGCATCTTCCGGCGCAGGGCGGGCCACTCGTCGCCGTTGCCCATGTCGAAGTCCACGCCGGGCTTCACGTCGTGGTCGACGATGCGGACGATCTCGCCCGTCACGTCGTGCTCCTTCAGCGCGTCGAGCACCTGCTGACCGAGCAGATGCGAGCTGGAGCGCGCGGGCGACGGCGTCAGGGTCGTGCACAGTACGAGAGCGGAGAGCTGGTCCACGCGTCCTCCTGGATCGGGGTTCGATCACCACCCCCTGCCCGGCCGGGCCCCGGTTCATGCCTCCGGTGGGGTGGCCCGTCCGTGGTCGTCGATGTCCAGCCCGAACTGGGCCCGCAGCGTCCGCGCGAGCTGCACCTCGAACGACGCGGTCACGATCGCGGTGACCAGAGGCGACAGCACCTCGTACGCCTCGCGGAGCTCCGCCATCAGGTGGGCCTCGTCGTCGCTGGTCTCGCGGACGTGCTGCTGGAAGGACCGCACCAGCTCGTCGGCGATGTGGGACGTGTGCTCGGCGACCATCAGCTGGAGGCCGGTGATCTCCGGGGACGACAGCCCGGACTCGCGCGCGCGCCGGCCCGCCGAGACGAGCACCGGGTGGGTGCCCTGCCAGCCGCCGCCCGGCGTGCGGCGGACGACGCCGAAGGACTCCAGCCGCTCCAGCGCCCCCGGCTGGGCCAGCAGCGCCGTCATGCCCTCGGGCTCGATGGTGAGCTTCCCCGCCGGGATGCCGTCGCCGGGCAGGAATCGCATGGCCACCGCCTCGGCCCGCCACGCCAGCGCGACCTCGCTGGCCTCCGACCCGGCGTGGACCAGCGCCCGGACCGCCGCGAGGGTGAACCCGGCGTCCTGCAGTCGCTGGATGAGCCGCAGCCGCTCGACGTGGCTGTCGTCGTACACGCTGCGGCGGCCGGCACGCAGCGGCGGGTGCAGCAGCCGCCGGGACTGGTGCGCACGGATGTTGCGGACCGTCATCCCGGTCCGCTCGGCCAGCTCGTCGACGGTGTACTCGGTGGTTCGGCGCCGCGTGCCCCGGACATCGCTGTCCGTATCCCCGCTCATGCGATGGGACGCTACCGGGTCCGGTGGGCGGGAATCCGTACCATGCCGTCATGGGTTTCGAGGTTCCGGCGGCGATAGCGGACGAGGTACTGGCGCGGGCGGGCGGGGAGGTGTCGCCGCCGCGGGATGCGGCGACCGTCGTGCTCCTGCGGGACGGCACGGACTCCCGGGACAACCCGGTCGGCATCGAGGTCTACCTGCTCCGCCGGGTGCGGGCGATGGCCGCGTTCGGCGGGATGACGGTGTTCCCCGGGGGTGGCGTGGATCCGGCCGACGTGGCCGAGGTGGCGCTGCCGTGGGTCGGCCCGGCGCCGGAGGAGTGGTCCGGCCCGCTGTCCGCCGGTACCGCGCTCGCCCGGGGACTGGTGTGTGCCGCGGTACGCGAGACGTTCGAGGAGTCCGGCGTGCTGCTCGCCGGGCCCGGGCCGGACAGCATCGTGCCCGACACGGCGGAATGGGACGACGAGCGCCGGGCGCTGGAGGCCCGTGAGCTGAGCCTGTCGACGCTGTTCGCCGACCGGGGCCTGCACCTGCGCGCGGACCTGTTGCGGCCCTGGGCGCACTGGATCACCCCGGAGATCGAGCACCGGCGGTTCGACACGCGCTTCTTCGTGGCCGCGCTGCCGGCCGGGCAGCGGACCCGGGACGTGGCCGGGGAGGCCGACCACGCCGCCTGGGTCCGGCCGGCGGACGCGCTCGCCGAGCTGGCCCGCGGTGAGCGGGTGATGGTGCCGCCGACCGCGATGACGCTGACGGACCTGACCGCCTTCGACACCGTGGCGGAGGTGCTCGCCGCGGGGTCGGTCCGCCGGGTGGAGCCCGTGCTGCCCCGGCTGCGGCGCGGCGACGACGGCAGCGTGCGGTTCCTCGTGCCGGGTGACCCCGGGTACGAGTCGTGACCCCGGTCGAGCCCGGGATCGTCGAGGTCGCCCCCGGCGTCCGCCGGGTCCTGGCCGCCAATCCCGGGCACATGACCCTGGACGGGACTAACACCTACGTCCTGGCGGCCGATGGGGGTGTCGTGGTGATCGACCCCGGACCCCTGCTGGAGGACCACCTCGTCACGGTGGCCTCGCTCGGCCCCGTGCTCGCCACCGTGCTCACCCACCGGCACCCCGACCACGCGGAGGGCGTCGGCCGGTTCGCCGAGCTCACCGGGAACCCGCCCGTCCTCGACCGCGCCGAGCTGCCCGAGGACGGCGCCGAGCTGGGGCTCGCGGGGCTGCGGGTCTTCCATACGCCCGGGCACACGGCCGACTCGATCTGCCTGGTCACCGAGGATGCCCTCTTCTCCGGCGACACGATCCTGGGCCGCGGGACGACCGTCGTCGCGTACCCGGACGGGAACCTCACCGACTACCTCCGCTCGCTGCCCCGCATCCGCGACCTCGGCGACGTGACGGTGCTCCCCGGCCACGGCCCGGTGCTGCCGTCGGCGCGGGCCGTGGCGGAGCAGTACCTGGACCACCGCACCGCGCGGCTCGGGCAGGTCCGGGCCGCGGTCGCCGCCGGGGACACCACCGCGGAGGAGGTCGTCGCGCGCGTGTACGCCGACATCGACCCGATCCTGTGGCCCGCCGCCGAGCTGTCCGTCCGCGCCCAGCTCGCCCACCTGGAACGCGGCCCGTGAGCTGTCCCGTGTGCGGCACCGTCGCCGTCCCCGGCGCGCGGTTCTGCCACCACTGTGGCTCTCCGCTGCCCGAGGCCGTGTCGCTGGCGCCCACCGAGCGCCGGGTCGTCACCGTGCTGTTCGGGGACCTGTCGGAGTTCACCGCCTGGTCCGAGGAGCTCGACCCCGAACGCGTGGGCGCGGTCACCGACCGCGTGCACGCCGCGACCGCGCAGGCCGTGATCGCGTTCGGCGGACATGTCGACAAGTTGATCGGGGACGGCATCATGGCCGTCTTCGGTGCCCCGGTCGCCCACGAGGACGACCCCGAGCGCGCCGTCCGCGCCGCCCTCGCCATGCAGCGCGCGGTGCGCCGCGTGGTCGACGAGGAGGAGGGCGGCGGGCGCCGCCTCGGCCTCCGCGTCGGCATCAACACCGGCCCGGTGGCCGCGGGCGTGCAGGCCGCGATGTCCTACACCGTGGTCGGCGACACCGTGAACACCGCGGCTCGGCTGTCGGACGCGGCGGGCGTCGGCGGCGTGTACGCCGGGGCCGCCACCGCGCGCGCGACCCGGGACCGGGTGGCGTGGCGCCGGCTGCCCCCGCTCCGGCTGAAGGGCAAGCGCGAGCCCGTCGAGGCGTACGAGCTGCTCGGGATGCGCGACGCCCCCGGCACGCGGCCCGGGCTGGGCGACGAGGCGCCGTTCGTGGGCCGGGAGGCGGAGTCCGGACGTCTCAACGGGCGGCTCACCGAGGCCGCGGAGCGGGGCGCGGCGCAGGTGGTCGTGGTCACCGCCGAGGCCGGGATGGGCAAGACCCGGCTCGCGGCCGAGATCGCCCGGCACGCGGCCGAGGTCGTCGGCGGCCGCGCGCTGCGGGTGCGGGTGGCGCCGTTCGGCGACGGCCGCCTGGCGCCGCTCGCCGGGCTGGTCCGGCAGGCGTGCGGCGTCGAGCGGGGCGACGGTCCCGAGCGGGTCGCCGAGAAGGTCCGTCGCGTCGTCGCGCGGCTGTCCCGGCGTACCGGGGAGTCCGAGGTGCCGACCGCGCTCGCCGCCGATGTGCTGCTGGACCTCCTCGGCGTCGGCGTGGCCGGTGGCACCCCGTCGGCGACCGGCTCGGTGCCGCCGGGCACGCGCCAGACGGACCCGGTCCCGGTCGCGGTCGCCGGGCTGCTCACCGCGCTCGCGGCCGAGGGGCCGATGCTCGTCGTCGTGGACGACGTCCACAACGCCGCCGCCGAGACCGTCGAGGCGCTCGGCGAGCTGACCTCCCGGGTCGCCGGGCCGGTGCTGGTCCTGCTGCTCGGCCGGCCGGAGCTGACCCGTACCGCGGGCCGGCTGGTGCGGCTGCCCGACGCAGAGCTGATGCCCCTGCCGCCGCTGTCGGGTGCCGCGTCGGCCCGGCTGCTCCGGTCGTACCTGGGCGGGGGCACCCTGGGCTCCGCGGACGAGACCCGGCTGCTCGGCACCGCCCAGGGAAACCCGTTCTACCTGGCCGAACTCGTCTCGCTCTTCATCGAGCAGGGCAAGCTCACGGGCAGCGCCGCGGGCTGGCAGCTCGCGCCGGGGAGCCTGGCCGGGCGGCTGCTCTCCACCGACCTGGCGGCCGTCCTCGCCGCCCGCATCGACGCCCTGCCGCCGGCCGCCCGCGCGGCCCTGCGGGACGCGTCCGTGGTCGGCGAGCGGGTGCCCGAGGGTGCGCTGCTCGCCCTCCGCGAGCCCGCCGTGGACGGTGCCGCCGAGCTGGACCGGGCGCTCGCCGAGCTGGTCGCCCGCCGGATGTTGCGCCGCACGTCCCGGGGCGGCTGGGCGTTCGTGACCGAGCTCACCCGGCAGGCCGCGTACGCGGGTGTCGGCAAGGCCGACCTCGCCGACCGACACGCCCGGCTGGTCCGGTGGGCCGACTCCGGCCCGCCCGGCGACGCCACCGAGGTGGAACGGGACGCGTTCATCGCGGGCCACGCCGAGCGGGCACGGAGTCTCGCCGACGCGATGCGGCTGGCCGGGAACGCGGACGCCCGCGCGGTCGCCCCGCTCGGGGTCGCCGCGCTGGCCCGGCTCGCCGCCGCCGCGCTGGACGACGGGCAGCCGGGCCGGACGGAGGGATTCGTGGACCGCGCCGACACGCTCGCCGAGGGTGAGCTGCCGCCGGAGCTGGTCCTGCTGCGCGCCCGGGCGTGGGGCCAGACCGGCCGGTACGCCGAGGCGCTGGACCTGCTCGCCGCGCTGCTGGGCGACGACGTGGGCGACGAGGTGCGGGCGGGGTCGCTGCTGTCCGCCGGGGAGGTCCACCGGACCACCGGGGCCCCCGGCGCCGCGGCCGCGGCGTGGGCGGAGGCCGTCACCGTGGCGACGCTCGCCGGCCTGCCGCGGCTGACCGCCGAGGCGCTGCGCCGGCTCGGCATGCTCGACTACCTGACCGGCCGGATCCTCCAGGCCGAGGAGCGGTTCGCGGCGGCGTACGACACCGCCCGCGCGGCCGGGGACCGCCCGGGCCAGGGCTGGGCGCTCCAGCACCTGGCATGGGCCGCGACCTCCCGCGCCGACTTCACCGCGGCCGAACAGGCCCTGGAGACGGCGGCGGCCCTGTTCGCCGAGCAGGGCAACGGCCCGGGCCGGTCGTGGGTCAGCGGCACCGAGGCCTTCGTCCGGCTGCTGCAGGGCCGGCTGGAGGAGGCGCGGCAGCTCGCCACGGCGTTCCTGCCGTTCGGGGAGCGCGCCGGGGACCGCTGGGGCGTGGCCGCCCTGCGCACCGTCGAGGCGTTCGCCGCGGCCGAGCTCGGCGAGCTCACCCATGCCGAGGAGCAGGCCACCGAGGCGATGCAGGCGTTCACCGACGCGGGCGACCACTGGGGCCAGTCGTTCGCCCTGGTCGTGCTCGGGGTCGTGGCCCGCGGCCGCGGCGACATCGAGGGCGCGATACCGCTGCTCGAACGGGCCATGCACGCCAGCCGCCGCGCGGCCCACCCGCTCACGGTGGGCCTCGCCGCCACCGTCCTCGGGTACTGCCTGCTCGACTCCGGCGACGCGGTGGGCGCCGAGAAGCTGGCCCGCACCACCCTCGACGTGGTCGAACCCCTGGACCTCGCCGAGGCGGCGGGCGTCGGACCGGTCGTGCTGCTCGCGCAGGCTCGGCGGGCCCGGGGCGATCTCGGGTCGGCCCTGGACCTGCTCGCCGAGGCGGCCGGCAAGAGCGGGACGCCGTCGCTGGTGTTCCCGCGCCGGCAGGCCCTCGCGCACTACGCCGGGACGCTGCTGGAGTCCGGGCGCGCCGAGGAGGCACTGGCCTGGGCGGAGCGGGCCCGGGAGGTGCCGGCCGAGGACGTCCGCAGCCGCATCATCGCGCTGCGGGCACTCGCGTCCGCGCGGGAGGCCACCGGCGACCTCCCCGGCGCCCGGACGGCCGTCACGGAGGCGCGCACGCTGGCCTACGCCACCGAACAGGTCGGCGAACGGACCGCCACCGATGCCGTCGTCGCGCGGCTCGGGGTCGCGCCGGTCGGCTGATCGGTACGGTCGGGGCGTGCTCACGCTTCCCGGCCTCACCGACGTGCGGGTACTCGGCCGCGGTGGGCGCGCCACCGTCTACGGCGGGACCTGGCGCGGGCGCGAGGTCGCGGTGAAGGCCGGCGAGGTACCGCCGCTGCCCGCCCACCCGCACCTGATCCGGGTGTACGAGCCCGGACCGCCCTACGTGATCATGGAACGGTGCGCCGGCTCGTACGCCGACCGCGGCACCCTGCCGGCGGACGAGGTCCGGGTGCTCGGCGTGAAGATCGCCGACGCCCTCGCCGTGGCCGGGATCGTCCACGGCGACGTCAAGCCCGGCAACATCCTCGTCGGCGCGGACGGCGAGCCCCGGCTCACCGACTTCGGCACGGCGGACGCGCTGACGCCCGCGTACACCGCCCCGGAGGTGTTCCGGGGCGGCCCGGCGTCCGACGTGTACTCGCTCGGCGCCACCCTCCACGCGCTGCTGGCCGGGCGTCCACCGGGCTGGCCCACGGTCGGGCTACCCGGTCCGGACGGCCCCGGTGGCACGCTCGCCGGCGTACCGCCGCAACTGGCGGACGTGCTGCGGAGGGCGACGGCCGGGGACCCGGCCGACCGCTACGCGACCGTGGCCGCCCTCCGGGACGCGCTCAGCGCGCCCGGCGGGCCAGCCGCTCGTGGTCGAGGATGATCACGCTCTTGCCCTCGAGCCGGAGCCAGCCGCGGGACGCGAAGTCGGCGAGCGCCTTGTTGACCGTCTCGCGGCTCGCGCCGACGAGCTGGGCCAGCTCCTCCTGGGTGAGGTCGTGCGTCACCCGCAGCGTGTTGCCCTCACGGGAGCCGAACCGCGCCGCCATCTGGAGCAGGTTCTTCGCCACCCGCCCGGGGACGTCGGTGAAGATCAGATCCGCGAGCGCGTCGTTGGTACGACGGAGGCGGCGGGCGAGCACCCGGAGCAGCTGCTCGGCGATCTCCGGCCGGTCCTGGATCCACGGCCGCAGCGCGGACTGCTTCATCCGCGCGAGCTTGGAGTCGGTGACCGCCACGGCGCTCGCGGTACGCGGGCCCGGGTCGAAGATCGACAGCTCGCCGACGAGGTCGCTGGGACCCATCACCGCGAGCATGTTCTCGCGACCGTCCGCGGCGCGGCGGCCGACCTTCACCTTGCCGGCCATCACGATGTAGAGGCTGTCGCCGGGCTCACCCTCGTTGAAGACGACCTGGCCCTTCGGTACCTCGACGTATTCGAGGCTGGAAGCGAGCGCCTCGGCAGCCTCCGGGTCGACGCCCTGAAACAGGCCGCACCGAGCGAGCACCTCGTCCATTACCTTGCACCTCCACGCGCGCTTCGCCGCGGTCGATCGCCGGGGCGCGACCTCCCGCATTCGAGACGCCGCGCTCAGAGTCTAGGGCGCGGCTCACCCGGAGCGACGCGCGACAGGCCTCAACCGCCGATGTGCTCTCGCAGCGGGAGCACCTCGAAGCACAGCTGGGGGTTCGCCCGGTACCGCGAGACGAGCTCGCGGGTGGCGTCGTCGAGCCGCCCGTGCAGCGCGTGGCGGTACTCCGAGAGGGTGTGCTCGGCGTCCCGCAGATCCGAGATCAGCTCGGCGTGGGCGGCGATGTCACCCGCCGGGACGACCCGCTCCCACATCTCCAGCAGGTCCGGCAGTGGCGGCATCCCGTCGGCCGGGTGCACGTCGAGGAGCGCGGTGCGCAGGGCGCCGATCCGCTCCGAGGACAGCAGCGCGCGCAGGCCGGGGCCGTCGCCGCGGCCGGACGTGTTGTACGCCAGCAGCAGGTCGAGGCGGGTCTGCACCAGCCTCCGCCAGTACGAGACGCGGCTCTCCTCCGACCGGAGTGCCTTGCGGTACGTGCGGAGGATGTCCAGGCCGAGGCCGGCGAACTCCTCGCTGGGGGGTGCGACCAACTTGCGACCCCGCGTGCTCGCGGCGACCGGACCCGTCACGGATGTGCCTCCTCGGCCAACTGTCATGGATAGAACGTCGGGGCGGATCGGCTGCCCCTTGAGGGAATCCACCCCTTCGGACGAGCGTGGGGGCGCGCCCGTACTCTCAACGGGTGACCCGCGCCGCCGAGACGCCGCTCGCGCTCACGCGGCGCGCCCGTCGGATGGCCCGCGTGCTGGCGGAGACCCACCCGGATGCGCACTGTGAGCTGGACTTCACCACCCCGCTCGAACTCGCGGTGGCGACCATCCTTTCGGCCCAATGCACTGACAAACGTGTCAACGAAGTGACCCCGGCGCTGTTCGCCCGGTACCGCGTCGCAGCCGACTACGCGGGGGCCGACCGGGCGGAACTGGAGGAGCTGATCCGGCCCACCGGGTTCTTCCGCAACAAGGCGAACTCCCTGATCGGCCTCGGCCAGGCGCTGGTCGAGAAGCACGACGGAGAGATCCCCGCGACGCTCGACCAGCTGGTCGCGCTGCCGGGCGTCGGCCGGAAGACGGCGAACGTCATCCTCGGCAACGCGTTCGGGGTCCCCGGGCTCACCGTCGACACCCATTTCGGCCGGCTGGTGCGGCGCTTCGGCTGGACCGGGTCCGAGGACCCGGTGAAGGTCGAGCACGAGATCGGCGCGCTGATCCCGAAGCGGGACTGGACCATGCTGTCGCACCGGCTGATCTTCCACGGGCGGCGCGTGTGCCATGCCCGCAAGCCCGCCTGCGGGGCCTGCACGCTCGCGTCGCTCTGCCCGTCGTACGGCACCGGCCCCACCGACTTCGTCGAGGCGGCGAAGCTGCTGAGGGGTCCCCGCGTCGACGAGCTCATGGCGCAGGCGGCCCCGGCGTGATCGCCCGCCGGGTGGCGGCGCTCGCGGCCGCCGTGCTGCTCGCCGGGTGCGGCACCGCGGGGACGGCCGGCGCGCCGGCGCCGTTCGCCGGGTCCGGCTTCGCCGCCTGCCCCGCGCCCGTCGGTGCGCCGGTGACCTCCGGCGGTCTCCCGGCGAAGGCACTGGAGTGCATGGACGGCAGCGGTACGCGGCAGGCCCTGGACCGCGGCACCGGCGTGCCGATGGTCGTGAACCTCTGGGCACCGTGGTGCGCTCCCTGCGCCGACGAGCTCCCCGCGTTCCAGCGGCTGCACGCGGACGCGGGTGACCGGCTGGTCGTGCTGGGCGTCGTGACGTCCGCCGGCGGCCCGCAGTCGGTGGACGCGGCCAGGGACCTGCACCTGACCTTCCCGCACGTCTACGACCGGGACGAGGTGGTCCTGCGCGGGATCGGGGAGCGGACCCTGCCGGTCACCGTGTTCGTCGGCGCGGACGGAAGGGTGCGCGAGGTGTACAAGGGCGGGGTGCTGACCGACTCGGCCCTGCGCGCCCTCGTGCGGACCCATCTCGGGCTGGACGTCCGGTGACCCGCCCGCTCACGGACGCGCCCCTGCCCGGCTGGATGCGCGCGCTGGCCGAGGCCGCCGCGGCCGTACCGGCGGAGAAGGTCAGCCGCTTCCGCCCGCCCGCCGAGGGCGGCCGGGCGGCCTCGGTGCTGATCCTGTTCGCCAGCGACGCCCCCGCCTGGGAGGCCGCCAACGGACGACCGGGCCGGTACGGGAAGGCCACCGTGCCGGGGCCGGACGTGCTGATCCTCGAGCGGGCGTCCACCATGCGCAGCCACGCCGGCCAGCCCGCGTTCCCGGGCGGCGCGGCCGAGCCCGACGACGACGGGACCGCCGGTACCGCGTTGCGGGAGGCCGCCGAGGAGGTGGCACTCGACCCGGCCTCGGTCCAGATCGCGACCGCGCTGCCGGACCTGTACCTGCCGCCGTCCAACTTCGTCGTGACGCCCGTGCTGGGGTGGTGGCGCGAGCCGCACCACGTCCACGCCGCCGACCCGAACGAGGTCGCGCGGGTCGTCCGCGTACCGGTGAGCGAGCTGGTCGACCCGGTGAACCGGCTCCGCGTCCGGCACCCGTCCGGCTACGTCGGACCGGCGTTCAGCGTGCGCGGGATGCTGGTGTGGGGGTTCACCGCCGGAATTCTCGCTACGCTGCTCGACCTCGGCGGCTGGGCTCGACCCTGGGACCGCTCCCGAGTACAGGAGCTCCCGGATTCCGCGCTGGAACTGGCCGCTCGGACGCGTCCACCCGACGCGGCGGGCGTGGACCGCAGCAGAGACGTTCCGCCGGCGAGTCTGGGCGAGTCCGAGGAGGAACGGTGACCGGGAGCGTGCTGGACCTGGTGCTGCTGGTCGTCGGGGTGGCCTTCGCGGCGACCGGGTACCGGCAGGGGCTCGTGGTCGGGCTCCTCGGGTTCGTCGGCTTCCTCGGCGGCGCGCTGCTGGGCCTGCAGGTCTCGCCGCTCGTCGCCGGGTACGTGGACGCGGGGGTCGGCCGGGTCGTGGTCGCGCTGCTGGTGGTGTTCGCGATCGCCTCGCTGGGGCAGGCCCTCGCGGTGGTGATCGGCTCCGCCCTGCGCAGCCGCCTGCCGGGCCGGACGACCCGGACCGTCGACAACCTCGGCGGCGCGGTGGTGTCGGTGATCGCCGCGCTGCTGGTGGTCTGGATGGTCGCCGCGCCGCTGGCCTCCGCGCCGGTGCCGTGGCTCGCGTCGCAGGTCCGCCGCTCGGCCGTGATCGCGAGCGTGGACAACGCGATGCCGCAGGCGGTCCGGCGGCTGTACGCCCGGCTGGGCTCGGCCGTGGACCAGGGCGAGTTCCCGGAGGTGTTCGGGCGGCTCACTCCGACCCGGGTCCGCTCGGTGGAGCCGCCGGACCCGCGGCTGGCGTCCTCGGCGGTGGTCCGCCGCACCGAGCGTTCGGTCGTCAAGGTGCTCGGCGAGGCGCCCACCTGCGACCGGCGCCTGGAGGGCACCGGGTTCGTGTTCGCTCCCGAGCGGGTCATGACGAACGCCCACGTCGTCGCCGGTACCCGGCGGCTGATCGTGGAGCAGGGGAGCGAGCGGCTGGACGCACAGGTGGTCGTCTACGACCCGGCCCGGGACCTGGCCGTGCTGGCGGTACCGGGCCTGTCGGCGCCGGTCCTGCGGTTCGCCTCCCGGGCGGCCGCGGGGGCGGACGCGATCGTCGTCGGGTACCCGCTCGACGGCCCGTACACGGCGGTGTCGGCGCGCGTCCGGGACAGCCGGCAGGTGCGCGGCCCGGACATCTACAACTCGCGGACGGTGGACCGCGAGGTCTACACCATCCGGGCCACCGTCCGGAGCGGGAACTCCGGCGGCCCCCTGCTCGCCCCGGACGGCTCCGTGTACGGCGTGATCTTCGCGGCGGCCGTGGACGACCCGCAGACCGGTTTCGCGCTCACCGCGCGGGAGTCGGCGCCGGTGGTCACCGCCGGTCGCCGGGCCTCCGCGGCGGTCGACACGGGGGCCTGCGACTGACCGTCACGGGGCGTACCGTGCCGACATGACACTGCGGAACGGTCTCCTCACGCTCTGCCTCGTCCTCACCGGGGTGCTCATCCCGGCGCCCGCCTCGGCGCAGGCACCGTTCGGTCAGCCGGTCGCGGTCGGGGACGCGCGGCAGATCCTCACGGTGAAGTCGGCCCGGCCGGGCTCCTCGTACGCCACGCTCGCCGGCTGGGTGCTGCGCGACGGCACCTGGGTGCGCACGTTCGGGCCGGTGCAGGCGCGGGTCGGGGAGGAGGGCACCACCTCCCGCGCCCGGGACAACTACTACGCGACGCCGAAGGGGACGTACCCGCTGCGGCTGGCGTTCGGGGTGAAGGCCCGCCCGGCCGGTACCGGGCTGCCGTACCGCCGGGTCGGGCCGAACGACTGGTGGGTGTCCGACGCGAAGAGCCGCCACTACAACACCTGGCAGGTCGGCCCGCCGCGCGGCCGCTGGAACCCGGCGATCGGGGAGCGGCTCGCCGACTACCCCACGGCGTACTCGTACGCGGTCGCGATCGACTACAACCGCAGCCCGGTCCGGAAGGGCGGTGGCTCGGCGATCTTCCTGCACGTCGGCAACGGGCGGGCCACGGCCGGCTGCGTGTCGGTGTCCACCGCGCAGCTGCTCAAGTTGCTCGCCTACCTCGAGCCCGGCCTGCGGCCCCGGATCGCGATCCTGTGAGCCCCGCCGGGACGTTCCGGGCCTCCGTCGGCGCGTTCGGCCTCGCCGCCGGGGTGGCGCTGTCCCTCCTCGTGCCCCCCGCGCCGGCGAGCGCGAAGATCCTGTTCGGCCAGCCCGTGGTGATCGGGGACGCGCGGCAGGTCATCACCGTGAAGTCCCGGCCGGGCACCTCCTACGCCACCCTCTCCGGCTGGGTGCTCCGCGACGGCCGCTGGGTGCGCAACCTCGGCCCGACCGCGGCCCGCGTGGGCGCGAACGGCACGACCGGCGCGCCGCGGGAGGGCCGGTCCGCGACGCCGCGGGGCACGTACACGCTCACCGAGGCGTTCGGGACCCGAGCCGCGCCCACCGGTGCGAAGCTGCCGTACCGCCGGGCCACCTCGAAGCACTGGTGGGTCTCCGATCCGGCGAGCCGGTACTACAACACCTGGCAGGTCGGTCCCCCGAACGGCCGCTGGAACGCGGCGTACGGCGAGCAGCTCACCCGGTACGGGGCGGCCTACGGGTACGTGATCGTCATCGACTTCAACCGCTCGCCGGTGGTGCGCGGCAAGGGGTCGGCGATCTTCCTGCACGTGGGCACGGGCGGCGCGACCGCCGGCTGCGTCAGCGTGTCGCCGGCGCGGATGGCGCAGCTGCTGCGGTACCTCCAGCCGAAGCTCAAGCCGCGGATCGCGATCGCCTAGTCAGCTCTCCTTGAGCCACCGCAGCAGCTCGCCGGTCACCGTCTCCGGTGCCTCCGACTGCGGGAAGTGGCCCACTCCCGGCAGCAGCCGCGACTCGTACGGACCGCTCACGTGCCGCTCGGAGCCGGCCACCGTGCTCGGCAGCAGGCACGAGTCCAGCGCGCCGTGCAGCTGCAGGACCGGTGCGGCGATCGGCGCCGTGAGCAGCTTGTGGAACTTCCAGCCGCTCGGCCGGGTGACCGACCGGACCGACCAGCGGTAGTACTCCATCGCGCAGAACGAGGCCTGCGGGATCCGGATCGCCGCCCGGCAGGCGCGCTCGTACTCGGCGAAGTCCGCCGACGTCGGCCACTCCGGCCCGGACCACCGGCGCAGCAGCCCGCCCACGTAGGCGGCGTCGTCGCGGGTCACGTGATGCTCGAACCGGGGCGTCTGGAACGCCCCGATGTACCGGCTCGCCCTGATCTGCGCCGGGTCCGACAGCAGGGCAGCGCGCAGGCGCAGCGGGTGGGACATCCCGAGGACGGCGAGCTGCCGCACCATCCGCGGGTGGAAGGCGGCGGTGACCCACGCCAGGTAGCCGCCCCAGTCGTGGCCGACGAGGGCGGCGTCGCGTTCGCCGAGGGAGCGGACGAGGGCGGCCACGTCGGCCGAGAGCGTGAACCCGTCGTACCCGCGGGGCGGCTTGTCGCTGGCGCCGTAGCCGCGGAGATCGACCGCGACGACCCGGTGTCCCGCGTCGGCGAGCGGCGCGATCTGGTGCCGCCAGGTCCACCAGAACTCCGGGAACCCGTGCAGCAACAGCACCAGCGGCCCGGCACCCGCCTCCACGACGTGGAACCGGCTCCCGTTGGCGTCCACCGTGCGGTGGGTCCAGGGCCCCTCCTGCATGACTGCGGTCTCGTCGGGGCGCCCGGGCATGCCGGACAGCGTCGCACATCCGTGTTCCGCGGAGGTGTCACAGTGTCGTCAGGCGGACGTCCGCATGCTGGCGAGCATGCCCGCCGGCCGCTCCTCCTGGTGCGGTCCGGCGGCGCGGGCGAGGCGGTCGGCGAGGGGGCCGGCGGTGGCGCGGTACGCGTCCAGCCAGCGCACCAGGTCCTCGGACGGCATCGGGGCGGCGAGCTGGTACCCCTGCACGACGTCACAGCCCACCGCGGCCAGCCGCTCCAGGGTGGCCGGGTCCTCGACGCCGGATGCCGCCAGCGTCAGCCCGAGCGCGTGGGACAGCTGTACCAGCGAGTGCACCACCGCGTACCCGGCGCCGTCGTCCATGCCGTGCACGAGTGAGCGGTCCAGCTTCAGCGCGTCGGTGGGGATCCGCCGCAGGTACGACAGCGCGCTGTTGCCGCCGCCGAAGTCGTCCAGCGTCACGGCGATGCCGACGGCCCGCAGCCGCTCGAAGATCGCGGTGGCCCTGGCCGGGTCCGCCATGAAGGTGTCCTCGGTGACCTCCAGCCGCAGCGCCGAGGAGGGCAGCCCCTCGCGGCCGAGCAGCCGGGTGATGAGATCGGGGAGCGCGGCGTCGAGGAGGTTCGCGGCGGACAGGTTCACCGTCACGCCGATCGCGCGGCCGCTGTCCCACAGGCGCCGGCAGTTGCGGACGGCCACGCCGAGGACGACCTCGGTCAGCTCGCGCATCAGCCCCGCCTGCTCGACCAGGGCGAGGAAGCTGTCCGGGCGGAGGATGCCGCGGTCCGGGTGGTTCCAGCGGACCAGCGCCTCGACGCCGACCACGTCGCCGGTGCGCAGGCTCACCTGCGGCTGGTAGTGCACCAGGAGCTCGCCGCGGGTGACCGCGCCGCGGAGCCGGTCCACCGTGATCAGCCGGTCACCGTTGCGGGAGTCCAGGCTCGGCTCGTACACCGCGACGCGGCCCTCGACGTTCCGGGCCTGCTGGGTGGCGATCTCGGCGCGGCGGAGCAGGCCCGTCGCGTCGTCGGCGTGCAGCGGGCGCAGCGCGACGCCGACCCGCACGTCGATGCGGATGCTGGTGTCGCCCAGCCGGAACGGGGCGTCGAACACCCCGGACAGCAGCGTCGCCGCGTCGAACGCGTCGTCGTCGCCACCGCCCCCGGCGAGCACCACCCCGAACTCGTCGCCCCCGAGCCGCCCCAGCGGCACCGTCGGCTCCAGCAGCGCGCCGAGCCGCTGGGCGGCCTGCCGCAGGATCTCGTCGCCGGAGCCGGTGCCCAGCGCCTCGTTCACGACCTTGAACCGGTCGAGGTCCACCACGAACAGGCCGAGCTCGCCTCTCTTTGCCATCGCCTCCGCGAGCCGGTCGAGGAACGCCCGCCGGTTCGGCAGGCCGGTCAGCTCGTCGGCCCGGGCCCGGCCCTCTCGGATCGTCATCGCCCGCAGCTCGTGCAGGGCCAGCCCGGCCCGGCCCACGCCGACGGCCACCGAGGACAGCGCGAGCGCGCCGGCGAGCGGGGGCAGGTCCACGGTGAGCGTCGCCGCGAGCAGGAACACCGCGCCGACCGCGAACGCGCCCGGCAGCAGCAGCGCGTTCCGCCCCTCGGCCTGGCCGACCGGGGCGAACGTCTGGTGGCGGTACACGGTGCCGCCCGCGACCAGCACCACCCCGCCCAGGGTGAGAACGCCGATCGAGCTCGCGGCCTCGCCCGAGGGCAGCTGGAGCTCGATCCACCACGTCACGACCGCGATCCCCAGGCCCAGCAGGGCGAGCCCGAGGTCCCGCCCGCCGGACAGCCCGAGGACACCGATCCCGCCGGCGACGGCGGCGAGGAGGAGCAGGCTGAGCAGCGGACCGGTGCTCGGGTAGCCCGTCCGCAGGACGGGGCCCAGGACCAGCGCGGCGGCGAACCCCGCGGTGGACAGCCCCGCGATGGCCCCGTCCAGGCCCATCGCCGCGACCGGACCGGTCATCCGGTCCCGTACCAGCAGGCCCGCGGCCACCAGGCCGAGCAGCGCCGCGCCGGACTGGGCGAGCGTCACGCCCGGCACCACGAGGCCCATCACCAGGTCGAGGCCGCGCAGGCCGTGGGACACCCCGAGCAGGAGCAGCGCCACGGTGAGGCCGGACCAGCCCCACGCCGCGCGTGGTGGCAGGGACCGGCCGCCGTCGGCCAGCCCCGGGGCACACAGCCCGGCGGCGGGCACCGTCGCCGCGGCCACGCTGAGCAGGGAGGTCCCCGGCGGGCCGCCGACGAGGATCAGCAGCAGCCCGCTGCCCGCGGCGAACACCAGCAGCCACCACAGGACGAGCCGGACACCCGGGGTGTCCGATCGTCGACGATGGTTGCTGCCCACGCCGGGTACCCCCTCTGTTGCGGCCGCTACGGTGGAACGTCGGTCGCTCGGGGGCCGTGCTTGAGGCGAGGTCGTCCGTTCGGAGCAACGGACCCCGCCCGCGCGTCGGCCCCGGTGACGGCTGTCCCCGGGGCCGACGCGTACCGCCCTAGTCCTCGGTCTTGCCGGACTGCAGCCCGGCGCCGATCAGGTTCATCACCGTGGGGTCGGCGAGCGTCGTCACGTCGCCGAGGTCCCGGTTCTCCGCGACGTCGCGGAGCAGGCGGCGCATGATCTTGCCGGACCGGGTCTTCGGCAGCTCGGCGACGACCATGATCTGGCGGGGCTTGGCGATCGGGCCGATCTCCTTCGCGACGTGGTTGCGAAGGGTCACCACGAGCTCCTCGCCCCCGTCCGTCGCGTCGCCCCGCAGGATCACGAACGCGACGATCCCCTGACCCGTGGTCGGGTCGGTCGCGCCGACGACCGCCGCCTCGGCGACCGTCGGGTGCGAGACGAGCGCCGACTCGACCTCGGTGGTCGAGATGCGGTGGCCGGAGACGTTCATGACGTCGTCGACGCGGCCGAGGAGCCAGATGTCGCCCTCCTCGTCCTTCTTCGCGCCGTCGCCCGCGAAGTAGTAGCCCTGGTCCCGGAACCGCGACCAGTACGTGTCGACGTACCGCTCGTCGTCGCCCCAGATCGTGCGGAGCATCGCCGGCCACGGCTCGGTCAGCACGAGGTATCCGCCGCCGCCGTTCGGGACGGGCTTACCGGCGTCGTCCACGACATCCGCGCCGACCCCCGGCAGCGGCCGCTGCGCCGAGCCCGGCTTGAGCACGGTGACCCCGGGGAGCGGGCTGATCAGGATCGCGCCGGTCTCGGTCTGCCACCAGGTGTCCACGATCGGGCAGCGTCCGCCGCCGATCTTCTCGTGGTACCACATCCAGGCCTCGGGATTGATCGGCTCACCGACCGACCCGAGGATGCGCAGGCTCGACAGGTCGAACTCCGCCGGGATGTCCGCGCCCCACTTCATGAACGTGCGGATCGTCGTGGGCGCGGTGTACAGGATCGTGACGCGGTACTTCTCGATGAGCTCCCAGAACCGGCCCCGGTGCGGGGTGTCGGGGGTGCCCTCGTACATCACCTGGGTGGCCCGGTTCGCCAGCGGCCCGTACACGATGTAGCTGTGCCCGGTGACCCAGCCGATGTCGGCGGCGCACCAGTACACGTCGCTGTCGGGCTTGTGGTCGAACACCGCGTGGTGCGTCCAGGACGTCTGGGTCAGGTAGCCGCCCGAGGTGTGCAGGATGCCCTTCGGCTTCGCGGTCGTCCCCGACGTGTACAGGATGAACAGCGGGTGCTCGGCGTCGAACGCCTCGGGCGTGTGCTCGGTGGACTGCCTGTCCACCACGTCGTGCCACCAGACGTCCCGGCCGTCCCGCATCGGGACCTCTTCGCCGGTACGCCGGACGACCAGCACCTTCTCGATCGCGGTGCCCTCCATCGCCTCGTCGGCGTTGGGCTTGAGCGCGCTCGGCTTGCCGCGGCGGTACCCGCCGTCGGAGGTGATGAGGACCTTGGCGCCGACGTCGTCGATGCGGCTGCGCAGCGCGTCGGCGGAGAACCCGCCGAACACCACCGAGTGCGGGGCGCCCAGCCGTGCACAGGCGAGGAACGCGATCGCCGCCTCGGGGATCATCGGCAGGTAGATCATCACCCGGTCACCGGTCCGGACGCCCAGCTCGATCAGCGCGTTGGCCGCCTTGCTGACCTCGTCCTGGAGCTGGGCGTAGGTGATCGAGCGGGTGTCCCCCGGCTCGCCCTCCCAGTGGATCGCCACCTTGTCGCCGTACCCGGCCTCGACGTGGCGGTCGACGCAGTTGTACGCGACGTTGAGCTTTCCGCCGCCGAACCACTTCGCGAACGGGGGATCCCACTCGAGGACCTTGTCGTCGTCCCAGGGCTGCGCCCAGTCGAGTCGGCGGGCCTGCTCCGCCCAGAACCCGAGCCGGTCGGCGTCGGCCTGCTCGTACGCGTCCGCCCGCACGTTGGCGTGCTCGGCGATCTCGGGCGGCGGCGGGAACCTGCGGGTCTCGCTGGACAGGTTGTCGAGGGTGGGCTGGTCGGGCGAGGTCATTCGGGGAGCCTCCAGCTTCGGCGTGGCGCGGATCACTCCGAAACCTACTGAGCCCGGGAAGGCGACGCCACGGCGGGCCGCCGAGTGGACGCCGGGCTGCGCCGGGTGACGGCCGGCGGCGCTCGATCCGTACGCTGCGGCGGTGAGCGCTGCCCGTGACCCTCTGATGCCCCTGCTCGACCTGCCCGGCGTCGCGGACGCTGCCGACGAGGCCCGCGCCGCGATCGACCGGCTCTTCGGCCACCGGATGCTGCGCCGCCGGTCCGGGCCGGTCAGCGCCGAGTCCGCGCTCCGCGGAGCCCGGGCCTCGGCCGCGCTGGAGGGCGCCGACTTCGACCTCGAGACGGTACGCGGCGGAGCGGTCACCGATCCCGCCCTCCAGGGCGCACTCCGGGTCGCGGCCGGGCTGGGGACGCTCGTCGACACCTGGCCCCTGGCGCCGCGGCAGGTGCTCGCGCGGCTGCACACCCTGGCGGCCACCGACGTGGTCCCCGCGGCCGAGCTGGGCCGGCCCGTCGCCGACCCCGCCGTCATGGCCCGGCTCGACGCGCTGGCCGACCTGGTCAGCGCGCCCGTCGGTGCCGGTGGCACCGCGGCGCCGGCCGTCATCGTCGCGGCGATCGTGCACGCGGAACTGCTGTCGATGCGGCCGTTCGGGTCGGCGGACGGGCTGGTCGCCCGTGCCGCGGGACGACTGACGCTGGTCGCGCGGGGCCTGGACCCCAAGGCCGTGTCGGTGCCGGAGGCCGGTCACCTGGCGCGGGCGCCGGAGTACCAGGGCTCGCTGGGCGCGTACGCGACCGGGACTCCCGACGGCGTGCGCTCGTGGCTGCGGCACTACGGCGCGGCGGTCGCGCTCGGGGCGGCCGAGGGGCTGACGATCTGCGAGGCGATGTCTGCCGCCTCGCCCTGACCGGGACTGTCCTGACGGGGACTGTCCTGATGGGGACTGTCCTGACCGGGACGTAGAGGCGGCGTCTCACCTGAATGAGACGCCGCCACACCCGAAGCAGACGAGTTACCAAGCGTGAACATCTCGACGAGCACGGACGTAACGGTCCGTCTCGACGTGCCTCCCGCGGCCGGTCGCACGTGGGTGCCCGTTTCTTCGTGGCCCGGGCACCTGTGAGGAGGAGAACCTGCTCGCTCGCTCACGCTGTACCCGTAGCTCAATTCTTACGCCGACTCGGGGCGAGACGGAAGACCCTGCGTGTAGTACGCCCGTACTTTCCGTAGCGACTCAGGCGCTGCCCATGCGTCGGCGGTGCCGGCCGTAGAGCGCCACCCCGGCCGCCGCGATCCCGATGCCCACCGCGCCGGCGAGGACCGGCGCGGACGGCTTGGGGAACTGCGGGAACCGGGAGCGCAGCGTCACCGGACGGCGGAACACCTGCACCGGCCAGCCACGTTCCGCGGCCACCCGGCGCAGGGCCCGATCGGGGTTCACCGCGGTGGGGTGGCCGACCGTCTCCAGCATCGGCACGTCGGTGATCGAGTCGCTGTACGCGTAGCAGGTGCTCAGGTCGTAGCCGCGTTCCTCGGCGAGCTCCAGGATCGCGGTGGCCTTCTTCGGGCCCGCGGCGTAGTAGGCGATCTCCCCGGTGAACCGGCCGTCCTCGACCACCATGCGCGTGGCGATCACGTCGTCGACCCCGAGCAGCTCACCGATCGCCTCGACGACCTCCTCGCCGGAGGAGGACACGATCACGATGTCGAGCCCGGCGGCGCGGTGCTCCTGGATCAGGGCCGCGGCCTCGGCGTAGATGATCGGGTCGATCAGCTCGTGCAGCGTCTCGGCCACGATCTGCTTGACCTGTTCGACCTCCCAGCCGCGGCACAGCTGGGTGAGGTACGTCCGCATCTTGTCCATCTGTTCCTCGTCCGCCCCGCTGACGAGAAAAACGAACTGTGCGTAGCTACTTTTGAGCACGGAGCGACGATTGATCAGGCCGCCCTGGTAGAACGGCCGACCGAACGCGAGCACACTGGACTTCGCGATGACCGTCTTGTCGAGATCGAAGAACGCGGCGCTTCGGCTCATGAACGCGAAGTCTAGGCGGCGGGGTGTTTGGGGGCATGCAAGAGCGGGTATGTGACTGCTGTCGTTTGTGACACGGGTCGTGCGCCGCCTGCCCTGGCGCCGCGAGGTTGTGTCCGGCGGCAGAGTCAGCTCGGCGGTGGCATCCCCCCGCTCCGTCGAGCGGGTCCGGCTCGGCCCCCCCGGAGTCGGACCCCGACGACCCCCGCCCACCCCCCCGGCGGGGGTCGTCCCCTTTCCGGAACCGACCGCTCTGTCCCGGCACTGCCGGGTCGGGCCCTGCCGCATCCGCCGTACCCGCCGCCCCGAGCCCGCCCGCCCCTGGGCCGCGCCTGGGCCGCCGCCCCGCCCCGCCCCGAGCCGCGCCTGCCGGGGCGGGCCTCGCCGTCCGATTCCGCCGCACCGGGGCGCGCCGCCGGCTCCGCCCGCCCTCCCGCGCCACCCCGCCCTCCCACGCCCCCCCTCCCGCGCCACCCCGCCCTCCCACGCCCGCCCTCCCGCGCCACCCGGGCCCGCCGTGCCGAGGCCGGTCGCCTCCGCTGCTCCGCCCTTACCACCTCCGGGCAGTTGGACCGCGGTTCTCCACTGCCCCCTCCGTCGTCCACAGATCCGCCCCACCCCCTGGCTCGCCCCTCCCGCTCCCACAACGCTCCTGACATCGCGTTCCCTCAGGAGGTTTCCGTGGCCGCACCTGTCCCCTCCGCCGCCGGGCGTCCGCTCGTCGTGGCGGACGATCCCGATCTGTTGGACGACCTCGTCCGCCTCGCCGCCGCGGCCTGCGTCGAGGTCGACGTCGCGCCGGACCCCACCGCGGCGCGGCTGTCGTGGGCGTCGGCGACCACCGTCTTCGTGGACGCTGGGCTCGCCGAGTCCTGTGTGCGGGCGAGGCTCCCGCGCCGGCCGCGCGTGGTGCTCGTCGCCGGGTCCGGGGCCGCCGCGGACGACGACGCGGTGTGGTCGCTCGCCGCGCAGCTCGGGTCGGAACACGTCGCCTTCCTGCCCGCGGCCGAGGCGTGGCTGGTGGACCGGTTCTCCGAGGCCACGGCGGGGCGGGGCAGTCCCGGCCGTCTCGTCGGTGTGCTCGCCGGCCGGGGCGGCGGCGGCGCCTCGGTGCTCGCCGCGGCGCTGGCGGTGACCGCGGTACGGGCCGGGATACGCACCCTGTTGGTCGACGCCGACCCATACGGCGGGGGACTCGACCTCGTTCTCGGCGGAGAGGGCACCGCGGGGCTGCGGTGGCCGGACCTCGCCGGGATGACGGGCCGGGTGAGCGGTCCGGCGCTGTACGAGGCGCTGCCGTCGGTGGGGGAGCTGTGCGTGCTGTCCTGGGACCGCGGCGACCTGCTGTCGGTGTCACCGGCCGCGGTGGACGCCGTCCTCGACGCCGGGCGGCAGTCCGGGGAGCTGGTGGTGGTGGACCTGCCGCGCCGCCCGGACGACGCGGCGGTCCGGGTGCTGCAGGCGGCCGATCTCGTGCTCCTCGTCGTACCGGCCGAGGTGCGGGCGTGCGCCGCGGCGGCGCGCGTCGCCCACGCGGTCGTGCCGCACTGCCGGGACCTGCGGGTGGTCATCCGGGGGCCGGCGCCGGCGGGACTGCGGTCGCGCGATCTGGCCCGGGTGCTCGGACTGCCGATCGCCGGGATCCTGCGCCCCGAGCGGGGTCTCGCGGCGGCCCTGGAGCGGGGCGAGGTGCCGGGTGGCCGCGGCACCGGCCCGCTCGCCGAGCTCTGCCGCAAGCTGCTCGCCTCGCTGGACCTTGGGCCGGGCGGCTCGGCGGTGGCCTGAGATGGGCGGAGACAGTTCCGGGCAGCCCGTCCGCGGGCCGCTCGACCCCGGACAGTGCGACCCGGGGCCGCTCGGCGTGGGGTATCGCGATCCTGGACAGCTCGATCCGGCGCTCCTCGACCGGGTGCGGCGACGGCTCGGCGCGTCCGGCGCACGGCCGACGCCCGCCGCCGTGGCCACTGCGGTCCGGGCCGAACACGGCGCGCCGGTCGGAGACCGGGCGCTTCTGTCGCTCTCCGCGCGGCTCCGGTCGGAACTGGTCGGCGCCGGACCTCTCGAGCCCCTCCTCGCGGACGCCGAGGTCACCGACATCCTGGTCAACGGGCCCGACGACGTGTGGGTCGACCGTGGACGCGGGCTCGAGCCCGTCGCGCTGTCGTTCCCCGACGACGCGTCGGTGCGTCGCCTGGCGCAGCGACTTGCCGCCGCCTGCGGTCGGCGCCTCGACGACGGGCGCCCGTGGGTCGATGCGCGGCTGCCCGACGGCACGCGACTGCACGCCGTGCTGCCGCCGATCGCGGGCCGAGGGGTGTGCTTGTCGCTGCGGGCGTTCCGGTCGGTGGCGTTCACTCTCGCCGACCTGGTGGACCGCGGAACGGTGCCGGCACCGCTGGCGGAACTGCTTCGCGCGATCGTGGCGGCGCGGCTCGCCTACCTGGTGACCGGCGGGACGGGGTCGGGCAAGACCACGCTGCTCGGTACGTTGCTCGGCCTGGTGCCGCCCGGGGAGCGGATCGTGCTCGTCGAGGACGCGGCCGAGCTGCGTCCCGACCATCCGCATGTGGTGCCGCTGGAGGGGCGTCCGCCGAACGCCGAGGGCGCTGGCGAAATCACCCTGCGGGACCTGGTCCGGCAGGCGCTGCGGATGCGGCCGGACCGGCTCGTGATCGGGGAGTGCCGCGGACCCGAGGTGGTGGACCTCCTCGCCGCGCTCAACACGGGACACGAGGGCGGCGCGGGGACCCTCCACGCGAACGCCCCGCGCGATGTCCCGGCACGGCTGGAGGCGCTCGCCGCCCTCGGGGCAGTGGCGCCCGAGGGGTTGCACGCCCAGCTCGGTCCCGCGCTGCACTGCGTCGTCCACCTGGTGCGGACGGAGGCGGGGCGACGGGTGGACGAGGTGTGCGTCCTTGCCCGGGGCCGGTCCGGCCGGGTGGAGCCGCGGACGGCCTGGTCCCGCCGAGACGGGCTGGGACCGGCTGCCGGAGTCCTCGCGACCTTGCTGCGGGACCGCGGGGTGGACCCGCCACCGGTGCTCGCGGGTGGTCCTGGCTCACCCGTATCGGCCGCCGAGTGCCCCGCCCGGAGGGGCGCGGTGATCCCGCTCCCGGCCGACCGGGCGCCGAGGTGAGCGGCGGACTTCTCCCGATCGGGGCGGCGATCCTGCTGCTGGCCGGTGGGGCGGTGGCACTGACGGCCGGCCCGCCCGGACCTCGCTCCCGGCTGAGCGTCGTCGGGTACCACCGGAACGTCCGCCAGTGGGTCGGGTGGCGTGTGGGCGTTCGCGCACAGGCGGTGTTCACGGTGTCCGGCGCCGCGCTGGTCGGTGGGGCCTGGGCCGGGCCCGTCGCGGCGGTGTTCGCGGGGGTGTACGCGTGGCTGGCGGCCCGGGCCCGGGCTCGTGGGCGGGCAGCATGGGCGACGGAACACGGCGCCGCCGTCGCGCAGGATCTCGTGACCGGCCTCGCGGCGGACCTCCGCGGCGGCCTCGCGCCGGTGGTGGCCCTGGAATGGGGCGTCCGGACGGTGCTGGCGACCGCGGACGGCGGACCGCCGGCCGCCGGGTCTGGCCCCCGCCACCCCGGTGTCCGGGCGCAACCGCACCCGGGACGCATGCCCTCTCCGGGTGTCACCTCGCGGCTGGAGCCGCCTCCGCCACCAGGACCCGGGCCGCACCGGTCCACCGGCCGAGGCCACCTCGATCAGGGGCCGCCCCCGGCCGGCGGCCGATTCGCCCCGGTCCTTGCCGCGGCGGCGACGGGCGGCGATGTCCCCGCCGCTCTGCGCGCGACCGACCTCCCCGGCGGAAAGGACGCCCTGATGCGCTTGGCGGCGGCCTGGGAGGTCGCCGACTCGGTCGGTGCGCCGCTCGCCGACGTGCTCGATCGGCTCGATACCGAACTGGGCTCGCTGCGCCGCAGGAGGGCCAGGATGCGCGCGGAGACGGCGGCCGCCTCCGCGACGTCACGAATGCTGGCCCTGCTCCCGCTGCTGGGTCTCGGGCTGGGCTACGCGCTGGGTGCCGACCCGCTCCACACCCTGCTGCACAGTGCGGTGGGCTCGGTGAGCGCGCTGCTCGCCCTCGGGCTCCAGGTCGCCGGTCTCCTCTGGGCCGAACACCTCACCTCGGCGTCGGAACGGGTCACGCCGTGACGACGCTCCGCCCTCGCGGGCCGGGAGAAGCACCGGTCCGCCGCTCGACGCTCCGCCCTCGCGGGCCGGTGCGCCGCGCGATCCGGACAGTGGTGGGTCCGCCGACGCGGTGCCCGACGGGCACGTGGCTGCGCGCTCGACCACGCCCCGGGGGCCGGGTGTGCTCCGACGACCCTCGCTTCGTGAGGCAGCGGAGCGTCTGCGCACGCCCGCGTCTCCGCGCGGCCCTGGGCATCCCGACGCCCTCGCGCGGCAGGCGGCGAGGGGAGTCTCCGTGCCCACGCTGACCGAGTCCGTCATCGCGTGCTGCCTCGCCGGAGCCGCGGCCCCGCTGATGCGGCCGGCGAGCGGGGCGGATCGGCTGCGCGCTCTCGCGGATTCCCGCCGCATCGCGGAGGTCCGCAGCGCCCGCCGTCCCGTCCCGATCCGGCTCGTGGCCGCATTGGGCGGGGCGGCGGCGTGGGCCGTCGTGGGCGGGATCCCCGGGATGGTGATCGGAACCGTGGCCGCCGTCGTCCTCGACCGCATGCTGCGGCGACGGGAACCACGGGAGGTCCGCCGTGACCGCCGGAGCGCCGCCGCGGCCCTGCCGTTCGCGGCGGATCTGCTCGCGGCGGCATTGACGGCGGGGGCGACGCTCGACGGCGCCCTACGGTCCGTCGGCAGCGCGATCGGAGGCCCGCTGGGTGACCGCCTGCGCCGGGTCGCCGCCGCCCATGCGCTGGGGGCGGGTCCGGAGGACGTCTGGCACCCGCTCGCCGATCTGCCCGACGCCGTCCCGGTGGTCCGCGCGGCACTGCGGAGCCACCAGAGCGGCGCGGCCCTCGCACTGGCCCTCCGGCGCGCGGCGGAGGCGGCAAGAACGGCCGACGAGGTCTCGGCCGAGGCGGCTGCCCGCCGTGTCGGCGTCCTCGTCGTGCTGCCCGTGGGGTTGTGCTTCCTGCCGGCCTTCGCGCTGATCGGCGTCGTACCCGTGGTCGTCGGGGTGCTCGGTGACGTACTGCGGTGGTGAGCACAGATCGCGGCCGGATTTCCGCTGTCCACAGGCCCCTCCGTTCTCCACAGATTGCCGTCCGGCCCGTCGGAGCCCGCCTCCCGCCACGACGCTGGACTCGCCGGGACGGTCCCGGACCGGACGCCGTCCGGAGTTCAGAGGAGAGCGGGATGACCGTGAGAACCGCGTGGCGCAAGATGCGGGCGCTGGGGCGCCGTGACGACGGCATGAGCACGGCGGAGTACGCCGTGGGCACCGTCGCCGCAGTGGCCTTCGCCGGCATTCTGCTGAAGGTCGTCACGAGTCCGACGGTGCAGGCCGCGCTCACGGCGATCATCGCCCGGGCGCTGAAGGGCTGAGCTGTGGTGGGCGCGGCGCGAGCGACGAAGATCCTCGGTGACGGTGCACATCGCCACTCCGGGAGACACCGGCGGGCGGCGGGCGTGGCCGCGCGGGACCGACAGGGAAGTGCCAGCTCGCACCGCCCGAGGGCTTGCCGCTGTGGAGAACGCGGCACCGTCACCGCAGAACTCGCCGTAGCCCTGCCGGTGCTGGTCGTGCTGCTCGTGGCCGCGCTCACCGCGGTATCCGCCGTGACGACGCAGATGCGGTGCGTCGATGCGGCCCGGGAGGCGGTACGTGCCGCCGCCCGCGGCGAGCTCGATGGTGCCGCGCTCGGGCGCCGAGTCGCGCCGCCGGGCGCCACCGTGACGGTCGAGGGTCCGGGGGCCGCGGCCACCGGAGACGGAACCGTGAGCGCCGTCGTCAGCGCCCCGGTCCGCCCGCTGGGGCGCTGGTTGCCGGCTCCGGCGGTGAGCGCGACGGCGGTCGCTGCGCGCGAACCGGGCGGCGTTCGGTGACTCCGCGCAGGGACCTCCGGACGCGGGGGCGGGGCGCGGCGTCCGCACGTGGCCGCGCCGCGGAGGTCGGCGGTGCCGCAGTCGCGGTGAGGGCGACGGCGGTCGCTGCGCGCGAGCCGGGCGACGTTCGGTGACTCCGCGCAGGGACCTCCGGATGCGGGGGTGGGGCGCGGCGTCTGCACGTGGCCGCGCCGCGGAGGTCGGCGGTGCCGCAGTCGCGGGCCCGAAGCTGCGCCGGTCGGATCGGGGAGCGGCCTCGATCTGGGTCCTGGCGGTGGGGGTCACGGTGCTGGCCGTGGCTGCGGCGACCGCGCTCGTGGGGGCGGCGGGCGTGGCGCGGCACCGGGCCGGAGCCGCCGCGGACCTGGGTGTCCTCGCCGCCGCCGGCCAGGCGATCCGCGGCGAGCCGGTGGCATGCGGACGTGCCGCCACCGTCGTGCGGGCCAACGGAGCCCGGCTCGGGTCGTGCCGCCTCGACGGCCTGGACGCGGTGGTGACCGCCGAGACCAGGGCGGCCGCGCTGCCCCGGGGTCTCGGGACGGCATCTGCCACGGCGCGGGCGGGACCCGTCCGGTGGCTGCTGGCACCCCGCGAGGCGGTCCCGGCGTGGGGATCCGCCGTGGCGCGGCACGGACTCGACCACGCTGCCGCGCCACGGACCGGCTCCGCCGGGGTGACCCGCCCGGAGCTCACCTCGAACGGCCGCCGCGCTGCCGTGCCCCGAACGCGCGCTGCCGCGGTTGCCGACTCGGCCCCCGCCGTGCGGGACCGTGAGAACGCCGGGTCAGCCGGTCGGGCCGCCCCCGGCCGACGCCACCTCGGCGCCCGCCGGCCCGCCGCCCGCCACGTCGGCGCCCGTCGGCCGGATCTCGGGTCGTCGGTCGCCGCGCGGCCGGCCGCCGGTCACCCCGGTGGCCCGCGAGCCGGCATCCCGCTGCTTGCCGGGGAGCCGTCCACCGGTCGGCTGTACCTCGTCCGCGATCCCGGCGTCCGGCCGCGCTTCGTTCTCGCCGCCGGTCACGTTCTCGCCGCCGGTCATCCCGGCTTCCACGTTGCCCAGTGCCCGCAGCACGAGGTCGAGCAGGCGGACGGCCTTGGCCTTGTCGAGCGGGTTGTTCCCGTTGCCGCACTTCGGCGACTGGACGCACGAGGGACAGCCGTTGTCGCAGCCGCACGCCGAGATCGCGTCCCGGGTCGCGCGCAGCCACGTCTCCGCCGCCTCGAATCCCCGTTCCGCGAACCCGGCGCCGCCCGCATGCCCGTCGTAGACGAACACCGTCGGCAACCCGGTGTCCGGGTGCAGCGCGGTGGACAGTCCGCCGATGTCCCAGCGGTCGCAGGTGGCGACCAGGGGGAGGAGTCCGATGGCGGCGTGTTCGGCGGCATGCGCGGCGCCCGGCACATCGGCGGCGTCGATGCCCGCGGCTTCCAGCGCCTCGGGGGTGACCGTGTAGAAGACGGCGGTCGTCCGCAGCTCCCGTGCCGGCAGGTCGAGCGGTGTCTCGTCCATGATCTCGCCACCGGGCTGACGCCGCCGCAGGTAGGACACCACCTGCTCGGTCACGTCCACGGTACCGAGCGACAGCCGCACCGGCCCGGCGTCGACCGTCCGCGTGACCGAGACGACCTGCAGGTCGGTGATGTCGCGGGCGTGGGTGCTCCAGTCCGGCGCCTCGGCCCGCACGAGGGCCACCGAGGAGTCCAGATCGAGGTGCTCCACCACGTACGTCTCGCCTTGGTGCAGGTACACGGCGCCAGGGTGGACGGTGCCGTGGGAGGCCCCGGCGTCGACCGTGCCGAGCAGCCGCCCGGTGGTGGCCTCCACCACGGAGACCGGGTCGCCACCGGTGCCGCGGATGTCGGCCTGGGGACGCTGACGGGACGTCCAGTACCAGCCCGCGGGGCGCTTCCGCAGCAGCCCCTCCTCGACCAGACCGTCGACGACCGCCTGTGCCGCGGGCCCGCCGAAGAGTGTGACGTCGGCGGGGGTGAGCGGCAGTTCGGCCGCGGCGCAGCACAGGTGTGGCCCCAGGACGTACGGGTTCACCGGGTCCAGCACGGTCGCCTCGACGGGCCGGCCGAACACCGCCTGGGGGTGGTGCACGAGATAGGTGTCCAGCGGGTCGTCCCGGGCCACGAGGACCGCCAGTGCGTCGCGCGCGGACCGCCCGGCGCGGCCGGACTGCTGCCACAGCGAGGCCAGCGTCCCCGGATACCCGGCCAGGATCACCGCGTCGAGCCCGCTCACGTCCACGCCGAGCTCGAGTGCGTTGGTGGCCGCGACCCCGAGGAGGGAACCGTCGAGGAGCGCCCGTTCCAGGGCCCTCCGTTCCTCGGCCAGGTACCCCGCTCGGTACGCCGCGACTCGGTTCGCCAGTTCCGGGGCGACCTCGTCCAGTGACCGCCGGACCGACGTGGCGACCACCTCGGCCGCGCGCCGCGACCGGACGAACGCCAGCGTCCGCGCGCCGGACACCACGAGATCCGTCAGCAGGTCCGCCGTCTCGGCGATCGCCGAGCGGCGCACCGGGGCGCCGTTCTCGCCACGCGGCGGCCCCAACGGCGGCTCCCACAGCGCGAACGTGGTCGATCCACGCGGCGACCCGTCGTCGGTCACGGCGTCGACCGGTACGCCGACGAGCCGTTCCGCCGAGGTCTGCGGCGAGCTGACGGTGGCCGAGGCGAGCACGAACACCGGCGACGCGCCGTACCGGGCGCAGATCCGCCGCAGCCGTCGCAACACCGCCGCGACGTGGGACCCGAACACCCCGCGGTACGTGTGGCACTCGTCGATCACCACGAACCGCAGCCGGCGCAGGAAGGAGGCCCAGCGAGCGTGGTTCGGCAGGATTCCCCGGTGGACCATGTCCGGGTTCGTGAGCACGAACCGGGAGTGCGCACGCACCCAGTCCCGCTCGTCGAGCGGGGTGTCGCCGTCGTACGCCGAGGGCCGCACGCCCGGCAGGGCCAGCTCGGTCAGCGTGCGGAGCTGGTCGGCGGCCAGCGCCTTGGTGGGGGACAGGTACAGCGCCGTGGCCCGGTCGTCGGCCAGCAGCGCCGAGAGCACGGGGAGCTGGTAGGCGAGCGACTTTCCGGACGCCGTGCCGGTGGCCACGACCACGGACCGGCCGGACCACGCGAGCTCGGCCGCGTCCACCTGGTGCACCCACGGGCGGGCGACCCCCCGTCCCGCGAACGCGTCCACCACCGGAACGGGCGCCCAGGAGGGCCACGGAGACGTCCGGCCCTCACGGGCCGGCACGTGCTCGACGTGGGTGACCGGGTCCGCCGCCTCGTCGGATCCGGGCTGGTCGCCGAGGGCGGCGAAGGCGCGTCCGGTCGCCCGCAGGCGCGCGAGGAGGACGTCGGGGGCGGGGCTGGTCACGCCCCGACTCTCGCACGCCTGACGCGCTTCGTTCAGTGACTGCGCGCTGCGGATACAGCGCGGCCCGTCGCACGGTTTCGTCACCGATGGTTAGATGCGGCTTGGAAGAGGCCGTCTTGTCATCGCGGGTGGCCTCGTCGGGCGCACTGGAGGGATCTTCGTGGAGTTGTCGCTGTCGACCCGTGCCGAGGGAGACCGCACGATCGTCGAAGTGGGCGGAGAGATCGACGTCTACACCGCCCCGACGCTGCGTGAGCAGCTCATCGATCTGGTCAGCCAGGGCCATCAGCACATCGTCGTCGACATGGAGCGGGTGGAGTTCCTGGACTCGACCGGGCTCGGTGTTCTCGTCGGCGGCCTCAAGCGGGTGCGCGCCCAGGACGGTTCGCTCCGTCTGGTGTGCACGCAGGAGCGCATCCTGAAGATCTTCCGGATCACCGGGCTGGAGAAGGTGTTCCCGATCCACGCAACGGTGGCCGAGGCCGTCTCCGCCGAAGGCTGATCTGCTGCGCATGGCGACCGTCCGCCTGGAGATTTCTCCCACCCCCGCGCACGTCCGAACGGCGCGTCTGGTCGCCGCGGCCGTGGCTCGCCGCAGCGGCATCGACGAGGTGCTCCTCGACGAGATCCGGTTGGCGGTCGGCGAGGCGTGCTCGCGGGCGGTCGGCCTCCACCGGATGCACTCCCCGCAGACGCTGGTGCACGTCGAGCTGACCGACGGACCCCGCTTCACGGTCGTCGTCACCGACGCGGTGCCCCGCGACCTCGCCCCCACCGAGCTGGGGCTCACGGGCGCCATGCCCGATCCCGTCGCCCTCGTCGCGGCGAGCGCGGCGGGCACCGGCTCGGCGGAGGACGCCGAGATCGCCGAGGACTCGATCGCTGCCGGCGTCGGCCTCGCGCTGCTCGCCGGCCTCGTCGACGACCTCGACGTGGTGTCCGCGCCGCACGGTGTCGGGACCGCCGTACGCATGTCCTGGCCGCTGACGCCGCCCGCCGCGCCGGTCCGCGGCGCCGTCCGCCCGTTCCTCTAGGACGGGCGGTTCCGCTCTCCCGTTGATCATGGGAGCTCTTGTCAGACACGCCGGCGTGTCTGACAAGGGCCCCATGATCGATTCGCCGTAGCGGCCCCTTCCGGCGCCGCACCGCCGACAGCCGCACCGCACCGCCGACAGCCGCACCGCCGACAGCCGCGCGGGCCGGCCGCGCGCCGCCCCGCACCGGTACGCACCGCCTTCCACCGGTATCCGAAATGTCCGCTCGCCGCACCCTCGCGCCCGCGATACCGCCTTCCGCGCGACGCCGTGCCGACCGGCGATGCGCCCCATTTGCCCGCGACCGGAGGGCCGGCATCACCTGTGAGGAACATCTCCCCTACACTCCGCCCCACCCCGCTCCGCCGGTACCGGGAGCGGGTTTTCCTCGCCCGCCGTGGCCCGGTCGGCTGCGCTGTGCACCGCGCTTGTTTGGTACAGGAGGATGCATGCCCGGGACCTACCTCAGCGCTGAGGGGTTCGACTTCTCGAGTGACAACCTCAGCCTCATCGTGGTGGTGGCCGCCATCGCGCTCATCGCACTCGGTTTCTCCGCCGGACTGGTACGCGACGTGCTCCGCACCGATGCGGGCACGGCCAAGATGCAGGAGATCGCCGGCGCGGTGCAGGAGGGCGCAGCCGCGTTCCTGCGGCGCCAGTTCAAGACCCTCGGCGTCTTCGCGGTGCTCGCCGCGGTGCTGCTGACCGTGCTGCCCGCGGACTCGACGAGCGTCCGCATCGGCCGCACCGTGTTCTTCGTGATCGGCGGCTCGTTCAGCGCCTTCATCGCCTGGGGCGGCATGAACATGGCGACCCGGGCGAACGTCCGGGTCGCCGCCGCCGCCCGGACCTCGGCCGCGGAGGCCATGCGGATCGCGTTCCGCACCGGCGGGGTCGTCGGCTTCCTCACGGTCGGGCTCGGCCTGCTCGGTGCCGCCGCGGTGGTGCTCATCTACAAGAGTGACGCCCCGAAGGTGCTGGAGGGCTTCGGCTTCGGCGCCGCGCTGCTCGCGATGTTCATCCGGGTGGGCGGCGGCATCTTCACCAAGGCCGCTGACGTCGGCGCGGACCTGGTCGGCAAGGTCGAGCAGGGCATCCCCGAGGACGACCCGCGCAATGCCGCGACGATCGCGGACAACGTCGGCGACAATGTCGGTGACTGCGCCGGCATGGCGGCGGACCTGTTCGAGTCCTTCGCGGTGACGCTGGTGGCCGCCCTGATCCTCGGCGGTGCCGCGTTCGGTGAGGAGGGCCTGGTGTGGCCGCTGATCGTGCCGGCCATCGGCGCGCTGACCGCCATCGTCGGGGTCTTCCTCACCCGGCTGCGGCCGACCGACCGCAACGGCATGGCGGCGATCAACCGGGCGTTCTTCATCTCGGCCGCGGCCGGCGCGGTGCTGTCGGCGATCGCAGCCTTCATCTACCTCCCGGACACATTCGGCGGCCTCGCCAACGTCCCCGATGCGACCAAGAATGTGGACGCCAGCCCGCAGGTCGTGGCCGCCGCCGCGGTGATCATCGGCATCGTGCTCGCGGTCGTCATCCAGCAGCTCACCGGGTACTTCACCGAGCCGAGCCGCCGGCCCGTCCGGGACATCGGCAAGACCGCGCTCACCGGCCCGGCGACCGTCGTCCTCTCGGGCATCACGGTCGGTCTCGAGTCGGCCGTCTACACCGCCATCGTGATCGGCGGCGCGGTGTACGGGGCGTACCTGCTGGGTGCCGGCTCGATCCTCCTGAGCCTCTTTGCCGTCGCGATGGCGGGCACCGGCCTGCTGACCACGGTCGGCGTGATCGTCGCGATGGACACCTTCGGGCCGATCTCGGACAACGCCCAGGGCATCGCGGAGATGTCCGGCGACATCGACGAGGCGGGCGCCCGCGTCCTCACCGACCTCGACGCGGTCGGCAACACCACGAAGGCGATCACCAAGGGCATCGCGATCGCGACCGCCGTGCTCGCGGCGACCGCGTTGTTCGGCTCGTTCACCGACGCGGTCCGGGGTGCGGTGCCCGAGGGACTGCTGAAGTCGGCGGGCGACGCGTACACGGGTGTCCTCAACGTCGCGGACCCGAAGAACCTCGTCGGCCTCATCCTCGGGGCCTCGGTGGTGTTCCTCTTCTCCGCGCTCGCGATCAATGCGGTCACCCGCGCGGCGGGCGCGATCGTGTTCGAGGTGCGCCGCCAGTTCCGGGAGATCCCCGGGATCATGGAGGGCACCGGCAAGCCGGAGTACGCCAAGGTCGTGGACATCTGTACCCGCGACTCGCTGCGGGAGCTCGCCACTCCCGGCCTCCTCGCCGTCATGGCCCCGATCGCGGTCGGGTTCGGCCTCGGTGTCTCGGCGCTCGGCGCGTACCTCGCCGGCGCCATCGCGACGGGCGTCCTGATGGCGGTCTTCCTCGCGAACTCGGGCGGTGCCTGGGACAACGCGAAGAAGATGGTCGAGGACGGTGCGCACGGCGGCAAGGGCTCGAAGGCCCACGAGGCGACGATCATCGGCGACACGGTCGGTGACCCGTTCAAGGACACCGCGGGACCGTCCATCAACCCGCTGCTCAAGGTCATGAACCTGGTCTCGCTGCTCATCGCCCCGGCGATCGTGTCCATGAGCCTGGGCGACTCCGCGAACACGCCGCTGCGCCTCACCATCGCCCTCGGGGCCGCGGCGGTCATCGTGGTGGCCGTGGTGATCAGCAAGCGGCGCAGCATCTCGGTCGGCGCGGACTAGGCCGGGACGACTGCCGCGGGGCCCCGGGTACGACCACCCCGGGCCCCGCGGCCGTCCGGGGGAGGGGCAGAGCGCACGGAGCGGGCGGCGGTACGGTGTCGCGCGGCGCCGCCGGCAGCGGTAGGAGCCGGCACGGCACGGGACCTCGGAGGGACGACATGCGGGCAGGGATGCGGGCGGTGGTGGCGGCCGCGCTGGTGTTCGGCCTCGCCGCCTGCGGGTCCGACGGCGTCGAACCGGAGAAGTGGGCGCGTTCGGTCTGCGTCGCCGTGAAGCCCTGGTCCACCCAGATCGACGCGTCGGTGACGCAGGCGCGCACCAAGATCACCGCCGGCTCCGACCCGGCGCAGACGAAGACCGAGCTCGTGGCGCTGTTCCGCGGCGCGAAGCGGGCGAGCGACGACGCCGTCGCCAAGGTGAAGAAGGCGGGCGTGCCCGCCGCCGACAACGGTGCGAAGGTCTCCGACCAGTTCGTCGGCGCGCTGAGCGCGGCCGGGGACAATTTCGGGCGCGCGGCCGACGGCGTGGAGAAGCTGTCCACGGCGGACCGCACCGCGTTCTACAACGGAGTCGTCAAGGTCGGCGACCAGCTCAGCAAGGACAACAACAAGAGCTCGACGGCGCTGAGCACCGTGCGGTCGAAGGATCTGGAGCAGGCGTTCGACCAGGTTTCCGAATGCCGCTGAGAATCCCGAGCGCGTGATCGGCGACGCCGGCGCTACCGTCTCCTCCGTGCAGCTGTCCTTTTTCACCGCGGGCGCCCAGGCCCCCGACGTCACCGACGTCGAGGGGCTGCTCGCCGGACCCGGTCAGGTCGTCACGGTGGGCGCCGCGGCGCGGGTGTCCGTGGTGGCCGGTGCGGAGTGGCGGGTGGCGGCGCTCCTCGCCGCCTTCGCCGAGCGGGGTCTCGGCGGCAGCCGCGCCACCTCCGTCGAGGGGCACGAGGCGGTGCGGACGGACTTCTCCCCCGAGTTGCTGCCGCTGGCCCGGGCCTGGGCGCGGGGTGCCGTGAAGGCGCCGCCGCCGGGATTCGCCCTGGACGCCCCGCGCCTGCGCCTGTGGGTGGCGGCGGCCGGCCGGTCCGACGACCACGGGTACGTTCTGCCGCTCGGCGAGGCGGACCTCGCGTCCTGGGAGTCGGTCGGCGGCGCGCTCGCGGCGGCCGGCCTGGCGGCGACGCTGATCGGCCCCCGCGGCGGCGGGCCCGCCTATCGGGTGACCGGCCGCAAGCGGCTGCTGCGGCTGGCCGAGATGGTAGGTGATCCCCCGCTGGGGGTGCGGCCGGGCGAATGGCCGAACCCGCTCGGCAACCGATAGTGACCGCGGGCCTGGGGCAGAATGGGACGACGCGGCGAGAAGCACCCAATGCCGGGAACGTGGAGCTGGACCTCTACGTTTGACACCGAGTACCAGCGAAGGTGCACACTCGCCGCCCGTACGCTGCGTTACAGCGACACTACAAGCCGACGACTCCAGGGAGCACCGTGGCCGCCACCGACACCGACGCCGCCGGCACCGCCGCGCGGAAGCCGTCGCGTGCCCGCAAGAACGGATCCGGCGACGGCACCCGCCTCGTGATCGTGGAGTCGCCCGCGAAGGCCAAGACGATCGCCGGGTATCTCGGTCCCGGGTACGTGGTCGAGGCGAGCATCGGCCACATCCGTGATCTGCCCCGCAACGCCGCCGACGTCCCGGCCAAGTTCAAGGGGGAGGCGTGGGCGCGCCTCGGCGTCGACGTCCAGAACGAGTTCGAGCCGCTGTACGTCGTGAGCCCGGACCGCCGGCAGCAGGTCGCCAAGCTGAAGGAGCTGGTCAAGAACGCCAGCGAGCTCTACCTCGCGACAGACGAGGACCGCGAGGGCGAGGCCATCGCGTGGCACCTGATCCAGACCCTGAAGCCCACCATCCCGGTTCACCGGATGGTGTTCCACGAGATCACCCGGTCGGCGATCGAGCGCGCGGTGAACACCACGCGCGCCCTCGACGACCACCTCGTCGACGCCCAGGAGACCCGGCGCATCCTCGACCGGCTGTACGGCTACGAGGTGTCGCCGGTCCTCTGGAAGAAGATCATGCCGAAGCTCTCGGCAGGTCGCGTGCAGTCGGTGGCCACCCGCATCGTGGTGGAGCGCGAACGCGCCCGGATGGCGTTCCGTGCCGCCGACTACTGGGACATCGACGGGACGTTCCTGGTCGAGAACCCGGCCGACGCCGACGACCCGCGAACCTTCAACGCGACGCTGATCGCGCTCGACGGCGACCGGATCGCCACCGGTCGTGACTTCGAGCCCACCACCGGTATGGCCCGCAACGAGGTCGTGCACCTCGACGAGGCGGGCGCGCGGGGGCTCGCGGCGCGGCTCGACGGCGTGCCGTTCGCGGTCACGCGGGTCGAGGAGAAGCCGTACCGGCGCCGGCCGTACCCGCCGTTCATGACCTCCACGCTGCAGCAGGAGGCGGGGCGCAAGCTCCGCTGGTCGGCGCAGCAGGCGATGCGCGTCGCTCAGCGGCTGTACGAGAACGGCCACATCACCTACATGCGTACCGACTCGACGAACCTGTCGGACGACGCGATCAACGCGGCCCGCCGCCAGGTGCGGGAGCTGTACGGCGACAAGTACGTGCCCGCCGAGCCGCGCCGCTACGCCCGCAAGGTGAAGAACGCGCAGGAGGCGCACGAGGCGATCCGCCCGTCCGGGGACAGCTTCGCGACGCCCGGCGCGCTCGCCGGCCAGCTCGGGAGCGACGAGTTCGCCCTGTACGAGCTGATCTGGAAGCGCACGATCGCCTCCCAGATGATCGACGCCGTCGGGCAGAGCGTGTCGGTGCGGCTGTCCGGCACCGCGACGACCGGCGAGGTGGCCGACTTCTCGGCGAGCGGCAAGACGATCACCGAGCCCGGCTTCCTCCGCGCCTATGTGGAGAGCACGGACGGCGACGGCGAGGGCGACGACGCCGAGCGGCGGCTTCCGCGGCTTGCCAAGGGTGACCCGCTCGCGGCCGAGCGCCTGGAGGCGACCGGGCACACCACCCAGCCGCCGGCGCGGTACACCGAGGCGAGCCTGGTGAAGGCGATGGAGGAGCTGGGCATCGGCCGGCCCTCGACATACGCCTCGATCATGCAGACCATCCAGGACCGCGGGTACGTGTGGAAGAAGGGCGCCGCGCTCGTACCGTCCTTCGTGGCCTTCGCGGTCGTGCAGCTGCTGGAGCAGTACTTCGCGCGGCTGGTCGACTACGGCTTCACCGCCAGCGTGGAGGAGGACCTCGACGACATCGCCGGCGGCAACCGGCAGCGGGTGGACTGGCTGGCCCGGTTCTACTTCGGTGACGCGAACGGCAATCCCAGCGAGGCCACCGGCGTCGGCGGCCTGCAGGGGCTCGTGGCCGACAACCTCGGGGAGATCGACGCCCGCGGGGTGAACTCGATCCCGCTGTACGACGGCGTCGTCGTCCGGGTGGGACGGTACGGGCCGTACCTCCAGCGCGGCGGCGACGACGGCGACCGCGCGAGCCTGCCCGACGAGGTGCTGCCCGACGAGCTGACGCCGGAGAAGGTCGAGGAGCTCCTCAACGCGCCCAGCGGCGACCGGGTGCTGGGGACGGAGCCGGAGACCGGCCGCGAGATCGTCGCGCGCGCGGGCCGGTACGGCCCGTACGTGACCGAGACGCTCCCCGAGGACTCGAAGGACAAGCCGCGCACCGGCAGCCTGCTCAAGTCGATGGACCTGGACACGATCACGCTCGAGGAGGCGCTGCGGCTGCTGTCGCTGCCCCGCGTGCTCGGCCGGACCGAGGCCGGCGAGGAGATCACGGCGCAGAACGGCCGGTACGGCCCGTATGTGAAGGCCGGCACCGACTCGCGCTCGCTGGAGAACGAGGAGCAGCTGTTCACGGTCACGCTGGAGGAGGCGCTCGCGCTGTTCGCGCAGCCGAAGGCCCGGGGCCGCGCGGCCGCGAAGCCGCCGCTGCGTGACCTCGAGGCCGTCGACCCGGTCAGCGAGAAGCCGATGGTGATCAAGGAGGGCCGGTTCGGCCCGTACGTCACCGACGGCGAGACCAACGCCAGTCTCCGCAAGGACGACGAGGTGGAGTCGCTGACCGTCGCGCGCGCGGTCGAGCTCCTCGCGGACCGGCGGGCCCGTGGTCCGGCGCCGAAGAAGACGGTGCGCAAGGCGGCCAAGAAGGCGCCGGCGAAGAAGACGGCGGCCAAGAAGACCGCCGCGAAGTCGACGACGGCGGCGGCCAAGAAGACCCCGGCGAAGAAGGCGGCGCCCGCCGCGAAGGCGGCGCCGCAGAAGGCCGCGGCGACCACCGAGGGATAGCCGCGGGGGTGCCGCCCGCGGTCACGCCAGCACCGCCGCGATCCGCTCCCGCAGCGACGCGGGGTCGAGCCCGTGCGTGCGGCCGTGGTCGGCCGCGGTCCCGTAGTGCCGGGCGATCGCCCGCGGTACGCCGATCGGCGGGAGCCGCACCGGACGCGGGGCGAGCGCGGCCAGCGCGGCCGGGACCAGCACCTTCCCGGCGTACGGCTCGACGGTGACCACCGGCGCGTCCCCGGCGACGGCGGCCAGCGCGGCACCGTCGAACGGCCGGAGCCGGAGGACCCGGTCGTAGAGGACCCATCGACGTCGAGGGGCGAGGTGGCGGCCGAGGAGTGCTTCTCGTCGCCGGTGCACCGGGCGAGCAGGCGCAGGACCTCGTCCGGAACGCGGGTGCCGGGAATCGCCGCGCGGAGTTCGGTGATGGTGGCCGTCATGCACGTCACCCTCGGACCTGAAGCGCGGTGGAGGTCAAGTTCTGGGCGCCCGATCGCGTCGCACCCGCTGGCTAGAGTGGACGTTCCGCGGTCGCCGTACCCGTCCGACCGCATCGTCGAGCCCGGGAGCGGTCATCAGCAGCGAGTCAGTCCTCACGGTCGGTACGACGCCGGAGCGTGCCACCAGCGGTGCCGAACTGCTCGCGGTCATGCGCAACCGGCCGTTCCGCCGCCTGTGGTTCACGTTCGGCCTGTCGAGCCTCGGGGACTGGCTGGGGCTGCTGGCGACGGGTCTGTTCGCGCGGAACCTGTTCGAGGGCGCGGCGGCCCAGGGCGCGGCGTTCGGTGGCGTCATCGTCGTGCGGCTGCTGCCGGCGCTGGTACTGCTGCCGCTGGCGGGGGTGTTCGCGGACCGGTTCGACCGGCGTCTGACGATGGTCGTCAGCGACGTGCTCCGATTCCTGCTCTTCGCGTCGATCCCGCTCGCCGGGTGGCTGCTGGACAGCAGCGCGCAGGCGGTGACCTGGGCGCTGATCGCCACGTTCCTGATCGAGACGATCACGATGTTCTGGATGCCCGCCAAGGAGGCGGCCGTCCCCAATCTCGTGCCGGGCCGGGTGGAGGCCGCGAACCAGCTCACCCTGATCACCACGTACGGCCTCACGCCCGTCCTCGCCGCGCTGCTGCTGGCCGGGCTCAGCCGGGCGATGCTGCTGCTCGTCGGCGACGACCCCGGTCGGCTGCCGATCAGCCCGGTCGACGTGGCCCTGTACTTCAACGCGCTGACCTTCCTCGCCGCGGCCGTCGTCGTCTGGACCATCCCCGGCATCGGCCGTTCCGCTCCGGGGGCGGGCACGCGGTCGCGGCAGCCCGGCATGTTCGGCTCGCTGTTCGACGGCTGGCGGTTCCTGCGCAGCACCCCGATGGTCCGGGGCCTCGTGCTGGGGATCGCCGGCGCATTCGCCGCGGGCGGTGTCGTGGTCGGGGTGGCCCCGTTCTACGCGGCGAGCCTGGGCGGCGGCGACGCGAGCTTCGCGATCCTGTTCGCGGTGCTGTTCATCGGCCTGGGGGCAGGCATGGCGCTCGGGCCGAAGCTGGTCCGGACGCTGTCGCGGCGGCGGTGGTTCGGGCTGAGCATCGTGCTCGCCGGTGGCGCCATGGCCGCGCTGGCGATCGCCCCGCACCTGGCCGTGGCGGTACCGCTCGCCGCCGTCGTGGGTATCGCCGCGGGGATGGCGTTCCTCGCCGGGACGACCCTGCTCGGCACCCAGGTGGCCGACGACATGCGCGGTCGCACGTTCGCGTTCGTCCAGGCCGCCGTCCGGGTCGTGCTGATGATCTCGATCGCGGCGGCGTCCGTGCTCGGCGGCATGGGTGGCTCGCGGGTCGTCGGCGGGTTCGCCGGGATCAACGCCAGCCGGGTTCTGCTGCTCGTGGCGGGCCTCCTCGCGGTGGCCGCCGGGATCGTCGCGTTCCGGCGCATGGACGACCGCCCCGGCGTGCCGGTGCTGCGTGACCTGCTGGCCGCGGTGCGGGGGCGTCCGCTCGCCCGTGGCGAGGGTGACCGGGACCGGGCCGGGCTGTTCGTCGTGTTCGAGGGCGGCGAGGGGGCCGGCAAGTCCACACAGGCCGTGAAGCTCGCCGCGTGGCTGCGGGTGGAGGAGGGCCGCGACTGCGTGCTCACGCGTGAGCCCGGTGCGACGCAGGTCGGCGCCCGGATCCGCGGCATCCTGCTCGACAAGTCCAGCGACGGGCTCGCGCCGCGCGCCGAGGCGCTGCTGTACGCGGCGGACCGCGCCCACCACGTCGGCTCGGTGATCCGGCCCGCCCTCGCGCGCGGCGAGGTGGTGATCTCCGACCGGTACATCGACTCGTCGCTGGCCTACCAGGGGGCGGGGCGTGCCCTGCCGGTCGACGAGATCGGCTGGTTGTCGGAGTGGGCGACCGGCGGGCTGGTGCCCGATCTCGTCGTGCTGCTGGACGTCGACCCGGCCACCGGCCTGGTGCGGGTGTCCGAGCGCGGGGAGACGGACCGGCTGGAGGCGGAGGCGGTCACGTTCCATCAGCGGGTACGCCAGGGCTTCCTCGATCTGGCGGAGGCGAACCCGCACCGGTACCTGGTGCTCGACGCCCGTACCGACCCCGACGCGCTCGCGGAGGCCGTGCGGCAGCGGGTGAGCGGCCTGCTCCGCGCGCAGCGGCCGAAGACGGCGCCGACAGGGCCCGTATCGGCCGCCCCGGTCGGGCCCGCCCCGGTCGGGCCCGAGCCGGTCCGGCCCGAGGCCGAGCCGGTCGAGCCGGAGGCCGAGCCGGTCGAGCCGGAGGCCGAGCGCATCGCCGCGGTGGCCGCCCCCGATCCCGAGGCGACGGCGGCGGTGGCGCTGCCCCTCGGAGTCGCGCCCGCCCCGGCCGGGACCGAGCGGGTCGAGCCCATTGGCACGCCGGTCGAGCCCGAGCCGGTCGAGCCCGAGCCGGTCGAGCGCATTGCCACGCCGGTCGAGCGCATTGCCACGCCGGTCGAGCCCGAGCGCATTGCCGCGCCGGTCGAGACGCGTGCGCGCTCCGTGGACCCCGCGGAGACGACCGCGGTCATCCCGATCGTGGCCGCGCCGGTCGCCGATACCCGGCCGCGGGCGGACGACACCCTGGTCATGCCGGTCGTCCGGGACGAGGCCGCGGACCCCGCCGGCGCCACGGCGGTGTTCCCGGCCGTGAAGGAGAAGGTCCTGACCTCCCCGGAGACCACCGAGGAACTGCCGCTGCGGGCCGACGCGGACGAGCCGACCGGCGGCCCTGGCGGCTCCCGAGCGGCCGGGACGGGCCAGTGACGTCCCCGACGGGCGGAGACGCCTTCTCGTCGCTCGTGGGTCAGGACGACGCGGTGACCGTGCTGCGCCGCGCCGCCACGGCGGCCGCCCGGATCGTCGAGGCGGGGCGCCAGGGTGCCGGGTTCGTCCCGGACCCGCCGGTGGACGCCGATGCCGCGGCGCCGTCGGTCGCCGCCGACATGACCCACGCGTGGCTGTTCACCGGCCCGGCCGGGTCGGGGCGGTCGGTCGCGGCACGGGCGTTCGCGGCGGCGCTCCAGTGTGAGTACGGCACGGGCTGCGGGCACTGCGCAGGCTGCCGGACCGTCCTCGCGGGCACCCATGCCGACCTGCGGCTGGTCGTACCGGAGGGGCTGTCGATCGTCGTCGCCGATATGCGGGCGCTCGTGCTGCGGGCCTCGTCCGCGCCGTCGAACGGCCGGTGGCAGGTCGTGCTGATCGAGGACGCCGACCGGCTCGTCGAGGCCGCCTCGAACGCGCTCCTGAAGGCGATCGAGGAACCGCCGGAGCGCACCGTGTTCCTCCTCTGCGCACCGTCCACGCACCCGGACGACGTGGCCGTGACGATCCGGTCCCGGTGCCGGGTGATCTCGCTCCGCTCGCCGGCCGCCGAGGCGGTGGCCGCGGTCCTGATCGAGCGCGACGGTGTCGACCCCGCGACCGCCCGGTGGGCGGCGCAGGCCTCGCAGGGGCATGTCGGTCGGGCGCGGCGGCTCGCCGCCGACCCGGACGCACAGCGCCGGCGGCGGGACGTCCTGTCCATCCCGCGGTCCCTGACCAGCGTGGCGGCGTGTTTCGACGCCGCGGACCGGCTCGTCGCCGCGACGGAGGTCGAATCGAAGTCGTCCCTCGAGGGCGTGGCGGAGAAGGAGGTCGCCGACCTCAAGCAGGCCCTCGGCGCCGGGGGCACCGGCAAGGGTGCCGCAACGGCCGCTCGCGGCTCCGCGGGTGCCGTGAAGGAGCTGGAGAAGCGCCAGCGGTCCCGGGTCACCCGCGCGCAGCGGGACGCCCTCGACCGGGCGCTCGTGGACCTTGCCGCGTTCTACCGCGACGTGCTGGCCGTCCGGCTCGGGGCGAGCGTGCCCGCCGTACACCCCGATGTGGCCGACCTCGTGTCGGCCGCGGCGGCGCGCTGGACCCCGGAGTCGGTCCTCCGTCGCATCGAGGCGGTACTGGCCTGCCGCGAAGCCGTGGAGGCGAACGTCAAGCCGCGGATCGCCGCCGAGGCGATGATGCTCGCGCTGTACCAGGGCTGAGGTGCGGAAACGCCAGAGGCGGTGACCCCCGTGGGGGTCACCGCCTCTGGCGTGGTGCGGGACTTACTGGCGACGCGCGGTCGCGACCATCGCGAAGCGGCCGAGCAGCAGCAGCAGGCCGCCACCGGCGACCAGCAGCGTCACGTCGGAACCGGTGACCGGAAGGGTCCCGGCCGGCGGCTGCTCCGAGCTCGTCGGCTCGACGCTCGGGGACGGGTTGCCGCAGGTCACGCCACCATCGGGGGCGGTGGCCTGGGCGCGCATGTCACCGAGGGAGAGCGAGGCGAGCGGGTTGACGCCGTCCGGGCTCAGCAGGTCCAGGCGCAGCATCGTCAGCCGGCCCTGGGCCTTGTTGGCCTCGGTGACGGCGTCGGTGAGCTTGCCCAGGCTGATCTTCGCCAGGTACGGCGACTCGCCGAGGATCTTCGGCAGGGCCGGGAGGGTCGGCAGGTTGCCCGTGGGGGCCGCCGCGCCGACCTTGCTCAGCGCCGAGTCGAAGCCGCCGGGAAGCGACTTCAGGCTCGCCATCCCGATCTCGTACTCCTCGCCGGGGGCGTCGAGCTGGTGGACCTTGCCGGTCGGGTCGGTGATCTTGAGGACGGGAGCCTCGTAGGTGACCGACGACTTGCCCTCGGTGCCGGCCGCGGTGGCGGTCAGCGTCGGGGCGGAGACGACCTGGACCCGGGTGGCGGCCGGCGTGCCCTTGAACAGGGTGACGTCGAGAACGCTGATCCCGGAGGTCGACGAGACGCCGAGGCCGTGCTGGCCATCGACGGCGACGAGACCCTGGGTCGTGCTGGAACGCAGCTCGTCGGGGAGGTCCACGACGGTCACGCCGTCACCGACGGGGAGCGCGGGAAGGCCCGGAAGCGCAACCGGGAGCTCGGCAGCCTCGGTGGTCAGGGCGTGCAGCTTGGCAACCGCAGCCTCGGAGTTCGCGATCTCCACCGGGCCCGAGGGGCAGGTGATGCTGTCGTTCCACCGCGCGTGGGCGGTGGCCGGCAGGATGCTGCCCCACAGCAGCGGGTTCTTCGGGATGTCGATCAGCGAGGACGTCTGTGCCTCGGTGTTGTCCGGCGGCGCGAACTGGCTCACCGAGTTCTTGGGCAGGTCGGGAAGCGACTGACCGAGGCCCGAGAGGGAGATGAAGGAGGCGCCGGCCTGCGAGGCCTTCGCCGCGGAGGAGTCGACGGTGTTCTCGGCACGGACGAGCGAGAGGTTTCCACTGCCCGCCGGGAACAGCGGCGAAGCCGGCGTGTTGATGTCGAGACGGGCGAGCGTGGCAGAGCCGTTGGCCGTGAACGTGTCGGCCGAGGGCGCTGCCATGGCCGGAGTACTGGCCATAACAACGAAAATGCCGGCGCCGACGGTTGCAGAGACCGCGGCGCTCCGGCGGAGACGAGAACGGTTCACCGATGAACCTCCCCAGAGGTGGTGCGTGGACATGGCGAACCGTTCAACGATGCGGGTATGGGGGGGTGACGGGGAAAGTTTGGATTGATTTGAACTATTACTCTCTGCCTCCGACGCCATTACTCTGCGCTCATGTGTACGGGGTGAAACGGCATTTCTGCCCAGGCGACCCGCTCGGGACGGGTGGCTGCCCACGGCGAGCCGGGGTACTCGGTGGCGGTCCGGCGGACGTCAGCCTAGGAAGGTGTCCTCGCGCGCCGGGTCCGCGGTGGTGGGCTGCTGCGGCAGGGCCGCGGCAGCCGACTGAGCCGGGCGCGCGCCGGTGGCGTACGGCGGGAGGATGACGGCCTGGCCGACGACCAGTTGTCCGGCGGAGATGGTCAGGGACGGCGAGCCGTGGAGTTCGTACCCCTCGTCGAGCGCCGCGCTGACCCGGCGGCAGAACTCGGCGTCGTCCGGGCCGGTGATCAGCTGATAGCGCAGTCGTTCCCGTACGTGCTCCATGCGGTCGGACCTCCCCGCGATGCGACGATGTTCGTGCCACCGTAGGTCGGCGGCGGGGCCTCCGCAGGCCCGGGTACACTGGTCGGCGCATTGCCGCCTTAGCTCAGACGGCTAGAGCGACGCACTCGTAATGCGTAGGTCATCGGTTCGATTCCGATAGGCGGCTCGGCACGAAGGCCCAGGTCAGAGGCTGTTTCACAGTCTCGGACCTGGGCCTTCGCCGTTCCCCGTGGAGTGGTTCGTGGACTGAACGCGCGCTGCGGTGCCCCGTGGCCCGGGGCGCACCGCCTCTCGGCGCCGGCAGCGCGGATGGATCGAGGAGCTGCCGAGCGGGTCGTACCGCGTCCGGGTGTACGCCGGCGTCGACCCGCTGACCGGCCGGAACCCCCGCACCCCCGCCCCTCCCCGCAGACGCCCGGTCAGCGGCTCGGCAGACGCTGCCGCTGCCGCTTTCGCCTGCCGCGCCGGTGCGGTCACGCCGACGATCCCGGCGGTCACCATGGCGCCCTCGACGAGCAGGTAGAGACCGTCGACGACGTCGTCGCCCATCTCGGCGGCCGCCACCAGGCCCGCGAGATCGGCACGGAACGCGGCCTTGTGTTCGCGCACAGCCTGAGCAACCGCTGATGAGGTCGCCCCGGGCTCGCCGTACGCGTCGATCCAGGCGCAGCCGCGGAAGTCCGACTCACCGAACCATTGCTGAGCCGATCGAAGACCGCCAGCAGTGGCTGGTCCGCGGCGCGGGCGTGAGCGAAGAGACGGCCGCGCCAATCCAGGTCGCGGCGAGCCAGGAACGCCACGACCAGTTCCTGCTTTGCCGGGTAGAGCGCGTAGCGAGGACGTGTACCTGTACGTCTTCCCGGACGAGACGAATCGGGACCGGTGGTTGAAGGAGGGCCGGCAGCGGACCGCGCACGCGCGGCGACCGGCGACGGTCACCCGCGGTTGCGCGGCTTCGTCCTGAGCGGCGGGCCGACCCGCGCAGCGCGGTGGCGCCGGATCGCCGTCAGTCCCGTCGCGGACCCTTCGTACTGCGGAGGTCATCTCTTCGATTCGACCGGCGGTCCGACGGGACGGACCAGTCGAGGGCGGCCCGGCCGGCCGCCCCTGCTCCGCCACCCGGCGGGCCCGCGTAAACCGGCATCGGCCGCCCGGTGATCGACACCCGTGTCGTATCGGCGGGGCGAGGTATTGGTATTGGACACCGGCGCCGATTCCCCAGAGAGTTTCCTGTACGTGGTGGTCGGAGCGTCGAAGAAGACGGGCGAACACGCGTGTGGTCGGCCGTAGCCGTCGCGTGCCTGTCCATGACCCTGCGCTGAGACGAAGCATCGGCGACGCACCTAATGCATGGAAGCGGAGAGCACGTATGAGCAACTCTGGCGACATGAAGGCCGACAGTGCCCGGGGTTTTGCCTTGCTCGGTCACTCAGATCAAGGTGGGCGCGGTGATGGCTGTCAGGTGATGGTCAGCAACGGACACGCCTTCGTCGGACATGTCTTCAGCGGCGGATTCTCGGTCATCGACGTCAGAGACCCGCGTAGGCCGGAAACTGTCAACTTCGTACCCGCAGCGCCCAACACGTGGGCACTCCACCTCCAGACGCACGGCGATATCATGCTCGTCGTCAACGAGTTCGACGCCTTTGCGCAATCGAAGACCGAGAGTGACTACTACGGTGTCCCGGTCACCGAAACGGGAAGCCACGACTTCGCCGCCGGCATCCGCGTCTATGACATCGCGAACCCGGCTGAGCCACGAGAAATCGGGTTCATGCCCGTGGACGGCAAGGGTGTACACCGGATCTGGTGGGACGGCGGTCGCTACGCCTACGCCTCCGTCGCGCCGTGGGGATTCACCGATCACATCTTCGCGACGATCGACATGAGCGACCCGGCCAAGCCGCGGGAGGCCGGCCGCTGGTGGTTCCCCGGCATGTGGACTGCCGGCGGCGAGGAGCCACAGTGGACCAACCGGTGGGCTTTCCATCACGCCGTCGTCGCCAATGACATCGCCTACTGCGGCTGGCGCGATGGTGGCCTCGTTCTGCTCGACGTGAGCGACGCCGCGAATCCTTCGCTGTTGTCCCACCGCAATTGGTGCCCGCCCTTCGGCGGTGGCACCCACTCGGGACTGCCGCTGCCGGACAAGAATCTCTGCCTGGTCCCGGACGAAGCCGTGGGGGACAACTGCGCGGACGGCATCAAGCGGATCTGGGTCGCGGACGTGACAGATCCGACCAACCCGGTGACGATCTCGACGTTTCCCACGCCGGCAGACGTGGACTATGCCGGGAAGGGCGGCCATTTCGGTCCGCACAATGTTCACGAGAACCGGATCGGATCCTTCCAGAGCTCTGACCTCATCTTCGCGACGTATCAGAATGCCGGTGTGCGCGCGTTCGATCTCACCGATCCGTTCGCACCCGCCGAGGTCGGGCACTTCGTTCCGCCGACGCCGAAGAACTGGACAGACTATCGGCCGGGGCGCCCGAGGGTGAACCACACCTGTGACGTGTACGTCGATGCCAATGCCCTGGCCTATACGACGGACTTCTGCGGTGGGGGCCTGCACATCCTGGAATATCAGGGGATCTAGCGGCACCGACTCGACACGACCCGGCCCTGGTCGGGCCTCCCGAACACGGGCGTGTCGGCATTCTTCCGCGCACCGAAGGATGCCGACCACGGGGCCCGCGACGGCACAGGACCGGACGCCAGGGCCTGATGGCCGACATTCCGCCGCAGCCGACTCGGACCGGCACTGCAGGTATCAATACCGACCAACCGGCTGGGACAAGTCGAGGACAGGCACCGCAGGCTATGGTCCGCTAACACAGTGCGGTGGTATACAGGCATACCGAAGAGCAATTCCGCAAGACCGCCTGACGTATGTGGGGGATCGACTGTGGTTTTGTCCGATCAGAGTGCTGGGCCGCAACCCGTTTCCGAGGATGCCGCGACAGCCGGCAAGATGACGGCAATTCAGTGTGCGCCCGGGGTCGAGCTCCGCCACCTGCGCTATTTCCTCGCCTTGTTCGAAGAGTTGCACTTCGGCCGCGCCGCGGCGCGGCTCCAGATGGCGCAGCCTCCGCTCTCTCAATCGATCCGCAAGCTCGAGGACGCGCTCGGCGTGCGGTTGTTCCACCGAACGAGTCGCACGGTCGCGCCGACGGAGGCGGGCCGCGTCTTTGCCGAGCACGTGCGTCCGCTGCTGGCAAACTTCGAAGCCGCCGTGGCCGATACCAAGCACTCCGGAGGCACCACCTCGGAACTGCGGATCGGATGCGTTCCCGACGTTCCGATCGAACGTCTGCTGAGTTTCCTCGACCTCATGCGGGCGGCATATCCCGGAGTGCAGACACAGGTCATGCAGCTCATGCCGCGCGAGCAGGTGAGCCGGCTGCAGGACGGAACGCTCGAATACGGCATCTTCCACTATGCCGAAGACCACGAGGGCATCGATCTCGTACCGCTGTTCGCGGGCGAGCAGCTCGCGGCCTTCCTGCCGAAGAACCATCGGCTGGCGGTAAAGGACGTCCTGGGGCCGGATGACCTCGAAGAGGAGGATCTCGCGATCTTCTCCCGGGCAAACGATCCGGCACTGCACGATCGGATCCTCGCGACGGTCGGGGAGGCGGGGTATCGGTTCCGGAGCGTGCGGGAGGCGGGATGCGTCACCGCGCGTGACGTGATGCTCGCCGTGGCGAGCGGACTGGGAGTGGCGCTCCGGCCTTTCTCGTTCAAAGACGCGAGTGATGCCGGAAGCCTGGTGAGCCGCCGCTCGATCAGTCCACCAATGGAGATGCCCGAGACGGTGATCGCGTGGGCGTCCAATGCGCCGCGCAACCTGAGAATGATCACGGAGTCGGTACGCGCGGTCGCCGACGTATTGCGCCAGACGGGTCCCGCCGACCGCTGACCACGGTGCATTCGCGTCGTTCTGAGCGGTGCGCGTCGACGGCGGCACGGCGCACCGGTCGCTCCACTGTGTCCATGGCACGGTGTCGCGCGGGCGGTGTTCGCGGGTATCCACACTCACGGCGTATCGCGAGGCCGGGTATTGGTATTGGACACCGGAGCGCGTTGACAAGAGAGTTGCGGCGTAGACGAGCACTTACGCAGCTACCCCCGACATCGCACCGAAGTAATCGGCACCCGTCACGAAAACGTCAAGCGCGGGTGAGGAAGACGATTGCCGTCCATTGGCGGCCGTCAGCGATGGAGTGGGCAACCTGCGCCGAGAGAAGCGGAGGCGCACCATATGCCCAAGAATGCAAGCGCAATCGCCGCACCCGTCAAGGGGATCGATGCGGCGCTCGCGATCGCCGACGAGCTCGCCGATCGGTGGCGCCTGGGGGCTGCCGAGCGAGACCGGACACGCGCTTTCCCGCACGCCGAGATCGCAGAGCTCAAGTCCAGTGGCCTCCAGGCGCTCGGTGTTCCGGAGAGCGAAGGTGGATCCGGCGTGACCTTCGGGGAGCGTTGCCGGGTTCTGCGCCGCATCGCCGGAGTCGACCCGAGCATCGGCCAGATCTTCCTCGTCCATCTCTACTGGACCGAAGTGATGAACAAGGCCGCGCCGCAGGAACTGCGGTCGGAGTTCAACCGACGGATCACCCGCGGAGAACTGTGGCTCGGTAACGCTGCCTCAGAGCTGGGAACCAGAACGTCGGTGGAGTCCAGTCTCACGATGAGCAAGGACGGAGCCGGCTGGCTGCTGAACGGCAAGAAGTTCTACTGTACGGCCAGTCTTGCCGCCGATGAGCTGATCGTGACCGGCTCGGATCCGGCCACGCAGGAACATCGGCTGGCGTTCGTACCCGTCAACACGCCGGGGCTGAGCATCATCGACGACTGGTCGGGAATGGGCCAGCGGGGCACCTCCAGCGGCAGCGTGGAGTTCGTCAACGTCCACGTACCCGCCGCACGCGTACCCGATCCCGACAGCTTCATGGGACTCTTCGAATCTCAGGCCAGCATGATCACCGTCTTCGCGCAGAGTCTCCTGGCATCCATTCACGTCGGCATCGCCACAAACGCGCTGAGTGACACGATCGACTACGTCAGGTCGCGGGCCAGGCCGTGGTTCCAGAGTGGAGTGGACCGGGCCAGCGATGACCCCTACACGCTGCGGCACATCGGGCGTATGCAGGCCCGGCTGGACGCGACCGAGGCTCTTCAGGACCGGGCCTACAACCTCATGGACGACGTGGCGTCAGCTCCGTCCGAGGACGGCCGCGGCGAGGCCATGGTGGCCGCGGCGAAGGTGAAGCTCATGTCCACGGAGGTCGGCTTGGAGATCTGCGAACACCTGTTCCAGGTCTCGGGTGCCTCCGCGACGGTCGCCAAGCACGGTCTCGACAGGCACTGGCGGAATCTGCGCACGCTCTCGCTGCACGATCCCGTGGACTACAAGGCGAAACTCATCGGTGACCACGCCGTCAACCGCCGCTACCCGCGGGTGTCGTACTACACGTAGGTCGGCGTGCCCGAGCCGAGTGTCGGCTCTCCGCCCAGACCCTGTTACCCCCGGCGGCAATGTCGCCGTCGTATCTGGCTGCTCGCGATCTGTCGTCGTGCGGCCGACCCGCTCACTTGGCCTCGTCGCGACAGTCGGACCGACTCCGACATCGTCCCGGCAATCACCCGAAGGGCAGAACATGACGTCAGAGGGAACGAGAAAGCCGGAGAACGACGGAATGCAGCCGGCGAAGCGGGGTCTGCTGAGCCGTGCCACCTTCATGAAGAGCGCTCTCGCCGTGGGGGCGGGCGGCGTGCTGGCGAGCTGCGGGTTCGGCAGCAGCAGCCAAGGGTCGGGGAAGGGTAAGGCGGGACGCAAGATCGTCGTCGGGGCATCGCTGCCCATGACCGGCGCGGCCGCCGCGGACGGGCTCGGCCTGAGCCGCGGCATCGAGATGGCGATCGAGGAGATCAACGCGGCCGGCGGGGTTGCGGGTCACCAGCTCGAGTCGGCGATCCTCGACGCGAAGGACTTCGCCCCGGACACGATGGTCAACAACTTCAAGCGTCTGGTCAGCGAGAAGAGCGCCGACGTGATCGTCGGTGGATACCAGCGGACGTCCGGTCCGGAGATCGACATCGTGGCCAACGCCGGGGTTCTGTACTACCACACGAACACTCACGAGTCGGACTCCAAGAAGGTGCGAGACGACCCCAAGCGCTACTGGGGAGTCTTCCAGCACTGCCCGACCGAGGTCTGGTACGGAAAGGATCTCCCCGGATTCCTGACGCGCATCGAGGAAACGGGCGTGTGGAAGCCCCGTGAGCACACCCTTGCCGTCATCAAGGGCAACGACCAGTACACGACGGGTATCAGCGCGGCGCTGGAGGAAGTGATCTCGAAGTCCGGTTGGAAGATCGTGCTCAGCGAGCAGGTGAACCTCCCCACGACGGAGTGGGGTCCGGTCCTCGCGAAGCTGCGCAAGGTGAATGCCGATGCGATCTGGCTCACGGACTACCTGGCGCCCGACGAGGCGAGTTTCATGAAGCAGTTCGCCCAGCAGCCCACCCAGTCACTCGTGCACCTGCAGTACGGGCCGTCGAACCCTCAGTTCCGGGAGCTCGCCGGAGCCGCGGGCGACGGCGTCACGTGGGCCACCACCATCCCGCTGCTGCAGGACGACATCGGCAACGCCTTCGCGGCGAAGTTCCGGAAGAAGTACAACGCAACCGTGTCGGGTACTGCCGCAACCGCCTATGACGCGGTGCACATCTACGCCAAGTCGGTCGAGGCCGCCGGGGGAGTCGACGATCGAAAGAAGATCGCCGACGCCACCAGATCGCTGGCATTCCGAGGCGTGTGCGGATCGCGGTTTTTCGGGTTCGACGCCGATCAGACGGCGCGGCCCTACCCGGGATACACGAAGGACTCCTCCAAGGGGATGCCGCTCGGGTACTACCAGATCCAGGACGGCAAGAGCCAGCTGGTCGATCCCTCTCCGTTCGCCGTCGCCAAGTTCACGCTGCCCGGCTGGATGAAGGCGTAGCGGTGGTGGAACCGGTAGAGGGAGCGGAAAAGTGCGATGACGAAGGAACTGATAGCGACGCTCTTCAGTGGCCTGGTACTCGGGTCGCTGTACGCACTGATGTCGATGGGGCTGGCCCTCGTCTGGGGTGGCCTTCGGGTCCTGAACCTCGCGCAGGGCACCCTGTACATGCTGGGCGCGTATGCCGCTGTCGTGGCGGGCAGGAACGGTATGCCGCCGGCGATCGGTCTGCTGCTTGCCTTTCTGGTCATCGGGGTGCTCGGCGGCCTGCTCTACGCCGGTCCGGTCCGGGTTGTCGCCGCGCGGCAGGACCACGAGAATGCGGTGATCCTGCTGACGTTCGGGCTGGCCACGCTCGGCGAGTATGCGGCTCTCGCAGTCTTCGGGCCTCAACCTCAGTCGGTCCAGACCCTCGTGGACGGTCAGTTCACCGTTGGCGGGGTGGCATTCACTTGGAACTCGATCATGATGATCCTGGCCACGGTCGTGCTCCTGACTCTCCTCGGTGCCGCGATGAAATGGACCCGGTTCGGGCTGGCAAGCCGCGCACTGGCGCAGCAGCCGGATGGCGCACAACTGGTGGGCATCAACCGGCATCGGACGTCGATGCTGATCTTCGCCATCAGTTCTGGGCTCGCGGGCGTCGGCGGGGTGCTGCTGAGCAGCTACTACTTCGTCACCCCCTACATCGGCCAGAACTATCTACTGCTGGCTCTCATCGTCACCATCCTGGGGGGCCTGGGCAGCATGACCGGGACGCTGTACGCCGCGTTCCTGGTCGGTCTCATCCAGTCGGTCTCGTCGCTGTACCTCGGTACGCGATGGTCGCTCCCGATTCTCTTTGCCGTGATCATCGTGGTTCTGATCGTGCGGCCCGCGGGCCTGACCGGCCGTGCAACGCAAGAGCGGTTGTAGCGTGGCGCGACCGGCAGACGGACCAGTTCAGGCGAGGTCCACGATGAGTCTTGTCCGTGCGATACGAGGTGGGAACGCGACTCGGCGTCGCCCGGTCGGCCTGGGCAGCACCAGTTTCGATATCACCGGAGTGGTGGCGGCCGTGGCCTTGGCGGCCGTGGTGCCCTTCCTGATCCCCAGCGTGAGCTTGTTGGGGGTTCTCGCGGTCATGTGCATCTGGATCGTGGTGAACATCTCGTGGAACGTGACACTGGGTTACGCGGGCATCCTGTCCTTCGGGCAGCTCGCATTCTTCGGTGTGGGTGCGTACACGAGTGCCATCCTGAGTGTGCACGCGAAGCTGCCGCCGTGGCTCGACACCGTCTGCGCAGTTGTCGCGGGAGGGGCCGCGGCCCTGCTGGTGGGTGTCGCGGTACTCCGGCTTCGCGGGGTCTACGTCGCGCTCGTGACACTCGCCTTTCACGAACTGCTGACGACGGTGATCGGCGGTGACTACAGCGGATTCACGGGCGGCCCGAACGGGCTGGGACCCGTGCAGCCCTACGTCCCCACCAACAACCTGTTGATCCAGTCGGCGTTGGGGTACTGGTTCGGTCTCGCCGCTGTCCTGGTGGTCGCGATTGCGGCGATCCTCCTGGTCCGCTCGCCGGTCGGTCTCGCACTCGTGGCCGGGCGAGATGCCGAGAACGTCGCCAGTGCCCGCGGCGTGCGCATCACCCGCTACCGACTCGTGGCTTTCGTCTTCAGCGGTTCTGCGGCCGGGCTGGGTGGTGCGCTCTATGGCCACTACAACGGCGTGGTGTCTCCCCAGATCTTCAGCTTCGGGATCCTCATGATGCTGCTGGCCATGATCATCGTCGGTGGCTGGGGAACCGTGTGGGGGCCGATTGTCGGCACCGTCGTCCTCACGGTGGTCGTCTACTACGTACAAGGTGTCTGGCCGGACTACGAAAATGCCGTCGCCGGACTGATCATGGTCGTCGCCATCCTGTTCCTGCGCGGCGGTCTCATCGGTGCCGCGGAGGGTGTGGCGGCCCGCGGCAAGCTGGCGCGTCTACGGAGGGAAACCGCCAATGTCGAACGGTGACACACTCATAGACTGCCGTGGAGTGACCGTCAGGTTCGGTGGGGTCACCGCAATCTCCAATCTCAGCCTCTCGATACGCAAGGGTGAGCTCCTGGGGATTGCCGGTCCCAACGGCGCCGGAAAGACGACCCTCTTCAACGTCATATCGGGCCATGTCAGGCCCGTGGACGGCGAGGTGCTGTTCGCCGGCGAGCGCATCAGTGGCCTGCCACCGCACGAGATCTTCCAACGCGGCGTGGCGCGGACGTTTCAGCTTGCCGACGTGATCACCGAACAGAGCTTCTACGCCAATGTCCTGGTCGGGGCGCACTTCGCCAAGGACCGAGGAGTGCGCGGCATGTTCCGGTTCGGAGCGGACAGCTTCGCGGCGGCGGACGCCGCCGCCGAGCGCTACGGCCTCGGGGACAGGCTGGCCACGCGGGGCGGCACGGCGTCACTCTTCGAACGGAAGATGATCATGCTGGCCTCCGCGATGGCACGCAAGCCGGCCGTGCTCTTGCTCGACGAGCCGGTGGGTGGGCTGACCGAGGAAGAGGCCGACACCCTGCTCGGGGAGGTACAGCGGATCACGCAGGAGGGCACGACGGTCGTCGTGATCGAGCACGTCATGCGGGTCCTGACCAGCGTCGCCGAGCGACTCGTGATCCTCAACCGCGGGGAACTGCTCTTCGACGGAAACGCAAGGGATGCCCGTGAGAACAAACAGCTCCAGGAGCTGTACTTCGGGTCGGCGGCGGAGGGCTAGATGACCGAGACCACAGTGCGAGGCGCGAACTCCCGCACGCTGCTCGAGGTCAGCGCGCTCACGGCGGCCTACGACGACACCCCGGTGCTCACCGGAATCGATCTCCGGGTACACGAGGGCGAGACCGTCGCGGTCCTCGGTCCCAACGGCCACGGGAAGACCACTGCGCTACGCGCGATCTCGGGGCTTCATGGGAAGAAGACCGGACGCGTCACCTTCGACGGCAAGGACATCTCGCGCGAGGCGTCACACCGGATCGTGGCCCGAGGGCTCGTGCACGTCCCGCAGGGGGACCTCCTGTTCGGCGACATGACGGTTCTGGAGAACCTCCTCGTGGGCGCCTACCTGCCGACGGCCTGGCGCGAACGCAAGGAGCGGCTGGAGCGGGTCTGGACGATCTTCGGTCGCATCCACGAGCGACGCAACGAGTTGGCCAGGAACCTCAGTGGTGGGGAACGGCGCATGGTCGCGATCGCCCGTGGCCTCATGGCGAACGGCAAGATGATCATGATTGACGAGCCGTCGCTGGGCTTGGCCCCGGTCGTCATCGACAACCTCTACAGCGCCCTCGCCAACCTCAGGACCGTCGGTCTGACCACCCTGATCGTGGAGGAGTCACCCGAGCGGGTGTCGGGTATCGCCGAGGTCGTCTATCTGCTGGACAGCGGCAACATCACCTTCGAGGGCAAGGCCGACGAACTGATCCGTGACCGCGTGATGCTGAGGACGTACCTCGGATGACCAGCGGCGGAACAGGTCGCCGGAACACGTCGGCGGGACCTCTGCCGCAGGGCGCGTGTGTCACCGAGTACACCGATGTCGCCGCGGCGGCCGACGTCCGGGCATTCCACCGGCAGTGGCTCTCCGGCGTCACGATCATCACGACGATGGTCGACGGCCGTCCCCGCGGAATGGCTCTCAACGCGTTTGCCAGCGTGTCCCTCGAGCCGCCCGTGGTGCTGGCCTGTATCGCCAAGTCCGCTGCTACCTACCAGCCGCTGCTTCGCTCCGGCCACTTCGCCATGAACCTGCTGTCGGCGGACCAGTCAGAGGTGGCGGCGCGCTTTGCGCGTAGTGGTTCCTCGGAGAAGTTCGAGGGATTGTCGTGGCGTGTCGGCCGATTCGGCTCACCGGTGATCGAGGAGAGCTGCGCCCATCTCGAGGCGGCGGTGGAGAGCCGGGTCGATGCCTATACGCACACAGTCCTGTTCGGCCGCGTGTTGGCGGCGTCGTCCTCGGCGCTGTCCCCGATGGGCTATCTCGCCGGCAAGATCTTCGACCCTCGTGATTCGGCGCAGTGGCAGGGCGTCATCACGGCCCTGGCGCCAGAGCCCGGCGAGACGGGCTAGACAGCACCGATCGGCGCGTCGTGTCGCCGTCAGAACAAGGAGGAGCGTTGCCCGCGATCCATCTCGGTCACGGCCCTGGACCCACCTCTGAGCTGCGGCTGACGACGTTCTGTCCGGCCGGATGCCGATGAGAGTCGATCCGATGCACCGGGCGCTGGCCGATCTTGCCGAGGGCAGAGCCGTGGTGCTTGCGCACCACGAGGGCTCCCGAAGCCAGGGTGATCTCGTCTTTGCCGCGGATCTGGCCACGCCGGCGCTGGTCTCCTTCATCGTGGGTCACACCGCCGGCCATGTCTGCGTCGCTCTCCCCGAGCGCGATGCCGATCGTCTCGCTCTACCGGCGGTGGTGGCAGCCGATCAGGAACGTCGAGGCGCGGCATACGCCGTGAGCGCCGACGCCGGTGCGGGCATCGGCACAGGCATCTCGGCAACCGACCGTGCGCGCACGATCCGGCTGCTCGCGGATCCAGGTACGGCCCCCGCCGACCTCACCAGGCCCGGACACATTTTGCCGGTCCGAACGGACATCGATGGTGTCCTGAGCAGTCCGAGTCGCGCGGACGCGGCGGTAGACCTGATGGTCCTGGCCGGTAGACGTCCGGCCGGCGTGCTCGCCGGGATCGTGAGCGGGGACGACCCGATGAGCATGGCGCACGGTGAGGAACTACGGCGCTTCGCCGATCGGCACAACCTCGCCCTGGTGTCGATCGCGGGTCTTGTCGAGCACCGGCGCAAGGTCCACACGGTCGTGACGGAGGCGGCGCCGGCACGTCTGCCGCTGGAGCAGGGGGAGTTCACGGCGGTCGGCTACCGGAACTCCGATGACGGCAGGGAGCATCTCGCACTGGTGTTCGGCGACATCGGGGACGGCCTCGGCGTCGTGGTGGGTGTCCACTCCGAATGCCAGCTCGGTGACGTGTTCGGGTCCTTGCAATGCCGATGCGCCGCTCACCTCGATCTCGCGCTGTCCACCATCGTTCGTGAGGGGCGCGGGGTGCTGCTGTACATCCGCAGCGGAGGCGCGGGCAGCGGCCTCCTGGCGGCCCTGACCGCGCACGAGCACGGGCGCGCGGGTTGCCGGACCGACGCGACCCTCCGTCCGGAGGCGCTCTGTGAATCGCCGGACTACCTGGCCGGCACGTCGATCCTCGCGGCCCTCGGTGTCCGCACCCTACGGCTCCTCGGCGATGACAAGGTGCGGGGCGTTGCGCCGCGCCATCGGGAGCCCGACGCGGGCGCGCTCGCCGCGGTACGGACGCATCTCCCGAGCGCGTCCTGTCCCGGCAGCCCGCCTGTGCGCCACGAACGACACGACAAGGGGCGACGAGCTGTTCGGGTCGCTACGGGCGCCCCGGTCTGAACACCGGCTCTCGACGGCTGACGATGCTGCCGAAAGGCGGGGTGTCGCCCGAGTTCACGTGATCAGCGGGTTACCGCGACTACCCGGTGACCCATCTCGTGGCGTCCGGGCGGTGCCGGTCCACAGTGGAGCCGGTGCCGGCGTTCTCACCGTGTCGGGCTCGCGATGCAGCGCTCCTCCAGTGGTCGGACAAGCGCCGCCACCCCCCGTGACCCTCTTTCAGGGCGTCGATCGCCGGTCGGCGCGTCCAGCGGACCGCTCGGCGCAGCAAGATGGCCGCCTGTCGAGGGCCTCGGACGGCTGTCTTGCCGTGGCGAGCCGCCGGGGCGAGCGTGTGTCCACCTCGGAGCCGCACGGGCGCCGCGTCTTGTTTTCGTTGCGAAAACGGTTCGGCCCGGCATGCCGTCCGGCGTCGTCCTCGATGAGAAGAGGTGCGCCCGGAGAGGTCGACACCTCCTGCGCACCGTCGCCTGGAATGGCGACCTGCTGCACCGTCCCCAGCCACGCCAGCTGACGTAGGGAGCACATACATGCGGGTGACCGGGTTGTTGACAGGCGGTCGTAGGCCAGCGTTGGCGCTGCTCGCGGCCGTGACCATCGCCGTGCCTCTGTTCCTGTCCACGGGGACGAGCGGAGCGGCCACCGGAGCGCTGGGCGTTCCGGTTGCCCACGGCGCAGCGACGGGCGCGGCGCCCGCAAAGTGCTCGTACACCACGCGCAACGATGTCCCGGCCCGCATGCGGGACGGCACCATCCTTCGTTCCAATGTGTTCACGCCGGCCGGATCGGGGCGGTTCCCCGTCGTCCTGCTCCGGCTTCCCTACGACAAGGAGGCCGCGCAGACCTACGTCTACGCCTCGCCGGCTTTCTACGCGGAGCACTGCTACGTGGTGGTGGTCCAGGACGTACGCGGCCAGTACAAGTCCGGGGGCACGTTCTACACCTTTCGTGACGAGGCGAAGGACGGCTACGACACCGTGGAGTGGGCGGCCCGCCTCCCCCACGCCAACGGCAAGGTGGGGATGTACGGCTTCTCGTATCCCGGCGCCAGCCAGTGGCTTGCCGCCACCCTTCGGCCGCCGAGCCTCGTGACGATCATCCCGGCGATGACGGCGTCGGACTACTACGACGGCTGGACCTACGAGGGCGGTGCCTTGATGCAGTCCTTCGCCGAGAGCTGGCCGCTCACGACCCTCGCGAACAGTGCCGTCCGGCGGTACGCAGACGGCGCCGAGCTCGACGCGAGCATGGACCGCGCCGCCCAGGACCTGCACGGCAAGTGGTACTGGCAGCTGCCGCTCAAGGACTTCGCGCCCTTGCGGCCCAAGGACCCGAGAGTGGCGCCCTACTTCTACGACTGGCTGAAGCACCCGACCAACGATGCCTACTGGCAACAGTGGAGCATCCGGTCGCGCTACCAGCAGGTGACCGTGCCCACGCTGAACTTCGACGGCTGGTACGACATCTTCGTCAAGGGCGCACTCGAGAACTACCAGGGGATACGCAAGCAGGGCGGGTCCACAGTGGCCAGACAGGGCAGTCAGCTCGTCGTCGGCCCCTGGGCGCACCTGCCGTGGGAGCGCAAGGTGGGCCAGCTCGACTTCGGCCCCCTGGCGGAGAACCCCATCGACGGACTGCAGCTCCGGTGGTTCGACTACTGGCTCAAGGGGATCGAGAACGGGGTGGACGAGGACCCGGCGGTCCGGGTGTTCGTGATGGGTGCGAACAAGTGGCGCACCGCCGACACCTGGCCACTCCCGGGCACGCGATACGAGAAGTACTACCTGCACAGCAAGGGCAATGCGAACACCCTGACCGGCTCGGGTGTGCTGAGCACGGAACGACCGTCTCGTTCGGCCGATGGTGGGTCCGCGACGGACAGCTATGTGTACGACCCGAGGAATCCGGTGCCCAGCTACGGCGGCCGCTTCCAGTCCTCGGTGCCCGACGGTCCGCAGGACCAGCGCGTCGTCGAGCAGCGGCCCGACGTCCTCGTGTACAGCACGCCTCCGCTGAAGAAGAGCGTCGAGGTGACCGGGCCCATCTCGGTCACCCTCTACGCGGCCTCGTCGGCACCCGATACGGACTGGACCGCCAAGCTGACAGACGTTCACCCGGACGGTTCGTCGATGCTCGTCGAGTACGGAGTCCAGCGCGCCAGATATCGGGTGTCCCAGGTGAGGCCGTCGCTGATCACGCCGCACAAGATCTACGAGTACACGATCGAGGTGTGGCCGACGAGCAACCTGTTCAAGGCCGGGCACCAGGTCCGGCTGGAGATCTCCAGCAGCAACTTCCCGATGTGGGATCGCAACCCGAACACCGGCCGGCCGTTCGCCCGGGACGCGGAGTTGCGGTCCGCCCACCAGACGATCTACCACGACGCCGCACACCCGTCCGGGATCACCCTGCCCATCATGCCGGAGCCGATCGCGGAGTAGCCGTGGCGGCCGGAGGCGAGGGACCGGGGAATGGCGAACCCCGGGTCCCTCGCTCGCCGCCCCGGAACGGATCACCGACACCGGCGACGTGCCGTGCCCCTTGCAGCCCTGGCCGGTGCGGGACGACAGGCCGTGCTACCGGCGGACCGCCCGTCGAACCAGCCCGCAGTCTGCCGCCCGGCGGGCTCTCAGACCGGCGTGGAACGGCCACGCTTGGCGGCGTAGAGGTTGTCGTCGGCGCGGATGAGCATCTGCAGGGTCGTTTCGCCGGGATGGCGCAGCGCGCTGCCCGCGGTGTAGGTGACGCCGTGCGGGTGGGCCCAGCGCTGGGCGAGGCGGGCGAGGACCGCGTCGATGCCGTCCTGGCCGGACGTGGGCAGGAGTACCGCGAACTCGTCCCCGCCGAGGCGGGCGGTGACGTCGCCGTCGCGGACGCAGCCGCGCAAGGTCTCGGCGAACGAGGCGAGGACGTCGTCGCCGGCGGTGTGCCCGTGGATGTCGTTGACCGGCTTGAACCGGTCGAGGTCGAAGACCACCACGGCGCCGCCGACCGGCAGCTGGGTGAGCGCGGCGTCGAATCCGCGCCGGTTCGCCGCGCCGGTGAGCGGGTCGGTGGCGGCGGCCTCGTCCAGGCTGCAGACCTCTCGGAGGCGGGCCAGCACCGGCCCTGCCTGGGCGGACAGCAGGGTGAGAACCTGATGGCCGAACACGTCCGCCCCGCGCCGCCCGGCGGCCCACCACACGACGATCACGCCGAACGTGCCGCCCTCCCCCGGCAGCGGGATGTAGAGGACGGACCCGGCGCCGAACACGGAGACGAAACGGGGGGAGACCAGCGGGCTGGTCGAGGCGTCGGGGATGAACAGCGGAGCCCCGGTGCGCATCACGGTGCCCACTCCGGACTGCTCGGCGTCCATGTCGATCCGGGCGGCGGCGAAGTCGGCGCCCCGGCCGACACCGCCGCGGGCGACCAGCACCGAGGAACCTGGATCCTCGGTGACGATGACCCGGACGCCCTCGGCGGCGAGCAGCTGTCCGGCCAGGCCGGCGACCAGCTGCGCCGCCTGCGCCTCACTGGTCGCCTCGACGATCTGGCCCAGGCTGCGGTGCAGGAACAGCACCTCGGCCCGGGCGTGCCGGTGCCAGGCCGCGGCCAGCGCGATCAGCTCCCCGACGGCGGCGGAGACCATGATCGTCACGGTCAGCTCCACCAGCGCGTCGTGCTGGCGGCCCAGGGTCGCCGCGCCGGCCAGCGCCGCGAGCGCGACCCCGCCCACTCCGAGGGTGCGGCCCGGACGCAGGGTCAGCCCGGTATAGGCGAACACCGCCCCGTACAGGACGGTGTAGTGCAGCAGCGCCCCCGACGCGGCCCCGACGGTGGCCGACAGCAGCAGCACCGCCCACACCGGCGGTACCGCACTCGTCCACCCCGGCAGGCGGCGCCACGGCACCGCCAACTGCAGCAGCGCCGTGACCCAGCCCGCCGCAGCGGCCCACAGCTGTCCGGCCTGCGGCGCGGCGACGAACGGCGCCACGAGCACGATGTAGGCGCTGCCGACGGCGAACAGCAGCGCGGAAAGGCGCCCGTTGCGCACCCGGGTCGCCCCCGGGTCACCCTCGCCGAGCAGCCGTTCCGCAGCCGCGATCAGACGCAGCGAGGAAACCTCGGGTATCGGGACGCCCGGCAGGATGCTCACCGCTCGGAGACGAGCGGCGAAGTGGCGGTGGGATAGCCGTCGAGCGCCGGTGCGGCGGTGGGCGGCGAGAACAGGTAACCCTGCGCCAGGGTGACCCCGAGGCCCGCCAGGGTGTCGAGTTCGGCATGGGTCTCGACGCCCTCGGCGATCAGCTGCGCGCCGGAGGTCCGGGCCAGGGTGACCAGCGCCGCGGCGAGGGCCTGCCGGACGGGGTCGAGTTCGATGTCCCGGACCAGGGAGATGTCCATCTTGATGATGTCGGGGTGCAGGTTGAGGATGTGGCGGAAGCTGGAGTAGCCGGCGCCGACATCATCGATGGCGAGCCGGACACCGGCGGCCCGGTGCGGTTCCAGCGCCCGGACGAGCGCGGGATAGTCCGCAACCGGGGCGTGCTCGGTGATCTCGAGGATCACCCGCCGCCGGTCGGCGGCGGCGAGGAGCTCGGCCGCCTCGTCGCTGACGACGGCGGCGGGGGAGAGATTGATGCTGACCACCGGGGGCATGTCGGGCCGGTCGAGCAGGGCCAGGGCCGACGCGGCGCAGGCGAGTTCCAGGGCGGTCCGCAGCCCGACCGTCTCGGCGTCGGCGAACCACTCGTCGGGGCGCCCGGGTGGGCCGTCGAACCGCGTCAGCGCCTCGGCCTCGACGGCGGCGCCGGTGTGGACGTCCACGATCGGCTGGAGGACCACCCGCCGTCCCACGCCGTCGATCGCCCGTACGGTCCGTTCCCGGGTGGCGATCCCCCTCCCGTGCGCGAGCCCGGCCTGGTCGGCGAGCGCGCCGAGCAACCCGGCGAGCATCTCCAGGACCGCGACGTCCCGGTCGGCGAGGTCGGGGCGGGCGGCGTTCGAGGTACAGCACAGCATTCCGCGGACCCGGCCGTCGCCGTGCCGGATCGGTACGCCGATGTAGGAGCCGACGTTCAGCGCGGCGGTCACCGGCAGGTCTCGGGTGGCGGGATTCGCGCGGGCGTCGGTGATGACGTTCGGCAGTCGCCCGTCGAGCACCCGGACGCAGAACGACCCGTCGAGCAGGTCGGTGCTGCCGAGGGCCGGGCCGGCGTGCGGGTCCTCGGCGTCGACGTGCGAGAACAACTGCTGCCCGGAGTCGAGCTCCGAGGCCCACGCCACGTCCATCCCCAGGTGGGTCCGCGCGTGTTGCAGAACTCGCTCCGCCAGCGCGTTGTACTCCGCCCAACCGTCGGGCGCAGTCGCGTGTGGTCCGGTCGCGGGAAGGGGAACAGGCGAACGCATCGGAACTCCAGGAGCAGGGGGGAGGGGGTGACGCCGCGTCATCTCCCTCCATCGACCGCTCGAGGGGATCGGTGGAGCACAAGCGGACGTGGCGTCGCTTACAGGGCATACCCGGGCACGGCGGCGCCGCGAGGTGCCGGCCGGCACGGTGCGGTGCGGGCCGCTTTCGTCCGGAGGGCTCTCCCCCGGGTCGACTACCGCCGCGGGGCGACCTGGTCGGTGGCCACTACATCGAGACCGCCGCTTCGAGGTTGGCGACCACTCCACCGGCGAGCCGGTCGGCGTGGTGCATCAGCTCCCGCATCACCCGTCGTACGACTGTCGGGTTCTGGGTGGTGGCGAGGTCCCACCGGCCCGCGGGTCCCCCCGACGAGTGCCGGAACGCGACCGCCATCGTCACCGTGCCCGACATCGCGACGATGCAGCCCTGGTCGGCCAGCGCATGGTCGGCCGGAACGTGGGCCGTCCGCGCCCGCCAGTCGTCGTGGTGGTCCACGTCTGCGCCCATGACGAGCGCGAGCGGCGTGTCCGCCAGCAGTACCCGCTTCATCGCGGCGACATCCGCCGGCGTCGAGTAGCCGTGCGGCAGCACCAGCGCGACGACGGGCCTCTGCGGCAGTCGGAGCAGCTCGCCGAGCAGTTGGCGTGCGGTGTTGCCGGCGGCCTCCCGCGGAATGCCGAGCATCATGCGCGCGCCGGCCTCCTGGAGCAGGTCCCAGGGGCAGAGTCCCGAGGTCTCCCGGTTCGGCAGCATCGGGATGGCGGCCACCGGGTCCGGGAGGCTCGGGAGCTCCGTCATCTCCCGTCCGTGGAACCAGCCCTGCTGGTACTCCGCGCCGACGCTCCGCGCCTCCGCCGTCCCCCCGGAGTCCTCGATGTTGCCGATGACGAGCGTCGCGCCGCTGCGCTCCGCCTCACCGAGGGCGGCGGTCAGGGTCGCCTCACCGAGGGCGATCCCCGCGGTCAGCAGGCGGTGGTCCAGCCGCACGACGTCCGGTTCCAGCACCGGGAGGAACGCCATCGACGTCGCGCTGTAGCCGATGTCGTCCAGCGACACGCCCCACCCGGCCGCGCGCGCCCGGCGTACCGACTCCAGCACCGCCCGGGGATGCCGGAGCGCGGACCGCCCGTCGATGTCGACGAACACCCGCAGTCGGGTCTCGGCCTCCCAGATGTCCGGCAGGAGGTCGTCCGGGCACGACTCGATCAGCGAGTCCGGGGCGACGTTCACGAACAGCGACACCGTCGGGTGGAGGTCGGCCGCCATCAGCGTCCGGAAGGCCAGGGCCCTGATCGCCCAGTCCAGCTCGCCGGCGCGCCCGATCGACCGCGCGGCCGCGAACAGCGCCGCCGGCCGGTGCAGCGGGCCCTCTGGGCCGCGGGCAAGTGCCTCGAAGCCCACGATCTGATCGTGCGCGATGTCGAGCACCGGCTGGAACGCGACACCGATCCGTCGCTCGTCGATGATCCGGCCGATCGTGCCGGCGTCCCATCCCGAGGGGCCGGGTTCCGGGTGGGCCAGCGCGGCGCGTCGTCCCGCGTTTCGGTAGCTCTGCTCGGCCTGACGGGGGAGCGGCCGCGCGGCCGGGCGGTCCGGCACGTCCGGTGCCTCCCCGGCCTTCGTCGGGGGTCCACCGTGTCGGCTGTCCTCGCCCCGCTTCGGCGTCAGAGGCGACTCACCGTCACGGGACCACAGGATCCACCGGGTCGACTGCGGGCCGGACCGCGACGGCGGGCCGTGCGACTTCTGCTCCCACAACTTCAACGGTATGTGCTCCCTGTGCGACGTACGGCTCTCCTCGATGTTGTCGGCGGGCAAGTCCACGAGATGAGCAGACCGGTCCGTCTGTGGTGAGGGTCTCGTTGCCGGAGCGTCCGCGCATCGTGGTGGTTCCACTCCGCGGAGCGAGACGCCGAGAGGGGGACCTGAGGATGTCCATGTCGACTCGCGGGCGATTCCACTCGGGGCTTCGCCGATGAAGCTGTGGGAGAACAGCGGCGGTTCCGGTGAGCGAGCCCCGGGAGCACCCGGTGGATCCTGAGGGAACGCGACGGCTGGGGGCGGCCGGAGCCGTCAGTGTCCTGATCGGAGCGGACAGGGGGCTCCTCCAGGACTGGCGCACGCGGACCGCGGAGCCGCCGGAGGGGCACCCGCTCGAGGGGGAGCCGTGCTTCGTCGCGCTGTCCACGACCCCCTCGTCGGTCCTCGTCGCCCGCCCCATGGCGGTACCCGACGGTGACGCCGAGGAGTGGGACGTGAGCATGAGCCACGACCCGCCGACCTGCCGGAGTGTGATGCGGGAGCCGCTCCACCACGCGGACCGCCTGGGTGGAGGCGTGCTGTGGGAGAGCGGGCACGACCGTTGACGCGACGGATTCTCGGTACCGCGACCGCCGCCGACGGGGTCGGGTGAGCCACCGCGTCGCCTGAGCCCGTCGGCACGTGGCGCGCGGGACGGCCTACGCGAGATCACGCGGGCGGGCCGGCGCGCTCGGCGCCCGGTCGGGTCAACCCACCCGGGAGGCCGCGGCGCAGCGCACGAGCCAGGCCGGGACGTCGGCAGCGGGCATCGGTCTCGACCACAGGTAGCCCTGCGCCCGGTCCGCATCGAGACGCTGCAGCGCGGAGAGCTGGCCACGGGTCTCCACACCTTCGGCCACCACGCCGAGCCCGAGCGCTCCGGCGAGGCTGACGATCGCGTCCACGATCGACGGATCCTGCTCGCCGTCCGCTCCGAGCCCGTCGACGAACGACCGGTCGATCTTCAGCGTGGTCACGGGAAGCTGCTTGAGGTAGCTCAGCGACGAGTACCCGGTCCCGAAGTCGTCGACGGCGAGCGCGACGCCGCGCGACCGCAACGACTGCAACGTCGCGATGGAGCGCTCCACCTCGTTCATCACCACGGACTCGGTGATCTCCAGGTGCACCGCCGAGGCCGGGATGCCCGAGGTCGTGAGAGCGGCGGACACGCTGCGGAGAAGGTCCGGGGCGAGGAGCTGGGAGGCGGAGAGGTTGACCGCGATCGTGAGGTCGGCCGCGCCGGGTAGCTCCGTACGCCAGGTCTGCACCTGGGCCAGGGCCTCGGCGAGCACCCATTCCCCGATGGGCACGATGAGGCCGGTCTCCTCGGCGACGGGGATGAACTCCGCGGGGGAGACCAGGCCCCGGTCCGGGTGTTCCCATCGGACGAGGGCCTCGAAGCCGGTCGGCGCCTCGGTCCTGACGTCCACGATCGGCTGGTAGTGCACCCGCAGCTCGCCGCGGTCGAGCGCCCGGCGGAGACCCGACTCGGAGTCCAGGCGTGCCGACGCCTGCCGGTACATCGCGTCGTCGAACGTCACCGACCGTGCGCGGCCCCCTGACTTGGCCCGGTACATCGCGACGTCCGCGTTCTGCAGGACCGTCAGGGCGGCCTCGTCGGGACCGGCCACGGCGATGCCTACGCTGACGGTGACGAAGACCTCGCGGCCGTTCAGGTGGAAGGGCCTCCCGACGGCCATCGTGATGCGCTCGCCGAGCCGGTCGAACTCCGCCGTCGTGACGCGCTCGCACACCACGGCGAACTCGTCGCCGCCGAACCGCGCCAGCGTGTCACCGACGCGGACGGCGCCCCGCAGGCGCTCCGCGAGTTGCCGCAGCAGCATGTCCCCGACGGCATGCCCCATGCCGTCGTTGACGACCTTGAACTGGTCGACGTCCAGAAACAGGACCACGACGTCGCCGGTGAGCTGGTCTCGCCGCGCGAGCGCGTGTTCCAGCCGGTCGGTGAGAAGGGTCCGGTTGGGCAGCCCGGTCAGCGGATCGTGCAGCGCGAGGTGGCGACGGGTGGCCTCGGCCCGCCGCAGCGTCCGTGCGGCCCAGCCCACGAGCACGCCGCTGGCGAGGAGGCTGCCCATGGTCATGAGGAAGACCGCCGGCGCCCGGTGGTGGGTCTCCGGAGGCATCAGGAACTGCGCCACCGCGATGAGCAACGCCGTACCGGCCATGTGGGCGCCGGCCGTCCGGGCGCCGTAGTAGAAGGCCGCGAACGGGGTCGCCCAGATGAAGAACATCCGGACGTCGCTCTCGGGCACCCCGTCGGCGACGTACGCCGCCATGATCACGCCCTGGATTGCGCCGAGCACCACGTGGAGCCAGCCGGACGGCAGCCGGTCCGCCGCACCGCCCAAGAGCAGGCCGCCGAAGAGGAGCGCCACGCCGCACATCATCGCGAGGAAGCCGTCCTCGCTTCCGCCCGTGCTCCGGGGCAGGGTGAGCCAGACGAGGCCGAGGGTGCCGCCGAGGGTGTACAGCACCCCGAGCGCACGCACCCGCGTCCGATACAGGGACGCAGTCCGCGGGGGGTCATCCCCGCCTGCGGTGCGCCTCCGGACGCTCGACACGACGTACTCCTCGCGGGACTCAGGCTGTTCAGACAGGTCCTACTCGTTCTCGACAACCCGGTTCGCCCACTTGAGGGGCATCCGGCGGCGTCACATCACGTCGTGTCGGACCTCACCGGGGTGGGCTCTCCGGATCCGGCAGCGCAACGGGACGTGAGCGAGGCCGCCGCGCGTCGCCCGTATCGGCGTTTGCCGCCCGACGTGCCCCGCGGTCGTGGCGAAGGCCCAGACCGGAGGCTGTATCGGCCTCTGACCTGGGCCTTCGCGGTTACCCCAGG
>JAVEDU010000038.1 GCA_030840805.1 Actinomycetota bacterium
GCCGGCGTGTCGTGTTGCAAACCCCATGATCAACGCGGGGGTCGTGCGGCTCAGGCCCCCGCGTACCGCAGCCACACCGCGCCGAGCGGCGGCAGCTGGAGCACCGCGGACGCCGGCTGGCCGTGCCAGGGCTGGTCCCCGGCGTCCACGCCGCCGAAGTTGCCCCACCCGGACCCGCAGTAGGTATCCGCGTCGGTGTTCAGGACCTCGTCCCAGCGCCCCTCGAACGGCAACCCGAGGCGGTAGTCCCGGTGCGGCGCGCCGGCGAAGTTGGTCACGCACGCCAGCGCCGAGCCGTCCGAGCCGTACCGCACGAACGAGAACACGTTGCCCGCCGCGTCGTTGGCGTCGATCCACGCGAACCCGGCCGGTGAGGTGTCCTCCGACCACAGCGCCGGCGTCTCCCGATAGACCCGGTTGAGGTCCGAGACCAGCTTCTGCACGCCGCGGTGGTCGGGGTTGTCCAGCAGCCACCAGTCCAGCGAGCGGCCCTCCGACCACTCCGCCTCCTGGGCGAACTCGGTGCCCATGAACAGCAGCTGCTTGCCGGGGTGGGCCCACATGAAGGCGAGGTACGCGCGCACGTTCGCGAGCTGCTGCCACCGGTCACCCGGCATCTTGCGCAGCAGCGAGCCCTTGCCGTGGACGACCTCGTCGTGGCTGATCGGGAGCACGAAGTTCTCGCTGAACGCGTACATCATCGAGAACGTGAGCTGGTGGTGGTGGAACTGCCGGTACACCGGCTCGTGGGCGACGTAGTCCAGCGAGTCGTGCATCCAACCCATGTTCCACTTGAAGCCGAACCCGAGGCCGCCGAGATGCGTCGGCCTGGTGACCCCCGGCCAGGACGTCGACTCCTCGGCGATCGTCACGACGCCCGGGTGTCGCTTGTAGACGGTCGCGTTGACCTCCTGCAGGAACGCCACCGCGTCGAGGTTCTCCCGCCCACCGAACTGGTTCGGCAGCCACTCGCCCTCCTTGCGGGAGTAGTCGAGGTAGAGCATCGAGGCCACCGCGTCGACCCGGAGGCCGTCGATGTGGAACTCCTCCAGCCAGTACAGCGCGTTGGCGACGAGGAAGTTGCGGACCTCGGACCGGCCGAAGTCGAACACGAGCGTGCCCCAGTCGAGCTGCTCGCCGCGGCGCGGGTCGGCGTGCTCGTACAGCGGGGTGCCGTCGAACTTGGCGAGCGCCCACGCGTCCTTGGGGAAGTGGGCGGGCACCCAGTCGACGATCACCCCGATGTCGGCCCGGTGCAGCCGGTCGACGAGGTACCGGAACTCGTCGGGGGAGCCGAACCTCGAGCTGGGCGCGTAGTAGGAGGTGACCTGGTAGCCCCACGAGCCGCCGAACGGGTGCTCGGCCACCGGCAGCAGCTCGACATGCGTGAAGCCGGTCTCCTGCAGGTACTCCACCAGCTGGTCGGCGAGTTCCACGTAGCCGAGTCCGGCCCGCCAGGAGCCGAGGTGCACCTCGTACGTGCTCATCGGCGCGGCGTGCCACTGGGTCGCCGCGCGGCGGGCGAGCCACTCGGCGTCGGTCCAGGTGTAGTGCGACGAGGTCACCACGGACGCGGTCGCCGGGGGGTGCTCGGTGGCGAACGCCAGCGGGTCCGCCTTCTCGCGCCACACCCCGTCGGCGCCGAGGATGCCGAACTTGTACTTCGTGCCCTCGCCGACGCCGGGGACGAACAGCTCCCACACGCCGGACGACCCGAGCGAGCGCATCGGGAACGCGCGCCCGTCCCAGTGGTCGAAGTCGCCGAGCACCCGGATGCCCCGGGCGTTCGGCGCCCACACCGCGAACGACGTCCCCGTCACGGGGCCGCCGGGGGTGTCGTAGGAGCGCAGGTGGGAGCCGAGCGCCGACCACAGCTGCTCGTGCCGGCCCTCGCCGATCAGGTGGAGGTCGACCTCGCCCAGCGTGGGCAGCCAGCGGTACGGGTCGTCGACCACGTGCTCGAAGCCGTCGTCGTAGGTGACGCCGACGCGGTAGTCGCCGACCGGGCCCTCCACGGTGCCCTCGAACACGCCGCCCTCGTGCACCCGCCGCAGGTCGGCCTTGGTGTCACCCGCGCGCAGCACGACGGACGTGGCCCCGGGACGCAGCGTCCGGACCACGGTCCGGCCGGCCGGTGCGGGATGCGCCCCCAGGATCGAGTGCGGGTTGTGGTGCGCGCCCGAGACCAGCCGGTCCAGCTCGGCGCGCGGAACGGTCACGGCATGGTCCGTCACGGGGTCTCCTCAGCGGCGGCGTCGGCGATCCGGGCGATCGAGGCGAGCGGGATGGGGAGCCAGCTCGGGCGGTGCCGGGCCTCGTAGGCGACCTCGTACACGGCCTTGTCCAGCTCCAGCGCGCGCAGCAGCAGCGGCTGCCGGCGTGGGTCGGCGGTCACGGAGGCGTACCCGTCGCAGAACGCGTCGCGGTTGCGTGCCGACCACTCCCCGGCGCGGTACTCCAGCTGCGAGTCCGGCCCCTGCCCGGCGAGCAGGTGGTATCCGGCGTAGTCGAACGAGCGCAGCATCCCGGCGACATCCCGGAGCGGGGACATCCGCTCGACGCGCAGCGCCATCTCGGTCGCCGGTTCACCCTCGAAGTCGATGACGACCCAACCCGCCACGGTGCGCAGCGTCTGGCCGAGGTGCAGGTCGCCGTGGATGCGCTGCACGTCGGTCGCGGTGGCCTCCGCGGCCAGCCGGTCGAACACCGCGCGCAGGGCGGGCGCGTGCGGCTCCAGCTCCGGCACGTCGGCGACGACCGACACCAGTCGGCGGCGCATGTCCTCCGCCGCCGCGCGCACGACGTCGGCGCCCACCGCCTCGGTGCCGAGCGCGCGGGCGAGGTCGGCGTGGACCGCGGCGACAGCCTCCCCGAGCCGGAACGCCTCCGAGGCGAAGTCGCCCCCGACCTCGTCGGCGTGGAGGTCCGCCTCCGCCATCAGGTCGCGGACGCTCGTGGTGGCCATCTGCCAGCCCTCGGCGGCATTGGGGAGGAACTCCTGCAGCATCCCGTACGTCACCGGGTCGCCGTCCAGCTCGCCCTCGATCGAGCCGAGCGGCACGGCGATGTGGGTGCAGCCGACCTCCCGCAGCGCGCGGTGCAGCTCCAGGTCGGGGCTCACGCCGGGGGAGACCTTCCGGAACAGCTTCAGGATGTACTGCTGGCCGAACACGATCGAGGTGTTGCTCTGCTCGGCACCGACGGGCCGGCTGGTCAGGCCCGTCTCCAGCTCGACGCCGGGCTCGGCGACGAACCGCAGGCCCTCGGTCTCGGCGTCCGCGTCGATCAGCTCCAGGAGGTGCCCGCAGAGGTCCGGGTCGAAGGTCGCGTCGTAGGCGACGCGGTCCCCGACCGCGGTCATCCGGCCGTGCTCCAGGTACTCGGGGAGGACCCGGCGGAGCCCGACGAGGAGCTGGTACCGCTCCTCGCCGCCGTCGTGCTCGACCGCCACGACGAGGTGCAGGAGCTCGGGCTCGCCGTCGTGCAGGACGGTGGACCGGATCGCGCGGGTGGCCCGGAGGGTGCGGCCCTTGCCGGCGAACCAGCGCTGGTCGCCGAGCCATTCGGGGAGCCGGGCGACCAGCGCGTCGACGAGCGCACGCTCCTCGAGCTGGGTGCTGCCGCCGGTGTCGTGGTGGTCTTCGCTCACGCATCGTCCTCTGTCGGCGGGGTGATCTGGAACCAGTAGAAGCCGTGACCCGGAAGGGTGAGCAGGTACGGCAGGTCCCCGATCTTGGGGAACGGGGTTCCGCCCGTCAGCTCGACGGGGGTGTGCCCGGCATACGCGGACAGGTCCAGCTGGACCGGCTGTGGGAAGCGGGACAGGTTGTTGACACAGATGACGCGGTCGGGCGTGCCGCCCGCCTCGTGCTCGCGGACGTACGCGAGCACACTCGGGTTGGACGACTGGAGCTCGTCGAAGGTGCCCAGCGCGAACGCGGCATGCCGCTTGCGGATCTCGATCATCCGGCGCGTCCAGTGCAGCAGGGAGGCCGTGCTGTTCTGCTGCGCCTCCACGCTGATCGCCTGGTAGCCGTAGATCGGGTCCATGATGACCGGCAGGTACAGGCGGCCGGGATCGGTGTGCGAGAACCCGGCATTGCGGTCCGGCGTCCACTGCATCGGGGTGCGGACGCCGTCCCGGTCCCCGAGCCAGATGTTGTCGCCCATGCCGATCTCGTCGCCGTAGTACAGGACGGGGGAACCGGGCAGCGACAGCAACAGGGCGGTGAACAGCTCCTGCTGGTTGCGGTCGTTCTCCAGCAGCGGGGCGAGCCGGCGGCGGATGCCGATGTTGGCCTTCATCCGCGGGTCCTTGGCGTACTCCGTGTACATGTAGTCGCGTTCGTCGTCCGTGACCATCTCGAGCGTCAGCTCGTCGTGGTTCCGGAGGAAGATGCCCCACTGCGCGCCGGCCGGGATCTCCGGCGTCTGCGCCAGGATCTCGGAGATCGGGAAGCGGCTCTCCCGGCGTACCGCCATGAAGATGCGCGGCATCAGCGGGAAGTGGAACGCCATGTGGCACTCGTCGCCGCCCACGGTGGGGTCACCGAAGTACTCGACCACGTCGGCGGGCCACTGGTTGGCCTCGGCGAGCAGCACCCGGCCGGGGAACTCGTCGTCCACGGTCTTGCGGAGGCGCTTGAGGAACTCGTGGGTCCGCGGCAGGTTCTCGCAGTTGGTGCCCTCCTCCTCGAAGAGGTAGGGCACCGCGTCGAGCCGGAAGCCGTCGATGCCGAGGTCGAGCCAGAACCGGATGACGTCGACCATCGACTCCTGGACCTCGGGGTTCTCGAAGTTCAGGTCCGGCTGGTGGCTGAAGAACCGGTGCCAGTAGAACTGCCCGCGCACCGGGTCGTACGTCCAGTTCGAGGACTCGGTGTCGACGAAGATGATCCGCGCGTCGGAGTACTTCTGGTCGTTGTCGTTCCAGACGTAGAAGTCGCCGTACGGACCCTCCGGGTCGCTGCGGGACTCCTGGAACCACGGGTGCGCGTCCGAGGTGTGGTTCAGGACCAGGTCGGTGATGACGCGGATGCCCCGCTTGTGTGCCTCGTCCAGCAGTCGGACGAAGTCGTCCACCGTGCCGAACTCCGGCAGCACCGCCCGGAAGTCGCTGATGTCGTAGCCGCCGTCCCGCAGCGGTGAGGCGTAGAACGGCGGCAGCCACAGGCAGTCCACGCCGAGCCACTGGATGTAGTCCAGCTGCTCGGTGAGGCCGCGGAGATCGCCGGTGCCGTCGCCGTTGGAGTCCTTGAAGGCCCGGACGAGCACCTCGTAGAAGACCGCGCGCTTGTACCAGTCCGGGTCGGCCGCGGCGGGCCGCGCGTGCGCGAAGTCCTCGGCATGCGGCTCGACCAGGTGGCCGTCGGCGGTGTGCGCCTCCCCGGTGTGGGGGACGGTGGACAGGTCGTCGGGGGTTGGCCCGGTCATCACTCGTACCCCTGTACCGCGAAGATGTGGGCCGGCTCGTGGTGCGGGTCGAGCCGGACGGCGTTGAACTGGCCCCAGTCGTACTCGGTGCCGGTGAGAAGATCGGTGACCCGGAACCGCTCGTGCCAGTCGAAGCCGAGCGCCGGCAGGTCCAGCTCGGTGTTCGCCCACTGGACGCTGTGGGAGTCGAGCGTGCAGAGCACCAGGATCGTGTCCCCGGTGTCGGGATCCCGTTTGGAGAAACACGTGACCGAGTCGTTGTCGACCGGGTGGAAGGTCACGTTCCGCAGCCAGTGCAGCGCGGGGTGGGCGCGACGGATCTCGTTGAGCCGGCGGAGGTACGGGGCCAGCGAGCGGCCCTCGGCCTCGGCACGCTTCCAGTCCCGCGGCCGGAGCTGGTACTTCTCGCTGTCCAGGTACTCCTCGCTGCCCGGCCGCACGGCGACGTGCTCGAACAGCTCGAAGCCGGAGTACACGCCCCAGGTCGGCGAGAACATCGACGCGAGGACCGCGCGGATCTTGAACATCGGCGGCCCGCCGTACTGCAGGGACGCGTGCAGGATGTCCGGGGTGTTCACGAAGAAGTTCGGCCGCATGTAGTCGGCGGCGTCGGCGAGCTCCCGGACGTACTCCTCCAGCTCCCACTTGGCGGTGCGCCAGGTGAAGTAGGTGTACGACTGGGTGAACCCGATCTTCGCCAGGCCGTGCATCATCGCCGGCCGGGTGAACGCCTCGGCGAGGAACAGCACGTCCGGGTGCCGCTGCTTGACCTGCCAGATCAGCCAGTGCCAGAAGTTCACCGGCTTGGTGTGCGGGTTGTCGACGCGGAAGATCTTCACGCCGTGCTCCACCCAGTACAGGACGATCCGCAGGACCTCGGCGTAGATCCCCTTGGGGTCGTTGTCGAAGTTGATCGGGTAGATGTCCTGGTACTTCTTCGGCGGGTTCTCGGCGTACGCGATCGTGCCGTCCGGCTTGGTGGTGAACCACTCCGGGTGCTCGGTGACCCACGGGTGGTCGGGCGCCGCCTGGAGGGCGAGGTCGATGGCGACCTCCATGCCCAGCTCACCGGCCCGGGCCACGAACGCGTCGAAGTCCTCGATCGTCCCGAGCGCGGGGTGGATCGCGTCGTGACCGCCCTCGTCGGAGCCGATCGCCCACGGCGAGCCGACATCGTCCGGGCCGGTGACCAGCGTGTTGTTCGGACCCTTGCGGTTCACCTTGCCGATCGGGTGGACCGGCGGGAGGTACACGACGTCGAAGCCCATCTCCGCGACGGCGGGGAGGCGCTCGGCGGCCGTGCGGAACGTCCCGTGCGCCGGGGTCTGGACCGCCTCCGAGGAGGGGTCGGGCACCAGCGCGCCCTCGGACCGGGGGAAGAACTCGTACCAGGAGCCGTACAGCGCCCGGGGGCGGTCGACCCACAGGACCATCGCCTCGGACCGCGTCACCAGCTCCCGGACGGGGCTGCGGTGCAGCAGGTCCGCGAGGGCGAACGCGGGCGCGACCCGCCGCTCGACCGGCAGGCGCGTGTCGCGGAGGGCGGTCGCCGCGGCGAGCAGCTCGGTGCGGCGCTCCCGCAGGACGCCCCGCGCGGCCTTGTCGAGGACGCGGGCGCCGTCCTCGAGGTCGTTGGCGAGGTCCTGCGCCCCCTGGCCGGCGTCGAGCTTCACCTCGACGGCGTGGTGCCAGGTGGCGTACGGGTCGCTCCACGCCTCGATCACGTACGTCCACCGGCCGGGGGCGTCGGGCACGATCTCCGCGGCCCACCGGTCGTTCTCACCCCGCTCCATCCGGGTGAACGCGCGGCGCTCGCCGTCCGGGCCCTTCCACGCGACATTGGCCCCGACCGCGTCGTGGCCCTCGCGATAGACGGTGGCCGCGACGGGTACGTGCTCACCCGTCACCGCGCGCGCTGGGTACCGTCCCCCTGCGACGAGGGGGCTGACATTTTCTATCGCGATGCGTCCGGTCATCACCCCTACCGTAACGATCTAGACCCGGTCCGGGCATCTCGAGAGAGCGTTGCAGGAACTTGCGGGAAGTTCGCGGGCCAGGTCCGCACCCGCTCCGTCCCGGGAAGGTAGTGTGCGGCGTCGTGAGAGCTTTGCGCCGGTTCACCGTCCGTGCCCGTCTGCCCCAACCGCTCGACCCGCTGGGTGAGCTCGTGACCAATCTCCGCTGGTCGTGGCATCCGGAGACCACCGATCTCTTCGAATCGGTGGACCCCGTCCTGTGGCGGTCGGTGAGCGGCGATCCGGTCCGTCTGCTCGGGGAGGTCCCCTCCGAGCGACTGGACGAGCTTGCCGCCGACCCGGTGTTCCTCGACCGGCTGCACGCCGTCCACGACGACCTGCGCCGGTACCTCACCGAACCGCGCTGGTACCAGTCGCTGAGCGACGTACCGGCCTCGATCGGATACTTCTCGCCCGAGTTCGGCATCACCGAGGTGCTGCCGCAGTACTCCGGGGGACTCGGTATCCTCGCCGGCGACCACCTCAAGGCGGCCAGCGACCTCGGCGTCCCGATCGTCGGCGTCGGCCTGCTGTACCGGTCGGGATACTTCACCCAGGCCCTGTCGCCGGACGGCTGGCAGGAGGAGCAGTACCCCGCGCTCGACCCGAACGGGATGCCGCTCGCGCTGCTCCGCGGGCACGACGGGGAACCGCTCCAGATCACCATCGACCTGCCCGACGGCGGGGTGCTGCGGGCGCAGGTCTGGAAGGCCCAGGTCGGTCGCGTCCCGCTGCTGCTGCTCGACTCCGACATCGAGGCCAACGGCCCGCTGGAGCGGCACATCACCGACCGGCTCTACGGCGGCGGTGCCGAGCACCGGCTGCTCCAGGAGCTCCTCCTCGGCGTCGGCGGCGTGCGGGCCATCCGCGCGTACACCGACCTCACGGGCGAGCCGGCCCCCGAGGTCTTCCACACCAACGAGGGCCACGCCGGTTTCCTCGGAGTCGAGCGCATCCGCGAGCTGGTCGAGAGCGAGGGGCTGACCTTCGACGAGGCACTGGCCGCCGTCCGGGCCGGTACCGTGTTCACCACGCACACGCCGGTGCCCGCCGGGATCGACCGGTTCCCGCGTGCGCTGATCGAGCGGACCTTCGCCCACTTCGGCGGCCTGCCGGTCGACCGCATCGTCGCCCTCGGCGCCGAGCAGGACCCCACCGTGTTCAACATGGCCCACATGGGGCTGCGGCTCGGCCAGCGCGCCAACGGCGTGTCGAAGCTGCACGGCCACGTCAGCCGGGAGATGTTCGCCTCCCTCTGGCCCGGCTTCGACCCGGCCGAGGTGCCGATCACCTCGGTCACCAACGGCGTGCACGCGCCGACCTGGGTGGCCCGGGAGATCTTCGCCCTCGGCGAGCGGGCGGGCGGCCGCGCGCTGGTCGAGGAGGCCCGCGGCTGGGAGGCCGTGGCGTCGGTGTCCGGCGAGGACATCTGGGCGGTCCGCCGCACGCTCCGCGAGCAGCTGGTGCACGAGATCCGGCGGCGGGTCCGCGAGTCGATGCTGCACCGGGGGTCCAGCGAGGCCGAGCTGACCTGGGTCGACGACGTGTTCGACCCGGACGTGCTGACGATCGGGTTCGCCCGCCGGGTGCCCTCGTACAAGCGGCTCACGCTCATGCTGCGCGACCCGGACCGGCTCCGGGCCATGCTGCTCGACCCGGAGCGGCCGATCCAGATCGTCATCGCCGGCAAGAGCCACCCCGCCGACGACGGCGGCAAGGCGCTCATCCAGCAGATGGTGCAGTTCGCGGACGACCCGCGGGTGCGGCACCGCATCACGTTCCTGCCGGACTACGACATCGGGATGGCGCGGTACCTGTACGCGGGCTCCGACGTCTGGCTGAACAACCCGCTGCGCCCGCTGGAGGCGTGCGGCACGTCCGGCATGAAGTCGGCGCTGAACGGCGGCCTGAACCTGTCCATCCGCGACGGGTGGTGGGACGAGATGTACGACGGCGGCAACGGCTGGGCCATCCCCACCGCGGACGGGGTTCTCGACCCCGACCGCCGGGACGACCTGGAGGCCGCCGCGCTGTACGACCTCATCGAGAAGGAGGTCAAGTCCCGCTTCTACGACCGCGGTAGCGACGGCGTCCCGCACCGGTGGGTGGACATGGTGCGGCACACGCTCATGTCGCTCGGTCCGCAGGTGCTGGCCAGCCGGATGGTGCGGGACTACGTGCACCGGCTGTACACCCCCGCGGGCGGGTCGGCGCGGGAGATGGCGGCGGACCACTTCGCCGCGGCGCGGGAGCTCGCCGCCTGGCGGCAGCGGCTGGCCGGGCAGTGGCTCCAGGTGCGGGTCGCGCATGTCGAGGCCGCCGGGGTGGGGGACACGCCCGAGCTCGGCGCCACCCTGCACCTGCGCGCCGAGGTCGCGCTCGGCGGGCTGTCGCCGGAGGACGTGCTCGTGGAGTCCTGCCACGGCCGGGTCGACGACGCCGACCAGCTGCACGACTTCACGTGCACGGAGATGGACTACGTCGGCACCGAGGGCGAGACGCACCGGTTCGAGGGGTTCGTGCCGCTGAAGCGGGCGGGCTCGTTCGGGTACACCGTCCGGGTCCTGCCGCGCCACCGGCTGCTGGCCACGCCGGCGGAGCTGGGCCTGGTCATCCCGGCGTAGGTTCTGCCGCGTCGATCATGGGGTGTGCCACAGACACGCCGGCGTGTCGTGTGGCAAACCCCATGATCGACGCGGGGTCTGGGCCGGTCAGAACGGGGGCAGCGGCACCCGGTCGCCCCGGTCCACGGTGCGCACCGGCACGTCCACGTTCTGCCGCTTCAGCTCGGCCAGGAAGTCCGACAGCGGCGACCTGAACACCGTGTAGTCGTCGTAGTGGATCGGGATGCCGACGCGGGGCGCCAGGCGCCGGAGCCAGGTCGCGCCCTCCTGGCCGTCCATCGTGAGCAGCATCCCGAGGATCTTCGTCCCGCCGAGGTGGATCAGCCCGACGTCGATGTCCGGGCACCTCCGCGGGATCTCCTCGAGCTGGTCGACCAGCAGCGTGTCGCCGCTCTGGTACAGCGTGAGCCCGGGCAGGTCCGGCCCGCTGAACTCCAGCAGGCTCCCGATCACCGGCGGGAACAGCGGCGCGAGCGGTCCGCGGGCATGCGCCCCGGGCAGCGCCGTGACCCGCAGCGTCGTCCGGCCGCGGGTCATCGTCCGTTGCTCCCAGGGGTCCAGCCCCTCGGCGGACCGGAACCGGCGCTGGTGCAGCCGCCGGGCCGCCGCCTTGGTGGTGAACACCGGGAGCTGCTTGTCGAGCTCCCGGGTCGCGACCCGGTCCCAGTGGTCCGCGTGCAGGTGCGACAGCATGACGAGGTCGATCGGCGGCAGGTCCGCCGGCTGGAGCGCGGGCTCGGTCCGGCGGCGGCTCCACAGGCCGTAGCCGAGATAGGCGCGCTGCCCCCGGTGGAGGAAGTTCGGGTCGGTGAGCACGGTGATGTCGCCGTAGCGGATCACCGTGGTCGCGGTGCCGACGAACAGCAGGTCGCCGGGGGAGTCGTCCGTCATGCCCGGTGGCTACCCCGCCGGCGGCAGATCAGCCCGGTGATCATGGACTTTGCAGCACGACACGCCGGCGTGTCTGTTGCATGCCCCATGATCAACGCGGGGTGGGGGGTCAGCGGCGCGCCCGCAGCACCACCACGCTGCGCCCGGTGAGCCGCCGCGTGGCGCCCCCCGGCACCCGGGCGTCGGCCGCGAACGGGTCCGGCAGCGCGGTGTCCAGCACCACCTCGTACTCGGTGGCCACCGGCGCACCCGGCAGCTGCGCGTCGGTGTCCGCGGTCCCGGCGTGGAACCACACCAGGTACGAGTCGTCGGCCACCCGCTCGCCGCGCGGGCCGCGCTGCCGGATCTGCGCCCCGTCCAGGTACATGCCGAGCGTCCGGGTGTCCGGGTCGTTCCACTCGGCGGGCGTCATCCGGCGGCCGTCCGGGCGGAACCACGCCATGTCCGAGACCTCATGCCCCGCCCCGGTCGGCGCTCCGGTGAAGAACGACCGCTGGCGGAACGCCGGCGCGCCGGCCCGCAGCGCCAGCAGGCGACGGGTGTAGTCGAGCAGTGCCGCACGCTCGGCGTCCAGCCGCCAGTCGACCCACGCGAGCGGGGTGTCCTGGGCGTACGCGTTGTTGTTGCCACCCTGGGTGCGGCCCAGCTCGTCGCCGTGGGACAGCATCGGCACGCCGGTGGACAGCAGCAGCGTGGCGAGGTGGTTGCGGACCTGCCGGCGCCGCACCGCCCGGATCTCCGGGTCACCGGTCGGGCCCTCGACACCGTGGTTCGCGGAACGGTTGTGGTCGTCGCCGTCGCGGTTCTGCTCGCCGTTGGCGAGGTTGTGCTTGCGCTCGTACGCCACCAGGTCGGCGAGCGTGAACCCGTCGTGTGAGGTCACGAAGTTGATCGACGCGTACGGGCGGCGGCCGTCGTCCGCGTACAGGTCCGCCGAGCCCGACAGCCGGAACCCGAGCTCGCCGGCCGTGCCGCTCGCGCCCCGCCAGAAGTCGCGGACCACGTCGCGGTACCGGCCGTTCCACTCCGTCCACAGTGGGGGGAACTCGCCCACCTGGTAGCCGCCGTCGCCGACGTCCCACGGCTCGGCGATGAGCTTGACGCGGCTGACGATCGGGTCCTGGTGCACGACGGCCATGAACGCGCTGAGCTGGTCCACGTCGTGGAAGGAGCGCATCAGCGCGCTGGCGAGGTCGAACCGGAACCCGTCCACGCCCATCTCGACGACCCAGTACCGGAGCGAGTCCATCAGCATCTGGAGGACGCCGAACTGCCGGGCGTCGAGGGTGTTGCCGCAGCCGGTGTAGTCCTTGTACCGGGCCGGCTCGGTCGGCTCCAGCCGGTAGTACGCCCGGTTGTCGATCCCGCGGAACGACAGCGTCGGCCCGTCCGCCCCGCCCTCGGCGGTGTGGTTGTAGACGACGTCCAGGATCACCTCCATCCCGGCCTCGTGCAGCGCCTGCACCATCGACCGGAACTCGGCCACCTGCTCCCCGCCGTCACCGGACGAGGAGAAGCGGGCGTCCGGGGCGAAGTACCCCAGCGTGTTGTAGCCCCAGTAGTTGCCCAGTCCGCGGGCGGCCACCGACGGCTCGGTGACGTGGTGGTGGACCGGCATCAGCTCCACGGTCGTCACGCCGAGGCTCTTCAGATGGTCGATCGCGGCGGGGTGCGCGAGCCCCGCGTACGTGCCCCGGAGCTCCGCCGGGATGCCCGGGTGCTGCCGGGTGAAGCCGCCGACGTGCAGCTCGTAGATGACCGCGTCCTCCCACGGCACGTGCGGGCGCTCGTCCTCGGCCACCGCCTCCGACGGTGCGACGACGACCGACCGCGGCACCGCCGGGCCGGAGTCGCGGTCGTCCCGCGGGCCCCAGTACGGGTCGCCGCTGTGGCCGGTCAGCGGGCCGGAGTAGTCGACCTCGCCGGCGAACGCGCGGGCGTACGGGTCGGCGAGCAGCTTCGCCGGGTTGAACCGCAGGCCGCGGGCCGGGTCCCACGGGCCGTGCACCCGGTAGCCGTACCGCCGGCCGGGCCCCACGTCCGGCAGGTACCCGTGCCAGACGTGGTACGTGTGCTCCTCCAGCGGAATGCGGTGCTCCGTGCCGTCGGGGTCGAACAGGCACAGCTCGACGGACGTGGCGCCGGCGCTCCACAGGGCGAAGTTCGTGCCCTGGCCGTCCCAGGTCGAGCCGAGCGGGAACGGCCGGCCGGGCCAGGGCCGGTCAGCGGACACGACGGGTCACGTGACGTCGCGACGCGCGAAGACGATCGCCGCCACCACGGCGAGGACCAGGGCCAGCCCGCCGACGTACGCGCCGCCCTGCCACATGGTGAGGTCGAGGATCTTCTCGGTGCACCTTCCGGTCGAGTCGCAGTCGGACAGGTAGATCTTTGTCCCGCGGTTCAACCATGCGGTGATGTTCTCCGTCAGGAGCCATCGCTGCGACTCCTGGGTGAGCACCCGCAGCCCGATCTCGGCGCCGACGATGTACGCGATGGCGGCGCCGAGCGCGGCGGCGCTGAGCCGGACCGCGTAGGCGATGGCGAAGCCGCACGCGGCGATCGCCAGCGCCAGCGCGATGCCGCGGACCACGACGAGACCGAGCGAGCCCTGCAGGCCGCGGGTCACGCCGCCCGCGTCGCCGAGCAGGTCGGCGACGGCCCAGTGGGCGGCGAACCCCACGGCGTAGGTGGTCACCCCCACGGCGATCAGGCCGGCGAACAGGGCGAACAGCTTGGCGACGTACACCTTCACCCGGCGCGGCTCCCACAGCAGCAGGCCCGCCATCGTGCCGTGCTGCCACTCCGCGCCGACGTAGCTGGCCCCGACGAGGTACCCGACGAGCGCGAGCAGCGCCGCGAGGAACGCCGCCCGGGCCGGCATCTCGTCCCGGAACGAGAACGTCCGGTGGTCCATCATGTCGGTCGCGGTGGGGTACGTGATCGTCGCGCAGTCCACCCCGTCGAACTCGCCGGGGAGCGGCGGCTCGAGAGAGCCCACCGGCGCCGTTCCGGACCCGGTCGCGGTCGAGGCCGGGGTGGGGGTGGCGAGCGCGCGGGCCCCCGCCGACGCGGAGGTGGACGGGGTCGCGGTGGTACGCGGGGTGGCGGAGGTGGACGGGGTCGCTGTGGTACGCGGGGTGGCCGAGACGCGCGGAGCCGCCGAGGCCGACGCCGAGGCCGGAACGGTCGGGCTGGGCGCCGCCGACCGGTCCCGCTGCGGGGTGGCGGCGCCGCCCGCGTGGGCGGTTTCGCACCGGGCGCGCTGGTCCGACCGCTCCTGGGCCGCGGCCTGCTCGGCGCGGGCCAGGTCGTTCTCGCTGGTCTTCCGCGACCCGTACCCGGCCGAGACCACCATCGCGGCGACGAGCCCGATCAGCAGCAGCAGCGCGAGCCGCGTGAACCGCCGGCCGAACAGCCGGCGCAGTTCGACCCACCACAGCCTCATGCCCGGTCCTGCCCGTCGTTGTCGGCCTCGCGGCGCTGCGGGGTCTCGGCCGGTCCGGCCGTCGCGTGCCGCGGCGGAGGCGGTGGCTTCCCGTCGGTCCGCGGGGGAGCGCCCAGCCCGGCCGCGAACGGCTCGCCGACCTGGCCGGACCGGCCCGGGACCGGGGTCGTGCCGGTCAGGTCGAGGAACACGCTCTCCAGGTCGGCGCCGATCGGGGTCAGCTCGGAGACGAACAGCCGCCGCCGCGCCAGCACCTGGGTGATCCACGACGGGTCGGCCACGTCGGAGACGATCAGGAGCTCGCCGTCCCGGCGTACCGGCAGACCGGCCTCGGTCAGCACGGTGGCCGCGTACTCGGCGTCCTCGACCCGCACCCGGACGTCGCCGCTGGCGCCCGCGGCGAGCACCTCGGCCACCGGGCCGGTGACGACGTGCCGCCCGCGGGAGACGATCGACACGCTGTCGCAGACCTGCTGTACCTCGGCGAGGATGTGCGAGGACAGCAGCACGGTCACGCCGCCGTCGGCGAGCCCCCGCATGAGGTCGCGGACCTCGCGGATCCCGGCCGGGTCGAGCCCGTTGTTCGGCTCGTCCAGGATCAGCAGGCTCGGCTCCTTGAGCAGGGTGGCCGCGATCGCGAGCCGCTGCCGCATGCCGAGGGAGTAGGCCTTCACCGCGTCCTTGGCGCGGTCGTGCAGGCCGACGATCTCCAGCACCTCGTCGACCCGGCGGCGCTTCACGCCCGCGGTCTGGGCCAGCAGGCGCAGGTTCCGGCGGCCGGAGAAGTGGGGGAAGAACTGCGGCGACTCCACCACGGCCCCGATGTGCCGGATCACGTCCGGCAGCGCCTCGGGGACCTGGTGCCCGAACAGCCGCATGGTGCCCTCGTCGGCGCGGACGAGGCCCAGCAGCGCCCGGATCGTGGTGGTCTTGCCGGAGCCGTTCGGGCCCAGGAAGCCGTGCACCCGACCCGGTTCGACGACCAGGTCGAGGCCGTCGAGGGCCACGTGCCGGGCCCCCAGACCGCGCCGGAACGTCTTGCGCAGCCCCTGGATCTCGATGGCCGGCGCGGTGGTGCTGGAGGCCGGAACAGTGTCCCGGGAGCCGAGTCGTGTTGCCGCGGCCGCCATGGTCCGCCCCCTTTCTGCGCCTTCGCTGGCTCACCCTACGGGGGAGACGACCACGGGGCGGGGACGGGACACACCGGCAGCCGTGCTGTTGGATGGTGGTCGTGACGAACGATGCTGCGCCCGGAGCCGACCTGACCCTCGACTCGCCGCCCCACCCGGACATCGTCGTCGCCGTCCGGGATGTCACCGTGAGCAGGAACGGAACGAACCTGGTCACGGGCCTGGACTGGCAGGTCGAACTGGACGAGAGATGGGTGGTCCTGGGGCCGAACGGCGCCGGGAAGACCACCCTGCTGTCGCTGGCCGCGGCGCGCCTGCACCCGACGAGCGGCAGCGTCCACCTGCTGGGGGAGCGGCTCGGGGCGGTCGACGTCTTTGACCTGCGTCCCCGGATCGGGCTCTCCACGGCCCTGCTCGCCGAGCGGATCCCGCCGGAGGAGACCGTCCACGACGTGGTGGTCACCGCCGCGTACGCCGTGGTGGGGCGCTTCCGGGAGTCGTACGAGGTGATGGACGAGGTCCGGGCACGGGCGCTGCTGGACCAGCTCGGCGTGGTCCATCTCGCGGACCGGAGGTACGGGACGCTGTCGGAGGGTGAGCGCAAGCGCGTGCAGATCGCCCGCGCGCTGATGACCGACCCCGAGCTGCTGCTGCTGGACGAGCCGGCGGCCGGGCTGGACCTCGGCGGCCGGGAAGACCTGGTCCGGCGGCTCGGCGAGCTGGCCGACGACCCGGCGTCGCCGACGCTCGTGCTGGTCACCCACCACGTCGAGGAGATCCCGCCGGGGTTCACCCACGCGCTGCTGCTGCGGGGCGGGCGGGTCGTCGCGCAGGGGCTGGCGACCGACGTGCTGACCGACGACAACCTGTCGCAGACGTTCGGCATCCCGCTGCGGGTCGAGCGCGGCGGCGGCCGGTACTTCGCCCGGGCGGTGGGCTCGGCCCCGGTGTGAGCCGTTTTCCGTGTTGATCATGGACTTTGCACCACGACACGCCGGCGTGTCTGTTGCAAAGTCCATGATCAACACGGCCAAGGGGGGGCCGGGGCGGGTGCGATCCCGGTGATCCGGCCCTGAGTACGCTGGCGCCCGCACCGGCACCGGTTATCCGAGGGAGCGTGGCGTGGGCGAGTTCGTGCGGCTCGAGGTGGACGGCGGGATCGGGACGATCCGGCTGGAACGGCCTCCGATGAACGCGTTGAACCGGCAGATGCAGGAGGAGATCCGCGCGGCGGCCGCCGAGGCCGGCGAGCGGGCCGACGTCGCCGCCGTGGTGCTCTACGGCGGGCCGAAGGTCTTCGCCGCGGGCGCCGACATCAAGGAGATGAAGGATCTCTCCTACCCCGACATGGTGGCCCGCGCCCCGCAGCTGCAGAGCGCGTTCGCGGCCGTCGCCCGCATCCCGAAGCCGGTCGTCGCCGCGATCACCGGGTACGCCCTCGGCGGCGGGTTCGAGCTGGCCCTGTGCGCCGACTTCCGGGTCTGCGGCGACAACACCAAGGTGGGCCAGCCGGAGATCCTGCTCGGCATCATCCCGGGCGCCGGCGGCACCCAGCGCCTCGCGCGGCTGGTCGGCCCGGCCAAGGCGAAGGACCTCGTGTTCAGCGGCCGGTTCGTCGACGCCGAGGAGGCGCTGCGGCTCGGCCTGGTGGACGAGGTCGTCGCGCCGGACGACGTGTACACGGCCGCCGTGGCGCGGGCGAAGCGGTACGTCGGCGGTCCGGCGATCGCGCTCGCCGCCGCGAAGGCCGCGATCGACGGCGGTCTGGACAACGACCTGGAGTCCGGGCTGCGGCTCGAGACGCACCTGTTCGCCGCGCTGTTCGCCACGGAGGACCGGCGGGTCGGCATGGAGTCGTTCGTCGAGCACGGCCCGGGCAAGGCCGTCTTCACCGGAAGGTGACGGGTATGACGCAGCACGCCACCAAGGCCGAGGTCGACGCCGCGCGCAACGACCCCAAGCAGGCGAACATCCTCTACCACGACTGGGAGGCCTCGACGTACGACGAGAAGTGGTCGATCTCGTACGACGAGCGCTGCCAGACGTACGCCCGGGAGCGGTTCGAGGCGATCGCGGGCAGCCCGGAGACGCCGTACGGCATCGCGCTGGAGATCGGCAGCGGCACGGGCTTCTTCCTGCTGAACCTCATGCTGACGGGGCTCGCCGAGAAGGGCGTGGTCACCGACATCTCGCCCGGCATGGTCGACGTGGCCGTGCGGAACGCGCAGAACCTCGGCCTGGACGTGACCGGCGAGGTCGCCGACGCGGAGACGATCCCGTACCCGGACGACAGCGTGGACCTGGTGATCGGGCACGCGGTGCTGCACCACATCCCGGACGTCGGGCAGGCACTGCGCGAGTGCATGCGGGTGCTCAAGCCGGGCGGCCGGTTCGTGTTCGCCGGGGAGCCGACCAGGTACGGCGACGTCGTCGCGCGCACGCTGTCCCGGCTCACCTGGTGGGGTACCACGCACGTCACCAGGCTCCCCGGGCTCACCGGCTGGCGCCGGCCCCAGGCGGAGCTCGACGAGGCGTCCCAGGCGGCGGCGCTGGAGGCGGTCGTGGACCTGCACACGTTCGCCCCGAACGACCTGCGCCGGCTCGCGATCTCGGCGGGGGCGGTGGACGTCGAGGTGCGCACCGAGGAGCTGACCGCCTCCTGGTTGGGCTGGCCGGTGCGGACGTTCGAGTGCGCGGTGCCGAAGGAGAAGCTCGGCATGGGGTGGGCGCTGTTCGCCTACAAGAGCTGGCTGGCCCTGGCCGACGTCGACAAGCGCGTGATGTCGAAGATCATCCCGGAGGGGCTGTTCTACAACGCGCTCGTCACGGGCGTGAAGCCCCGCTACTAGTCACGGTCTCGTCACGGTGAGGATGCCGAGGCACATCTCGTCCGAGGTGCCCTCACCCCACACGACGTAGCGGGGCGGCTGCGACGCCAGCGCCGGCAGCAGCGAGCGCAGCGCGGCGTCGTGGGTACAGGTGACCCGGACGGTGTCGCCGGTCCGCAGGTGGACCGGGTGCGCGAGCGTCCGGGAGCCCTGGTTGTCGAAGTCGTACGCCGGGACGTCGATCAGCACGCGCTCGCGGGCCGTGCCGGGATCGACGGTGACCCGGATGGACCGGCCGAGCAGGTGCATGTGCCCGGCCCCCGCGCGCACGGTCATCGGCGCCGGGATCCGGATGTCGCAGTGCTGGGTGCTGCCGGCGCGCGGCCGGCGGGGGTCTCCTCCGCACAGCCGCTGCAGCCCGGCGGCGACCCGCCCGGTGTCCGCGCCGAAGCGGGCCGTCACGTCCCGCACCGCCGCGTCGCGGGCGCACAGCGGACCCCGCTCGGCGGGCGTGCACGGCAGCTCGACCGGCGCCGGGAACAGCGCGGTGGACAGCGGCGTCATCCCGCGCCGCGCCGGGGCCAGCCGGAGCCGGACCCCGGTCCGGTCCGGCGCCGTGCCGGCCAGCAGGTTGTAGTGCACCTGGAGCACGACGCGGCTGCGGGCCTCGAGCGGTACGCCGAAGCCGTCGGCATAGGTGCTCGGCTTGCCGCCGGGTGCCCAGGCGTCCAGCCACCCGTCGTTGCCGGACCGGTCCGCCGAGCCGCGCACCGGGATCTGGGTGCCGCCGAAGCAGGTCCAGCCGTCGCCCGGCGTGCGGGCGTCCAGCGCCTCGGCCGCGGGAACCCGGTCGGCCGGGACCCGGAACAGGATCGCGTGGTGAACCTCCGCGTTGCCGGGGACGAAGCCCATCCCGGTGATGAACGCCGGCCGGTCCAGGCCCGGGTCGAGGAGGAAGCACCGGTAGTCGTCGGTGCCACCGTGCGGTGCCGCGGGGGAGTACGGGCGGGCCAGGTCCAGCGACAGGACCCGGTCACCGGCACGGAGCGCGAAGACCGGTTCGGCGGCACCCGCGCCCCTGTGGTGCGGCGCCGCGCCGCCCCGATCCCCCGTGCCGGCGCCGCCCGGGTGGCAGCCGGCGAGCAGGACCGCCAGCAGGGCGGCCGGTACGGCGGCGCCGCGGCATCTCGGCCTCATCGGGACCCCCTGTGTCCGAGGTCCTGTCTACTCCCCGGACGGCGGAAGGGGAACGCCGCGAGCACCGCGGTGCCCCGGCGCGGTGCCGCCCCTGACCCGCCGCCCGCCGCGCACCCGGTACGGTCACAGGCGTGTTCGACCAGCTCCGAGGCGGCCCCCGCGACCCCCGCCAAGCCCGGTTCCTGACCCTCGCCTCCCTCCGGTGGATGATCCGGAACCGTGCCTGGACCCCCTGGTACCTGATCCGGTACTGGCGCTTCCTCGTGTTGCGGGTGACCCGGCCGCACATCGTCACCGAGGGGTTCGTGTTCCTCGGGCCGCGGGTGCAGCTGCACGCGCGCCGCGGCTACGGGCGGCTGATCCTCGGCCGGTGGGTGCACATCGGCAGCGGCAACGCGCTGCGGGCGCACGAGGGCACGCTGCGCATCGGGGACAAGTGCGTGTTCGGCAAGGACAACACGGTCAACTGCTACCTGGACATCGAGTTCGGCGCGGCGACGATCGTGGCCGACTGGGTGTACGTCTGCGACTTCGACCACGTGTACGCGGACGTCGGGGTCCCGATCAAGGACCAGGGCATCGTGAAGTCGCCGGTCCGGGTCGGCCCGGACGTCTGGGTCGGCGTGAAGGTGACGATCCTGCGCGGCATCACGGTGGGCCGCGGCAGCGTGCTGGCGGCGCACACGGTGGTGAACAAGGACGTGCCGGACCACTCCGTCGTCGTGGGTGTCCCGGGCCGCGTGGTGAAGAACCGGGTCGAGGAGTGGGAGCGGGCGCAGGCCACCCGGGAGGCCGTCGCGGACATGGCGCGCAAGCAACACGCCGCCGCACAGCGGGCCCGGGAAACCGCTACCGACCAGTAGGGTTCGGTCCCATGGGTCACCGTGTCGAAGGTCACGGCGGGGACCTCGCGCTGGAGGTACTGCGCGGGTTCGGCGTCGAGGAGATGTTCACGCTGTCCGGCGGGCACGTGTTCCCGCTGTACGACGCCGCGCACCGGACCGGCGTCCGGATCGTCGACGTCCGGCACGAGCAGACCGCGGTGTTCGCCGCGGAGGGCACCGCGAAGCTGACCCGCCGGCCCGGCCTCGCCGTTCTGACCGCCGGGCCCGGCGTCACGAACGGGGTCTCCGCGGTCACCAGCGCCTCGTTCAACGGGTCGCCGGTCGTCGTCCTCGGCGGCCGTGCCCCGCAGCTCCGGTGGGGCTCGGGGAGCCTGCAGGAGTTCGACCACGTCCCCGTGCTGGCGCCGGTCACGCGCTGGGCCGGGACCTCCACCGACACCGCGGGCATCCCGGCGGACGTGCACACCGCCGTGACGGCGGCCCTGACCGCGCACCGCGGGCCCGCGTTCCTCGACCTGCCGCTGGACGTGGTGTTCGCCCGGGCGGAGGTGGACCTGCCGGAGACCGCGTTCCCGGCGCCGGTCGCGGCCGACCCCGACGACGTCGCCCGCGCCGCCGCCCTGATCGCCGGTGCGCACCACCCGGTCGTCGTCGCCGGCTCGGACGTCTACGCGGACTCCGCCGAGCACGCGCTGGTGGCGTTCGCGGAGGCGCTGCGGGTACCGGTGTTCACCAACGGCTCCGGCCGGGGCTGCATCCCGGCCGACCACGAGCTGGCGTTCAGCCGCTCGCGGCGGCTCGCGACCGCCGGTGCGGACGTGGTCGTCGTGATCGGGACGCCGCTGGACTTCCGGCTGTCCTTCGGGGCGTTCGGCGACGCCGCGGTGGTGCACATCGTCGACTCGCCCGGCCAGCGCGCCGGTCACGTCGAGCCCGCCGCCGCCCCGGCGGGCAGCATCCGGCTCACCCTGGAGACGCTGGCGGACTGGTCCGGCGACCGCCGCGACCACGAGCCCTGGCTCGCCGAGCTGCGGACCGCCGAGGATGCCGCGCGGGCCGCCGAGGCGGACGCGCTGGGCGCGGACACCGACCCGATCAGGCCGTCCCGCATCTACGGCGAGCTCCGCCGGGCCCTCGACCGGGATGCGGTGGTGATCGGCGACGGCGGCGACTTCGTCTCGTACGCGGGGAAGTACCTCGACTCCTCCACGCCCGGCTGCTGGATGGACCCGGGGCCGTTCGGGTGCCTCGGCACCGGGCCCGGCTACGCGATCGCCGCCCGGCTCGCGCGCCCGCAGTCCCAGGTGTGCCTGCTGCTCGGCGACGGCGCCGCCGGGTTCTCGCTGATGGACGTCGACACGATGGTCCGGCACAACCTCCCGGTCGTGATGGTGGTCGGCAACAACGGCATCTGGGGGCTGGAGAAGCACCCGATGCGGTTCCTGTACGGGTACGACGTGGCCGCGGATCTCCAGCCCGGGCTGCGGTACGACGAGATCGTGCGCACGCTCGGCGGGGCGGGGGAGACGGTCACCGCTCCTGGTGAGATCGGCCCGGCGCTGCGGCGGGCGTTCGACGCGGGCGTGCCGTACCTCGTCAACGTGCTCACCGACCCGGCGGACGCCTACCCGCGCTCGTCCAACCTCGCGTGATCACCACCGCTTTCTCGTCGCGATGCCGACGAACAAGCGGTGGTGATCACGAGCGGGGAGGGTCGGCCCGAGCCGTCAGGGGCGGGCCGCGTCGGTGACCGCGAGGTCGGCGACCAGGGCCTTGTGGTCGCTGCCCAGGCCGGACCGCTCGGAGACGTCGAGGACGACCAGCGCGCGGCTGACCATGATGTGGTCCAGGTCCAGCAGCGCGGGCAGGTAGGGCCGGTCGTCGGGCCAGGTCCGCACCACGCCGCGGGCGCGGGCCTCGTGCGCGTCGGTCAGCCCGGCCTCGGTGAGCTTCCGCCACACCGGGTGCTGGCGCCCGGAGTTGAAGTCGCCCGCGAGCACCAGCGCCTCCGGCGTGGTCCGGGCGAGCTTGGCGAGGGCGACGTGCTCGGCCTGCCACCGGCCGACCAGGCCGCCCAGCGGCGGCGCGGAGTGGACGGCCTGCACCCGGACCGCGACGCCGCCCACGTGCACGGTGGCGCCCGGCATCGTGCTCGTCACGGTCGGCAGCAGGGACGGGTCCTCGATCGGGATGCGGGAGTAGAGCCCGGCCCCGGCGAGCGGTGCGTCGGCCGGCTTCACGAGCCGGTGCGGGTACGCGCTGGCGAGGCCGCTCTTGTCGAGTGCCGCCGCGGTGCGCGGCGTCAGCTCCAGCAGCGCCACCACGTCCGGCCGCGCCCGGATGATGAGCCGGTACAGCGCCGCCGCGTCGACCCGGTCACCGCCCGTGTTGAGCGAGAGCACGGTGAGCGTCGGCGCGCCCCGGCCGACCGCGGCGACCTCGGAGGCCGGCCGGATCGACGGCCAGATGAAGACGAGATGCGCCACGATCAGGACCCCCGCCACCAGCGCGAGCCCGCGGCGCCGGGTGAACGCGGCGACCACCACGATGGGGTAGCAGGGCAGCAGGGTCAGTGGCAGCAGCCCGAGCGCGAGCGCCAGGTACGCCTGCCCGGACGCCCCAGCGAGCCGCAGGAGCACCGTGCCGATCCCGAGCAGGACCAGCGGCCACGCGAGGAACGGCAGTGCCCGTGAGCTCCCGCGGCCGACCCGGCGCAGGCTCCGGTGCTCGACCCGGACATGTCCCGGCTGCCAGGCGCCGCCGGGCCCACGGCTCACGGCGTGTCGCCCGCGAGCAGGTTGCCGTCCCGCACGACCATCCGCAACGGCGCCTGGGTGCGGCGCAGACCGTCGTGCAGGGCGCGTTCCTCGCGGACGGCCCGGCCGTACTCCGTCACCGTGCGGGCCGCGATCGCCGGCCACGCATAGTCCCGGAGCGCCGTGCGCCCGGCCCGCACCAGCCGCCGGGCGAGGACCTCGTCGCGCAGCAGCAGCGTGACCGCGTCGGCCAGCCCGGCCACGTCGCCGGAGGCGAACCGCAGCCCGGTGGTGCCGTGCCGGACGAACTCCCGCAGTCCGCCGGTGTCCGCCACCACCAGTGGCGTCCCCGCGGCGGCCGCCTCCAGCGCCACCATGCCGAACGGCTCGTAGATGCTGGGCACCAGCGCGCAGTCCGCGGCGGCGCTGAGCGCGGCGAGCCGGTCCGGCTCCACGAAGCCCAGCCACTCCACCGCCCGCCCGAGGCGCAGGGCCTTGGCCTGGGCCCGCAGGTCGTCGCCCTGCGGGCCCTCGCCGGCCACCAGGAGCCGCAGCCCGGGGTGGCGCCGCCGCAGCCGCGGCAGGGCCCGGAGCACGTCGTGCAGCCCCTTCTCGTACACGAGCCGCCCGGCGAACAGCAGCAGCGGGCCGTCGCCGTACCCGGCCCGGATCGCGGCGACCGCGGCATGGTCGACCGGGGCGGGGTCGGTGCCGTTCGGGATCGGGGTGACCTTGTCCGGCGGCAGGTCGAACAGCCGGGTGACCTCCCAGCGCATGTACTCGCTGCACGTGACGACCCGGCGGGCCTCGTAGGTGAGCCACCACTCGACGGTGTGGATGCTGCGGTTGAGCGCGCCCGGCAGCCAGCCCTGGTGCCGGCCCGCCTCGGTGGCGTGCACCGTGGCGACCAGCGGGACGCCGAGGTGGTGCTTGAGGGTCGTCGCCGCATGCGCCACGAGCCAGTCGTGGGCGTGCACGACCTCGGGGTCGGTCTGGTCGGCCACCGCGAGCGCGGCCCGGGTGAGCGCGTGGTTGAACGCCATCGTCCAGGACAGCAGCGACTGCTCGAGGTCGAACAGCGGCGGGTCCTCCGGCACCCGGACCACCCGGACGTCGTTCACGACCTCGTCGTACGCGGCGCCCGGCCGGTGCCGGGTCACGACGGCGACCTCGTGGCCGGCGGCGGCCATCGCCTCGCACAGGGCGTGGACATGACGGCCGAGCCCACCGACGACCACCGGCGGGTACTCCCACGACAGCACCATGACACGCATCGGCGCACATCGTGCCAGGAGTCGGCCCCCGGTCATGTCCCGGTACGCGCCGGATTCCCCCGAGCGGGTGACGGCGGCGCCGCGGCAGGTACCGTCCACGCCATGACGGACCCCATCGTTGCGGTGGCGCAGGCTTCGACCGGGAGCGAACGGGCGGTGCTGGAGTCGTTCCTCGACTTCCAGCGCGTGAGCGTCGTCCGCAAGGTGCTCGGGGTGCCGGACGGCGACGCGCGCCGTCGTCTCGTGCCGTCCGAGACCACGCTCGCGGGCCTGCTCGCCCACCTGGCCCTGGTGGAGGACAACTGGTTCCAGCGTGTGCTCACCGGCTCGGCGCCGCCCGGCATCGGTGCCGACGGTGGCTGGGCGGTGTCCGAGGAGGACACCGTCCGGGGCCTCGTGGCGGCGTACGAGGCCGAGTGCGCGCGGTCCCGGGCGACCGCCGCCCGGTACGCGCTCGACGACACCGGCACGCACCCGAGCCTGGGCCCGGTGTCGCTGCGGTGGATCTACGTCCACATGATCGAGGAGACCGGCCGCCACGCCGGGCACGCGGACATCCTGCGGGAGCTGACCGACGGCGCGACCGGGGCGCTCGGCTAACCCCGCTCGACGGCGGTACGGACCAGGCCGAGCGGCGGGGCACCGAGGTCGAACAGCGCCGCGTGGAACCGCGGCAGGGAGAACCCGCCGCCCCACGCCGCCCGGGCCTCCTCGCGCACCCGCAGCAGCGCGAGCTTGCCCCAGGTGTAGCGCCCGTACGTCGGGTCGAACGTCCCGCGCCGCGCCTCGCCGAGCGCGGCCGGGCCGCGCAGGTACGCGTCCGTCCGGAACCGGGCCGCGGCACCCGCCACGGTCAGCTCCCCCGTGTGCAGCCCGATCGCGCAGGCGAGCCGGGTGACCCGGATCAGCGCCTCGATCGCGACGCCGGCGACGAACCGGGGGTCCCCGGCGCGGAACCCCTCCTCGACCGCCATCTCCTCGACGTAGTGCGCCCAGCCCTCGACGAACGCGTCGCTCATCAGTTGCCGGCGCGGCGGCGTGGGCGCGTGCCGCAGCGCCCGGCCGTGCGAGAAGTGCCCCGGGGCCACCTCGTGGAGAGTGATGCCCGGGAGTGCGGCGCGGCTGAACACCGCGAGCCACTGCTCCTGCTCGGCCGCCGGCCAGGACGGGTCGGGCGGCGTGACGTGGTACCAGGACGGGCCCTCGGGCTCGCCGGGGGCCGCCGACACCATCATCGCCATCGCCCAGCGCCGGGACTCCGGTGCGGGGCCGACCAGGCACTCGCCGTCGGAGTACGGGACCAGGTCGCGCTCCGCCGTCCACGCGATGACCTCGGCCGTCAGGGCCCGGGCCTCGTCCAGCACGCCGTCGGCGTCCGGGTGGTCGGCCATCAGGTCCGCGACCACGGTCGCCACCGGAACGCCGGGGCGCAGCCGGCCGCACGCCGCGGTGAGCAGGGCGTGGAGCCGGTCCCGCTCGGCGTCGGCCTGCCGCGCGAGCGCCGCGAGGTCGACCTCCACCGACTCGGCGGCGCCGAGCAGGCGCGCGAGCGCCGGCCCGCCCAGGGCCGCCGACGCGGGCCCGTGCGCGGCGGCGTGCTCGATGTGGGACACGAGCCGGGAGTGGGCCCCGAGCGCCGCGGCCTCCACCGTGGACCGGTTCGCGTCCAGCCCCGCGGCGAGCCCGCGTACCGCACCGAGGGTGGCCGCGGCGACGGGTGCCGGGACCGCGTCGAGCGAGGCGAGGGCCGCCGCCACGCCGGCCGGCCAGCGGGCGAGGTGCCGCTCGCGGGCCGCGCGCCGCTCGGCCTCGGGCGCGTAGTCGCGGTCGTAACAGGCCAGGTCCAGGTTTTCCGCGTGCAGGATCGGGTTGCGCCGATGCAGTTCCAGCTCGCCGAACCGCACGCGCGCGCCGTTCTCGAACGCGGCGACGTGGGCCTCGTCGTGCGGGTCGCCGCGGGAGCCGCCGCCGAGCGCGGCGAGTCCGGCGGCCACGCCGGCGGGGGACAGGTCCTGGATCTCGCCGTCGTATTCGTGGAGACCGGCGAACTCCCGGCTGCCGGCCACGGCCAGGTCGGCGAGTGCGCGCAGGCGGGTATCCATGCCCGGCAGGCTAGGGCAGGCGCGCGTCAGAGCAACCGAGAATCGAGATGCCCGAAGGGCCCGTCGATGAGCCGGAGGTGGGCGGCCTCGGCCGCGCCGCCGCCGGACTCGACCAGGTCGGCGAGCCGGTGGAACCGCGCGGTGTGCTCGGCGGCCCGGCGGCGGGCGTACCCGGCCGCGGAGTCCTTGGTGACCATGAAGGCCCAGTCGCTGCTCGTGACGAGCAACGCCTCCCGGGCGAGCTGGTCGAGCACCGGGTCGCGGAACGGCCCGCCGAGCTTGTCCACGAGCTGCACGAGCCGGTCCTGCACCTGGCGGGACTCCTCCACCAGATCGGCGACCTGCTCGCCGTCCCAGACCCGCCAGTCCTTGCCGGAGCCCCAGGACGAGGCGGGCAGCTCGCGCGGTGCGCCGACGTGCCCGGCCTCGACCGCGCCGGCGAGCGTGGTCACCCGGACCCCGGCCTCGGGCAGCCGCCGCAGGACCGCCTCCAGCCACTGTGGTCCCTCGTACCACCAGTGCCCGAACAGCTCGGTGTCGTACGCGGCGACGACGAGCCCGGGGCGGCCGTCGCGTTCGCGCAGGTCCGCCAGCCGCGCGACCACTGTCTGAACGAAGTCGTCGGCGTGCCGGTCCACGGCGTCCGCGGCGCGGTCCGGGTCCCACGGCGCCTTGTCCCAGGAGGCCACCTGCTTGCCGGTGACCCGCGCCGGGCGGAACCCGGTGGGATGGTCGAACGTGTGGAAGTCCCGGTACGCGCCGTCACCCGGGTACCCCGCCTTCGGCGACCAGACCCGGTAGGTGACGTCGAGGTCCCGGCCGAAGGCGAGCACGCCGCTGTCGCCGACCGGGTGGGCCGCCGCGGTGTCGCCGTGGAGCGTGGGGCCGTCCACCAGGAACCGCCGCACGCCCGCGTCCGCATAGGACGCCTCCAGGCCGGGGGCGTACCCGCACTCCGGCGCCCAGATGCCGGCCGGGGCGCGGCCGAACCGCACGCGGGCGTCGTCCAGGCCGGTCCTCAGCGCGAACCGCTGCACCCGGCCGTGCAGCAGCGGCTGGAACGGGTGGGTGGCGGGCCCGCCGAGCAGCTCCACCGCGCCGGAGTCGACCAGCGGCCGGAGCACCGCGGAGCCGCCGCGCAGCCACCGGTCCTCCAGGTCCGCCAGGCAGGCGGTGGCCTCCCGCCACTCGTGGGCGGCCAGGTCCCGCAGGTGGGGGTGCTGGGCGGCGAGCTGGGCCCGGAGCTGCCAGTTGCCCGCCCAGGTGTGCAGCTCACCGAGGGAGTACGGGTCGTCCAGCATCGCCGCGACGACCGGGGTCACGCCGAGGGTGAGCACGTCGCGGCGGCCCTCGGCGGCCAGCCGCTCGACCACCCCGACGACGCGCCGCCAGGAGCCGGTGAAGGCCTGGTACAGCCACTCCTCGCCGACCGGCCAGGTCCCGGCGTGGGGGAGCCACGGCAGGTGCGTGTGGAGCACGAGAGCGAAGGAGCCGACCGGTGGGGCTGCCGGGGTGGCGGTCATCGCCGGGCGGCGAACGCCACGAGGTCGAGCGAGGCATCGACGTCCTCGGTCCGCAGCTCGAAGTCGGCCGCCCGCACGGCCGCGACATCGGCGTACAGCGCGGCGTCCCAGGACCCGGGCGGCGCGGCGAGCTGGGCGTCGACCAGGCTGCCGCCCCAGCGCGCGTCGAGCTCCCGCAGGCGCGGGCCGTGGTGCAGGCCGAGCATCCGGGTCACCGTGAAGTGCGGCGCCAGCAGTTCGGCCAGCTCGGCCGCGTCCAGCTCCCGGGTGTGGAACGGGTTCAGCGTCACGCCGCCGGGGGAGAAGGTCAGCCGGTTCGGGGTCGTCATCACCAGCGTGCCGCCGGGGCGGAGGATCCGCGCACATTCGGCGACGAAACCGGGCTGGTCCCACAGGTGCTCGACGACCTGGAGGTTCACCACCGCGTCGACCGAGGCGCCGGCGAGGGGCAGCTCCGCGAGGTTGCCCCGGACGACGGCGACCCCCGGGTAGGTGGCGGCGGCGTGCACGACCGCGTCCCGGTCGTAGTCGAGCGCGACGACCCGGGCGGCCACGCCGGCCAGCAGGTCCGCGCCGTACCCCTCGCCGGCGCCCGCCTCCAGCACGACGGCGCCGCGCAGCGGAGCCCGCAACGCGAGGTAGGCGGCCTCGTGCCGCCGGAACCAGTAATTCTCCACCGGGATACCGGGCAGCGTGCGCTCGCCGGTGAGGGTCAGCTCCACGGTTGCGGACGGTACCCGGGGTGGGCGGGGGCGGCCCCGCGCAGGGGGCACCGTACGGTCGGCATGCGCACCAGGGTGACCTGATGCACAATTCCCGCGCTTGTGAGTTGGCTACTGACGGGTAACATCGTCCGTGCGCAATCCCACACAGTAGGGCGGTTGACCCGCCCGGAGTCCCACGGGACTCTCACCCACGTCATGAACGCTCGTTCAGCAGGAGGTCGACCCGGGCCATGAACATTGTCGTATTGGTCAAGCAGGTCCCCGACTCGGGGAGCGAGCGTGCGCTGCGCGACTCGGACAAGACCGTCGACCGCGAGTCGGCGTCCCTCGTCATCAACGAGATGGACGAGTACGCGATCGAGGAGGCGCTCCAGCTCCGCGACGCGCAGGGTGGTGAGGTCACCATCCTGACGATGGGGCCGGACCGCGCCACCGAGACCATCCGCAAGGCCCTCTCGATGGGCCCGGACCGGGCGGTCCACATCAGCGACGAGGCCCTGCACGGCGCGTGCGCCCCGCAGACCTCGCTGGTGCTGGCGAAGGCCCTCGAGCAGCTGGAGTGGGACCTCGTCATCTCCGGTGCCGAGTCCACCGACGGCCGCGTGTCGGTCATGCCGGCGATGCTCGCCGAGCGCCTGAACGTTCCGCAGCTCACCGGCGCCCGCAAGCTCACCGTCGACGGTGCCAAGCTCACGATCGAGCGCCAGACCGAGGACGGCTACGAGATCGTCGAGGCCGAGGGCAAGGCGATCGTCTCCGTCTGGGACACGATCAACGAGCCGCGGTACCCGTCGTTCAAGGGCATCATGCAGGCCAAGTCGAAGCCGGTGGAGACGAAGTCCCTCGCGGACCTCGGCATCTCGCCCGACGAGGTCGGCCTCGCGAACGCCACCAGCGAGGTCCTCGAGTTCTCTCCCCGCCCGCCGAAGGGCGCCGGGGTCAAGGTCACCGACGAGGGCGACGGCGCGCAGAAGCTCGTCGAGTTCCTCGCCAGCCAGAAGATCGTCTGAGGCCGACGCCCCACAGTTCCAGAAAGGACAACGTCCCCATGGCAGAAGTACTCGTCGTGGTCGAGCACCTCGAGGGCGCGCCCAAGAAGGTCACCTTCGAGATGCTCACCGCCGCCCGAGCGCTCGGCGAGCCGTCCGCGGTCGTCTTCGGCGCTCCCGGCACGGCCGACAAGCTGACCGAGAAGCTCGGTGAGTTCGGCGCCCAGAAGGTGTACGTCGCCGAGTCCGACGACATCACCGGCTACCTGGTCGCGCCGAAGGCCGAGGTGCTCGCCTCGCTGGTCGAGCGCACCCAGCCCGCCGCCGTCCTCCTGGCGTCCTCGTCCGAGGGCAAGGAGGTCGCCGGCCGGCTCGCCATCAAGATCGGCAGCGGCATCATCACCGGCGCGACCGAGGTGGCCGCCGACGGCACCGCCACCCAGGTCATCTTCGCGGGTGCGGTCATCGTCAAGTCGAAGGTCCGCACCGGTACGCCGATCATCACGGTCACGCCCAACGCGGTGACCCCGGTGCCGGCCCCCGCGACGCCGCAGACCGAGGCCGTCGAGGTCGCCGTCTCCGACAACGCCAAGCTGGCCCGGGTCGTCGACCGCAAGGTCGAGTCCGCCGGCAGCCGGCCGGAGCTCTCCGAGGCCTCGATCGTGGTCTCGGGTGGCCGTGGCGTCGGCAGTGCCGACAACTTCTCGGTCATCGAGGGTCTCGCCGACTCGCTCGGTGCCGCGGTCGGTGCCTCCCGCGCGGCCACGGACTCGGGTTTCTACCCGCACCAGTTCCAGGTCGGGCAGACCGGCAAGACCGTGTCGCCGCAGCTGTACATGGCGATCGGCATCTCCGGCGCCATCCAGCACCGGGCCGGCATGCAGACCTCGAAGACGATCGTCGCCGTCAACAAGGACGAAGAGGCGCCGATCTTCGAGCTCGCCGACTTCGGCGTCGTGGGCGACCTGTTCAAGGTCGTTCCGGACGCCACCGAGCAGATCAAGGCCCGCAAGGGCTGAGCGGTCCGCGCCGCGACGACGGCCCGGCCGGTGATCTTCCACCGGCCGGGCCGTTTGGTGTCCCGGACACGCGACTAGGCTGGACGCGATGACCTATCTAGACCACGCGGCGACCACGCCGATGCTGCCGGAGGCCGTCGAGGCCTTCACGGCGGCACTCGGCGAGGTCGGCAATCCCTCCTCCCTCCACGCCAGCGGCCGCCGGGCCCGTCGCGTCGTCGAGGAGGCCCGGGAGCGGATCGCCGCCGCCCTGGGCGCGCGGCCCAGCGAGATCGTGTTCACGGCCGGGGGTACCGAGGCCGACAACCTCGCGATCAAGGGGCTGTTCTGGGCCCGCCGCGGGGCGGACCCCCGCCGGACCCGCATCCTCGCCGGGGCGGCCGAGCATCACGCCGTGCTCGACGCCGCCCATTGGCTCGCGGTGCACGAGCGGGCCGAGGTCACCCTCCTCGACGTCGACGCGGTCGGCCGGGTCCGCCCCGAGACGCTCGCCGCCGCGCTGGCCGACCAGGCCGACCAGGCCGCGCTGGTCACGGTGATGTGGGCGAACAACGAGGTCGGCACCGTGCAGCCCATCGCCGAGCTGGCCGCGGTCGCCGCGGAGCACGGCGTCCCCTTCCACACCGACGCGGTGCAGGCCGTCGGCCAGCTGCCGGTCGACTTCGCCGCGTCGGGCGTGGACGCGCTGACCGTGACCGGCCACAAGCTCGGCGGCCCGCTCGGCGTCGGCGCCCTCCTGCTGGGCCGCGACCTCCGCCTCACCCCGCTGCTGCACGGCGGCGGGCAGGAGCGGGACGTCCGCTCGGGGACCTTGGACGCGCCGGGGATCGTGGCGTTCGCGGTGGCCGTCGAGGCGGCCGTGAAGTCCCGGTCCGAGCGCACCGCCGCCCTGGCCGAGCTGCGCGACGACCTGATCCGCCGCGTCGTGGAGCTGGTCCCGGACGCCGTCCTCAACGGCGACCCGGTGGACCGGCTTCCCGGCAACGCGCACTTCTCGTTCCCGGGCTGCGAGGGCGACGCCCTGCTCATGCTGCTCGACGCGCGGGGGATCGAGTGCTCGACCGGTTCCGCGTGCTCGGCGGGCGTGGCGCAGCCGAGCCACGTCCTGCTCGCGATGGGCGCCGACGAGGAGCGGGCCCGCGGTTCGCTGCGGTTCTCCCTCGGGCACACCTCGACCGCGGCCGACGTCGACGAGCTGATCGGCGCCCTGGGCCCCGTGGTGGAGCGGGCCCGCCGCGCCGGCGAGGGGTGGCGGTCGTGACGGTCTCCGCGCGCATGAGGGTCCTGGCCGCGATGAGCGGCGGAGTGGACTCCGCCGTGGCCGCCGCGCGCGCCGTGGCCGCCGGACACGACGTGACCGGTGTCCACCTCGCTCTCGCCCGGGACCCCGCGTCGCACCGTACCGGCGCGCGCGGGTGCTGCACGAAGGAGGACGCCCGGGACGCCCGCCGGGCCGCCGACGTGCTCGGCATCCCGTTCTACGTGTGGGACCTGGCGGAGCGGTTCCACGACGACGTGATCGACGACTTCGTGGCCGAGTACGCGGCCGGGCGCACCCCGAACCCGTGCCTGCGCTGCAACGAGAAGATCAAGTTCACCGCCGTGCTGGACCGCGCGCTCGCGCTCGGCTTCGACGCGGTGGTGACCGGGCACCACGCGCGGCTGTCCGTGGCCGACGGCGTGCCCACCCTGCGCCGCAGCGTCGACGAGGCGAAGGACCAGTCGTACGTCCTCGCCGTGCTGACCCGCGAGCAGCTCGCGCACTCGATGTTCCCGCTCGGCGACTCGACCAAGACCCAGGTGCGGGCCGAGGCGGCCGCCCGCGGGCTCGCCGTGGCGGAGAAGCCCGACAGCCACGACATCTGCTTCATCGCCGACGGGGACACCGCCGGGTTCCTGCGCCGCGAGCTGGGCTCCCGGCCGGGCTCGGTGGTCGACTCGGTGACCGGCGACGTGCTCGGGGAGCACGACGGCGCCTACGCGTACACGGTCGGGCAGCGGCGGGGGCTCCGGCTCGGCCGGCCCGCCGCCGACGGCAGGCCCCGGTACGTGCTCGACATCCAGCCGGTCTCCGGCACGGTCACCGTCGGCCCCGCCGAGGCGCTCGACGCGGACCTGGTCGACGCCGGTCGTCCGGTGTGGACGGACGGGGTCGCCCGCGACGGCGAGCTCCGGTGCGCCGTCCAGGTGCGGGCCCACGGCGGCCGGGTCCCCGCGGTCGTCACCGCGACCCCCGACGGAGTCGTGGCGCGACTGGAGACCCCCGTGCGGGGCGTCGCGGCCGGCCAGGCGCTGGTGCTCTACGACGGCGACCGGGTGCTCGGCTCCGCCACGATCACGGCGACCCGGCCGGTCCCCGCCGCGGGACCGCTCGCGGAGGTCACCGCGTGACCGCCGTGGCGTTCGCCCGCGACGGGCGGCTGCACGTCGTGTTCGCGGGACTGGACGCGGTGTGGGCGTGTCGGCGCCGGGTCGACGTACCGCTGACCGCGGTCACCGGTGCGCGGGTCCTGTCCCGGGCCGAGGCGCTCGCCGACAAGCCGTCGGTGCGAGCGCCGGGGACGTACCTCCCCGGCGTGATCGTGGCCGGGACGTACCGTGCTCCGCGTCGTCGCCCGCAGCTCTGGTGCGTCCACACCGCCGAGCAGGTGCTCGTGATCGACCTCACCGAGGAGGCCCGGCTCCAGCGGATCGTGCTGGACGTCGCCGACCCGGCCGCGGTCGCCGTGGAGCTCACCGGGCACCTCACCGCGTGACGCCCGACGCCCGCTGCCCCTGTGGCCTCGGGGAGCCCTGTGCCGACTGCTGCGGGCGCCTGCACCGCGGCGCGGCGGAGGCGCCCACCGCGGAGCTGCTGATGCGCTCGCGGTACAGCGCCTTCGCGCTGCGCGACGAGGCGTACCTGCTCCGGACCTGGCACCCCTCCACCCGGCCGCGCCACGTCGCATTCGACCCCGATCAGGAATGGTCCGGGCTGGACATCCTCGGGACACAGCGCGGTGGTCTGCTCGATGCGGACGGCACCGTCGAGTTCCGTGCCCACTACCGCCTGCGGGGCCGCTCGGGGACCCTGGACGAGCGCAGCCGCTTCGTCCGGGACGGCGGCGCCTGGCAGTACGTGGACGCGATCGCGTCGCCGCGACGCGCCTGACCGGGTATCACCGCAGCCGCCGAGCCCTCGGTACGACGAGGAGGTGATCGACGATGGACGTCGTCACGTGCCCGGAGTGCGGCGCACCGGCCGAGGCCGAGTCCTGGGGCGAGGCGGACAGCACCGACGGGCCGATCGAGCTGGTCAGGACGCGGTGCGCCCGGCGGCACTGCCTGGTCCTCCCGCGGACCTCGCTGGTGGCCACGGAGCGGGCGGCCCGCGACGACCGGGGTGAGCGGACCGGGGGCAGCTAGCACCCTCGTCCGCGGTCGTGGGCCGGCGCGGTACGGAACCGGACCCGGGATCACGCGAGCGTGTTTCGCCCACGGCGAAGCGGGGATGTCCGCGGCCGGCGCCGCCGTTGCACCTGGGGCGGCACCCCCCGGGAGGCACCCATGACCACAGACCCCCTCGACGCGTACTCCCGCATCGTCACGACCGTCGCGCGGCGGCTCCTTCCCTCGGTCGCGAGCCTCGCCGTCCACGGGCAGCGCCCGGGCGGGGAGGGCGTCCTCGGTACCGGTTCGGCGGTGACGTTCACCGGCGACGGCTTCCTGCTCACCAACGCGCACGTCGTCGGCGGCGCCACCGGGGGGACCGCGGCGTTCTCCGACGGCAGCCGGTCGCCGTTCGAGGTGGTCGGCCGCGACCGCCTGTCCGATCTCGCCGTGGTGCGCGTCCACGGGGCCACGCCGGCCCCGGCGGAGCTCGGCAACGCCGACGACCTGGTGGTGGGCCAGCTGGTCGTCGCGGTCGGCAGCCCGCTCGGCCTCGCCGGCTCGGTGACCGCCGGGGTGGTGAGCGCGCTCGGACGTTCGCTGCCGGCGCGCAGCGGCACCACCGTGCGCGTCATCGAGGACGTCATCCAGACCGATGCCGCGCTGAACCCCGGCAACTCCGGCGGTGCGCTGGCCGACTCGGTCGGCAGCGTGGTGGGCATCAACACCGCCGTCGCGGGGATCGGTCTCGGGCTGGCCGTACCGGTGAACCCCACGAGCATGCGGATCGTGGCCGCGCTGATGCGCGACGGGCGGGTCCGGCGCGCATACCTCGGACTCGCCGCCGCTCCGGCCCCGCTCCCGGCGCCGCTCGCCGCGCGGCTCGGCCGGGACCACGGGGTACGGATCGCGCACGTCGACCCCGGGAGTCCGGCCGAGCACGCCGGGCTGCGGGCGGGGGACCTGGTGGTCACGGTCGCGGGCGAGCCGGTGGCCGACGCCCAGGCGCTGCAGCGCCGGATGTTCACGGACGCGATCGACGTACCGCTGGCGATCACGACCTGGCGACACGGTGCGATGGTGGATGTCATCGCGCAGCCGACCGAGCTCGTGGACCGGCCGTGACGAGACAGCGGCACGTGGCGACCGGCGTCCCCCCCAGGCCGCCGGTCGCCACGCGCCGCTGGGGTCTTCATCGGCGCTGCCCGCCGATATCTGAGATATCTCCGCGGGCGGACAGCGGTGGTTCGGCAGAGGAGGTCGCGACATGCGGATCGGACTGATCGGAGCAGGAAGCCTCGGCAGCACGCTGGCGAGGCTTGCGGTGGACCACGGGCACGAGGTGGTGGTGAGCAACTCCCGCGGGCCGGAGACGCTCACGGACCTGGTGACCGAGCTCGGCGACCCGGCCGCCGCGGGTACCGCCGCCGGGGCGGCCGCGGCGGGGGACGTGGTCGTGGTGGCGGTCCCGCTGAGGAGCTACCGGGAGGTCCCGGTGGCCGAGCTGGCGGGCAAGGTGGTCATCGACACGAACAACTACTACCCGGAGCTGGACGGGCAGTTCCCCGAGCTGGACGACGACAGCACGACGACGAGCGAGCTGCTCGCCGCCCACCTGCCCGGCGCGAGGGTCGTCAAGGCGTTCAACAACATCTACTCCGCGCACCTGGCGTCGGAGGGCACGCCGGCCGGGACGCCGGGCCGTCGGGCGCTGCCGATCGCGGGCGACGACGCCGGGGCGAAACGGACGGTGGCGGACCTGATCGGCGAGTTCGGCTTCGACGTGGTCGACGTCGGCCCGCTCGTGGAGGGCCGGCGCTTCCAGCGGGACAAGCCCGCGTACGTCGCCGCCTTCGACGAGGCCGGGCTGCGCGAGGCCCTCTCCCGGGGCTGACCGCAGGGGCGGCCGGGGCGCCTTTCGTGCTGCGGCCCGGCACCGCGGTGGGCAGAATCCGGACATGCCCGATGTCGATGGTGGAACCGCGTCCGAGGTGGCCGCCACCGCCACCGCCCGCGGGCTGACGGTGGCGGTCGCCGAGTCGCTCACGGCCGGCGCGATCGCAGGTGAGCTGGGGGCGGCGCCGGAGGCGTCCACCTGGTTCCGCGGCGGCGTGGTGGCGTACTCGTCCGAGGTGAAGTTCGAGGTCCTCGGCGTACCGGTGGGTCCCGTCGTGACCGAGGAGTGTGCCCGGGTGATGGCGCGCGGCGTCGCGTCGCTGCTCGGTGCCGATCTCGCGGTGAGCGTCACCGGGGTGGGCGGGCCCGGCGAGGAGGAGGGGCATCCGCCCGGCACCGTGTGGTTCGGCGTCGTGTCGCCGGCGGGCGAGCACGCCGAGCGGCGGAGGTTCGACGGCGAGCCGGCGGTCGTCGTCGCCGCGACGGCCGCCCACGCGCTGAGGCTGCTGCGGGACGCCTGCTCCGCCGGACCGGATGGCAGGCTGACGGCATGACGACCGCCGTGGACTTCTTCTTCGACCCCGTCTGCCCCTGGGCCTGGATCACCTCGCGCTGGGTCGTGGAGGTCGGCACCCAGCGCGAGATCGACGTGCACTGGCGGTTCATCTCGCTGCGACTGCTCAACGCAGACAAGGACTACGCCATCCATTTCCCGGCCGGGTACCCGGAGGGCCACACCCTGGGCCTGCGCCTGCTCCGGGTGGCGGCCGCGGTCCGCGACGCCGCGGGGAACGACGCGGTCGGGCGGTTCTACACCGAGCTGGGGCAGCGCATCCACCGGCCGGGCGCCGGGCTCATGGACCTCCCCGACGGCGGGCTCGCGGCGGCGCTGGCCGCGGCCGGTCTCCCCGCGGAGCTCGTGGCGGCACAGGACGACGAGCGGTACGACGCCGTCGTCGCCGAGGAGACCGAGCTGGCCCGCGAGCGTGCGGGCCGGGACGTCGGCACCCCGGTGCTGACGTTCGCCGGTCCGGGCGGACCGTCCTTCTTCGGGCCGGTGATCAGCCGCATCCCGCGCGGGACGGAGGCCGTCGAGCTGTGGGACGCGACCGAGAAGCTGGCGAGCTTCCCGGGCTTCGCGGAGCTCAAGCGGGCGGTGCGGGAGACCCCGCAGCTCGCCTGAGAGCCCTTCCGGAGCGTCAGCGCCGCACGTCGGCGGGGCCGGCGGTGAGCGGTAGCCCGGCCGCCAGCCACGCCTCGATCCCACCGGCCAGGTCGGTCGCGCGCCAGAGCCCGACCTGCCGCAGGCTCGCCGCGGCGAGGCTGGAGCTGTACCCCTGATGGCACACGACGACGATCTGGACGTCGTGGCCGATCGCCTCGGGGATGCGCGCGTCGCCGGCCGGGTCGAGGCGCCACTCCAGCACGGTGCGGTCGATGACGAGCGCGCCGGGCAGCTCGCCCTGTTCGGCGCGCTGGGTCTCGGTCCGGGTGTCGACCAGCAGCGCGCCGCCCCGCACCGCCTCGACCGTCTCGTGCGGGGTCAGACGCCGCACGCCCAGGCGGGACTTCGCCAGCACGGCCTCGATGCCCTCCGCTCCGCTCACCGGCACATCCTGGCGGACACCCGCGGTCGGTGCAGAACTCGGCGCCGGGGCCTGCCGGAAGGATGCGCTGCACCGGGTCGCGGCCCTAGGCTGAGTGCACCCTCGCGGACGGAGGTGGGCCCGGTGGCGGGCTCCGCCGATCGGATCGAGGCTCTGCGCCGGTTCGGTGCCGGGCTCACGTGGGGAGGGCCGAGGACCGCGGAGGCCGCCCGCGCCGCCGCCCGGCTCCTGGCCCGGATGTCCGGCGACGCCGCGGCCGTGTGGGAGATGCGCGGCGGCCTGCCGGTGCTGCTCGCCCGCGCCGGGCGGCCCGAGTCCGAGGTGCCGCTGGCGGATCTGCTGCCGGCGGGCCGGCCGAGCGCGGAGCCGGCCGCCTGGGAGCTGCACGGCGCGGACGAGGTGGGCCCCGGTCTGCTCATCCCGCTGGTCGTCGCGGGCCGGGTGACCGGTGCGGTCGGGGTCCGGCGGCGGCCGGGCGGGGAGCCGTACGACGAGGACGACCTCGCGTTCGGGGCCGCCGTGGCCGATCGGCTCGCCGTCGCGGTCGAAGTCGCCCGGCTGGACCGCGAGCTGACCATCTCGCGGACCCGGTCGCACGGGCTGCTGCAGCGGTCCGTCGACGGCGTGCTCGTGCTGGACGCCGACGGCGTGATCCGGTTCGTCGGGGGAGCGGTGTCCGGGCTGCTCGGCTGGGAGCACCGCGACCTGCTCGGCACCGCGGCGGTCGACCTCGTCCACCCCGACGACATCGCGCGGAAGCGACGGCAGATCGCCGCCACCCTCGCCCGGACCGGCGCGCAACTACCGTTCGATGTGCGGGTGCGCCGCGCCGACGCGACGTGGTGCTGGGTGGAGGACCGGATCACCAACCTCTTGGACGACCCGGAGATCTGCGGCCTGGTGGTGAACTTCCACGATGTGACCGAGCGCCACGAGGCGCAGGAGGCGCTCCGCCGCAGCGAGACCCGGTACCGGAGCATCGCCGAGACCGCCCAGGAGGGCATCTGGGTCATCGACCCGGGCGGCCAGACGGTCTATGCGAACCAGAAGCTCGCCGAGATGCTGGACCGGCCGCTCGACCGGGTGTACGGGTTGAACAGCGTCGACATCGTGCCGGAGGAGTCCAGGCCCGGCCATCTCGACCGGCTCGCCCGGCGGGAACGCACCGGCCACGAGGTGTACGAGCTGCCGTTCCTCCGCGCCGACGGGGAGGCCCGGGTCGCCCAGGTCTCGGCGAGCCCGCTGTTCGACGGCGACGGCGGGTACGTCGGCGCGCTCGGGATGTTCACCGACATCACCGACCGCAAGCGTGCCGAGGAGCAACTGGAGCGGCGGGCGCTGTACGACGGGCTGACCGGGTTGGCCAATCGTGCGCTGCTCACCGACCGGCTCACGCTGGCGCTCGCCGGCCGCGACGAGTCCGGGCCCGGGGTGGTGGTGCAGTTCCTCGACCTGGACCACTTCAAGTCGGTCAACGACTCGTACGGGCACGCGGCGGGGGACCGGCTCCTCGTCCAGGTGGCAGACCGCCTGCGTTCGGTGGTGCGGGCGGCCGACACGGTCGCGCGGTTGGGCGGGGACGAGTTCGTCGTGGTGTGCCCGGGCCTGGACGAGCGCGGCGCCAACGCGCTGGCGGCCCGCACGCTGACCGCGCTCGCGGCGCCGTTCGACCTCGGCGGCGTGGAGGTACAGCTCAGCGCGAGCGTCGGCATCGCCCACGCGAGCGCCGGGCAGGACTCCGACGCCGTGGTGAGCGCCGCCGACGCCGCGATGCTGGAGGCGAAGCGGCGAGGCCGCGGCAGTCAGGTCACGTTCGACCCTGCCGTCGCGGCGCGCGCCGCGACGCGGTTGCAGGAGGCGGTCGACCTGCGCCGCGGGATCGCGGCGGAGGAGTTCGTGCTGGAGTACCAGCCGCAGCGGAACCTCGCCACGGACCGGGTCGTCGCGGTCGAGGCGCTCGTGCGGTGGCGGCACCCGACCCGGGGGACGCTCTACCCGGCGGACTTCATCCCGTCCGCCGAGCGGAACGGCCTGATCGTGCCGCTCGGCCGGGTCGTGCTCACCGCGGCCTGCCGGCAGGCGGCCGACTGGGCACGGGGCTGCGCCGAGCCGCCGCGCGTCGCCGTGAACATCTCGGCCCGGCAGCTCCACGACGAGCGCCTGGTCGGCCTGCTCCGGGAGCGGCTGCAGGCCGAGGCCATCCCGGCCGAGCTGCTGCGCCTGGAGCTGACCGAGGACACCCTGATGGCGGAGCCGCACCGCTCCGTGGAGCTGCTGCACACGCTGCGGGCGCTCGGTGTCGGGCTGTCCGTCGACGACTTCGGCTCCGGGTACAGCTCGCTGGCGTATCTGACCCGGCTGTCGCTGGCCGAGCTGAAGATCGACCGCGGGTTCGTCGCGGGCCTCCAGCGGGACGGCGACGACCGCGAGGTGGTCCGCGCCGCCATCGCGATGGGCCACGCGCTGGAGCTGCAGGTGGTTGCCGAGGGCGTGGAGGACGCGGACACGGCCGGCGCGCTGCGTGACCTCGACTGTGATCTCGGCCAGGGCTACCTGTTCGGGCGGCCCATGCCACCCGCGGACATCTGGCGCCTGCTGAAGCCGGTGTGAGCGGGGGTCAGTGGCCGCGGAGTGCCTCGATCAGCTCGCCCTTGTTCAGCGCGGACCGGCCGTCGATCCCGATCTCGGCCGCACGCTTCATCAGGTCCTTCTTCGTCCAGTCCTCGCAGGCCGGGCTGTTGCCGCCCTTCCTGCCGGTGGCCGAGCGGGAGCTGTCGGCGGACGCGTCGGCGATCCGGGCGGCCTTCTCCTTGTGCTCGCCCTCGCGGCGGAGGGCCTGGTACTGCTGCTCGTCCTTGGTCCGCGCGCGCGGCATGGCGGGTCCTCTCCCGACAGACGCGGCGGGCGGTACGTGCCGGTGATTGTCGGGCGAGCCGTGTCGGTTCGCACCCGACGTACGGTGTGCGGGTGGAGCCGGCCGGGACGCAGGACGCGATCCGGGCGCTCCGGGCCGCCGCGGCGGCAGGCCCGTACTTCGCGGTCGCGGTCGGCCCGGACCCGGCGCCGGGGTGGCGGCCGGCCGGTGACCTGTACGCGGACCCGGCCGTGCTGGCGGCGGTCGTCGAGCGGGTACGCCGGCGGCTCGCGACGCCGGAGCGCCGAGTCGCGGCCTCGATCTTCTTCCAGGGCTGGGCGGCGCGGCTGTGGTCGGTCGCCCTGGGCGTGCTGCTCCACAGTGGACGTGTGCCGGTGCTGACGACGCTGCGGTGGCGCGACGAGGGCGGCACGGTGTACCTCGGCGTCGACACCCCCGAGCTCGCTGCCGGGGACCTGGCCGGGGTCGTGATCGGACAGCACCTGGAACCCCTCGCCGCCGCCGTCCGGCGTGGCGGCCCGGTGGCGGACCGGGTGCTCTGGGGCAATGCCGCGTCGGCGCTGCGCGGGGCGGCGCGGGTGCTCGACGGAGCGGCCCCCGGCCCCGCGAGCGCCGCCGCGGACCGGGTGCTGGCGGCCGGCCCGCTGCGGGGCGAGCTGGACGCGGACGGCTGGCGCCGCAGCTGCTGCCTGTACTACCGGGTGCCCCGTGGCGGGGTCTGCGGTGACTGCGTGCTGGCCCGGTGACGTTACCCTCGGCGGCGTGGAGGAGAACCAGGCCAGGCGTGTGGTGGATGCCCTGCGGGACCGAGGCGTCGAGGCGCAGGTCGCGAAGGCGGGCGTGTACCAGTTCGGCATCCGGGTGGCGCTGCCCGCCGGGCGCGAGGCGGTGTGGGACTCCGACGGCACCGCCGGGCTGGAGGCGCAGGTCATGGGCAACGGGATGCTGGTCGGGTTCGTGCCGGTGATCCCGGGTTCCGAGGACTTCGACGACGTGCAGATCGTCGACGCGATCGTGCGTACGGACTACGACCAGCCGATCGCCCGGCAGCGGACGACGGCCCCGCCGCCCGCTCCCGCGCTGCCCCGCGCCGGTGGGGTCTTCCGCCGGTTCCTGGACGGCTTCCGGTACCGCTAGTGCGCGGCGCGGGGCACCCCGCGCGCCCCTACGCTGGCGGGATGGAGACCCGGAGCCTCGGCCGTGACCGCGACGCCGTCCCGGTGGTGGGTCTCGGCACCTGGCAGCGGCTGGCGGCCGCCGCGGCCGAGGGCCGGCACCGCGAGCTCGTCCAGGCCGCGCTGGGCTCGGGCCTCCGGGTGTTCGACTCGTCTCCGATGTACGGCCGCGCCGAGCAGTTGCTCGCGGACGCCCTCGCCGGACGCCGCGCCGACGCGTTCGTCGCGACCAAGGTCTGGGCCCGGTCGGCCGTCGAGGGCGCCGAGCAGTTGCAGCGCGCGCTCGCCTGGTTCGGCGGCCGGGTAGAGCTCATGCAGATCCACAACCTGGTGGCCTGGAAGGAACACCTGCCGATGCTGGAGGCGCGGCGCGAGGTCGGGCAGATCAGGTACCTCGGCGCCACGCACTACTCGGCGAGCGCGTTCGGCGAGCTGGCCGAGGTGATGTCCACCGGGCGCATCGACGCGATCCAGGTGCCCTACAACCCGCACGAGCGTGAGGTCGAACGCCGGATCCTGCCGCTCGCCGCGGAACTGGGCCTGGGGGTGCTCCTGATGCGCCCGCTCGGCGAGGGTGCGCTGCTGCGCCGGCGGCCCGACCCCGCCGCACTGGAGCCGCTCCGGCCGTTCGGGGTGCGGACGTGGGCGCAGGCGCTGCTCAAGTGGGGGCTGAGCGACCCGCGGTGCCACGTCACGATCCCGGCCACCGCGGATCCGCTGCGGGTGGCCGAGAACGCCGGGGCCGGCTCGCCGCCCTGGTTCGGCCCGGCGGAACGGGAGCTGGTGGCCCGGCTCGCGGACAGCTGACCGGCAGCGGCGCCGGTACCCCGGGCGGTCACCGGTCTCTGGCGGTCCGCATCAGCCCCTCCTGCACGACCGCGGCGACGAGGCCGCCGTCGCGGTCGAAGATCCGGCCCTGGGTGAGCGCCCGTCCGAACCCCGCCGACGGCGAGGTCTGGTCGTACAGCAGCCACTCGTCGGCGCGGAAGGGGCGCAGGAACCACAGCGCGTGGTCGAGCGACGCGCCCTGGGTCTTCGCGTCGGGGTGCGGCACCTTCGCCGCCCCGAGCAGCGTCATGTCGCTCATGTACGCGAGCGTGCACACGTGGAACACCGGGTCGTCGGGGAGCCGGTGGCGGTACCGGATCCACACCTGCTGCTGGGCGGCCGCGCCCGGGCGGCGCGCCGTGTCGCCGGGCGGCACCTGGCGGATGTCCCAGTTCGGCCATTCGCGCAGGTACCAGGGCGCCGCTTCGCCGATCGAGTCGGCGCCGTCGGCCAGCTGCTCGGCGCGGGGCACGGGCGGCATCTCGTCCTGGTGCTCGGGCCCGTCGTCCTGGACGTGGAAGGAGGCGGACATCGAGAAGATCGCCTTGCCGTGCTGGACCGCCGTGACCCGCCGCGTCGCGAAGGAACGCCCGTCGCGGACCCGCTCCACCCGGTAGACCGGCGGCACCTTCGGCTGTCCCGGCCGGATGAAGTAGCCGTGCAACGAGTGGACGGTGAGGTCCGCCCCGACGGTGCGCACCGCGGCGACCAGGGCCTGCGCGGCGACCTGGCCGCCGAACGTCCGCTGCAGCGTCGTGTCCGGCGCGCTGCCGCGGAAGGTGTCGTCCTCGACCCGCTCGATCTGCAGTACCTCGTGGATGCTCGCCATCACCGCGCGCCGGCGAGCTGCCGGGCGATGACGAGGCGCTGGATCTGGTTGGTGCCCTCGAAGATCTGCATGATCTTGGCCTCGCGCATGTACCGCTCCAGCGGGAAGTCGCGGGTGTACCCGTACCCGCCGAGCACCTGGACCGCGTCGGTGGTGACCTTCATGGCGGCGTCGGTGGCGATGAGCTTGGCGACGCTCGCCTGGCGGCTGTACGGGCGGCCGGCGTCCCGGCGGCGGGCCGCGTCGAGGTAGGTGGCGCGCGCGGAGTCGACGGCCGCGGCCATGTCGGCGAGCAGGAAGCCGAGGCCCTGGTGGTCGATGATCCGCTTGCCGAAGGTCCGGCGGTCCCGGGCGTACGCGACGGCGTCGTCGAGCGCGCCCTGCGCGAGCCCGACGGCCACCGCGGCGATGCCGAGCCGGCCCGAGTCCAGTGCGCCGAACGCGATGGGCAGCCCCTGCCCCTCGGCCCCGATCAGGCGGTCGGTGTCGAGAAGGGCGTTGTCCCAGTGCGCCGAGGTGGTCGGGATCGCGCGCAGCCCCATCTTGTCCTCGGGCCTGCCGAACGACAGCCCGGCGGTGCCGGCGGGGGCGAGGAAGCAGGAGATGCCGCGGGCGCCGTCCGGGCTGGTGCGGGCGAACAGCGTGTAGAAGTCGGCGCGGCCACCGTTGGTGATCCACGCCTTGGTGCCGTCGATGCGGTACCCGTCCGGGGTCCGCTCCGCCTTGCAGGTCAGCGCCGCGGCGTCCGAGCCCGCCTGGGGCTCGGACAGGCTGTACGCCCCGAGCAGCGTGCCGCCGAGCATGTCCGGGAGCCACCGCTCCCGCTGCTCGGGGGTGCCGTGGTGGGCGAGCGCGTAACAGGACAGCCCGTGCACGCTGACCGCCACCGCCACGGCGGCCCAGCGGGCCCCGAGCTCCTCCAGGACCTGGAGGTACACCTCGTACGGCTGGCCGCCGCCGCCCTGCTCCTCCGGATAGGGGAGTCCGAGCAGCCCGGCCGCCCCCAGGGTGGGGAACACGCCGTCCGGGAACCGCTCGGCGGCCTCGTGCTCGGCGACCCGGGGGGCGAGCTCCCGGTCGGCGAGCGTGCGGGTCAGCTCGAGGAGGTCGGCGGCCTCGGCGGTGGGCAGCATCCGGTCGACGGCCACGGGGGCTCCTAGCGGGAGGCGCTGTACTGCGGATGATACGAGAGTACTGTCGCGCGCATGCAGAGTCGAGGCGCGCTCCGGACCGCGCGTCAGCGCGAGCTGTTCGACGACCTCGTCGCGCTGCTGCTCGCCGAGGGCTTCGAGGAGCTGACGCTCGACGGGATGGCGAGCCGGCTCCGGTGCTCCAAATCCACCCTGTACGCGCTGGCGGGCAGCAAGGAGCAGCTGGTCCGGGCCGCGGTGGTGCACTTCTTCCGTGGTGCGACCGAGCGGGTCGAGGCCCGGCTCGCCGAGGCCACCGGGCAGCGGGACCGGATCGAGGCCTACCTCCGCGCCGTGGCGGCCGAGCTGGAACCGGCGTCGGCGGCGTTCTTCGACGATCTCGCGGCGTTCCCGCCCGGCCGCGAGGTGTACGAGCGCAACACCCGGATCGCCGCCCGGCGGGTCCGGCAGCTCATCGCCGACGGCGTGGCCGAGGGCGCCTTCCGGGAGGTCCACGCCGCGTTCGTCGCCGATGTCGTGGCCTCGGTTATGGTGCGCATCCAGCAGCGGCAGGTGGCCGGGGCGACGGGGCTCGCCGACGCCCGGGCGTACACCGAGCTGGCCGCGCTGGTCATGCACGGCATCACCGCATACCCGCGTCGAACGACCCCATGATCGACGCGGGCGGTCGGCTCCAGCGGGAGGCGCGATGATCGAGGTGAAGGTCCCCGACCAGGTGGCCGCCATGCGCGCGGCCGGCCGGGTCGTGGCGGACGCGCTGGCCGCGGTGCGGGCCCACTCGGCCGTGGGGGTGTCCCTCCGCGACCTGGACGCGGTGGCGGCCGAGACGATCGCGGCGGCCGGCGCGGAGCCGCTGTTCCTGGACTATCACCCGAGGTGGGCGCCGAGCCCGTTCCCCGGCGTGATCTGCGCGAGCGTCAACGACGAGGTCGTGCACGGCATCCCGACGACCCGGCGGCTGGCATCCGGCGACCTCGTCAGCATCGACTGCGGTGCGCGCCTGGACGGCTGGTCCGGCGACGCCGCGATCAGCTTCGTCGTGGGGCACGCCGATGCCGCCGACCTGGACCTCATCGACGCCACCGAGGAGGCGCTCCGGGCCGGGATCGCCGCGGCCCGCCCCGGGAACCGGCTCGGCGACGTGTCCCATGCCATCGCGGCGGTCGCGCACGCGCGGGGGTACGGGCTCCTCGCCGACCACGGCGGGCACGGTATCGGCCGGCAGATGCACGAGGACCCGTTCGTGCCCAACGAGGGGCGGCCGGGCCGGGGGCTGCCGTTGCGGGCTGGGTTTGTGCTGGCGTTGGAGCCGATGCTGCTCGCCGGGGGTGGCCGCGACTATCGGACCGGCGCCGACGGCTGGACGCTGGCCACGGCGGACGGCAGCCGGGCCGCGCATGTCGAGCACACCGTCGCCGTCACCGAGGGCGGGCCGGCGATCCTCACCCTGCCGTGAGCCGTGCCTTGCTCCGCGGCCCGCGGGGCGGTAGGGAGGTGCGTGGAACCGTTCCCCGCCCTGCCGCTCGAGTCGTGGGCCGACTCGAAGGAGACGCTGCACCGGTTCGCCCAGATCGTCGGCAAGATCAGGCTGGCCGCCAGCCCCCGCCGCAACCACTGGTGGAACGTGCCGCTGCACCTGACCGGCCGGGGCCTCACCACCCGGCCGATGGGCGGTACGGACGGCAACCCGATCTTCGCCATCGACTTCGACCTCGTCGACCACCGGCTGTTCGTCACCTCGGAGGCCGGGCGGACGGTGTCCTTCCCGTTGGCCGGGCAGTCGGTGGCCTCGTTCTACCGGCAGGTCTTCGAGGCACTGCGCATCCTCGGTATCGAGGTGAGCATCCGGCCGGTGCCGTTCGACCTGCCCGGCCCGCCGTTCGCCGAGGACACCGGCCACGCCTCCTACGACCCGCAGGCGGTCAACCGCTACTGGCAGGTGCTCGGCCGGGTGAACCTGCTGCTGGAGGAGCACGCCGCGCAGTTCGCCGGCAAGACCAGCCCGGTGCACCACTTCTGGCACACGCTGGACATCGCGGTGACCCGGTTCTCCGACCGCGTGGTGGAGCAGCCGCCGTCGGCGGACCCGGTGACCCGGGAGGCGTACTCCCGGGAGGTGATCAGTTCGGGATTCTGGTTCGGCGACGCGAGCGTCCCGGAGCCCGCGTTCTACTCCTACACCGCGCCGGAGCCGGACGGGCTGGCCGACGAGCCGCTGCGGCCCGCGACGGCGACGTGGATGCCGAGCCGCGGCAGCCACCTCGCCGTCCTGCGGTACGACGACGCGCGCGCCACCGCCGACCCCCGGGCCACGGCGCTGGACTTCTTGGCGAGCGCCTACGAGGCCGGGGCCCGGCGGGCCCGCTGGGACACGGCCGCCCTCGCGTGCCCGGACGGGGTGACCGACCCGCTCGCGCGGCCCCGCCGGGCCGCGACGGACGTCGGCGGTCCGCCGGCGGGGTAGCTCCTCAGGTCCCGGTCCGGTCGAGGAACGGCAGCAGCGCCGCCGGCAGATCTGTCGCGTGGTCCACCCGAGTCGGGAATGACGCAACGGAGGGCCGGTGATCCCCGTGTACCGGGTCGAGGAGCTGCCGTCGGGCCGGGCCGTCCGGTCGGACGGCGACGTCCCGTGAGCACCGAGCGGTACGACGTGGTCGTGGTCGGCGGCGGGTCGGCGGGCAGCGCGCTCGCCAACCGGCTCACCGCCGACCCCGGCATGGGCGTGCTGGTGCTGGAGGCGGGCCGGCCGGACTACCGCTGGGACGTCTTCCTGCACATGCCCGCGGCGCTCACGATCCCCATCGGCAACCGCTTCTACGACTGGCGGTACACCTCCGAGCCCGAGCCGCACCTGGCCGGCCGCCGGATCTACCACGCCAGGGGCAAGGTGCTCGGCGGGTCCAGCAGCATCAACGGGATGATCTTCCAGCGCGGTAACCCGCTGGACTACGAGCGCTGGGCCGCCGACCCCGGCATGGGCGACTGGGATTTCGCCCACTGCCTGCCGTACTTCAAGCGGATGGAGACCTGCCTCGCCGCGGCCGGCGACGAGTTCCGGGGCGAGGAGGGCCCGCTCGTGCTGGAGCGCGGTCCCGTCACGAACCCGCTGTTCGGCGCGTTCTTCGCCGCCCCCAGCAGGCCGGGTACCCGCTCACCGCGGACGTGAACTCCTATCGCCAGGAGGGCTTCGCCGCATTCGACCGCACCCTGCGCCGCGGCCGCCGGCTCAGCGCCGCGCGCGCGTATCTCCACCCGGTACTGCGGCGGAAGAACCTCACCGTGCGGTGTCGGGCGTTCGTGACCCGGGTGTTGTTCCGGGGAAACCGCGCGGTCGGGGTGGAGTACTCGCTCGCCGGGGGGCGGGTGCGCCGGGTGCACGCGGGCGAGGTGGTCCTGTCCGGCGGGGCGATCAACTCCCCGCAGCTCCTCCAGCTGTCGGGGATCGGCGACGCCGCAGTGCTCTCTCCCCTCGGCATCGACGTCGTCGCGGACCTCCCCGGGGTCGGGCAGAACCTGCAGGACCACCTCGAGGCGTACATCCAGTACGCCTGCACGCAGCCGGTCTCGATCGCGCCCGGGATGCGCTGGTACAACCAGCCCCGGATCGGCGCGGAGTGGCTGTTCCTGCGCCGGGGGCTCGGCGCGACGAACCACTTCGAGGCGGGCGGGTTCGTCCGCAGCAACGACGAGGTGGCCTATCCGAACCTGATGTTCCACTTCCTGCCGGTCGCGGTGCGGTACGACGGCACCCGGCCGACCGGCAACCACGGCTACCAGGTCCACATCGGACCGATGTACTCCGACGCGCGGGGGAGCGTGACGCTGCGGTCCGCCGACCCGCGGGTGCACCCGGAGCTGCGCTTCAACTACCTGTCGACGCGGCAGGACCGTCGCGAGTGGGTGGAGGCGGTGCGGATCGCGCGGGACATCCTCAGCCAGCCGGCGTTCGACGCGTACAACGGCGGAGAGCTGTCGCCCGGACCCGGAGCCCGGACGGACGACGAGATACTGGCCTGGGTCGCCCGCGACGCGGAGACGGCCCTGCATCCCTCCTGCACGGCCACGATGGGGACCGGCCCGATGGCGGTCACCGACCCGGCGAGCCTGCGCGTCCACGGCGTGGCGGGGCTGCGCGTCGTGGACGCGTCCGTGCTGCCGTACGTCACCAACGGCAACATCTACGCACCGGTGATGATGCTCGCCGAGAAGGGAGCCGACCTGATCCTCGGCAACACGCCGCTCGCCCCCCTCCACCTGCCGTTCTACCGGCACGGTGACCCCGACCGTCCACCGAGCACACCGGGAGCGCCCCGCACCGGCCGATCTTGACTCCGGATGGTGGCGGCGACCATGCTGGTCCACCACCAGCAGATACGTGCGGCCTGCGCAACACCCGGCTCGTGGCGACAGGGGGCGCAGGTGGGACAGCTCTATATCGACGGCCGGTGGGTCGCGGCGGTCGACGGTGGCCTGCGGGAGATCCGGTGCCCCGCCGACGGGACGCTCGTCGGCACGGTCGCCGAGGGCAGCCGCGCGGACACCGAGGCGGCGATCCGGGCCGCGCGTACCGCCTTCGACGACGGGCCGTGGCGCGCCACGGTCGCACGGGACCGCGGCGCGGTGCTGCTGCGCGTCGCCGACCTGCTGGAGCGGGACAAGAACGAGTACGCCCGCGCCGAGTCGCTGGACACCGGCAAGCGGCTGGTCGAGGCCGGGTACGACGTCGACGATGTCGCCGCGTGCTTCCGGTACTTCGGGGGCGTCGCCGGGTCCGACGCCGGCCGGGTGGTCGACACCGGGCGCGCCGACGCGATCAGCCGGGTGGTCCACGAGCCGATCGGTGTGTGCGGGCTGATCACGCCGTGGAACTACCCGCTGCTCCAGACGGCGTGGAAGGTGGCGCCCGCGCTCGCCGCCGGGAACACGTTCGTCCTCAAGCCGAGCGAGCTGACCCCGTCCACCGCGATCCTGCTGATGCGGACACTGGCGGAGGCCGGGGTGCCCGCCGGGGTCGCGAACCTCGTGCTCGGCCCCGGACCGGAGGCCGGCGCGGTGCTGGCCGAGCACCCGGAGGTGGACCTGGTGTCGTTCACCGGCAGCGGACCGGTGGGCCGGCGCCTGATGGCCGCCGCCGCGGCCACGGTGAAGCGGGTCGCGCTGGAGCTCGGCGGCAAGAACCCCAACATCGTGTTCGCGGATGCCGACTTCGACACGGCGCTGGACTTCGCCCTCACCGCGGTGTTCCTCCACTCCGGACAGGTGTGCTCGGCCGGCGCCCGGCTGCTGGTCGAGGACTCGCTGCACGACCGGTTCGTCGACGAGCTGGTCCGCCGGGCGGAACGGATCCGGCTCGGCGGTCCGTTCGACCCGGACGCCGAGACGGGGCCGCTCATCTCCGCGCGGCACCTCGCCACGATCGAGGCGTACGTGGCGGCGGGGGTGGCCGAGGGCGCGGTGCTGCGGTGCGGCGGCGGCCGGCCGGCGGACCCCGGGCTCGCGGGCGGCCATTACTACCTGCCGACCGTGCTGGACGAGTGCCACACCGGCATGCGGGTGGTGCGGGAGGAGTCGTTCGGCCCGGTGCTGACCGTGGAGCGGTTCACCGGCGAGGAGGAGGCCGTACGGCTCGCCAACGACACCACGTACGGTTTGGCGGGCGCGGTGTGGACCTCCGACGCCGGGCGGGGGCAGCGCGTGGCCGGGCGGCTCCGGCACGGCACCGTCTGGATCAACGACTACCACCCGTACGTGCCGCAGGCCGAGTGGGGCGGTTACAAACAGTCCGGCAACGGCCGGGAGCTGGGCCCGGCAGGGCTGGACGAGTACCGCGAGACCAAGCACATCTGGCAGAACATCGAGCCCCGGCCGCGGTACTGGTTCGATCCACAGGTGACTATCGGCAGAGGTGGGCCATGACGCTCCGCACGACACCGACCGAACCGGTCGCCCGGCCCAGCCCCGTCGACGCCCCGGACCCGATGATCTCGGTGCGCGAGCTCTGGAAGGTGTTCGGGCCACGGGCGGCCGAGGTCCCCGGCTCCGCCGAGCTGTGCGGGCTCAGCCGGCGCGAGCTGCTGGACCGTACCGGCTGTACCGCCGCGGTCCGGGACGTGAGCTTCGACGTCGCGCCCGGCGAGGTGTTCGTCGTGATGGGACTGTCCGGTTCGGGCAAGTCCACGCTCGCGCGCTGCCTCACCCGGCTGGTCGAGCCGACCGCGGGTTCGGTGCGGTTCGACGGGCAGGACATCCTGCGCGCCGACGCGCGGGAGCTCCGTGCGCTGCGGCGGCGGAAGTTCTCGATGGTGTTCCAGCACTTCGGGCTGCTGCCGCACCGCCGAGTGCTCGACAACGTGGCGTACGGCCTGGAGATCCGCGGCACCGGCAAGGCCGAGCGGCTGCGGCGGGCGGGTGAGGTGGTCGACCTCGTCGGGCTGTCCGGGTACGAGCGGTCCTATCCGAACCAGCTCTCCGGCGGGATGCAGCAGCGCGTGGGACTGGCCAGGGCGCTCGCGGGCGACCCGGACGTCCTGATCTTCGACGAGCCGTTCTCCGCGCTGGACCCGCTGATCCGGCGCGAGATGCAGAACGAGGTCATCCGGCTGCACCGCGAGGTCGGCAAGACGATGGTCTTCATCACCCACGACCTGTCCGAGGCCCTGAAGCTCGGCGACCGCATCCTGATCATGCGCGACGGCGCGATGGTCCAGATCGGACGCGGTGCCGAGCTGGTGGCCGCCCCCGCCGACGACTATGTCGCCGACTTCGTCCGCGACATTCCCCGCTCGCATGTGCTGACCCTGCGGTGGGTGCTGCGCCCGCCCCGGCCCGGCGACCCGCTCGACGGTCCCGAGCTGGGCCCCGACGTGGTGGTGCGCGAGGCGACGCGGGCCGTGCTGGCCTCGGACCGGCCGGTGAAGGTGGTCGAGGACGGCCGGCTCCTCGGCCTCGTCGGCCACGACGAGATCCTCGCGGTGGTGGCGGGGATCGGGCTCGCCGGGGAAGCGCACGGCGGGCAGGCTCCGTGACGACCCTCGCGACCGCCCGGCGCCTGACGCCGCGCCGCCCGGACCGCCGCGTCCTCGTCGCCGGCATCCTGGCGGTCTGGGTCCTCCTGTGGGTGGTCCTGCGCGGGCGCGACACGCTGGTACTCGCCCCGGCCGACCTGACCGGGCTGCACCGGTTCCTCACCGACGCGGCCGACTCCATCGGCGCCGCGCGCGGTGGCAACCCGGTGTTCCGCTACGTCCTCGACCCGATCCGGGTCGGCATCGACCACGTGGTCACGTTCCTGCAGGGCGTGCTCGCCCAGCCGGCGTTCGGCCGGCCCGTCCCGGCGATCGGCTGGTTCGGGGTCGTCGCGCTCGCGGGCTTCTCCGCCGCGGTGTTCGCGAACCTCCGGGTCGCGCTGCTCGCGGTCGCGGGGCTGGTGTTCCTCGGCCTGCAGGGGCTGTGGCAGGAGAGCATGGACACGCTCGCCCTCACGCTCGCCGCGGTGCTGCTGGCGCTGCTCCTCGGCATCCCGCTCGGGATCTGGGCAGGGCTGTCCGACCGGTTCCACCGGATCGTCACGCCCGTCCTGGACCTCATGCAGATCATGCCGACGTTCGTGTACCTGGCACCGCTGGCCCTGTTCTTCCTGATCGGCCCGGCCTCCGCGACGATCGCCACGCTCGTCTACGCGATGCCGCCGGCGGTCCGGCTGACCGCGCACGCCATCCGTGGCGTACCGGAGACGACCGTCGAGGCCACCGCCTCGCTCGGCGCGACGCGGCGGCAGACGCTGCTCAAGGTCCAGCTGCCGATGGCGCGGCGGACGATCGTCCTCGGCATCAACCAGACGATGATGGCGGCGCTCGCGATGGTGACCGTCGCCGCGCTGATCGACGCACCGGGGCTCGGCAAGACGGTGATCAAGGCGCTGGAGACGCTCGACGTGGGCACCGCGTTCAATGCCGGGCTGGCGATCGTGGTGCTCGCGATCGTGCTCGACCGGGTCACCACGGCCGCGAGCGTCCGCGCCGCGGGCGCCCGGCGTGGCCCGGCGGGCGCGTGGCGGCGGCCGCTCGTGCTCGCCGGTGGGCTGGTGACCGCGGGGTGCGTCTGGCTGTCCGCCACGTACGTGTGGGCGTCCCGCTTCCCGTCCGACGTGGACCTCGGCGGGACGCTCGCGCGGTCGGCCGACACCGCCACCGGCTGGGCGCAGGACCATCTGTCCGGCGTCACCACGGCGTTCAAGGACCTCGTCACCACGCTGCTGCTCAACCCGTTCCAGTCGCTGCTCACCGAGTCGCCGTGGTGGCTGGTCGCGCTCGTGGTCGTCGCGCTCGCGCTGGTGGTCGGCGGGGTGGGGGCGGCCGTGACGTCGGCCGGCTGTCTCGTGCTGATCGTCGGCTCCGGTCTGTGGGGCGACAGCATGACCACGCTCGCCGCGACGCTCGTCGCGACCGTCCTGGTGATGGCGCTCGGGATCACGGTGGGGGTGTGGATCGGCCGGAGCCCCCGGGCGGACCGACTGATCCGGCCCGTCCTCGACGCGGCCCAGACGATGCCGGCGTTCGTGTACCTGGTGCCGTTCCTCGCGTTCTTCGCCGCGAGCCGGTTCACGGCCATCGCCGCCGCGGTGGTGTTCGCGGCCCCGGTGGCCATCAAGATCGTCGCGGACGGCATCCGGGCGGTCTCGCCGACCACGGTGGAGGCCGCCACGGCCGCCGGATCCAGCACCTGGCAGGTGATCACCAAGGTCCAGCTGCCGATGGCGCGGCGGGCGCTGGCGCTCGCGACCAACCAGGGCCTGATCTACGTCCTGGCGATGGTGGTCGTCGGCGGGCTCGTCGGCGCCGGGGCGCTCGGCTACGACGTCGTCGCCGGCTTCTCGCAGGGCCAGCTGTACGGCAAGGGCCTGGCGGCCGGCCTCGCGATCGTGCTGCTGGGCGTCCTGCTCGATCGGATCACCCAGGCGGCGGCCCGCCGCGACGAGCCGGGGAGGAGGTGACCCGATGCGACTGCGCGAGATGACGATCCTGGCCCTCACGGCGGTGATGCTGGCCGGCTGTGGCTGGCAGAAGGTCTCCGACCTGCCCGCCGTGGCCGGTGGCGCGAACGACTGCGGCACGGTGAACCTCGCCGTCAACCCGTGGGTCGGCTACGAGGCGAACGCCGCCGTCGTCGGCTACGTCGCCGAGCACGACCTCGGCTGCACCGTCGTGAAGAAGGACCTCAAGGAGGAGGTCTCGTGGCAGGGGTTCGGCACCGGCGAGGTCGACGCCGTGCTGGAGAACTGGGGTCACGACGACCTGCGGAAGAAGTACGTGCAGGGCCAGCGGACCGCGGTCGAGCTCGGTCCGACCGGCAACATCGGCGTGATCGGCTGGTGGGTCCCGCCGTGGCTGGTGAAGCAGCACCCGGACATCACCGACTGGCGGAACCTCGACAGGTACGCGCGGCTGTTCCGCACGTCGGAGTCGGGAGGCAAGGGCCAGCTGCTCGACGGCGACCCGGCCTTCGTCACGAACGACGGCGCGCTGGTGAAGAACCTCCGCCTCGACTACGAGGTGGTGTACGCGGGGAGCGAGGCCGCGCTGATCCAGGCGTTCCGGCAGGCCGAGTCCCGGCGCACGCCGGTGATCGGCTACTTCTACGCGCCGCAGTGGTTCCTCGCGGAGCTGCCGCTGGCGAAGGTCACGCTCCCGCCGTACCGCCCGGGTTGTGACGCCGATCCCGAGAAGGTCGCCTGCGACTACCCCGAGTACACATTGGACAAGATCGTGAGCCGGCGGTTCGCCGACGCGGGCGGGCCGGCGTACGAGCTCATCAAGAACTTCCGGTGGACGAACGAGGACCAGAACCTGGTGGCGAGGTACATCGCCCAGGACAAGCTGTCCCCGGAGGCCGCCGCCCGCAAGTGGGTGGAGGCGAACCGCGCGAAGGTGGAGGCGTGGCTTCCCGAGGGGTGATCCGGTGCGACCGCGCACGCCGTCCTACGGTGGGCGCATGAGAGCCGTCGTGTACTCCCAGACCGGTGACCCGGACGTCCTGCGCGTGGTCGAGCGGCCCGTGCCCGAGCCCGGCCCCGGCGAGGTCCGGGTGCGGCTCGTGCTGTCCGGCGTGAACCCGACCGACTGGAAGTCCCGGCGGGGCAGCGGCCCCGGCCGGCCCCTGCCGTTCCCGGAGAAGGTGCCGGACCAGGACGGCGCCGGCGTGGTCGACGCGGTCGGCCCGGGCGTCGAGGGGGTGCGCCCCGGCCAGCGGGTGTGGGTGTGGGAGGCCGCGTACCAGCGCGCCGACGGCACCGCCCAGGAGTACGTCGTCCTGCCCGCGGACCAGGTCGTCCCGCTGCCCGACGACGCCTCGTTCGAGCTCGGCGCGAGCCTGGGCATCCCGGCCCTCACCGCGCACCGCTGCCTGACCGTCGCCGACGGCGGACCCGACCGGCTGGCCCCCGGCACGCTGGACGGCCGCACGGTGCTGGTGCAGGGCGGCGCGGGCGCGGTCGGCCATTTCGCGATCCAGCTCGCCCGCTGGGCGGGCGCCCGCGTGCTCACCACGGTCAGCAGCCCGGAGAAGGCCGAGCTGGCGCGGCGGGCCGGGGCCGACCACGTGATCAACTACCGCGACTCCGATGCCGCCGAGGCGATCCGGGCCATCGCGCCGGACGGCGTGGACCTCGTCGCCGAGGTGGCGCCCGCGGTGAACGCGGAGCTGGACGGGGCGGTCGTCGGCAACGACGCCACCGTGGCGAGCTACGCCGACAACGGCGGTGACACCATGACGGTCGCGATCCGGCCGAACATGGTGCTGAACACCCGGTTCCAGTTCGTGCTCGTCTACACGGTGCCGGACCGGGCGAAGCGGAACGCGGTCGAGGACGTGACCGCCGCCGTCGCCGCGGGCGTCCTCGGCGTGGGGGAGGAGCACGGGCTGCCGCTGCACCGGTTCCCGCTGGAGAAGACCGGCGCCGCACATGCCGCGGTGGAGGACGGGGTCACCGGGAAGGTGCTCGTCGACATCGGCTGAGAGGCCGTGAGTCATACTCCGACCATGCGGGTCAACGACGACGGCATCGAGCCGTGGAGCGCGGGTACGCGCCTGGAGACGGCACGACGTGCGCACTGTGTGGTCGCGACGGTGACCGGTGGGATCGAGCTCGGCAGCGTCACGGCGCTGCGGGAACGGCTCCACGGGCAGGTGTACGCGGGGGCGCCGCAGCTCGTGCTCGACCTGTCCGGGGTGACGTTCCTCGACTCCGCGGGCCTGTCGATGCTCGTCGGGCTGCGCCGCATCCTGGCGGCGCGCGGCGGGACGCTGCGCCTCGCCGCCTGCTCGCCGGCCGTCGTGGGTGTGCTGCACCTGACCGGCCTGGTCCGGTCGTTTGCCGTGCACGAGAGCCTGGCCGCCGCGGAGGCCGCGGCCGAGGCCGACTCCGCACCCGAGGCCGACTCCGCACCCGAGGCCGACGCCGGGTCCGGCTAGGTGCGGTCGCGGCCCGCCCGGGTGCGGGTGAGCCACGCCCGGGTGTCGGCCGGGTCGATGACCGCGTCGATCTCCAGCAGCCGGGCCACGGCGATCGCCTTGCCGCGCTGGTGGAGGTCGCCCACGCGGGCGTCCAGGACGGCCTGCCGCGCCTCGTCGTCGGGCTGCGCGTCCAGCTCGGCCCGGAAGACGATCCGCGCCGCGCCCTCCAGCCCCATCGCGCCGAACTCCCCGGTCGGCCAGGACACGGTGGCCAGCGGCCGGCGGAAGCTGCCCCCGCCCATCGCCATCGCCCCGATCCCGTACCCCTTGCGCAGGCAGACGAGCACCAGCGGCACGGTCAGCGACGCACCGGCGGTCACCATCCGCGCCGCGGCGGCCATCGTGCCGTGCCGCTCACTCTCCGGCCCCACCATGAAGCCGGGCGTGTCACACAGCGACACGATCGGGAGCCCGAAGCGCTCGCACAGCCCGAGGAAGGCGGCGGCCTTGTCGGCCGCCGCCGCGTCGATCGCCCCGCCCAGGTGCCGGGGGTCGTTCGCCAGCAGGCCCCAGGAGCGCCCCTCGACCCGGATCAGCGCGGTCACCAGGCCGGGCGCGTACTCCCGGCGCAGCTCCAGGACCGAGCCGGTGTCGGCGATCAGCTCGACCGCGGCCCGGACGTCGTACCCCCGCTTGCGGTCGGCGGGCACGACCTCCCGGAGTCCCGCCTGGTCGCCGGCCGTCCAGTCCGTGACCGTGCCCCCGAGGTGGCCGAGCGCCTGCCGGGCCAGCGCCGTCGCGTGCGCCTCGTCGTCGGCGAGGAGGTCGACGGCGCCGTTCGCGGCGTGCATCGCGGCGGGGCCGACCTCCTCCGGCCGGCAGGCGCCGAGGCCGCCGGCCTCGATCATCACGGGACCGGCGAGGCCGAGCGAGCTGCCGTGGGTGGCGATCCGGAGGTCCGCGCAGCCGAACAGCAGGGCGTTGCCGGCGAAGCAGTACCCGGAGTTCACCGCGATCCGTGGTGCCCGGACCGCGGCGAAGCTCGCGAACGTGTCGAGGTCGAGCGAGGAGAACGCGGCGTCGAGGAAGTCGGTGTCCCCGGGGCGCCCGCCGCCGCCCTCGGTGTAGAGGACCACCGGCAGGTCCTCGGCGTGGGCGAGCGCGAGGACGCGGTCGGTCTTCTTGTGGTTGAACAGCCCCTGGGTGCCCGCGAGCACCGTGTAGTCGTACGCGAGGACGGCGGTCCGCGCTCCGTGCACCGAGCCGAACCCGGCGATCAGGCCGTCGGCGGGGGTGGCGGTGACCAGCTCGGCGAGGGGGCGGATCCGGCGCTGCCCGGCGACGACGAGCTGGCCGTACTCCAGGAACGTGTCCTCGTCGCAGAGGTCGGCGACGTTCTCCCGGGCCGTGCGCAGGCCGCGGCCGTGGCGCCTGGCGACGGCGGCCGGCCGGTTCGCGTCCAGGGTGGGGGCGAGCGCGGCGTCGAGTTCGGCCAGATCGGTACGCGGCTCCGGGGCGGTGGCCCCGGGGGCATCCGCCGGTGGGGCAGCACCGTCCGGGGTGCCGTCGAGGTACAGCAGCGGTTCGCCGGCCGCGACGACGCTGCCGGGACGCACCGGCAACGGTCCGACGACGACCCCGCCCCGCTCCGCGACGACGACGTGCTCCATCTTCATCGACTCCAGCACGGCGAGCTCCTGACCGGCCCGCACGGTGTCACCCGCGGCGACGTGGAGGGTGACGACGGTCCCGCGCATCGGTGCGCCGACGTGGATCATGCGGTGCACTCTAGGGAGCCGCGCCGATCTCAGCCGCGGTGGCCGAGCTCCGCGCCGATCTGGTCGGCGGCCTTGCGCAGCAGCGGGACGACGTCGGCCCGCAGGGACTCCGCGTTCGAGCGGCCCGAGGAGGTCGAGGAGGCGAGCGCGGCGACGACCTGACCGCTGCGGTCGCGGATCGGGACGGAGGCGGAGATCAGCCCGTTCTCCAGCTCCTGGTCCACGATGGCGTACCCGGCGGCGCGGACCTCGGCGAGTGCCTGGCGCAGCCCCTCGCGCGTGGTGATCGTGTGGTCGGTGAACCGGGTCAGCTCGGTGCCCGCGAGGTGACCCTCCACGGCGGACTCGGCCGACCAGGCCAGCAGCACCTGGCCCATCGAGGTCGCGTGGACGGGCACCCGCGTACCGACCGCAACGTTGATACTCATGATCCGGCGCACGGGCACCCGGGCGATGTAGACGACCTCGCCGCCGTCGAGCGCCGCGAGGGAGGCGGATTCCTGGGTCTCCTCGGCCAGCGCGAGCAGGTGCGGCTGGGCGAGCTCCACCAGCGCGTTCGAGGCGAAGTACCGCTGGCCGATCTGCAGGACACGGGGGGTCAGCGCCCACCGGCCCCCCTCGGACCGCACGTAGCCGAGCCGCTGCAGCGTCAGCAGGATCCGCCGGACCGCGGGCCGGGACAGGCTCGTCTCGGCGGCCAGCTCGGCCAGGGTGGGGTGGGGGTGCCGGTCGTCGAACGCGAGCAGTACGGCCAGGCCCCGCTCGAGGCTCTGGATGAAATCGCGGTCGTTCTCGCTCACACTCCCGCCCTCGTCTCTTGACATCGGTTGTGACCCACTGCACAGTCGGGACCCGAACGCAATGCGGGCGGCTCGTACGCACAGCGTACACCTGGAGGCGTGCTGTGGCACTCGATCCGAACGAACTCCGAGCCTGTTTCGGACGCTTCGCCACCGGCGTCACCGTCGTGACGTGCGCCGGTGACGCCGGTCGCCCGCACGGCGCGACCGTCAACGCGTTCACCGCGGTGTCGCTGGATCCGGCCCTGTGCCAGGTCACGCTCACCCGATCGTCCCGGGCGGCTCGGTACCTCGACGGCGCCCCGTTCACCGTCAACATCCTGGCGGCGGACCAGCTCGGTGTCGCCGTGCACTTCGCGGGGCGGCCGAGGGAGACCGAACCGGTGTGGGCGCCCGGCGCCGCCGCACCGGTGCTCGCCGGCACGGCCGCCACGATCTCGTGCGCGCCGTGGCGCAGGTACGACGGCGGAGACCACCTCCTCGTGCTCGGTGAGGTCACCGGCATCACGGTCACCGACCGGCCGCCGCTGCTGTTCTTTGGTGGACAGTTCCACCAGCTCGGCGAGCGTTCACACGGTTCGCCGTGGCTGGGTTCGCTCGACTGCCCGTCCAGCGGCTGGTTCCAGCCGGAGACGACCTTCACACCGCGGCGGCGTTCCGCGCCGCTCGCGGGCTGACCCGTACCTCCCACTCGAAGAAGGTGCACGGATGACGACGCAGCAGGACCGCCAGGACGACCTCGGCGCGGAGGCAGAGCCCACCACCCGGCCGATGACGGGCGACGAGTACATCGAGAGCATCCGCGACGATCGCGAGGTGTGGATCTACGGCGAGCGGGTGAAGGACATCACCACCCACCCGGCGTTCCGCAACCCGGTACGGATGACGGCCCGGCTGTACGACTCGCTCCACGACCCGGCCCAGAAGGACAAGCTCACCGTCCCGACGGACACCGGCAGCGGCGGGTTCACCCACCCCTTCTTCCGCACCGCCCGCAGCGTGGACGACATGCTCGCCGACAAGGAGGCCATCGCGAGCTGGGCGCGGATGACCTACGGGTGGATGGGGCGCTCGCCCGACTACAAGGCGAGCTTCCTCGGCACGCTGGGCGCGAACAGCGAGTTCTACGCGCCGTTCGAGGACAACGCCAAGCGGTGGTACAAGGAGTCGCAGGAGAAGGTCCTGTACTGGAACCACGCCATCATCAACCCGCCGGTCGACCGCAACCTGCCGCCGGACGAGGTCGGCGACGTGTTCATGAAGGTGGAGAAGGAGACCGACGCCGGCCTGATCGTCAGCGGGGCCAAGGTCGTCGCCACCGGCTCGGCGATCACCAACTACAACTTCATCGCCCACTACGGACTCCCGATCAAGAAGAAGGAGTTCGCCCTCATCTGCACGGTGCCGATGGACGCGCCCGGCGTGAAGCTGATCTGCCGCACCTCCTACACCCAGCAGGCCGCCGTGATGGGCAGCCCGTTCGACTACCCGCTGTCGAGCCGGCTGGACGAGAACGACACGATCTTCGTGTTCGACAAGGTGCTCGTGCCGTGGGAGAACGTGTTCCTGTACGGCGACGTGGAGAGGGTCAACGGGTTCTTCCCGCAGTCCGGGTTCATCCCGCGGTTCACGTTCCACGGCTGCATCCGGCTCGCGGTCAAGCTGGACTTCATCGCCGGCCTGCTGATCAAGGCGCTCGAGGCCACCGGCAGCAAGGACTTCCGCGGCGTCCAGACGCGCGTCGGTGAGGTCATCGGCTGGCGGAACCTGTTCTGGGCGCTGTCCGACGCGATGACCCGCAACCCCGACGAGTGGGTGAACGGCGCGCTGCTGCCGAAGCTCGACTACGGCCTGATCTACCGGATGTTCATGATCCAGGGCTACCCGCGGGTGAAGGAGATCATCCAGCAGGACGTGGCCAGCGGCCTGATCTACCTGAACTCGCACTCCCGGGACTTCAAGACCCCCGAGGTGCGGCCCTACCTCGACAAGTACGTCCGCGGGTCGAACGGCTACGACGCGGTCGACCGCGTGAAGCTGATGAAGGCGCTGTGGGACGCGACCGGCAGCGAGTTCGGCGGCCGGCACGAGCTGTACGAGCGCAACTACTCCGGCAACCACGAGAACGTGAAGGCCGAGATCCTGTTCGCCGCCGAGGCGCAGGGCGAGGTCGACAAGATGAAGGGTCTCGCCGAGGCCTGCCTGGCCGAGTACGACCTGGACGGCTGGACGGTCCCCGACCTGTTCGACAACGACGACGTGTCGATCTTCAAGCGCTGAGAGGAGTGCCCCCATGACCACCGCACCCATCCACATCCCCACCGCGGCCGGCTCCGGCTCGGCGGCCACCGACGCCTTCCGGGAGAACCGCGGCCAGCGCGGTGCCGCGACGACGGACCAGCAGCGCATCGACACGTTCGCCCGCGACGTGCTCGGCCGGATCCACGAGGCCATCCGCGAGCACCACCTGACGTACCCGGAGTACACGGCCGTGAAGAAGTGGCTGATCGAGGTCGGTGAGAACGGCGAGTGGCCGCTGTTCCTGGACGTCTTCGTGGAGCACGTGGTCGAGGACGTCGTGAACTCCGGCCGCCGGGGCTCCAAGGGCACCATCGAGGGCCCGTACTACCTGCCCGGCCAGGCCGAGCTGCCGGCGACGTGCACGCTGCCGATGCGCTCGGACGAGAAGGGCGACCCGCTCGTCCTCGACGGCCAGGTCCGGGCGGTGGACGGCACGCCGCTCGGTGGGGCCACAGTGGACATCTGGCTCGCCGACGACGACGGTTACTACTCCGGGTTCGCGCCCGATATCCCGGCGGGCAACCTCCGCGGCGTGGTCACGGCGGACGGCGAGGGGCGGTTCGCGATCACGGCGATCCAGCCCGCGCCGTACGAGATCCCCAAGGACGGCTCGGTGGGTCAGCTCATCGCCGCGGCCGGGTGGCACGCGTGGCGGCCGGCCCACATCCACGTCGTGGTGAGCGCACCCGGGTACCGGACGCTCACCACGCAGCTGTACTTCCGCGGTGGCGAGTGGCTGGACTCCGACGTCGCCCAGGCGACCAAGCCGGAGCTCATCCTGGACCCGCGGCCGGGTGCGGACGGGGTGTTGGTGTCGACGTACGACTTCGTGCTCGACCCCGAGCAGTAGGTGATCGGCCGGCCGGTGCGGGACCTCCCGTACCGGCCGGCGCCACGAGACGGAGACTGCACATGAGCGACAAGCGCGTCGAGCGCCTCGAGACCACGATCCTGGACGTGCCGCTGCGCCGTCCGCACCGCTTCGCCCGGGCGAGCATGGACGCGCAGCCCATGCTCCTCGTCCGGGTCCACACCGCGGGCGGCGTGACCGGGATCGGCGAGGGCGTCGTGCCCGGCGGCCCGTGGTGGGGCGGCGAGTCGGTCGAGACGATGAAGGCGATCGTCGACACCTACCTGGCGCCGGTCGTGGTGGGCCAGGAGGTGGACCGGATCGCCGACATCCAGCAGCGGATGCACGACGTGTCCGCGGAGAACCTGTTCGCCAAGGCGGCCGTCGAGGTCGCCCTGCACGACGCCTGGGGCCGGACGCTCGGCGTACCGGTGCACACGCTGCTCGGCGGCCTCGCCCGCGACTCGATCGCGGTCACCTGGGCGCTCGGCACCGAGGAGGCCGGTGTCGTCGTCGACGAGGCGCTGGAGAAGCTGGACTCCGGGCAGCACCACAGCTTCAAGCTGAAGATGGGCGCGCAGTCCCCGGAGGACGACACCCGGCGCATCGTCGAGATCGCCTCGAAACTCGCCTGCCGGGCCGGTGTACGCGTCGACCTCAACGCCCGCTGGGACCGCCTCACCTCGCTGAGGTACCTGCCCCGGCTCGTGGAGGCGGGCGTCGAGCTGATCGAGCAACCCGTGCCGGCCGAGGACATCGAGGGGATGGTCGCGATCAACGCCGCCCTGCCGATCCCGGTGATGGCGGACGAGAGCCTGCGCACGCCGCGGGACGCGTACCGGCTCGCCCGGCTGGGGGCCGCGGACGTCTACTCGCTGAAGACCACCAAGTCCGGCGGGCTGCGCAACACCCGGATGATCGCCGACGTCGCCGCGGCGGCCGCGATCCCGTGTCACGGGGGCACGGCGATCGAGGGGCCGATCGGCACGGCCGGCTCCCTGCACCTCGCCTGCGCGCTGCCGAACGTCACGTTCGGCAGCGAGCTGTTCGGACCGCTGCTCATGCGCGAGGAGCTGCTCACCACGCCGCTGGAGTACCGCGACGGCCACCTGCACCTCCCGTCCGGACCCGGCCTGGGCGTGGAGCTGGACCCCGACGCGGTCGCGAAGTTCACGAGGAGCTGAGCCGATGCTGTTCCTGGTCAAGATGGACGTGGCCATCCCGTACGACCTCGATCCCGCCGAGCGCACGCGCCTGCTGGCGGAGGAGAAGGCGCGCGCCCGGCAGCTCCAGCGGGACGGCGTCTGGGTGCACCTGTGGCGGGTCGCCGGGCAGTACGCCAACTACAGCGTGCTGGACGTGGCGTCGCCCGACGAGCTCCACGAGGTCCTGTGGAGCCTGCCGCTGTTCCCGTTCATGACCATCGAGGTGACGGCGCTGGCACGGCACCCGTCGGCGATCTGAGCCTCACCAGGCGGCGGGCGCGTAGTCCTTCAGGAAGCAGCCGTACAGATCCTCGCCCGCCTCGCCGCGGACGATCGGGTCGTACACCCGCGCCGCCCCGTCGACGAGGTCCAGCGGGGCGTGGAAGCCCTCCTCGGCGAGCCGCACCTTCGTCGGGTGCGGCCGTTCGTCGGTGATCCAGCCGGTGTCCACACTGGTCATGAGGATGCCGTCGGACAGCATCTCCTCGGCGCTCGTGCGGGTGAGCATGTTCAGCGCGGCCTTGGCCATGTTGGTGTGCGGGTGCCCGGGTCCCTTGTACGCGCGGCTGAACTGACCCTCCATCGCGGACACGTTCACAATGTATTTCCGGCGCGCCCGCGCCGCGGCCATGGCCGGGCGGAGGCGGCTCACCAGGATGAACGGCGCGGTCTGGTTGCAGAGCTGGACCTCCAGCAGCTCCATCGCGTCGACCTCGTCCACGCGCTGGACCCAGCTGTTGACCTCGTGCAGGTCCGGGACCAGGCCGCCCGCGTCGATGGCGGTCCGGGCCGCGATCCGTTCCAGGGACGCCGATCCCGCGGTGAGCGCCAGGCCGGTCAGCGCGGCCGGGGTCAGCGCATCGGGGGACGGGTGCTCGGACAGCGACCGGGTCAGCGCCGCCGGATGGGCGTCGCTGGTGTGCCCGAACGTCAGCATCTCCGGCAGTGGACCGGACGGGAGCGGCGCGGACTCCGCCTCGGCGAGCGGCGCGTAGGAGCCGGGGGAGCGGCGGACGGTCTGCGCGGCGTTGTTGACCAGGATGTCCAGCGGTCCCTGCTCGGCCACCGCGTCGGCCAGGCCCACGACCTGGGCCGGGTCCCGCAGGTCGATGCCGACGATCCGGAGCCGGTGGATCCACGCGGCGCTGTCCGGCATCGCGGTGAAGCGGCGGATCGCGTCGTTCGGGAACCGCGTGGTGATCGTCGTGTGGGCGCCGTCGCGGAGCAGCCGCAGCGCGATGTACATGCCGATCTTCGCCCGCCCGCCGGTGAGCAGCGCCCGCCGGCCGGTGAGGTCGGTGCGCTGGTCGCGGCGGCTCCGGTTCAGCGCGGCACACGGCGGGCACAGCTGGTGATAGAACGCGTCGACCTCGGCGTACCGGTTCTTGCAGGTGTAGCAGGACCGGGCCCGCAGCAGCGTGCCCGCCGAGGCGCCGGCCACGGTGCTGACGAGGGGGATGCCCTGCGTCTCGTCGTCGATGCGCCCCGGCGCCCCGGTCGCGGTGGCCTCGGTGACCGCCTTGTCGTTGGCCGTCACGGCGGCGCGCCGCTCGGTCCGGCGGCGCAGCTTCACGCTCTTGAAGATCCGCGCGGTGGCCCGCCGGACGGCAACCGCGTCGGGGTGCTCGGGCGGCAGCTCGTCGACCTGGGCGAGCACCCGCAGGGCGGTCGCGAGGTCCGCGGGGTCGATCTTGTCCTGGTCCTGCGTCGTCATCCCCACTACCTCTGCCGGTGAAAGCTGCTCTCCACTGTACGCAGCCGTCCGGGTCGAGCCTCGGCTCACCCGTTCGGACCCGGCCGCGAGCCCGGGTCAGCGCCCGCCGGGCCGCCGTACCGGCGGATCAGCACGAGGGAGACGGTCAGCGCCAGCACCACCCCGGCGTTGACGCCGAGCTCGATCATCGTGCGCTGGAGCGGGGCGTCCTCCCCGGCCAGCGACAGCCGGGCGCCGACCGTGAGGATGTGCCGGACCGTCGAGATGATCGCGATGACCAGGAACGGCTGCAGCCGGAACCCGACGCCCTGGAACCGCGCGATGATCGTCCGCAGGCTCTCCATGACGATCACCACGAACAGCACACCGTTCAGCCCGCGGGTCATCGTCTCGGCGAACGCCTCGTGCGGCGGCCGGAAGATCAGGTCGTGGCCGGTCCGCGCGAGCACCACCACGGCGATCCCGAACAGCAGCACGGACAGGACGAAGAACACGACGTCCTCGCCGAGGTGCAGGAGCAAGACCAGGTACGTCGCGAGCCTGCCGGCCGGCGGCTCGGTCGGCAGGCCCTCGTCGTCGGTCCCGGGAAGGCGGGGCGTCACCACGCCCCGGCGCTACCCGGGGGGACTCGGTCGAACCCGCCGCGGGGTGACGCTGGTCATGTTGGCTACTGGGTAGTAACTTGCCGGGTGACGGGACCCACGAAGGGATCGGGAAGATCATGGGCGAGGCATACATCTACGAGGCGATCCGCACGCCGCGTGGCCGGGGGAAGGCGACCGGCTCCCTGCACGGGGTCAAGCCGATCACGCTGGTCACCGGGCTGATCGACGAGCTGACCAGCCGCCACCCCGGCCTGGACACCCGACAGGTGGACGACCTGATCCTCGGCGTCGTCACGCCGGTCGGCGACCAGGGCGCGGTCATCGCGAAGACCGCGGCCATCGCCGCCGGGCTGCCCGAGACGGTCGGTGGGACCCAGATCAACCGCTTCTGCGCCTCCGGGCTGGAGGCCGTGAACCTCGCCGCGCAGAAGGTGCGCGCCGGCTGGGACCGGCTCGTCATCGCGGGTGGCGTCGAGTCGATGAGCCGCGTCCCGATGGGCTCGGACGGCGGCGCGTGGGCGATGGACCCCGAGACGGCGTACGACACGTACTTCGTCCCGCAGGGCATCGGCGCGGACCTGATCGCGACGACCGAGGGCTTCACCCGCGAGGACGTCGACGCCTACGCGGTGCAGTCGCAGCAGCGCGCGGCGGCGGCGTGGACCGGGGGCCGGTTCGCGAAGTCGGTCGTGCCGGTCCGGGACCGCAACGGCATCGTGCTGCTCGACCAGGACGAGCACATGCGACCGCAGACCACGTTGGAGTCGCTGGCGAAGCTCCAGCCCTCGTTCGCCGGGATCGGCGAGATGGGCGGCTTCGACGCGGTCGCGCTCCAGAAGTACCACTCGGTCGAGCGCATCGACCACGTCCACCACGCCGGCAACTCCTCCGGCATGGTGGACGGCGCGGCGCTGGTCCTCGTCGGCGACGAACGCGCGGGCGCCGAGTTCGGCCTCACCCCGCGCGCCCGGGTCGTCGCGACCGCGATCAGCGGCGCCGATCCGACGATCATGCTGACCGGCCCCACGCCGGCGACCCGCAAGGTGCTCGCCACGGCCGGGCTCGCTCCCGCCGACATCGACGTGTGGGAGCTGAACGAGGCCTTCGCGGCCGTCGTGCTCAAGTGGGTGAAGGACTTCGACCTCGACATGGCGAAGGTCAACGTCAACGGCGGCGCCATCGCCATGGGTCACCCGCTGGGTGCCACCGGCGCGATGATCCTGGGCACCGTCGTGGACGAGCTGGAGCGCACCGGCGGCCGGTACGGCCTGGTGACGCTGTGCATCGGCGGCGGCATGGGCCTGGCCACCATCATCGAGAGGGTCTGAGAAAACATGATCGGCTGGGACAAGGACCCTGCGGGCATCGTGGTGCTCACGATGGACGATCCCGACCAGGGCGCGAACACGATGAACGAGACGTTCGTCCGGTCGCTCGGGACCACCGTCGAGCGGCTCGAGGCGGAGCGCGACGAGATCACCGGCGTGGTGCTCACCAGCGCGAAGAAGACGTTCTTCGCGGGCGGTGACCTGCACCTGCTCAGCGCGGCCACCAAGGCCGACGCGCCCCGCCTCACCGCGGAGTCGCTGACGCTCAAGGGCCTGCTGCGGCGGCTGGAGACCTTCGGCAAGCCCGTCGTCGCGGCCATCAACGGCGCGGCGCTGGGCGGCGGGCTGGAGCTGGCCCTCGCGTGTCACCACCGGGTGGCGCTCGACGTCAAGGGCAGCGAGATCGGCCTCCCGGAGGTCACCCTGGGCCTGCTGCCCGGCGGTGGCGGCGTGGTCCGTACCGTCCGGATGTTCGGCCTCCAGAAGGCGCTGATGGAGGTGCTGCTCCAGGGCCAGCGGCGCAAGCCCGCGGCCGCGCTGGCCACGGGGCTCGTCGACGAGCTCGCCGACACCCCCGAGGCGATGCTGGCGGCGGCCAAGGCCTGGATCGCCGCGAACCCGACCGCGGCCCAGCCCTGGGACGCGAACGGCTACAAGATGCCCGGCGGTACGCCGAGCAACCCGAAGCTCGCGGCCGTGCTCCCGGCGTTCCCGGCGAACCTGCGCAAGCAGGTCAAGGGCGCGCCGATGCCCGCGCCGCACCACATCATGGCGGCGGCCGTCGAGGGCGCCCAGGTGGACTTCGCCACCGCGCAGCGGATCGAGACCGAGTACTTCGTGGACCTCGCCACCGGCCAGGTCAGCAAGAACATGACGAAGGCGTTCTTCTTCGACCTCCAGCACATCACCCGGGGCGGGTCCCGTCCGGACGGCTACGAGCGGCACACCGCCCGCAAGGTCGTCGTGCTCGGCGCCGGGATGATGGGCGCCGGTATCGCGTACGTCTGCGCCCGGGCCGGCCTGGAGGTCGTGCTGCGCGACGTCAGCGCCGAGTCGGCCGAGAAGGGCAAGACGTACTCGCAGAAGCTGCTGGACAAGGCCGTGTCGCGTGGACGGATGACGGCAGAGGCCCGGGACGAGGTGCTGGGCCGGATCACCGCGACCGACGACGTGGACGCCGCCGCCGGTGCGGACCTGCTGATCGAGGCCGTGTTCGAGGACACCGAGCTCAAGAAGAAGGTGTACGCCGAGGTCGAGCCCGTGCTCGCCCCCGGCGCGCTGCTCGCCTCGAACACCTCGACCCTGCCGATCACCGGCCTGGCCGCCGGGGTGACCCGGCCCGAGGACTTCATCGGGCTGCACTTCTTCTCGCCGGTCGACAAGATGCCGCTGCTGGAGATCGTCGTCGGGGAGAAGACCTCCGACGCGGCGATCGCCAAGGCCGTCGACCTCGCCACGCAGATCAAGAAGACCCCGATCGTCGTCAACGACAGCCGCGGGTTCTTCACCAGCCGGGTCATCGGCACGTTTCTCGGCGAGGCGGCGGCGATGGTGGGCGAGGGCGTGTCCCCGTCGAGCGTCGAGCAGGCGGGCCTGCAGGCCGGGTACCCGACAGGCCCGCTGGCGCTGCTGGACGAGGTCAGCCTCACGCTGAGCCGGCGCATCCGGGAGGAGGCGCGCGCCGCGGCCACCGCCGCGGGGACCGACTTCCCCGAGCACCCGTCGTACGCGGTCCTGGACCGGCTGGTGGTGGACCACGAGCGGGGCGGCCGGGCGGCCGGCGCGGGCTTCTACTCCTACGAGGACGGCAAGCGCACCGGCCTGTGGGAGGGGCTCGCGGAGTTCGCCGGCGGCGACAAGGCCGACGTGCCGTTCGCCGACCTGCAGGAGCGGATGCTGTTCGCCGAGGCGCTGGAGAGCATCAAGTGCCTCGACGAGGGCGTGCTGCGCTCCGTGCCGGAGGCGAACATCGGCTCGATCTTCGGCATCGGCTTCCCGGCGTGGACGGGCGGCGTGCTCCAGTACGTCAACGGCTACCCGAGCGGGGCGGCCGGGTTCGTCGCCCGTGCCCAGGAACTGGCGGAGACGTACGGGGACCGGTTCACCCCGCCCACGTCGGTCGTGGCGCTGGCGGAATCCGGCGGCACGTACCAGTAGCGCACCTCGACGACGGGCCGGCTCCTGCGGGGGCCGGTCCGTTGTGCTGTCAGGCCCAGCTCGCGGCGTCCGCGCCCCACACACCGCCGGGGTTCGGGTACTCCACCGGGCCGCCGTCGAACGAGACAGCGGGCGGGGCGGCCCGCAGGCGGCCGCTCGCGGTGTCGTGCTCGGTGAGCACGTCGTCCGGGTCCCATGTCCCGTCCGCGCCCGGCTGCGCCGGTGCCTCGAGGAGCCAGTGCGCGGTCCGGGCCAGGTGAGCCCGGACGTGCCACGTTCCGCCGCCGGTCAGCTGCCGCGTCACGGCGGTCAGGACCGCGGCGGCGAGCAGGTGGCCGGTGGCGTGGTCGAGGGCCTGCGCGGGGAGCGCGCCGGGCGTGGCCCCGTCGGCCGACTCCCGCAGCGCGATGCCGGTGGCGGCCTGGACGATGCTGTCGAAGCCGCGCCGCTCACGCCACGGACCGGTCTCGCCCCAGGCGCTCAGCGAGGCGACGACCAGGCCGGGACGCCTGGCCGCCAGCGCGGCCGGATCCAACCCGAACCCGTCCAGCGCGCCGGGGCGGTAGCCGGTCACCACGACGTCCGCGGTGGTCAGCAGCTCGTCGAGGGTGGCCCGACCGGCGTGCGACCGCAGGTCGAGCCGCGTGGACCGCTTGCCCGCGCCGGTGTCCAGGTGCTGCCACTCGATCTCCGGCAGCGCGGGGGAGTCCACCCGCAGCACGTCCGCGCCCAGCAGCGCGAGCGTCCGGGTCGCCACCGGCCCGGCGATCACCCGGGTCAGGTCGAGCACGCGCAGCCCGGTGGCCGGGCGCAGCGGCCCGGCCGGGGCCGGTCCCAGTCGGCGTGGCGGCGCGCCGGCGACCCGGGTCAGCCCGACCAGCGGCAGCGCGGCGACCGCGACCGCCTGCGGGTGCCGCCGCCACTCCCCGGCCTCGCGCACGGCCGCCGCGATGCCGCCGGCCGCGGTGACGCGGTCCTCGAGCTCGTTCCTGGGGAGGGCGCCGACCCGCGCCGCGAACGCGTCCCGGCCCGTCTCGGCCGCCAGCCCGAGGGCGGCCAGCAGGCGTTCCCGGTGGTGTGGGTAGTTCGCGTGGGTCCGGACCCAGCCGTCCGCCGCCGCCCAGAACCCGGACAGCTCCGCCCAGGTGACGGCGCCCGCCCCGTCCAGCCGCTGGAGCCGGTCGTTGGTGAACGACGCGGCGACGCGGCGGGGGTCGATGTGGACCGCGGGAACGGTGCCGTGGCCGCGCTCCGCCGTGAGACAGGCCGCGGCCAGGGAGGCCGCCGCCACCGAGCCGGTGGACAGCTCCGTCGTGGCGAGCCGGGACGGCAGGGTGTCGAGTTCTCCGATCTCCACAGGGGCCGGGTCGAGGCCGGTGGTGCGGCAGAAGTCGGCCAGGAGTCGGTTCGGTTGCGCGCTCGTCACCTGCCGAGAATGCCACCGCCGTACGTTCCCCCGTCCGGGTGGTGTGCCGCGACGTACCGCGTGACAGAACGGAGTGGGTCACCTCCGCCCGAGGGGAGTACCTCCGTGGAACCGTCCGGTCAGCCCGGCGAACGCGCGGCCCGGATCGGGGTTCCGCGCGAGTCCCGCGACGGTGAGCGCCGCGTCGCGATCGTCCCGAAGGTGGTGGAGAGGCTCACCGGCCGGGGCCTGGAGGTCGTGGTGGAGACCGGCGCCGGGACCGGCGCCCTGATGCCCGACGAGATGTTCATCGCCGCCGGGGCCAAGATCGGCGACCCGTGGGACGCCGACGTGGTCGTGAAGGTCGCCCCGCCCACCGAGGACGAGATCGGCCGGCTCCGTTCCGGCGGCGTCCTCGTCGGCTTCCTCGCGCCGCGGTCCGACCCGGCGATCACCGAGGCGCTGAAGGCGGCCGGGGTGACGGCCTTCGCGATGGAGGCGATCCCGCGCATCTCCCGGGCCCAGTCGATGGACGCCCTGTCCTCCCAGGCCAACGTGGCCGGGTACAAGGCGGTGCTCCGCGCGGCCGAGCTGTCCACCCGGTTCTTCCCGATGCTGACCACCGCGGCCGGCACGGTGAAGCCCGCCAACGTGCTGGTCCTGGGGGTCGGCGTCGCGGGCCTGCAGGCGCTCGCGACGGCCCGGCGGCTCGGTGCCCGCACCACCGGGTACGACGTCCGCCCGGAGGTGGCCGACCAGGTCCGCTCGCTGGGCGCCCGCTGGCTGGACCTCGGCATCGAGGCGGTGGGGGAGGGCGGGTACGCGCGTGAGCTGTCCGAGCAGGAGAGGGCGGAGCAGCAGGACCGGCTTTCCGAGGCGATCACCGGTTTCGACGTGGTCATCACGACCGCGCTCGTGCCGGGGCGGAAGGCCCCGACGCTGGTGACCGCCGCCGCCGTCGAGGGGATGCGGGCGGGGAGCGTCGTGGTGGACCTGGCGGGAGAGGCCGGGGGCAACTGCGAGCTCACCGAACCCGGGCAGGACGTCGTGCGTCACGACGTGACGATCTCGGCGCCCCTCAACCTGCCCGCCTCGATGCCGGAGCACGCGAGCGAGCTGTACGCCCGCAACGCGTCCGCGCTGGTCGAGCTGATGCTGGACGGGGACGGCCGGCTGGCACCGGACTGGAACGACGAGGTCCTGGCGAAGTCCTGCGTCACCCGGGAGGGCTGAATGCTCGTTGCCAACCTGGCGATCCTCGTGCTGGCAGGGTTCGTCGGCGTCGCGGTCATCTCCAAGGTGCCCAACACCCTGCACACGCCGCTGATGTCCGGCACGAACGCCATCCACGGCATCGTGGTGCTCGGCGGCATCCTCCTGCTCGGCACGGCGGCCACCGGGGTGCTGGAGAAGATCCTGCTGGTCGTGGCGATCGCGTTCGGGACGATCAACGTGGTGGGCGGCTTCCTCGTCACCGACCGGATGCTCGAGATGTTCAAGGGCCGGTCGCCCGCCACCTCTCCGGCGCAGGCCAGGCCGTCACCGAACGGGGCCGTTCGATGACGACATTCGTCAGCGTGCTGTACGTCCTGGCGTTCTCGCTGTTCATCTACGGCCTGATGGGGCTGACCGGACCGCGTACCGCCGTCCGCGGCAACCTCATCGCGGCCACCGGCATGGCGATCGCGGTGGTCGCCGTGCTGCTCACCCCGAGGATGGGGAACTGGCCGCTGATCGCGCTCGGGGTCGCCCTGGGCACGCTGGTCGGCGTCCCGGCCGCCCGGACCGTGAAGATGACCGCGATGCCCCAGATGGTGGCGCTGTTCAACGGCGTCGGCGGCGGGGCGGTGGCGCTGATCGCGTTCGTGGAGTTCCGCACCACCCAGGGCTTCGCCGGCGAGCCCGCGTACGTCCTGGTCGCGTCGCTGTTCGGCGCGGTCGTCGGCTCGGTGTCGTTCTGGGGGTCCCTGGTCGCGTTCGGGAAGCTCCAGGGACTCGTCCCGGGCCGGCCCATCGGCCTCGGGCAGTTCCAGCAGGTGGTCAACGCCCTGTTGCTCGCCGGCGCGGTCGGGTGCGCGGTCGCCATCGGCCTCGGCGGGCACTCGGAGCTGCTGATGGTGGGCGCGCTCGCGTTCGGCGCGGCCTTCGGCGTGATGGTGGTGCTGCCGATCGGCGGCGCGGACATGCCGGTGGTGATCTCGCTGCTGAACGCGCTGACCGGGCTCTCCGCCGCCGCGGCCGGCCTCGCGCTGAACATCACGGCGATGATCGTCGCCGGCATGATCGTCGGCGCCTCCGGTTCGATCCTCACCAACCTGATGGCGAAGGCGATGAACCGCTCCATCCCCGCGATCGTGCGCGGCGGTTTCGGCGGCGGGGGTGGCGCCGCGGCCGTCGGTGTCGCAGGGGACCGTGCGGTCCGCGAGACGAACGCCGCCGACGCGGCCATCCAGCTCGCGTACGCCAACCAGGTCATCGTGGTGCCCGGCTACGGCATGGCGGTGGCCCAGGCGCAGTACGCCGTCCGCGACCTGGCGAAGCTGCTCGAGGAGAAGGGGGTGGAGGTCAAGTACGCCATCCACCCGGTGGCCGGCCGGATGCCCGGCCACATGAACGTGCTGCTCGCCGAGGCCGACGTGCCGTACGAGCAGCTCAAGGACATGGACGAGATCAACGGGGAGTTCTCCCGCACCGACCTCGCCCTGGTGATCGGTGCCAACGACGTCACCAACCCGGCCGCCCGCAACGACCCGGGCTCCCCGATCCACGGCATGCCGATCCTCAACGTGGACGAGAGCAAGGCCGTCATCGTGCTGAAGCGCTCGATGAACACGGGCTTCGCCGGGATCGACAACCCGCTGTACTACGAGCCCGAGACCGAGATGCTCTTCGGTGATGCCAAGGCGTCGGTCGAGGCGGTCACCAGCGAGTTGAAGGCGCTGTAACCGACCCCCAGGAGTTCGACATGAGCCAACGGGATCTCCTCGGCGACACCCTGTACAAGATCTTCGGCGCGGCCGAGCTCGGCGGCGCGGAGCCGCTCGCCGGGCACAGTCCGGAGGCACGGGCGGACTGGAAGCGGCGGGTCGCGGCGCGCAGGCGGGAACGGGAGGAACGCCGTCGCCCCCGCGCCGAGCGCCTGCCGTAGCGGTGCCTTCGCCGGCTAGGTGACCGCGTCGTAGGCGGCCACCGTCCGCCTCGGCGCGGTCTGCCGCCACGCCTCCACGACGAGCTCGGCGAGCTCGTCGGCGGGCACGCCGCCGAGACGCAGGTTCACCCACCCGTACCGGCCCGTGTAGGCAGCGACCGCGTACGTGGCCGGGTCGCCGCCGATCAGCGCTGCCTGCTGGTCGAGCGACGCCTTCACCCCGGCGGTGGTGCCGTCCGGCGCGAGGGTGGCGAACATCTTGTCCCGGACGCGGAACGTCGGGTGCCCCCAGGTCTCCCGCTCCACCGTCTCGGGGAGCGACAGCGCGATCCGGCGGAACCCCTCGGCGGTACTCCTCGGCCGCCGCGTAGCGACCCGATAACGATTCGCCCCACTGCTCCTGACCCGTGCCCCTATGGTCTGGCATGGTGCATGTTATGTGGCGCAGGTCACAACGGGGGGAGCGGTCTTGGTGGAACGCGCGGTCGACGCGGCCCAGGTCGACGAGGTGCTGGCGGAGTACGACGAGGAACGGCCGGCCCGCCCGCTGCCCCACCGGCTGGACGTGGCGGTCCAGTTCGTCTGCGGCCTGGTGTCGGTGGCCGTCCTCGTCCAGGTGTTCTACCCGGACTCCCGCGGCAGCCAGCACTACCGCATGTGGTTCCTCGCCGCGGTGCTGCCGCTGACCCTGCTCTGCTACCGCGGCGGCCGACGGCGTACCGGGGCCGGACCCGGGGCGTTCGACTGGGTGCTCGCCGCCGCGGCGCTGGCCGCCGCCGTGTACCCGGCCCTCGTGTTCGACGACTACATCACCCGCTCCGCCCGCCCGCCGCTCGCCGACGTGCTGCTCGGCGCGGTCCTGCTCCTGCTGGTGCTGGAGGCGTGCCGGCGGACGACCGGGTGGGTGCTGCCGGCGGTGTGCGTGGCGTTCGTGCTGTACGCGTACTACGGCGGGTTCCTGCCCCAGGACTGGTCGATCGCGCACCGCGGGTTCGACTTCGACGCGATCGTCGGCGCCCTCCTCGGCACGACCGAGGGGGTGTACGGCGTACCGCTGGATGTCGCGGCGACGTACATCGTGCTGTTCACGATCTACGGCGCGGTGCTGGACGCGTCCGGCGCGAGCCGGTTCTTCATCGACCTCAGCTTCGCGGCGTTCCGGCGCAGCCGTACCGCACCGGGGCGGACCGTGACGCTCGCGGGGTTCCTGCTCGGCACGGTCTCCGGCTCCGGTACCGCCACCGCCGTGAGCCTCGGCTCGGTGGCCTGGCCGGTGCTGAACCGCGCCCGCTACCCCCGCGACCAGGCCGGCGGCGTGCTCGCGGCGGCCGGGATCGGGGCGATCCTGTCGCCACCCACGCTCGGCGCGGCGGCGTTCATCATCGCCGAGTTCCTGCAGGTCTCGTACGGACGCGTGCTGCTGTGGGCGTGCGTGCCGACGCTGCTGTACTACCTCGGCATCGTCCTGGCGATCGAGATCGACAGCCGCCGGCTCGGCACCCGGGCGGTCGAGCGGTCCGACGCGTCGGCGCTGCGGCTGCTCGGGCGGTACGGCTACCACTTCGCGTCCCTGCTGCTGATCGTCGCGCTGCTGGCCACCCAGTGGACGTCCCCGCTGCGGGCGGTGGTGTTCGCCACCGCGTTCCAGGTGCTGCTGTCCTATCTGGACCCGGACCACCGGCTGACCCCGCGGCGGCTCGCCGGCGCCCTCGCCGCCGGGGTGCGCGGAGTGCTCGGGGTCGCGGCCACCTGCGCCGCCGCCGGGATCATCGTCGGCGTGGTCACCTCGACGGGGCTCGGCCTCGCGCTCGCGGACATCGTCGTCGGCGCCGCCCAGGCGCTGACCAGCGAACCGACGGTCGTCCTCGCGCTGACCGTGCTGCTGTCCGCGCTGGCCATCCTGATCCTCGGGCTGGCGGTGCCGGTGACCGCGTCATTCATCATCTCCTGGGTCATCATCGCGCCCGCCCTGGTCGATTTGGGTGTCGCGCTGCCGGCCGTGGCGATGTTCGTCTTCTACTACGCCGTGCTGTCCGAGGTCAGCCCGCCGACCGCGCTGGCGGCGGTGGCGGCGAGCGCGATCACCGGCGGCAATGCGTTCCGCACCATGGTGCAGACGTGGAAGTACACGCTGCCCGCGTTCCTCGTCCCGTGCGCGTTCGTCCTCAGCCCGCGGGGTGAGGCCCTGCTGCTGGAGGCCGGTGCCGCGGACATCGCGATCGGGCTCGTCGCCGGGGCACTGGGTGTCGTCGCGCTCGCGATCGTCACCGGCGGCTGGATCACCGGACCCGCCGGGTGGCCCGAACGCGCCCTTGCCGCCCTCGCCGCCCTCCTGCTGCTGTACCTCGACACCCCGACCGTGCTCGCCGGAACCGCGCTGCTCGCCGCGGCGGTCGGGCTGCACCTCGTCCGCCGTCCCGCCCGTAGGGCGGTTCCCCCCAAGGAATGGTGACCCCGTGAAGAGAGCCCTCGTCGTCCTGCTGACCCTCGCCCTCGGCCTGGCGGCCTGTGGCGGCCAGCGGAAGGAGACCTCCCCGGGCGCCGGTGGCCGGTTGACGATCGCCACCGGCAACACGACCGGCGTGTACTACCTCCTCGGCGGCGGGATCGCGAAGATCATCTCCTCCGACCTCGACGGCTACCGCGCCACGGCCGAGGCCACCAAGGCGTCGAAGGAGAACGTCGAGCGCGTCGTGTCCGGGCAGAACGACATCGCGTTCAGCCTCGCCGACACGGCGGCGGACGCCGTCGAGGGCGCGCACTCGTTCACGGCGAGGCAGCCGGTGCGCGCGCTGATGCGGATCTACGACAACACCACGCACGTGATCGTCCGGACCGACAGCGGCATCACGAGCGTCGCCGGGCTGAAGGGCAGGAGCGTGTCCACCGGCTCGCCCAACTCCGGCACCGAGCTGATCGCCACCCGCCTGCTCGAGGCGAACGGCCTGGGCGTCGCCGACATCGAGCAGAAGAAGGCCTCCCTGCCGGAGACGGTCGAGGGCATGAAGGACGGCTCGATCCAGGGCATGGTGTGGTCGGGCGGGCTGCCCACCGCCGGCGTGAAGGACCTCGTCGCCTCCCTGGGCGCCGGCAAGGTGCGCTTCCTCGACCTGACCCGGGAGCTCCCGGCGTTGCAGGCGAAGTACGGTGACGCGTACCAGGCGGGCACGATCCCGGCGGGCGCGTACGGCACCCGCGGGGATGTGCGGACGATCGTGGTGCCGAACCTGCTGGTGGTCGGCGACACGATGAGCGACGACCTGGCCGGCAAGCTCGTACGGCTGATCTTCGAGCAGAAGAAGGAGCTGGAGAAGATCCACCCCGAGGCGAAGAACATCACGCTGGACCGCGCCGCCAAGACCGGCGACGTCCCGCTGCACCCGGGCGCGGACAAGGTCTTGACCGAGCTCGGCGCGCAGCGATGACGCAGACCCGGTCCGCGGCCGACGACCTGGTCCGCCTGCTCGGCCCCGACCGGGTCTTCCATGACGAGGCGACGCGCGAGGCGTACGCCCGCGACGCCACGCCGCTGTTCCACCGTCGCCCGGACGTGGTCGTGACCCCGGCCTCCACCGCCGAGGTCGCCGAGGTGGTGCGGTACGCCGCCGAGACCGGCACCCCGATCGTGCCGCGCGGTGCGGGCAGCAGCCTGTGTGCGGGCGCGGTGGCGCTGGCGGGGGGCATCAGCCTGGTGTTGACCAAGATGGACGCGATCCTGGAGGTGTCACGGCCCGAGCTGCTCGCCGTCGTCCAGCCCGGCGTCACCACGATCGCGCTCGACGAGGCGGCCGGCGCCCAGGGGCTCATGTTCGCGCCCGACCCCGGGTCCCGGACCGTGTCGACGATCGGCGGCAACATCGCCACCTGCGCCGGCGGCCTCCGCGGCCTCAAGTACGGCGTCACGCGAAACTACGTGCTGGGCCTGGAGGCCGTGCTCGGCACCGGCGAGGTGATCCGTACCGGTGGTCGGCTCGTGAAGGACGTCGCGGGGTACGACCTCACCCGGCTGTTCACCGGCAGCGAGGGCACGCTCGCGGTGATCACCGAGGCCACGGTCGGGCTGCTGCCGCGGCCGGCCGCGGCGGGCTACGGGCTCGCGTACTTCGGTGACCTGGCCGGCGCGTCGACCGCGGTGGACGCGATCGTCGGTGCCGGGATCCTCCCGGCGACGCTGGAGTTCCTCGACAACACCTGCATCCGGGCGGTGGAGGACTTCGCCGTGCTGGGACTCGATGTGACCGCCGGAGCGCTGCTGCTGTTCGGTGACGACGGCGACCCGGCCACGGTCGAGCGCACGGTGGCCCGGATGGCGGAGGTCTGCTCGTCGGTGCCGTCGTGCCGTGAGGTCACGCTCGCCGCCGACGTGGCCGCGGCCGACGCGTTGCTCGCCGCGCGGCGCTGCTCGCTCCCGGCGCTCGCCCGGCTGGGGACGCTGACGCTGCTGGAGGACGTGTCGGTGCCCCGGCCCCGGATGCCGGAGGCCGTGGCGCGCATCGCCGACATCGCGGCGCGGTACGGCATCACGATGGGGACGTTCGGGCACGCCGGGGACGGGAACCTCCACCCGACCGCCGTGGTGGACGCGGACGACCCCGCCGCCGTCGAGGCGGCCCACAGCGCGTTCGCCGAGGTGTTCCGGCTCGCCATCGACCTCGGCGGCACGATCAGCGGCGAGCACGGAATCGGCGCGGCGAAGCTGCCGTACCTCGGTGCCAGGCTGGGGGAGACCCACCTCGGCGTGCTGAGGCGGGTCAAGGCGGCGTTCGACCCCGCCGGCATCCTCAACCCCGGGAAGCTGGGTTCATGACCTTCACCCCCGACCTGCTCAGCCGGTGCATCTCGTGCGGGTTCTGCCTGCCCGCGTGTCCCACGTACGAGCTGACGAAGGACGAGCGCTCGTCGCCGCGCGGGCGGATCGCGCTGATGCGGGCGCTGGAGACCGGCACGCTGCCGATGAACGACCCGGGCGTCGCCGAGGAGTCGTCGTTCTGCCTGGGCTGCCGGGCGTGTGAGGTCGTGTGTCCCGCCGGCGTCGAGTACGGCCAGCTGCTGGAGGAGTGGCGCGACGCGACCTGGCGGGGGCGCCGCCGGCCGGTGGTCGTGCGGGCGCTGCTCCGGGCGGTGGACCGGACGTGGAAGGTGCGGCTGCTGGGGCTGTTCCGCCGGCACGCGCGCCGGCGTACCGGCGGGTCTGCGTCGCTGATGCTGGGGTGTTTCGAGCGGTTCCTGTACCCGAAGGTGAGCCGCTCGGCGGTCGCGCTGGACCCCCGGCTCGACGTCGACCCGGGGCAGGGCTGCTGCGGCGCGCTGCACGCCCACAACGGTGAGCTGGCGGAGGGGCGTGCGCTGGCCCGGAAGCTGGGCGAGCGGCTCCCCGGCACGATCGTCACGACCAGCGGGGGCTGCGCGGCGCATCTCGCCGACGTGCTGGGCCGCGACCGGGTGGTCGAGCTGTCCGCGTGGCTGTCGGGCCCGGCTTCCGCGGCCGGGGCGGCCCTGCCCGGGCCGGCGGGGCCGATCCTGGTGGACGGCCGACCGGCCCGGATCGGGCTGCAGGACTCGTGCCACCTCCGCAACGGGCTGGGGGTGTGGCGGGAGCCGCGCGCGATCCTCGCCGCGCTGGGGGAGTACGTGGAGGTGCCCGGCGCCGCGTCCTGCTGCGGCGCCGCGGGGACGTACGCGCTCGTCCGCCCGGAGGACAGCGCCAAGGTCGTGGCGCCGAAGGTGGACGCGCTCCGCCGGCTGGACCTGGACATCCTCGTCACGGTCAACCCCGGCTGCACGCGCCAGCTGCAGACCGCAGTGCGGAAGGCGGGGCTGCGGACCCGGGTCGTGCACCTGGCCGAGCTGGCCGCAAGTGCCCGAACGGACGGGTCCGGGCGCTGATCGGCGGCACCGGGGTGGCGGGACGGCCGGTCTCGCGGCCGGGGGCCCAAGCCGGGGTGGCGCCGTGCCGATGAACCAAGGGTGCGTACCTCCCTCCCCCGTGTCCTGTCCGCCGTCCTCGCGGTCGTCCTCGGCGGGGCGCTGACCGGCGCCGCCGCTGCGGCCGTCAGCGGACCGGACGTGTCCGGCTGGCAGCACCCGAACGGCTACACGATCGACTGGTCCGCGGCGCACAACGTCGGCGGCGCGCAGTTCGCCTTCGTGAAGGCCACCGAGGGCACGAACTACACCAACCCGTACTTCGCGTCGGACTCCGCCGCCGTCAAGGCCGACAAGATGGCCCGCGGGGCGTACCACTTCGCCCGGCCCGCCGCCGGGACCGCGAGCGCGGCCGCCCAGGCGAGGCACTTCGTGGCCGCCGCCGGGAAGCTGGACGGCCGTGGTGACCTGCCCCCGGTACTGGACCTGGAGGTCACCGGCGGGCTGGGCGTGAGCGCGCTCGTCGCGTGGACCAGGACCTACCTCACCGAGGTCGAGCGGCTGACCGGGCGCACGCCGATGGTCTACACCTCGCCGGGTTTCTGGAAGTCCGGGATGGGCAACAGCACCGCGTTCACCGGGTACCCGCTGTGGATCGCCACCTGGGGACCGAAGCCGATCCTCGCCGGCGGGTGGACCAGGTACACGTTCTGGCAGTACACCGACAAGGCCACGCTCGCCGGGATGGCCGGGCCGCTCGACATGAGCGTCTTCAACGGCACGGTCGCCGAGCTGCGCGCGCTGGCCAACGACGCACCCGCACCGCCGCCCGCGCCGAAGGTGCCCACCGCGCCGGCCACGCTGACCGCAATGCCCGCCGCCGGCGCGGTCGCGCTGCGCTGGACCGCACCGAAGACCCCCGGCGGCGCGATCGTCGGCTACGAGGTGACGGTCGACGGGGGTGCGCCGCAGCGCCTCCCCGGTTCGGCCACATCGTTCACCGCGGCCGGGCTCTCCGCGACGGCCGCGCACCGTTTCACCGTCGCCGCGATCAACGCGACCGGCGCCGGTCCGGTGGCCACCGTCGTCGGCACTCCGCTCGTGCCGACGCAGGTCCTGCTCACCACCGCGACCCCGGCCGCCGGGCCCGCGACCGTCACCGCCACGGTGACCCGCAGCGACACCGGTGCCGCGCTCCCCGGCGCCACCGTCATGGTCCGGCTCACCCCACGGTCCGGTGCGGCGCCCGCGCCGTACACCGCCACGACCGGCGGCGCCGGCCGACTCGACATCCCGGTGAGCACCGCGGTCACCACGGACGTCACCGTCACCGTGCCGCAGTCGGCCCTCGCGGCCGCCGTCGCCCGCACCACCGTCGCCGCGGTGGTCCGGGTCCGGCCCGCGCCGGCCCTCACGCTCAGGCTGTCCGCGACGAAGATCCGAGCCGGCCGGACCGTCACGTTCACCGGGACCACGGACCGCGCGCTCGCCGGCGAGAAGGTGTACCGGCAGAGCTACTACGGCGGGGCCTGGCACACCCGGGCCGCCGGCACGGTACGCGGCACGGGCACCGTGGCCTTCGGCGTGCGGCCGCTGGCGAAGAGCACCAGCGCGTACCGGCTGTGGGTCCCCGCCACCCCCGGCCACGCCGCGGCGGCCTCGAAGACCGTGACGCTGCGGGTCGTCTAGGGCTGCTCGACGATCCCGGCGTACGTCTCCCGCAGCGCCCGCTTGAGGATCTTGCCGCTCGGGTTCTTGGGCAGCGCGTCGGCGAACACCACGTACTTGGGCGTCTTGTACCCCGCCAGCCGGGATCGGCAGTGGTCCCGGATGGCCTCCGCGGTCACCTCGGCGCCGGCGCGGGGCACGACCACGGCGGTGACCGCCTCCACCCAGTGCGGGTGGTCGAGCGCGAACACGGCGACCTCCGCCACCGCGTCCAGTGCGTAGATGACCTCCTCGACCTCGCGGCTCGCCACGTTCTCGCCGCCGGTCTTGATCATGTCCTTCTTGCGGTCCACGACGGACAGCCGGCCCTCGGCGTCGAACACTCCGAGATCCCCGGAGTGGAACCACCCGTTCCGGAACGCCTCGGCGGTCTTCGCCTCGTCCCGGTAGTACCCGAGCGTCGCATGTGGACTGCGATGGACGATCTCGCCGATCTCGCCCTGCGGTACCGGCCGGTCGTCGTCGTCCACCACCCGGGTCTCGACGTTCAGTACCGGCCGCCCCGCGGACCCCGCATGGGTGAGCTGCTCGTCCGGCGGCAGGATCGTGGCCACCGGCGACATCTCGGTCTGCCCGTAGAAGTTCCACAGCGCCACGTCGGGGAGCCGGCGCTGGATCTCCCGCAGGATCTCCACCGGCATCGCCGACGCGCCGTAGTAGCCCTTGCGCAGCGACGACAGGTCGGTCGTGTCGAAGGAGGGAGACCGCAGCAGCGCGATCCACACCGTCGGAGGAGCGAAGAACTTCGTCACCCGCTCGGCCGCCATCGTCCGCAACAGCACCTCGGGGTCGGGGCCGCGCGCGATGATGCTGGTGGCGCCGAGGTACACGTCCGGCCCGAAGAAGCAGTCGAGCTGCGCACAGTGGTAGAGCGGCAGGGAGTGCAGATCCACGTCGTCGGCCGACATACCACCGGCCACGACGCTGCTCACGTACTCCCACAGCAGCGACCGGCTCGACAGCAGCACACCCTTCGGTCGCGACTCCGTACCGCTGGTGTACATCAGGCGCAGCGGGTCGTCGTCGGCCACCGGCACGTCCGGCGGGGTACCGGCCTCGGCAAGCCAGGCGTCGACGTCCTCCCAGCCGAGCTGTGTCCCGGGGGGTGTCCCGAGCATGATCGTGGCCCGCACGGCCGGTGTGACCCCGGACTGCGCGATCGCCTTGTCGGCCACCTCGGCGAGCGCGTCCTCGGCCACGATCGCCGTCGTGCCGCTGTGGTCGAGGATGAACCCGATCTCGTCCGGCCCGAGCATGAAGTTGATCGGTACCAGCACCACTCCGAGGCGCGCCGTGGCGAACGCCAGCGCGCCGTACTGCCAGCAGTTGTGCGACAGCACCGCGAGCCGGTCACCCTTACCGACCCCGCGTGCGGCGAGCGCGGCCGCGAGCCGGCCCACCGCGGCGTCGAACTCGGCGAACGTCAGCCGCACGTCACCGTCCACCACCGCGGTCTTGCCCGGTACGCGCAACGCGGTACGGCGGGGCAGGTCGCCCAGGGCGTGCTGCCGGGCGCGGGCGACGAGCGGGGAGTCGGTCACGCGGCTCCCTGGTGGTGGTCCTTCTCGGCACCGTACGCGCCGCTCGGGGCCCGCCGCCGCGCCAGGTACTCCGCCCCGGCGTGTCGCAGCCGCTCGTGCAGCCCGTCGTACGCCCGCGCGCCGCCCAGGGCCCACCGGGGGAGCTTCGCGACCATCGTGTAGTTCGGGGCCACCATGTTCCCCACCGGCGCCAGCCCGGTCTGGCCGACCAGCTGGAGCGCGTCCAGCGGATCCAGTCCCAGCAGCTCTCCGGTCCAGCCGACGAGGTCGTGCTGGCTGATCCGGTACGCGTCGTCCAGCGGGCGCACCGACCCCGTTGACATCAGGAAGTCGTCGCTCTCCAGTCGCGGCCACGCCGGCGCCGCGCCCGGGACCACGTCCACGATGACCACGGTCGACATCGCCGCCTCGACCGCCGTCCCGGCCAACTCGCCCTCGCCCTGGCGGCAGTGCCCGTCCCCGATCGCGAGCTGGGCACCGTCGACGTTGACCGGCAGGTACAGCGTGGTGCCGGCGCGCACCTCCGGGGTGTCCATGTTGCCGCCGTGCGCCGACGGGGTGATCGACCGCAGTACCTCGCCCTCGGCCGGCGCCACGCCGACCGTGCCGTGCATCGGGTCCAGCGGGAGCTCCACCTCGTGGTCGCTCCGCCGGGCCCGGTACCGCAGCACGCCCCGGTCGGTGTCCACCTCGTACACCCACACCACCTCGTCCAGCGGCGGGTGGAGCATCGCGGTCTCGTCGGTGGTCGTCAACGCGCCGAAGTGCGGGAACGTCGTCGAGATCGCCCAGTCGCGCCGCGGCGTGATGTCCACGAAGTGGACGGCCAGCAGGTCGCCCGGCGCGGCGCCCTCGACGTGGATCGGGCCGGTGACCGGGTTCAGCCGCGCGGGGTCGCACAGCTTGCTCGCGCGATCGTCCACAGTGCGCACGACACCGCCGAAACAGTCCTCTGTGGTCAGTTCGACCACGGTCCCCGGTGGGACCGTCAGCAGCGGCTCACCGGCACCGAACGTGTACGCGAGCTGGTCGGCGGTGGGGTCGAGCGTGGCGACTCTCAGCGTGATACCTCCTCGACAGGGGTCACGAGCGTGGGCCTCCGTCCAGTGAGGACCAACACCATCAGCACCACGACCCCGAGGGCGAGCCACACGAAGCCGAGTCGCTGAGCCGCGACCTGGGCGTTGACCACAACGTAGGCCAGAACCACGAAACCCAACACCGGGAACACCAGGTGCACGAACCACCGGCGGCTCTTCTGCCGGACGACGTGGTGGACGACCACCGAGACGTGCAGGACCAGGAATGCCGTCATCGCGCCGAAGTTCACGAGCGTGCTGAGCAGGGTGATCCCGTCGTCCCGGGTCGCGAAGTACACGCCCAGCACCAGTGACACCGCGGCAACCAGCAGCGTCGCGTTCACCGGGACCCGCCGCGTCGGGTGGATCCGCGCCAGGAAGCCCGGTAGCTGCCGGTCCCGGGCCATCGCGTACAGCAGGCGCGAGGTGGCTGCCTGCGCGACCAGCGAGTTCGCGAAGCCCCATGCGATCGCGGTGCTCAGCGCGGCCAGCCCCGCCAGCCAGCCACCGCCGGCCACCCGCGCCGCGTCGTAGAACGCGCTGCCCTCGGGGTCGCCGTCCGCGATCAGGCCTGCCGGGTCCGGGACGAGCAGCGAGGCGACCCACGTCTGGACGATGAACAGCGTCCCGGCGAGCAGGAGCGCGGCGACCATCGCCCGGCCGATCGAACGTGCCGAGTCCCGGTTCTCCTCCGCCAGCATCGAGATGCCGTCGAAGCCGAGGAACGAGAGCACCGCGATCGACACCGCCCCGAACACCAGGCCCCACGAGAACGTCGCGCCGTTGTACAGCGGGGTGAAACTGAAGCCGTCGCCCTTCCCGGCCGCCAGGGCGGCCAGACCCACGACCAGGAAGATCGCGAGCACGATGAGCTCGCCGACCAGCATCACCCTGTTGACCTTGGCGGTCATCTCGATGCCGAGGTAGTTCACCACGGTGTTGAGGACCACGAACCCGGCGAGCCACGCCCATACCGGCACGGACGGGACCAGGGAGTTCATCGCCAGACCCGAGATCAGGTACAGCAGACCGGGGATCAGGACGTAGTCGAGGATGATCACCCACCCCGCGAGGAACCCGACCGGGGCGCTGATGCCACGCCCCGCGTACGTGTACACCGAACCGGCCATCGGGAACGCGCGCGACATCTGCGCGTACGAGTTCGCCGTCAGCATCATCGCCACCATGCCGACCGCGTACGCGAGTGCGACCATGCCGCCCGAGCCCTGGAAGACACTGCCGAAGATGCCGAACGGCGCGATCGGGACCATGAAGATCAGGCCGTACACGAGCAGGTCGCCGAATCGCAACGACCGCTTGAGTTCCTGCTGGTAGCCGAACCGCTCGACAGTGTCCGATGTGGAGTTGTCGGTCACGTGTTCCTCCTGATGTGCCCGGCACCGGTCCGGTCAGCGCGGAGGCTAGGGGAAAACCGTGGCCGTTGTGGGTACAAGTGCATTTCGTGACGATGTGGTTACCCGATGCGCCGGCGGAGGGATGCCGTCACCGGCGGCGCACGGCCCCCGGTCGCGCGCCGCCCCGGCTCCGTCTGACCGTCCTCCACACGCTTGTCCGGGAGGTTGTCCACAGCGCCGCGCGTCACATGCCTCGGCCGAGATCGCGCTGTGGACAACGGAAATCGGGTCCAGGGGAGGGCATATCGTTCGCGCGGCTGTCCGATTGGAGGTGGGACCGATGAGCACCCTCGACTCGGCGATCGACGAGCTCGCCGCCGTGGATCCCGCGAGCGTGCCCAGGACGGTGCTCGCCGAGGACCTCGTCGTGATCGACCGAGCCCTCGCCCGCCTGGCCGGAGAGCGCGCCCGGCGCATCGCGGTGTTCGATGCCGCCGACGGCCGCGCGGCGGACGGCGCGGTCACCACCGCGGCGTGGCTCCGTCAGGCCTGCCGCACCGGTGGGCACGAGTCCCGCAGCCAGGTGCGGGTCTCGGCGCAGCTACGTGACCTGCCCGCCACCGCGGCCGCGCTGGAGTCGGGGGAGATCGGCTGGGCGCATGCCGTGGTGCTGGCACCCGTGCTCAGCAAGGCCCGCGCCATCCTGGAGCCCGAGGGCGCGCGTGAGCTCGAGGCGACGCTGCTGGAGCTGGCGCGGGTGGAGAGCCCCGACCAGCTGGCGATCGCCGCCCGCCGCGTGCGGTACCTGCTCGACCCCGACGGCGAACTCGCCCGGGCTGACCGGGACTTCCGGCGGCGGTGGCTGGCCACCGCGGTCACGCCCGAGGGGCTCGTCCACATCCAGGGCGTGCTGGACGCGGAGGGCGGCGCCACAGTGCTCACCGCGCTCGACGCCCACATGCCGCCGCCGTCGCCCGAGGAGACCCGTAGCCGTGCCCAGGTGCGGGCGGATGCGCTGGTCGAGCTCGCCGCCGGGCAGCTCGCGGAGGGTCAGCTCCCGACCGTGGCCGGGCGACGCCCACAGCTGACCCTCACCGCCGACCTGGGCACGCTGCAACGCGCGCTCGGAGCCGCGACCGCGGTCGGGGGCGGTATCCCGTCGCGTGACACGACCGCCGCGCCCCACGATGCCGTGGGTGGGACAGACGCCGTGGCTGGGACAGGCGGCGCCGAGGGGAAGGGCGTGGACTGGAAGGGCGTGGTGCTCGGGCGGCTCGGGGCCGAGCTGGGCTGGACCGGCCCGATCCCACCCGAGGCCGCGCGCCGGATCGCCTGCGACTCCACCGTCACCCGGCTCCTGCTCGGCCCGGACGGTCAGCCCCTGAACCTCGGACGCAGGTGCCGGCTGGTCAGCTCCGGCCAGCGGGTCGCCCTGGCGCAGCGCGACCGGGGCTGCATCTTCCCCCGTTGCGACCGGCCGCCCGAGTGGTGCGACGCCCACCACCTACAGAGCTGGGTCGACGGCGGGCGTACCGACATCGACCACCTGTGCCTGTTGTGCCGGTTCCACCATCGCTTCACGCACGAGGGCGGCTGGACGGTCACCCGTGATCCCCTCGGCCGGTTCACCGTCGAACCACCCGGGAGCCCCGAGGCCACCCCGACATCGAAGGCGGCGTTCCGCAGCGGCGCGCGCGTGGGTATGCCGCGGGTGCGGCGCGGAGCCCGTACCTAGCGCCCCACCGCGGAGCGGACGTGGCGGACCAGCGCCCGGAGGCGCGCCGCCGCCACCGCCCCCATGAGACGCATCGGCCGCACCGCCACGGCGGGCCGGGAGGAGGCGTGGGATGCGCCGGTGTCCGATCCCGGCCCGGCAATCGCGGCCGCCGCCACCGCCTCGGCGAACTGCTCGAACAGTCGGCGGCTCACGTCCCCCGCGAGCGCGCGGCCGAACTGGGCGATGCGGCCGGCGAGATAGACGTCCGCCTGGGCCCGCAGGGTCGTGCCTTCGCCGACGGCCTCGGCGGTCAACCGGATGTCGGCGTGGGTCTGCGCGCCCCCGGCGTCGGTGCCGTGGGCGAGCACATGGAGCCGGTGGGCACCGGGGTCCCGCTCGGTGACCTGGGCGAACCCGGCGAAGGACAGCCGGATCGGTCCCACCGCGACCCGTGCGCGGCCCCGGTAGCGGTCGCCGGGGAGACGTTCGGTCAGCTCCGCCCCGGGCAGGCAGCGGGCGAGCAGGTCGACGTCGTCGAGCACCCGCCACACCTCCGCCAACGGCGCCGCCACCTGGCTGGCGACGTCGACGGTCGCGGCCGGACGCCCGGCGGGGAGCCGGATGTCCTCGTGGGCCCCGGTGTCGCCGGCCGGAGCCGCGTCGCCGCCGTCGGCCGGAGGAACGCCGCCGATGCCGGGTGACACGGCCCGACCCCGGTCCGCGAGCGCATGCGCGCCGCAGTTCCGCGGCCCGGGGATGCCGTCCGGGTGTGCGTCGGCCACGTCCGCGACCGCGGCGATGATGTTGCGGTAGCCCGTGCACCGGCACAGCACCCCGGACAGCTCGGCGGGCAGCGACGCCGGCTCGATGTCCGTTCCGTCGGCCAGCAGGTCGTACGAGCTCATCAGGAACCCGGGCGTGCAGAACCCGCACTGGAGCGCGTGATGCCGGCTGAACGCCTCCTGCAGTGGGTGCTGCGCGTCGGGCCGGCCGAGCCCCTCGACCGTGACGATCTCCGCGCCGTCGAGCTGGACCGCGAACAGCAGGCAGGAGCGCGCCGCGTCGCCGTCCACCAGCACCGTGCACATGCCGCAGACCCCGTGCTCGCAGCCGAGGTGCGTCCCGGTGAGCCCGAGGCGGTCCCGGAGGGTGTCGGCGAGCGTCACGCGGGCGGGCACGGTCAACGTGACCGGGTTGCCGTTCACGGTGAGGCGTACGTCCAACGACTCACGTGCGGCGGAGCTCATCGTGCCTCCTCGGCGCGCCGCCGGGCGGCGATCAGCTCCCGGGCGGCAAGGACGGTCAGCAGGCGGCGGCGGTACCCGGCGGAGCCGTGTGCGTCCCCGGCGGTGTCCACGAGCGCGGTGGCGACCGGCTCCAGCGCCTCGCGCAGCGCGGCCTCGTCGTCGGTGAGCAGGTCCGTGACGTCGCGCCGGACCGGCCGGTCCGACACCCCGAAGGCGCACAGCACGGCCTCGCGGACCGCGCCGGCGTCGTCCAGGGCCACCCGCGTCGCGACGCCCGCGAGCGCGAAGTCGCCGTGCCGCCGCGCAAGCTCGGCAAAACCGAACCCCTCGCCCCGGTCCGCGACCGGGAACCGCGCCGCGACCAGTACCTCGGCGGGCCCCACCACGGTGGTCATCGCGCCGATGAAGAACTCCAGCGCCGGCACGGTACGTGCCCCGTCCGGCCCCACCACGTCGAGTTCCGCCCGGAGGCAGCAGGCGACCGCGGGCAGCTCGGCGGCGGGGTCGGCGTGCGCGAGGCTGCCGCACACCGTGCCGCGGCTTCGCAGCTCCCGGTGCCCGACCCACGGCAGGGCCATCCGCAGCAACGGGACGGACGTGGTGAGGTCGTCGCGTTCGACCCGGCGCTGGCGTACCGCCGCGCCGATCTCCACCGTGTCACCGATCCGGCGCAGGGAGGACAGCCCGTCCACCGCGCCGATGTCGACGAGGATGGCCGGGCGCGCCAGTCGCATGGCGAGGACGGGCACCAGCGACTGACCGCCGGCCAGCACCTTCGCGTCGCCGTCGGCGTCCACCAGCTCGCTCACGGCATCGCCGACCGTGGTGGGCCGGACGTACGCGAACGGGGCTGCCTTCATTCAGCGTCCCTGGAACTTCGGGGCCCGCTTCTCGCCGAACGCGGCCACGCCCTCGGCGAAGTCCGCGCTGGACCGCAGCATCGCGTACGCCTTCCGCTCCAGCTCGATGCCGGTGTACAGCGGACCGTCCACACCGCGGTCGAGCACCTCCTTGGCGGTCCGCAATGCCAGGGGAGAGAAGCCGAGCAGGGTCGTCACCACCGTCTCCACCGCCTCGTCGAGCGCGGCGCGGTCGGGGCAGACCGCGGCGAGCAGTCCCCAGTCGCCGGCCTGCGGTGCCTTGATCCGCGTACCGGTCATCACGTGGTACTTCGCCCGGCTGGGCCCGATGATCCGGGACAGCCGCTGCGTACCGCCGGAGCCGGGGATCATGCCGAGCCGCATCTCGGGGAGGGCGAACTGGCTGCGTTCGGTCGCAATCCGGATGTCGCAGGACAACACCATCTCCAGCCCCACACCGAAGCAGTAGCCGTCCACGGCGGCGATCACCGGCTTCTGGCTCCGCGACGCGGCCGTGACGTTGTGGCCGAGGTCGGTGAAGTCGATGGGGTCGACCTCCATGAACCCGGCGATGTCACCGCCGGAGGAGAACTGGTCGCCGTCGCCGCGGATCACCACGACCCGCACGTCCGGGTCCGCGTCGATCTCGGCGAACCGTTCCGCCACCGACTGGCGCATCTCCCAGGTGATGACGTTGTACGGGCCGTTGTCCACGGTCAGGTAGGCCACCCGGCCCTCGTGGCCACGGTCCAGGCGGATCTCGCCTCCGGTCAGTGCCATGCGTCAGAACACTCCTCGGTCGCTCGTACGGGCGGACAGCAGGTCGTGCAGCAGGCTTCCGTGCAGGGGAAGCGAGGTGATCTCGACGCCGGCGGGCGCGAGGGCGTCGGCGACCGCGTTGGCGATCGCGACGGGCATGCTCATGCTGCTGCCCTCGCCGCACCCCTTCGCGCCGAGCCGGGTGAACGGGGACGGCGTCTCCAGGTGGGAGCTCACCAGCGGGAAGTCCGCCTCGGCGGCCGTCGGGCAGAGGTAGTCCATGAAGGTCGCCGACGTGGGCTGTCCCGAGTCCGCGTACCGGAACTCCTCGTACAGCGCGCCGCCGAGCCCGTGGACGAGCGCGCCGTGCACCTGACCGTCGAGCAGCTGCGGGTTGAGGATCGTGCCTGCGTCGTGGACCGACGAGACCTGCTCGATCCGGATCTCGAGTGTCAGCGGGTCGATCCGCACCGCGACCACCTCGGCGACGAAGCCGTAGCAGAGGCTGGAGTTGATCTGGTCGTCCTCGGTCGGCCCCTGGGCCTGCGGGGGGCTGAACGCGGCCTCGGCGTACAGCGACGCGGGCGCGCCGGGGGGCAGGGCGCCGGGGTCCCAGTGCACGAGTCCGGCCGCGTGCCGGAACGCGACGGACTGCCCGCTCGCCGGGTCATGCACCTCGCCGCCGGCCAGCTCCAGGGTCTCCGCCTTCGCGTCGAGCAACACCCCTGCCGCGGTACGGATCGTCGCCGCGATCCGGTCCGTGGCCTCCACGAGCGCGCTGGTGACGAGCGGCGCGAACCGGGACGAGTAGCTGCCGGACGTGACCGTCCACGGCGTCGTGGCGGTGTCCATGTCGATCACGACGCGGACGGACGTGGTCGGCAACCCGAGCTGGTCCGCCACGATCTGCCGCGCGACGGTGGCGTGACCCTGGCCCTGCGGGACGCTGCCGAGGAGGGCCGTGACGACGCCCTGGGCGTCGACGCTGACCCGGACGTGCTCGGTCGAGCCGGACTTGCCCCGGCCGGACGCGCGGTCGGCGGCGGGGGTGGCGAGGCCGACGTACCCGATGTTCGTCCCGGACGGGTCGACCACCGCCGCGATGCCGATGCCGTAGAACTCCCCGCGCCCGCGCGCCTCGACCTGCCTTGCCCGGAGGGCCGGATAGTCCACCTGGGACAGCGCGAGCTCGAACGCGCGCGGGTAGTCGCCCGAGTCGTACACGCCGCCGCTCGGCGTCCGGTACGGGAACGCGTCGGCGCCGATGAGGTTCCGCCGCCGTGCCTCCGCCGGGTCGAGGTCGCAGGCCGCGGCCACGGCGTCCATCAGGCGCTCGAGGCCGAAGTACAGCTGCTGGCCGCCGAAGCCACGGTTCAGCCCGGTGGGGGCCTTGTTGGTGACGACGGCCCTGGCGCGCAGCTCGACGGCGCCGATCCGGTATGCCCCGGTGAGGTTGCCGAAGCATCGGTACAGCGTGCTGGGCTCGGGCGGGCGCAGGTACGCCCCGACGTTGTCCACCAGGTCCACGCGCAGCGCCCGCACACGGCCGTCACCATCGACCGCCGCCTCGAACGCCATCGCCCGGTCCGCGCCGGAGGAGCTGGCGAGAAGGTGCTCGGTGCGGTCCTCGGTCCACCGCACCGGGCGGCCGGCGTGCTTGCTGGCGAGCGCCATCAGGGTGACGTACGGGTAGACGGCCGACTTGATCCCGAAGCTGCCACCGATGTCGGCCGGCACGTGGAGCCGGAACCGCGACACCGGCAGACCCAGCGCGCCCGCGACGACGGGGACCATCGTGAACGGGCCGTGGAAGTTGGCCCAGGCCTCGACGGCCGGGCCGTCCTCCTCGTCCCGCCACTCGGCGACCACGCTGTAGCACTCCATCGGCACGGAGGAGTAGCGCGGGAAGGTGTACTCGCCGCGCACCACGCGGGCGGCTGCGGCGAACTCCTCCTCGATCGGTCCGAAGTGGAACGTCCGGTCGGTGGCGACGTTGCTGTCCGCCTCCCCGTGCAGCCGGGGGGCGTCGTCCTCGAGCGCCTCCCGGGTGTCGAGGACCGCGGGGAGCGGCTCGTACCGGACCTCCACGAGCTCGGCGGCGTCCTCGGCGGTATAGCGATCGGTGGCGATCACCACCGCCACGGGCTCGCCGACGTACCGCACGCGGTCGGTGCCGGTCGGGTAGTACGGCATGGGCGTCCGCACCGAGAGCGGGAACGGGCGTAGCGCCGCGGTCACCTCGTCCGGACCGATGACGGCGGTCACGCCGGGATGCGCGAGGGCCCGGCTCAGGTCGATTCCGCGGACGTGCGCGTGCGGGTGGGGGCTGCGCACCACGGCGGCCACCAGCGTGCCGGGCAGCGGGTCGGTGTCGTCGAGGAACCGGCCGCGCCCGCAGAGCAGCGGGCCGTCCTCGATCCGGGCGGGTCCGCCGGTCATGCGCCGCGCTCCCGTCCGGTACGCAGCTCCGCGAGGGGCTCGTACTCGCCCGCGACGAGGCGGCGCCGCAGGATCTTGCCGACCGCGGACTTCGGGATCGTGGACACGGCGACGATGCGCTTGGGTCGTTTCAGGGACGGCAGTCCGGATCCGTCGCGCGCGTACTGCTCCACCTGCCGCACCGCGTCGTCGGGCGCCACGCCGGCCCGGGGAAGGACGAACGCGGTGACGGCGTGCCCCCACTGGTCGTCCGGGATCCCCACGACGACCACGTCGTCCACCGCGGGGCACCGGACGAGGGCCGCCTCGATCTCATCGGGGTAGAGGTTCTCCCCGCCGGAGTTGATCATGTCGTCCACGCGTCCGGACACCCAGAGGTCACCGTCCTCGTCCGACATCGCGAGGTCGCCGGTGAGGTACCAGCCGCCGCGGATCGACTTCGCGTCCGCGTCGGGGCGCTGCCAGTAGCCGGCGAACGCCTCGGGGCTCTGCATGGACACGGCGACCTGTCCCTGCTCGCCGGGGGCGACGACCGCGTCGGGCGCAGCATCCGGGTCGGGGTCGACGAGCCGGACCCGGCCGAAGATTCCGGCCCGGCCCGCGGAGCCCGGCTTGGCCAGCACGTCCGGGCCGATGCTGAACGTGTAGATCTCGGAGGAGCCGAAGTGGTT
>JAVEDU010000066.1 GCA_030840805.1 Actinomycetota bacterium
GGCGTGTCGTGTTGCTAACCCCATGATCAACTTTGAGGGGCAGGGACGACGAGAGCGGCGAGCCCCCGTGGGGGCCCGCCGCTCTCGGCAGCAGCGCAGCGGTCAGACGCGCCGGAACATCAGCGCGCGCTTGACCTCCTGGATCGCCTTCGTCACCTCGATGCCACGGGGGCACGCCTCGGTGCAGTTGAACGTGGTGCGGCAGCGCCACACGCCCTCGGCGTCGTCCAGGATCTCCAGGCGCTCCTCGGCGCCCTCGTCCCGGCTGTCGAAGATGAACCGGTGCGCGTTCACGATCGCGGCCGGCCCCGAGTACTCCTTGTCGTTCCAGTACACCGGGCACGAGGTCGTGCACGCGGCGCACAGGATGCACTTCGTCGTGTCGTCGAACCGGGCGCGGTCCTCCGCCGACTGGAGCCGCTCACGGGTCGGCGGGGGCGTCTTCGTGATGAGGAAGGGCTGCACCTTGCGGTACGCCTCGAAGAAGGGCTCCATGTCGACGATGAGGTCCTTGAGGACCGGGAGGCCCTTGATCGCCTCGACGGTGACCTCGTCGCCGTCCTTGCGCACCAGGTCCTTGACCAGCACCTTGCAGGCGAGCCGGTTGACGCCGTTGATGCGCATGGCGTCCGAGCCGCACACGCCGTGCGCGCACGAGCGGCGGAAGGTCAGGCTGCCGTCCTGGTAGCCCTTGACCTGCGACAGCAGGTTGAGGACGCGGTCACCGGGCGACACCGGGACGTCGAAGACCTCCCAGCGGGGCTCTTCGTCGACCTCCGGGATGTACCGGCGGACCTTGAGCTTGACGGTGGAGACGGTCTTGGTGGTCCCCACGCTCAGAGTTGCAGTTGCCATCAGTACTTGCGCTCCATCGGCTGGTAACGGGTCACCACGACCGGCTTGTAGTCCAGCCGGATCCCGTCGTCGGTGCGGTACGCCATCGTGTGACGCATGAAGTTGACGTCGTCACGCGTCGGGTAGTCCTCACGGGCGTGGCCGCCGCGCGACTCGGTGCGCGCGAGCGCGCCGGTCACGAGCACCTCGGCGAGATCGAGCAGGAAGCCCAGCTCGACGGCCTCGAGGAGGTCGGAGTTGTACCGGCGGCCCTTGTCGCCGACCGAGACGTTGGCGTACCGCTCGCGGAGACGCTGCACATCGGACAGTGCCTGCTTGAGCGTGCCCTCGGTGCGGTACACGGCCGCGTTCATGTCCATCGTGACCTGGAGCTCGGACCGCAGGGTCGCGACCCGCTCGCCGCCGGTGGACTCCCGCAGCCCCGCGACGAGCGCGTCGACCGAGTCGGCCGGGTTCTCCGGCAGGTCCACGTGCTCGACCGTGCTGGCGTACTCGGCGGCGGCGATACCGGCGCGCCGGCCGAACACGTTGATGTCGAGCAGCGAGTTGGTGCCGAGCCGGTTCGCGCCGTGGACGGACACGCACGCGCACTCGCCCGCGGCGTACAGGCCGGGGACGACCGTGTCGTTGTCCCGCAGCACCTCACCGTGGATGTTGGTCGGGATGCCGCCCATCGCGTAGTGCGCGGTCGGGTACACCGGCACGGGCTCGGTCACCGGGTCGATGCCGAGGTACGTGCGGGAGAACTCGGTGATGTCCGGCAGCTTCGCGTCGAGAACGTCGGCGCCGAGGTGGGTCAGGTCGAGGTAGACGTAGTCCTTGTCCGGCCCCGCGCCACGGCCCTCCCGTACCTCGGTGGACATCGCGCGGGCGACCATGTCGCGCGGCGCGAGGTCCTTGATGGTGGGGGCGTACCGCTCCATGAACCGCTCGCCGTCGGCGTTGCGGAGGATGCCGCCCTCGCCGCGGGCGCCCTCGGTGAGCAGGATGCCGAGGCCCGCGAGGCCGGTCGGGTGGAACTGGTAGAACTCCATGTCCTCCAGCGGCAGGCCCTTGCGCCACACGATGCCCATGCCGTCGCCGGTGAGGGTGTGCGCGTTCGAGGTGGTCTTGAAGACCTTGCCGAAGCCGCCGGTCGCGAAGACCACGGCCTTCGCGTGGAACACGTGGATCTCGCCGGTCGCGAGCTCGTACGCCACGGCGCCGGTGCACACCGGGCCCTCGTCCGTCTCGGTCATGCACACGTCGAGGACGTAGAACTCGTCGAAGAACTCGATGCCCTCCTTGACGCAGTTCTGGTACAGCGTCTGGAGGATCATGTGGCCGGTGCGGTCCGCGGCGTAGCAGGCGCGGCGGACCGCGGCCTCACCGTGGTTGCGGGTGTGCCCGCCGAACCGGCGCTGGTCGATCCGGCCCTCGGGGGTCCGGTTGAACGGCAGCCCCATCTTCTCCAGGTCGAGCACGGCGTCGATGGCCTCACGGCACATGATCTCGGCCGCGTCCTGGTCGACGAGGTAGTCGCCGCCCTTGACGGTGTCGAAGGTGTGCCATTCCCAGTTGTCGTCCTCGACGTTCGCGAGGGCCGCGCACATGCCGCCCTGGGCGGCACCGGTGTGGGAACGGGTGGGGTAGAGCTTGGTCAGCACCGCGGTGCGGCTGCGCTGGCCGGCCTCCAGGGCCGCGCGCATACCCGCGCCGCCGGCGCCGACGATGACGGTGTCGTACCGGTGGAACCGCATCGTCGTCCTCTCAGGACATCGTCGGATCGAAGGTGAAGATGACGAGCGTCCCGGTCACGATGACCAGCGCGGACGCCACGTAGAGCAGCATCGTCAACCAGAACCGCGTCTGCGGCCGGCTGGCGTAGTCGGCGATGACCACGCGCAGGCCGTTGGTGCCGTGCAGCATCGCGAGCCAGAGCATCGCGAGGTCCCAGACCTGCCAGAACGGGTTCGACCAGCGGCCGGCGACGAAGCCGAAGTTGATCCGGTGCACGCCCCCGTCGAGGATGTTCATGATCAGCAGGTGGCCGAGCACGAGGACCACCAGGAACATGCCGGACACCCGCATGAACACCCACGCGATCATCTCGCGGTTGGCGCGGCCACGCGGCGTGAAGGACTTGCGCGGGCTGTTGGGGGCGGCGAGCAGGTCGCTGTCGCGGGGCTCGGAGGCCGTGGACGTCATCAGACGCTCCCCAACATCTCGGAAATGGTGCGCTCGAGCATGAAGTACGTACCGGGCACCATCACGACCACCCAGACGGCGACGACGGTCCAGAGCATCTGCCGCTGGTACCGGGGGCCGCGCTCCCAGAAGTCGATCGCGATGATCCGCAGCCCGTTCAGCGCGTGGTAGAGCACCGCGCCGACGAGGCCGACCTCCATCACGTTCATGACGGGGTTCTTGTACGTGTCGATGACCTGGTTGTACGCCTCGGGGGACACGCGGACGAGCGCGGTGTCGAGGACGTGGACAAGCAAGAAGAAGAAGACGAGAACGCCGGTGACCCGGTGGGCCACCCACGACCACATCCCCTCGCGCCCTCGGTAGAGGGTGCCCGCCGGACGGCGGGCCGGGGCGGCGCTGGGCACAATTCCTCCGGACTCGGTTGGAGCCGACGACCGGGCGGAGACACACGGCCGAGCCGATGTTAGACACCGGATCGCGTCGAGCCGTGGGGATTGTGATCCACCAGACAGGTCGCCACCCAGGTCACGAACGGGTGAAGACAGTATGACTGAGTGCGTTCGGTCGGCACGCGGGCGACTACAGTCTGCTCCGATTCGCATCGCACCGGAGCGGTGCTCGGTGGAGGGGAGACCGCCTTGCGCGGTGGGATGAAGACAGCTGCCGTCGTGGCGGTGGCCGTGCTGGCCCTGTCGGCCTGTGGGGGCAGGTCGACGAGTGGCGGCAGCGCCGACGACAACAAGAAGTCGGTCAAGGTCGGGCTCGCCTACGACATCGGCGGGCGGGGCGACAAGTCGTTCAACGACGCCGCGTTCGCCGGTCTGGAGAAGGCCAAGTCCGACCTCGACGTCCAGATCAAGGACCTGTCGGCGAAGGCCAACGAGCCCGACTCGGACAAGGAGGAGCGCCTCCGGCTGCTCGCCAAGGGCGGGTACAACCCGATCGTCGCGGTCGGCTTCGCGTACGCCGGCCCGCTCGAGAAGGTCGCCGGGGAGTTCCCCGACGTCAAGTTCGCGATCATCGACGGGGTCGTCGGAGCCGCGACCAACGTCTCCAGCCTGACCTTCGCCGAGGAGCAGGGCTCCTTCCTCGTCGGCGCGGCCGCGGCGCTGAAGAGCAAGAGCGGCAACGTCGGCTTCGTCGGCGGCTGCCTCGTCCCGCTGATCCAGAAGTTCGACGCCGGGTTCGCCGCGGGCGCCAAGGCCGTCGACCCGAAGATCACGGTGCAGTCGAAGTACCTGTCCACCACGGGGCAGAACTGCTCGGGCTTCAACGACCCGGCGGCCGGTCAGACCACCGCGACCGGCATGTACGAGGCCGGCGCCGACGTGGTGTTCCACGCGGCGGGCGGTTCCGGCGGCGGCGTGTTCAAGGCGGCCAAGGCGGCGGGCGCGCAGGCGATCGGCGTCGACTCCGACCAGTACCTGACCGCGGAGCCCGCCGTGCGCGACGTCATCCTCACCTCGATGCTGAAGCGGGTGGACGTCGCCGTGTTCGACTTCGTCAAGAACGAGGCCGACGGGAACTTCAAGTCCGGCATCCAGGTGTTCGACCTGAAGGCGGACGGCGTCGGCTACTCGAAGTCGGGTGGCAAGGTGGACGACATCGCCTCGAAGCTCGACGACTACAAGCAGCAGATCATCGACGGCAAGATCACCGTCCCGACGAAGCCGTAGCAGTCACCGCAGAGTTCCGGGCCCGGGGGTCGGCAGACCCCCGGGCCCAGCCCTGAGGAGGGTCGCCATCGCCGCCGACACAGCCGCCGCGCCGGAGGGCGCCACGCCCGCGGTGCGCCTCACGGGCATTCTGAAGCGCTACCCCGGCGTCGTGGCGAACCACGACGTCCACCTCACCGTGGCGCGCGGCACCGTCCACGCCCTCGTGGGAGAGAACGGCGCCGGCAAGTCCACGCTGATGAACATCCTGTACGGGATGCAGCGGCCGGACGCCGGCACGATCGAGATCGACGGCCACGAGGTCACGTTCACCTCCCCGCAGCACGCCATCAGGGCGGGCATCGGGATGGTCCACCAGCACTTCATGCTCGCCGACAACTTCACCGTGCTGGAGAACGTCGTACTGGGCGCCGAACGGCGGCATGGCATCGGCGCCGCCGCCCGCCGCCGGGTCCTGGAGATCTCCGCCGCGTACGGCCTCCGCGTGGACCCGGACGCGCTCGTCGAGGACCTCGGCGTCGGTGACCGGCAGCGCGTCGAGATCCTCAAGGTGCTGTACCGCGGCGCGCGCACGCTGATCCTCGACGAGCCCACCGCCGTGCTCGTGCCGCAGGAGGTCGACGAGCTCTTCGGCAACCTGCGCGAGCTGAAGAACGAGGGCCTGACCGTCCTGTTCATCTCCCACAAGCTGGACGAGGTGCTCGCGGTCGCCGACGCGATCACGGTGGTGCGCCGCGGTACGACGGTCGCGTCGGTGTCGCCGCGGGAGGTGACCGCCCGCCGCCTCGCCGAGCTGATGGTCGGCAGCGAGCTCCCCAGCCCCGAGACGCGGACCTCGACCGTCACCGACCGTGCCGTCCTCACCGTGCGGGACCTCTCCGTCGAGCGGCCGGGTGGCCCGCCGGCCGTCGACGGGGTCTCGTTCACGATCCGCGCCGGGGAGATCCTCGGCATCGCCGGCGTGGAGGGCAACGGCCAGGCGGAGCTGGTGGAGGCAATCCTCGGCATCCGGCGCTCGACCGGGTCCGTCGCCCTCGGTGACGACGAGATCGAGACGTGGTCGACGCGGCGCCGCCGGGAGGCGGGCATCGGCTACATCCCGGAGGACCGGCACCGGCAGGGCCTGCTGCTCGACGCGCCGCTCTGGGAGAACCGGATGCTCGGCCACCAGACCCAGCCGCCGAACGCGCGGGGGCCGTTCCTCGACCTGCGGGGCGCGCGGCGGGACACCGAGCGGATCGTCCGGGAGTACGACGTGCGCACACCGGGCATCGACGTACCGGCGGGGGCGCTGTCCGGCGGCAACCAGCAGAAGCTCATCGTGGGCAGGGAGATGAGCCACGCGCCGAAGGTCCTCGTCGCCGCGCACCCGACCCGCGGGGTCGACGTGGGCGCGCAGGCCGCGATCTGGGACCACATCCGGACGGCCCGGGCGAACGGGATGGGGGTGCTGCTGGTGTCCGCGGACCTCGACGAGCTGATCGGGCTGTCCGACACCGTGAAGGTGATCCTCCGCGGCCGGCTGGTGGCGGACGCGGACCCCGCGACGGTCACCCCGGAGCGGCTCGGCTCGGCGATGACGGGGGCCGGCGAGTGACGGGCGGTGGGGCTCTCCGCGGTGGCACGGCGCTGCGGACCGCGGTGCTCACGGTGGCCGCGCCGGTCGTCGCGGTGCTCCTCGCCGGGGCGCTCGCCTCGATCGCGCTGTACGTCAGCGGAATCAACCCCGGCTACGCGTTCCGGCAGATGGCGATCTACGGGTCCGACCCGGACAGCATCGTCGACATCCTGAACCGGTCGACGTACTACTACATCGCCGCCGTGGCCGTGGCCGTCGGCTTCCGGATGAACCTCTTCAACATCGGCGTGGAAGGGCAGTACCGGCTGGCGGCCGTCTGCGCGGCCTTCGTCGGCTCGACGTTCTCGGCGCCCGCCCCGATCCAGATCCTGGTGATCATCGTGGTGGCCGCGGCGGTGGGCGGCGTCTACGCGCTCATCCCCGCCGTGATGAAGGTGACCAGAGGCGTCAACGAGGTCATCGCCACGATCATGCTCAACTACATAG
>JAVEDU010000086.1 GCA_030840805.1 Actinomycetota bacterium
GACGCCTGCGGACGACCGGCTCCCGCCGCCGTAGTCGCCGCCGTTGCGAGCGCCTGGCCGCGGAACGGGCCATGTCCGCGGCGCCGATGAAGCCGGCGTCCGGGCCGAGGGCCGCACCGACGATCACCGGCTCGGTGCGGTAGCCGCGCCCCACGAGCGTGCGCGAGAACGCCTCCCGGGTCGGCCCCAGGAGCAGGTCGCCCGCCGCGGACACGCCGCCGCCGACGATGATCGCGCCGGGGTCGAACGCCGCCGCCATCCCGGCCAGCCCGACCCCCAGCCAGGCGCCGACGTCCGCGATCAGCTCCACGGCGAGCGGGTCCCCGCCGCGGGCCGCCTCGGTGACGAGGGGGCCGGTCAGCCGGGAGGCGTCGCCGCCCACGAGCTCCGCCAGGTGGTGGGCGACCGGCGAGCCGGCCAGCACCAGCTCGCGGGCGTCCCGCACGAGCGAGTTGCCCGAGGCGTACTGCTCCCAGCAGCCCCGGTTGCCGCACTCGCAGCGGTGCCCGCCCGGCACCACCTGGACGTGCCCGAACTCCCCGGCCATCCCGTTCGCACCGCGGAACACCTCGTCGTCGATCACCAGGGCGCCTCCGATGCCCGTGCCGAGGGTGACGCACAGGACGTACCGGTGGCCCGCCCCCGCGCCGAACCGGCACTCCGCGAGCGCGGCGGCGTTGGCGTCGTTGTCGACGACGACCGGCACCGGGACCCGCCGCTGGAGTGCCTCGCGGAGCGGCTCGTCCCGCCAGGCGAGGTGCGGCGAGAAGACGACCGTCGAGCGGTCGGCGTCCACGAACCCCGCGGCCCCGATGCCGACCGCCCCGACGTCGTACCGGCTGCTCAGGGCCGTCACCAGCCCGACGATGGTGTCCTCGACGTCCCGCACGCTGCGTCCCGGTGTCGGCCGCCGTTCGCTGGCGAGCACGGTCCCGGTCGCGTCCACGACCCCGCCGAGGACCTTCGTGCCACCGATGTCGACGCCGATGGTCGAGGGGCCCTGCCGCCCCCGCGGCGGACGCCGTGCGGAGGAGTCGGGCATGGGCCGACCCTACGGCCTGGAACGGGTCTACATTGTCGCCATGCGCGCTCTCCCGAGGACCGCCGTGGTCCTGCTCACCCTCGCCCTGACGATCCTCGCCGCCTCCCCCGGCCAGGCCGACGCGGGCGTGACCCGGGCCCAGAAGCGGCTGAACGCGCTGGGCTGCGACGCCGGGCCCGTCGACGGCCGGATGGGGTCCTGGACCCGCACCGGGGTGATCCGGTTCCAGTCGGCGAACCGGCTCGCGCAGTCGGGCTCGCTGACCGAGGCGACCCGGTCCAGGCTGTACGGCGACCGGCAGACCCGTTGTGACCGCCGACCGGTCCCGGGCACCGCGACCGGACGGCGGATCGTGATCAGCCAGACGCAGAACCACGTCTGGCTGGTCCGCGGCGACGGGTCCGTGCTCGCGCAGGGCGACACGATCGACAACACCCGCTACCTGGGACCCGGAAGCTACGTGTCCGGGTCCAAGTGCGGACGCGCCGCGAAGATCCGCGACAACAGCGACGCGAGCGGACGGCTCCGCCTGCACAACTTCACGCGGTTCGCGCCGTGCGGGATCGGCTTCCACCAGATCCCGCAGTACTGGAGCACCGGCGCACAGATCCACGCCGACCACCTCCTCGGCACGAACCTCAAGGAGTCCCACGGCTGCATCCGGGTCAGCCGGGCGATGTCCGCCCGCATCTGGGACTTCGCGACCCTGGGCACCCGGGTCGTCGTCGTCCGCTGAGGCCTACTCCGGGACGTAGTTGAAGGTGTCCGGGTCCGGGCCGGTGCGCTCGCCCCGGTCCAGGCCGGTGATGTCGGTCATGTCGGTGCCGGACAGCTCGAAGTCGAAGATCGCGAAGTTCTCCTCCACCCGTTCGCGGGTCACCGACTTGGGGAAGACGATGTCGCCGCGCTGGACGTGCCAGCGCAGGGTCACCTGAGCAGGCGTGCGGCCGAGGTTCTCCGCGATCCGCACGATCGTCGGGTCGTCGAGCACCTTGCCCTGGGCGATCGGGGACCAGGCCTCGGTGGCGATGCCGTGCTCGGCGTCGTAGGCGCGGACCTCCTCGTTGGCGAGGTAGGGGTGGATCTCCACCTGGTTCACCGCGGGCGTCACGGTCGCCTCCTGCGCGACCCGGCGCAGGTGGTGCGGCTGGAAGTTGGAGACGCCGATCGCCCGGACCCGGCCGGACTCGTACATCTTCTCCATCGCCTTCCAGGTCTCGACGAAGTCGCCGACGCCCGGGAGCGGCCAGTGCACCAGGAACAGGTCGAGGTAGTCGATGTCGAGGGCCTTCAGCGTCCCGTCGAAGGCGCCGAGCGCGGCGTCGTACGCGTGGAAGGAGTTGTTGAGCTTGCTGGTCACGAAGATCTCGCCCCGGTCGATGCCGGAGGCGCGGACGGCCTCCCCGACCTCCTTCTCGTTGCCGTACATCTCGGCCGTGTCGATGTGCCGGTAGCCGACCTCGAGGGCGGCGACCGTGGCGTCCTTGGTCCTCTCGGGCTCGATCTGGAAGACCCCGAAGCCCAGCTGCGGGATCTCGGTGCCGTTGTTGAGGGCGATGGACGGTACGGCGGTCATGGGTCTCCTGGCGATGATGTGCGATGGGGGCGATGAGGTGCGTCCAGGTCCTCGTACCCACCTTCGGGTCCCTCGACCCGCGACGAACGGACAGGTTTCTGTCCCCGGTTGCCGACGAGTACGGCGGGTACGGCCCCGGAGGGGCAGGAGGTGCCATGGCGGGCAAGCGCGTGTCGCGGACACGGCGGAGGAGCGCGGGCAAGGGGTTCGCCGCCCTGGTGGCGGCGGCGCTGGTGGTCGCAGGCCTGCTGGGATGGTCGCTGCACGCGGTCCTGTCCAACGGCGGCGTCTTCTCCGACGCACCCGGCGGGGGCTCCGCGGCGGGCCGGGAGACCGTGGCGAGGCTGGAGTCGGACTGCGCGTCGCAGGTCGCCGCTGCCGACGCCGTGGTCGCCGCGGCGCAGCCGGGGGTGACCACGTGGCGGGTGCACGTGCAGGCGCGCACCGACATGCTGCGGGGCCGGATCTCGGAGAAGGAGATGAACACGATCTGGGACCGCACCAAGGCGCGCGGCCCCGCGGAGCAGGAGCGGTTCGCCGCGGCGTCGGACCGGTACGACGGCACGCCCGCCTGCGACCGGCTCCGGAGCGAGTCGTCCGGCGGGAGCGCGGCGGCCCGGAGCTGCGTGGAGCGGGCCCAGTCCGCGGGAACGGCGGCGTCCGCGGCCCGGGCGGCGATGGCCGAGTGGGGCGCGCACCTCCACCACATGGAGACGTTCGCGGACGGCGGGATGAGTGCCGGCCACGCCCAGGCCATGTGGGTCGCCGCCTGGCGCAAGGCACCCACGAACATCACCGCCTACGAGGACGCGCGGGCGGCCCTGGGCACGTCGCCGGCGTGCGACGCCTCGTGACCCGCTCCGCCCCCCGCGTCGGCCACCGACGAGCGTGACCGAGAGAACGCCACCGGCGCAGGTGAGACCACCGCGGACTGGGTAGGACCACCTCATGACCTTCCCCCTGAGCCGCTTCATGTCCACCGCGACCGCGACGTACGGCGTCTACGCCCTCGCCCGGCCGCGCCACCTCGGCGACGCCGTCGACCCGAGGAACGCGGCGGACTACGACCTGCTCGCCCGGACCTACGGTGCCCGCGACACCGTGGTGAGCCTGGTCGGCCTGCTCGGAAGGTCGGAGCGGGCCGTCAGCGCGGCGATGCTGATCCGCGTGGCCTGCGACGTGTCCGACGGCCTGCTGCTCTCGGCCAAGGCCCCCGACCAGCAGACCCGCCAGAAGGTGCTCGGCGTGACGCTGGGCTGGGCGGCACTGAACACGCTGGCCCTCGTCGTGGACCGCCGCCGGGTGGGCCGCTCGGTCCGCATCGCCTGACGCCACCGCTCACCCGGCGGCGACCAGCTCCCGGATCTGGTCGGCGCAGGTGCGGGCCACCGCCCGCGCGAAGCCCTCGGGGTCCTCGTGCGCCGCGGGCCGCTCCGGCACCACCACGTGCACGATCCCGGCCTCGAGCAGGTCGTGGGCGCTGACCCGCTGCCTCTCGGTCATCTCCTCGGCGTGGTC
>JAVEDU010000108.1 GCA_030840805.1 Actinomycetota bacterium
GGGGAGGGCGCGGACGACGTGCCGCTCACCGAGGAGCACCTGCTGGTCAGGGCCATGCGGACCGCGTTCGAGGCCCTGGGTGGGCAGCCGGCCGGCCTCCGGGTGGGCTGCGTCAACCAGATCCCGCACGCGCGTGGCCTCGGCTCGTCCGCGGCGACCATAGTGGCGGGAATGCTGGCGGCCCGCGCGCTTGTTGCCGAGGGTGAGAACCGCCTCGACGACGCCGGCCTGCTGGTGCTGGCCACCGCGATGGAGGGTCATCCCGACAACGTCGCCGCCTGTCTGTACGGCGGACTGACGATCGCATGGATGGCGGACGGCGCCGGGCACGCCGTCCGGGTCGCGACTCACCCGGACGTGCGTCCGGTCGCCTTCGTCCCACCGACGCGGTCCTCCACCGCGGAGGCGCGCGCGCTGATGCCGGCGGTGGTGCCGCTCGCCGACGCCGCCGCGAACGCGGGCCGTTCCGCGCTGCTCGTGCACGCGCTGTCGACCGACCCGTCGCTGCTGCTCCCCGCCACGGTCGACCACCTCCACCAGCCGTACCGGGCGCCGGCGATGCCGCTCTCGGCCGCCCTGGTGACCGCGCTGCGCGACGCCGGCATCCCGGCGGTCATCAGCGGGGCCGGCGGCACCGTGTTGGCATTCGCGCCGGACCGGGTGGAGGATGGGGTCTACGAGCGGTTCGCGGCAGAATCGTTCGCGGTACATCGCCTCGACGTCGACACCGAAGGCGCCACCGTGGTCGCCGGACAAGCCTGACCGACCGGGCACACCCTCGGGAACACTCGACAGCTCCTGGTTGTTGCTGCAAGTGGCGGGTGCGTCTACGCTGCACACAGCACAGCCGCCCCCAGGGTGCGCGATGTCACCGGTTGAGCGATCCGTCTGCTCACCGCCAGGGTTTTCCCCGCTCGTACGTCACGCCGCTATTTCGGGCGCCATGCTCAGGTAACTCCGGCGACGACGCGGGCGGCGTGGGGATCTCTCCGACATCTCCTCACCGGCTGTTCCACATGCTCCCCGCCTCCAGCGGCGGGGGAACCACCCGGCCGACAGGCCGGTCGCTCCACATCCGGCCGATGGGCTCACTGCCCCGGCCGTCGCAGGGAAGGACCCCCATTGAGCGACACCACCGACCTCCTCACCGACGCGAACGACGCCACGGGTGACGCGGGCACTGCGCCTGCCGCGCCCAAGACGCGTCGCCGCGCGGGTGGAGGCCTCACCGCGATGCTGCTGCCCGAGTTGCAGGGCCTCGCCGGTGAGCTCGGCATCTCCGGCACCGGCCGCATGCGCAAGGGCGAGCTGATCGCCGCGATCCAGGCCAAGCAGTCGGGCGGCCAGACCGCGTCGCAGGCCGAGCTTCCGGTCGCCGCCGGCGCCCGCGGCTCCGCCGCGCGCCGCACCGGCACCGCGGCGCCCGCCGCCGTCAAGGCCGCGGCGCCCGCCGCCGCCCAGGCCGACGCGCCCGCCGCCCAGGCTGACGCGCCCGCCGCCCAGGCCGACGCACCTGCGACCGACGGTGCGCCCGCAGTCGCGGACAGCGAGCCCGGCACCGAGCGACGGCCGCGTGGCCGCCGTGGCGCCAGCCGCCCTGCCGGTGCACCCGACAGCCCCGGCACCCCGGCCCCGTCGGCCGCGCCGGCCGCGCCGGCCGCGCCGGCCGCGCCGGCCGCGCCGGCCGGTGAGACCACCACTACCACCACCACCACCACCGACGACGGTGCCGACGACACCCGCGGTGACGACGCCCGCCGGCCCCAGCGTGAGCGGGGCGACGGCGAGCGCGGCCAGCGCGACCGTCAGCAGGGCGACCGCCAGCGGGACCGCAACGGCCGTGGCCAGGGCCAGGGCAGCGACCGCAACCAGGGCAGCGACCGCAACCAGGGCAGCGACCGTGGTCAGGGCAGCGACCGCAACCAGGGCAGCGACCGTGGTCAGGGCAGCGACCGTGGTCAGAACAACGACCGGGGCCAGAGCAACCCGAACGACCACGACGACGACGAGGGCGGCAACCGCCGGCGGCGTGGCCGGTTCCGCGACCGCAACCGTCGCGGCGGCAGCGGCAGTGGTAGCGGCCGGGACCGTGGCGCGGAGCGCTTCGGCGGCGAGCCCGATCCGGTCGTCGGCGACGACGATGTCCTCGTCCCCGTGGCGGGCATCGTCGACATCCTCGACAACTACGCGTTCATCCGGACGTCCGGTTACCTCACCGGCTCCAACGACGTGTACGTCTCGCTCTCGCAGGTGCGCAAGTACGGCCTGCGCCGCGGTGACGCGGTCACCGGTTCCGTGCGCCAGCCGAAGGAGGGCGAGCGGAAGGACAAGTACAACGCGCTCGTCCGCCTCGACGCGGTGAACGGCACGGATCCGGAGGAGGCCAAGAACCGCCCCGAGTTCCACAAGCTCACCCCGCTGTACCCGCAGGACCGCCTCCGGCTCGAGACCGAGTCGCACATCCTGACGACCCGCGTGATCGACCTGGTCATGCCGATCGGCAAGGGCCAGCGCGCCCTCATCGTCTCGCCGCCGAAGGCAGGCAAGACGATGGTGCTCCAGGCGATCGCCAACGCGATCACCACGAACAACCCCGAGTGCCACCTCATGGTCGTCCTGGTCGACGAGCGGCCCGAGGAGGTCACCGACATGCAGCGGTCGGTGAAGGGCGAGGTCATCGCCTCGACCTTCGACCGTCCGCCGTCGGACCACACCACGGTCGCCGAGCTCTCCATCGAGCGGGCGAAGCGGCTGGTGGAGCTCGGGCACGACGTGGTCGTCCTGCTCGACTCGATCACCCGCCTCGGGCGCGCCTACAACCTGGCGGCCCCCGCCAGCGGGCGCATCCTCTCCGGTGGTGTCGACTCGACCGCGCTGTACCCGCCGAAGCGGTTCCTCGGCGCGGCGCGGAACATCGAGAACGGCGGCTCGCTCACGATCCTCGCCACGGCGCTGGTCGAGACGGGCTCGACGATGGACACGGTCATCTTCGAGGAGTTCAAGGGCACCGGTAACGCCGAGCTCAAGCTCGACCGGAAGCTCGCGGACAAGCGCATCTTCCCGGCGATCGACATCGACCCCTCCGGCACCCGCAAGGAGGAGATCCTGCTCCCGCCGGAGGAGCTGGCGATCGTGATCAAGCTGCGCCGGGTGCTCCACGCGCTGGACTCGCAGCAGTCGATCGAGCTGCTGCTGGACAGGATGAAGAAGACCCGGACCAACATCGAGTTCCTGATGCAGATCCAGAAGACCACGCCGGGCGGCGGCCTCAACGGCGAGTAGTCCCGCCCCGCGAACTGCGACGATGCCGGCCGGCACCCCCGGCCGGCATCGTCGTCCCGGTCCGGTCGTCCTGCGCCGGACCCGGGTGGAACAAGCCGCCCGCCCGCCCTGTTGAACCGTCTGTCACACTGTTGAGTGACTTCCGGTACCGGTTCACGTCCCGTGCCCGCGTGACGACCCGGCGACCTTGACGAAAGAGGAACCATGAAGCCCGACGTCCACCCGCAGTACACCGAGACCACGGTGACGTGCTCCTGCGGCAGCACCTTCACCACGCGCAGCACCTCGACGAGTGGCTCGATCCACGCCGACGTGTGCTCGCAGTGCCACCCGTTCTACACGGGCAAGCAGAAGATCCTCGACACCGGCGGCCGCGTGGCCCGGTTCGAGAAGCGCTTCGGCAAGCGCCCCGGCAAGGCCGACAGCTAGCAACGCCACGGCGCCCGTTCGCGATCCTGCCCGGATCGCGGGCGGGCGCCGTCGTCATGTCCGGACCGGCGCCCCACTCCACGGAGGACCACGATGAAACGCGACGGCGAGTCCCTCGACGCGCTCCTCGCCGAGCACGCCGACCTCGAGCGCGAGCTCGCCGATCCCGCCGTGCACGCCGACCAGGGGCGGGCCCGCGAGCTCGGCCGCCGGTACGCGGAGCTGGACCCGGTCGTGCAGGCGGCCCGGGAGCTGGGGGGCGCCCGCGACGACCTGGAGGCGGCCCGGGAGCTCGGCGGGGACGACCCCGCGTTCGCCGCCGAGGCGCGCGAGCTGGCCGGGCAGATCCCGGCGCTGGAGGCACGGCTCACCGAGCTGATGCTGCCCCGCGACCCGGCGGATGCGAAGGACGTGATCCTGGAGATCAAGGCGGGGGAGGGCGGCGAGGAGTCGGCCCTCTTCGCCGGCGACCTGCTCCGGATGTACCTGCGGTACGCCGAGCGGCAGGGCTGGAAGACCGAGGTCATCGACTCCACGGAGAGCGACCTCGGCGGGTACAAGGACGTGTCCGTCGCCGTGAAGGCCCGGGGCGTTCCGGCGCCGGGGCAGGGCGTGTTCGCCCGGCTCAAGTACGAGGGCGGCGTCCACCGCGTGCAGCGCGTGCCGGTCACCGAGTCGCAGGGGCGGATCCACACCTCCGCGGCCGGGGTGCTCGTGCTCGCGGAGGCGGCGGACGTCGACGTGACGATCAACGCGAACGACCTGCGGATCGACGTCTACCGGTCCAGCGGCCCCGGTGGGCAGAGCGTCAACACCACCGATTCCGCCGTACGGATCACGCATGTCCCGACCGGCATCGTCGCCTCCTGCCAGAACGAGAAGTCGCAGCTCCAGAACAAGGAGCAGGCGATGCGCATCCTGCGGGCCCGGCTCCTCGCCGCCGCGCAGGAGGAGGCCGACGCCGCCGCGAGTGCGGAGCGGCGGTCCCAGATCCGCACGGTGGACCGCAGCGAGCGGATCCGGACGTACAACTTCCCGGAGAACCGGATCAGCGACCACCGGGTCAACTACAAGGCCTACAACCTCGACCAGGTGCTGGAGGGCGAGCTCGACGGCGTGGTCGAGGCGCTCGTGGCGGCGGACACGGCGGCGCGGCTCGGTGGCGGCTGACCTCCGTTCCGCGCTCGCCGCGGCGACCGTGGAACTGACCGATGCCGGCGTCGACAGCCCCCGCAACGACGCCGAGATCCTTGCCGCGCACGTGCTGGGCTGCCGGCGGGGAGCCCTGGTCGTCGCCGACATGACCGGGGAGCAGGCCGGGCGGTACGCCGAGCTGGTGAGCCAGCGGGCGTCCCGGGTCCCGCTGCAGCACCTCACCGGGGTGGCCGGGTTCCGGCACCTGGACCTCGCCGTGGGGCCGGGCGTCTTCGTGCCGCGGCCGGAGACCGAGCTGCTGGCGGGGTGGGGCCTGTCCGTGCTCGGCGCCGCTCCCGTGGTCGTGGACCTCTGCGCCGGCTCCGGCGCCCTCGCGCTGAGCGTGGCCAACGAGTGCCCCTCGGCACGGGTGTACGCGGTCGAGCGCACGGAGTTCGCCGTCGCGTGGGCCGGCCGGAACGCCGAGACCCGGGCCGCGCTCGGCGACACCCCGATCACGCTGCTGCGCGGCGACGCGACCGATCCGGAGGTCCTGCGCGAGCTCGACGGCACCGTCGACCTCGTGCTGACGAACCCGCCGTACGTCCCCGACGGGGCGACCGTGGCCCGCGAGGTCGCCGAGCACGACCCGCCCGAGGCGCTGTGGGGCGGCCCCGACGGGCTCGACGTGGTGCGCGCGCTGGTCCGGCGGGCGGCGGCGCTGCTGAGGCCCGGCGGGTACCTGGGCATCGAGCACGCCGACAGCCAGGGCACCGCGGTCCCGGCCGTCGTCCGCGCGGCGGGCGGCTGGACGGAGGTCACCGACCATCGCGACCTTGCCGACCGGGACCGGTTCACCACCGCGCGCCGTGACACGATGACGCCGTGAGCAGGATCTTCGACACGCGCCAACCGACCGAGCGCGCCGACGGCATCGCGGCCGCGATCGACGCGGTACGCCGCGGTGGCCTGGTCGTGCTGCCGACCGACACCGTGTACGGCATCGGCGCCGACGCCTTCGACCGCCGCGCGGTGGCGGACCTGATCACGGCGAAGGGCCGCGGGCGGGACATGCCGGTGCCCGTCCTCGTCGGCTCCTGGCGCACGCTGGACGGCCTCGTCATGTCGGTGGACCAGCGGACGCGCGACCTGCTGGAGGCCTTCTGGCCCGGCGGCCTCACGCTCGTCGTCGAGCATGCGCCGTCGCTCGCCTGGGACCTCGGGGACGCGTACGGCACCGTCGCGGTCCGGATGCCGCTGCACCCCGTCGCGCTGGAGATCCTCGCCGAGACCGGCCCGATGGCGGTCTCCAGCGCGAACGCGACGGGTCACCCGCCCGCGGCCACCGCGGCCGAGGCGCAGGCGCAGCTCGGGTACCAGGTCGGCGTCTACCTGGAGGCGGGGGAGGGCGGCGCCCAGGTCCCGTCGACGATCGTCGACGTGACGCGGGACGTGCCCCGGGTGCTGCGGCTCGGCGCCGTGGGGCTCGACGAGCTACGCAAGGTCGTACCGGAGCTGGAGGCGAGCACCGGGTGAGACCGTTCACCGTCCTGCACGTCTGCATGGGCAACATCTGCCGGTCGCCGATGGCGGAGCGGCTGCTGGTCGCCCGGCTGGGTGCGGGCGCCCGCGACCTGATCGTCTCGCACGGCGCCGGGACCGGGGACTGGCACGAGGGCGAGCCGATGAACCCGCCCGCCGCCCGGCAGGTCCGCGCCCGCGGGGGCGACCCGGACTCGTTCCGCGCCCGGGGCCTCCTGCCCCAGTTCGTCACGGGCAGCGACCTGGTGCTCACCGCCACGGCGGAGCAGGTGGAGTTCGTCGTGCGGATGGTGCCCGCGGCGGCGGAGCGCACGTTCGTGCTCGGCGAGTTCGGCCGGTTGGCCGCACAGGTCGACCTCGCGGCGCTGCCGTCGTACGCCCCCACCGCGGCGGCGGTCGCGGCCCGCGGTCGGGCGCTGGTGGCCGCCGTGGACGCCCGCCGCGACGGTGCGCTGCCGGACCCGGCCGACGACCTGGGCGATCCGTGGGGACGTGGGGAGCCGGTCTTCATGCGGACCGCGGACGCCGTGGAGCGGCACCTCGCGCCGCTGGTCACGGGCCTTGCCGGACCGTGATCGGCTGATCTCGGGCAGTTGACCCCACAGCAAGTAGGGTGGCTCATCGGCCCGCCGCGAGCGAGGAGCACGCCCGATGAGCACTCCGTTCTGGGGACCCGACTTCGACGCGCTGGCCGCCGAGGACCCCGAGATCGCCGAGGTGGTCCTCGGCGAGCTCGACCGGCTCCGTGGTGGCCTCCAGCTCATCGCCAGCGAGAACCTGACCTCGCCCGCCGTCCTCGCCGCGCTCGGCTCGACGCTGAGCAACAAGTACGCCGAGGGCTACCCCGGCCGGCGGTACTACGGCGGCTGCGCCCAGGTGGACCGCGCCGAGGAGATCGGCATCGCCCGCGCCCTCGAACTGTTCGGCGCCGACCACGCCAACCTCCAGCCCCACTCCGGCGCGAGCGCGAACCTGGCGGCGTACGCGGCGCTGCTCGTCCCCGGCGACACCGTTCTCGCGATGTCGCTGCCGCACGGCGGGCACCTCACCCACGGCAGCAAGGTGAACTTCTCCGGCCGCTGGTTCGACACCGTCGGGTACACGGTGCGCCGGGACACCGAGCTGATCGACTACGACGAGGTCCGTGACCTCGCGCTCGAGCACCAGCCGAAGATGATCATCTGCGGCGCGACGGCGTACCCGCGGTTGATCGACTTCGCCCGGTTCCGCGAGATCGCCGACGAGGTGGGGGCGTACCTGCTGGTGGACGCCGCGCACTTCATCGGCCTGGTGGCCGGCGGCGTGATCCCGTCGCCGGTGCCGTACGCGGACGTCGTCTCGTTCACCACGCACAAGGTGTTGCGGGGGCCACGCGGCGGGATGCTGCTGTGCCGGGCGGACCTCGCCCAGCGCATCGACAAGGCCGTGTTCCCGTTCAGCCAGGGTGGCCCGCTCATGCACTCCGTCGCGGCGAAGGCGGTCGCGCTCCGGGAGGCCCAGCGGCCCGCGTACCGGGACTACGCCCGGCAGGTCGTCCGCAACAGCCAGGCACTCGCGGAGGGCCTCGCCGCCGAGGGGATGCGACCCGTCTCCGGGGGTACCGACACCCATCTCGCGCTCATCGACCTGCGCGAGACCGGGGTGACCGGCGCCGAGGCCGAGTCGCGCTGCGACGCCGCGGGCATCACGCTCAACAAGAACGCCATCCCGTACGACCCGGAGAAGCCGATGGTCGCCTCGGGCATCCGCGTCGGGACGCCCAGCGTGACGACGCAGGGGATGACCGAGCACGACATGAAGGAGGTCGCCTCGCTCATCGGCCGGGCGGTGCGGGACGCCGACGGCACGGCGGCGCCGGAGCTTGCGCGGGCCGTCGGGGAGCTGGTGGGGCGCTGCCCCGCCTACCCGCGCGACTGACGCGGTCCGCCCGACCGGGCGCCCGGACGAGGTGCGATAGATTTCGGTACCGGCCGCTACCGCGGCCGGACAACCCCTGACGACACCGCGGGCGGCGGCCGAGGCCGCGCGCCGTCGCACCGACCGGAGGCGAACCCATGGCTGTCAGCGCCCCGCGCCGCGGCGGTCGTCACCCGCTCCTGCGGAACCGCCGCGCCCTCGCCGGTGGCGGCGCGGCGCTCGTCGTCCTGCTGCTCGCCGGCTCGGCCGCGCTCGGCGGCCTGCCCGCGCTGCTCGGGTCCGTGGTGGGCCTGCTGCTCGTCGCGGCGTTCCTGGTCGGCGGCCGGCTCCCGGTCCGGCTCGGAGACCGGGTGCCCGCGGCCGTGGGCTTTGCGGTGCTCGTGGTGAACTACTCCGTTCGCCTCGTGCTGATGCTGATGGCCCTCGCGGCGCTGCGCGACGTCTCGTGGATCGAGCCGCGGGCGGTCGGCGCGACGATCATCCTCGGCGCCCTGATGTGGAGCGCGGTGGAGGTGGTCGGGCACGTGACGTCCCGGCGGCCCACCATCGAGCCGATCGGGACCGGCCGATGAGCGACGACGACGTACCTCGGTCCACACCGGACACTCCCGTACCCGACCGTCCGGAGCCGGCCCGGAAACCGGTGTCCCGGTGGGGCGACGCGCATTACCCGCAGTTCGATCCGTGGTCGGCGATGAGTTCCATCATGGCCGGTGTCCTGCTGTGGGGCGTGATCGGCTGGGGGGTGTCGAAGTGGACCGGAATCGAGGTCTTCGCCGGCGTCGGAATCCTGATCGGGGGGGTGCTCGGAACTCTCGTCGTATACCTCCGGTACGGTAGGCCACAGTCTGGAACGCCCGGTGCGGCGCGCCACGACAGAACCCCCGCGGAGCGTGGTCCTCGACCGTCCGCTGCGCCCCCCGCCGAGGAGGAGAAGCCGTGAGCGTCGTGCTCGCCGCAGGAGGCAACGGATTCGTCGCCCCCGGGCCCGCCGATTTCGAGTTCCCCCCGGTCTTCGGATTTGTCACGAAGCCCATGCTCATCGTCGTGCTCGGTGCGATCGTCATCGCCGCGTTCTTCTACGCCGCCGCCCGGAACCCGCGGCTCGTGCCCGGTAAGGCGCAGTTCATCGGCGAAGAGATCTACGGCTTCGTCCGCAACGGGATCGCGCGCGACACGATCGGCGCGAAGGAGGGGATGAAGTACGTCCCCTACCTCGTCACGCTGTTCGTGTTCATCTCGGTGCTGAACCTGACCGGCATCATCCCGCCGATCCTGTTCCCCGCGAACTCGCGCATTGCGTTCCCGCTGGTCCTGGCGCTGATCTCGTGGGCGATCTTCAACTACATCGGGATCCGCCGGCAGGGCTTCGTCGGCTACTTCAAGAACATGATGTTCCCGCCCGGTATCCCGTGGCCGGTGTACATCCTGCTCTCGCCGATCGAGTTCCTGTCGACGGTCATCATCCGGCCCGTCACGCTGACCCTGCGTCTCACGCTGAACATGTTCGCGGGTCACCTCGTGCTCATGCTGTGCATGTTCGGCGGAGCATTCCTGCTCGGCCAGGGCGGCCTGCTGGCCGTGGCCAGCATCATCCCGTTCCTCTTCGCCATCGTCCTCACGTTCTTCGAGGGCTTCGTGCAGTTGCTGCAGGCTTATGTCTTCACGCTGCTCTCGGCCCTGTACATCGCGGGCGCCGAGTCCGAAGAGCACTGACCGCACGACTTCCCGACGTATTACCCAACGCAGAAGGGGATCACCCAAGCATGAACGGCACTGTGGACATCCTGGGCAACCTGAACATGATCGGGTATGGCCTCGCGGCCATCGGCCCGGGCGTGGGCATCGGCCTGATCTTCGCCGCCTACATCTCCGGCGTGGCGCGTCAGCCCGAGGCCCGCGGCATGCTCCAGGCGATCGCCATCCTCGGCTTCGCCCTTGCTGAGGCTCTTGCCATCATCGGCATCGGCCTCGCGTTCGTCCTCTGACGATGATCACTGACACCGTGACATTCCTGGCAGCGGGGGAGGAGCCGAACCCGCTCATCCCGCACACGGCCGAGCTGGTCGTCGGGGTCATCGCCTTCGCCATCCTCTTCTTCTTCCTGAAGAAGGCGGTGTACCCCCGGTTCGAGCAGACCTTCCGCGACCGTCAGGAGACGATCGAGGGCGGGATCAAGCGGGCGCAGGAGGCTCAGGCCGAGGCGCAGCGCCTGCTCGAGCAGTACAAGGCGCAGCTCGCCGAGGCCCGCACCGAGGCCGCGAAGATCCGTGACGACGCGCGTGCCGAGGGCACCCGCATCGTCGAGGAGCTCCGCACCGAGGCGCACGAGCAGGCCCAGCGCATCATCCAGCGTGGCGAGGAGACCCTCGCCGCCGAGCGTGAGCGCCTGGTCGTCCAGCTCCGGGCCGAGATCGGGGACCTTGCGGTCGAGCTGGCCGAGCGCGTCATCGGCGAGGCCCTCGCCGACGAGGCGCGGCGGGCCGGCACCATCGACCGGTTCCTCTCGGAGCTCGACGCCACCCCGGGGCGGCGCTGATGCACCGCGCCAGCCGGGAGAGCCTGAAGACCGCCCGCGAGCGGCTCCAGGAGCTCGGCCACTCGGTGGACACCGCCACGCTGTCGGTCATCGCCGACGAGCTGGAGGCGTTCGCCGCGCTGCTCGAGCGGGAGCCCACGCTCCGGCGTGCGCTCGCCGACTCCGGCGTGCGGGGCGAGCGGCGGCGTGAGCTGCTGGACGCCGTGCTGTCGGGCAAGGTGTCCGACCAGACGCTGGCCGTGCTGGGCGCGCTCGTCGAGGGTCGTTGGTCGAGCTCCGCGGACCTCGTGGACGCGGCCGAGATCCTCACCGTCGACGCCCATCTCCACGGGGCGGAGCGCGAGGGGCACCTCGCCGACGTCGAGGACGAGCTGTTCCGGTTCTCCCGGATCGTCCTCGGCTCGCCCGAGCTCGCCGGCATCCTCGGAGACCGGGCGACGGGCGCCGATCGGCGCCGGGAGCTCGTCCGCTCGCTGCTGGCCGGCAAGGCCGACCCGATCACCGTCCGACTCGTCGAGCTCGCTGCGGCGATCGGTATCGGCGGTCGGCGGTTCGAGGCATCGGTCGAGCGGCTCGTCTTCCTGACGGCCGAGCGGCGTGACCGTGAGGTCGCGTACGTCCGGGTCGCGGCCCCGATGACCGACGCGCAGGAGGCCCGGCTGTCATCTCGGCTCGCCGCGACCTACGGTCGGGACATCTCGCTGAAGGTTCAGGTCGACCCGTCCATCATCGGCGGGGCGACGGTACGGGTCGGCGACGACCTGTACGACGGCAGCGTGAAGCGGCGGCTCGAAAACGCCCGCGCCACGCTCGCCCGCTGACGTCCGGTAAATGCACTTCCGATAACAAAGAGAACTGAGGACGCTGACGATGGCGGAGCTGACCATCTCCTCCGAGGAGATCCGTGGTGCGATCGAGCGCTACGTCTCCTCCTACACGCCGGAGATCTCCCGTGAGGAGGTCGGCGTCGTCACCGAGATCGGTGACGGAATCGCCCAGGTCGAGGGTCTGCCCTCGGCGATGGCCAACGAGCTGCTCGAGTTCGAGGGCGGCGTCCTCGGCATCGCCCTGAACCTCGACGTCCGCCAGATCGGTGTCGTCATCCTCGGTGACGCGACGCACATCGAGGAGGGCCAGCAGGTCCGCCGCACCGGCGACATCCTGTCGGTCCCGGTGGGCGACGGCTTCCTCGGCCGCGTGGTGAACCCGCTCGGCCAGCCGATCGACGGGCTCGGCGAGATCGAGGCCGAGGACCGTCGCGCCCTGGAGATCCAGGCGCCGTCGGTGGTCGAGCGCCAGCCGGTCAAGCAGCCGCTGCAGACGGGCATCAAGGCCGTCGACGCCATGACGGCGATCGGCCGTGGTCAGCGCCAGCTGATCATCGGTGACCGCCAGACCGGCAAGACCGCCGTCGCCCTGGACGCGATCCTGAACCAGAAGGCGAACTGGGCAACCGGCGACCCGGCGCAGCAGGTCAAGTGCATCTACGTCGCGATCGGCCAGAAGGGCTCGACGGTCGCGGCCCTGCGCACCGTGCTCGAGGAGCACGGCGCGCTGGAGTACACGACGATCGTCGCGGCTCCGGCCTCCGACGCCGCCGGCTTCAAGTACCTCGCGCCGTACACCGGCTCGGCCATCGGCCAGCACTGGATGTACAACGGTCAGCACGTCCTCATCGTGTTCGACGACCTGTCGAAGCAGGCCGAGGCGTACCGCGCCGTGTCGCTGCTGCTCCGTCGCCCGCCGGGCCGCGAGGCGTACCCGGGTGACGTCTTCTACCTGCACTCCCGCCTGCTCGAGCGCTGCGCGAAGCTCTCCGACGAGCTCGGCGCGGGTTCGATGACCGGCCTCCCGATCATCGAGACCAAGGGCAACGACGTCTCGGCGTACATCCCGACCAACGTCATCTCGATCACCGACGGTCAGGTCTTCCTCGAGACCGACCTGTTCAACGCCGGCGTCCGTCCGGCCATCAACGTCGGCATCTCGGTGTCCCGCGTCGGTGGTTCCGCGCAGGTGAAGGCCATGAAGAAGGTCGCGGGCTCGCTGCGCCTCAACCTGGCGCAGTACCGCGAGCTGGAGGCGTTCTCGGCCTTCGGGTCCGACCTGGACAAGGCCTCGCGCGACGCCCTGGACCGCGGCGCACGCCTGGTCGAGCTGCTCAAGCAGCCGCAGTACACCCCGTACCCGGTCGAGGAGCAGGTCGTCTCGATCTGGGCCGGTACGACGGGCCGGCTGGACGACATCGAGGTCTCGGACATCCGGGTCTTCGAGGTCCAGTTCCTGGACTACCTGCGGCGTGAGCAGTCCGGGATCCTCGACGAGATCCGGCAGACCAAGCAGCTGACGGACGAGAACGTCGAGCGGCTGGACGCGGCGATCAAGACGTTCAAGGACCAGTTCAGCGCTCACGGCGAGGACAAGGTGGAGGCGCACGACACCCCCGCCGACGCCCTGGACCCGGCGGCCGAGGGTCGCGAGACCGTCAAGCGCCAGGTCCGGAAGCCGGCAGCGAAGTAGCCATGGGAGCCCAGCTTCGCGTCTTCCGCCGGCGGATCCGTACGGTCCAGTCGACCAAGAAGATCACCAAGGCGATGGAACTCATCGCCACCTCACGGATCGCCAAGTCCCAGGCCCGGGTCGTGGCGTCCCGGCCCTATGCCGACGAGATCACCAACGTGCTCACCGCGCTCGCGTCGGTGGCGTCGCTGGACCACCCGCTGCTGGTCGAACGTCCCCAGCCACGGCGGGCCGGCGTGCTGCTGATCACCAGCGACCGCGGCCTGGCCGGCGGGTACAGCTCCAACGCGATCAAGCGCGCCGAGGAGCTCATGGCCCTGCTCAAGCAGGAGGGCAAGGAGCCGGTGCTCTACGTGATCGGTCGGAAGGGTGTGAACTACTACCGCTTCCGTAACCGCCCGATCGAGGCGAGCTGGTCCGGGTTCTCGGAGAAGCCGACGTTTGCCGACGCGCGGGAGGTGGGGGAGACCCTGATCACCGCGTTCGCGGCGGGCTCCGACGACTCCGACGGGAACGGCGACGGGATTCTCGGCCTCGACGAGGTGCACATCGTCTTCACGCAGTTCAAGACGATGCTCACCCAGACGCCGATGGCGCTGCGGATGGCGCCGCTGGTGGTCGAGGAGACCGAGGAGGTCGACGGTCCGCTTCCGCAGTACGAGTTCGAGCCGGACCCCGAGGCCCTGCTCGACGCGCTGCTGCCGAAGTACCTCAACACCCGGATCTACGCGGCGCTGCTCGACTCCGCCGCGTCGGAGTCGGCGGCCCGGCGGCGGGCGATGAAGTCCGCCACCGACAACGCCGAGGCCCTCATCAAGACCCTCACCCGTGAGGCGAACCAAGCCCGTCAGGCCGAGATCACCCAGGAGATCAGCGAGATCGTCGGCGGCGCCGACGCTCTGGCCGCAGCAGGAAGTGACGACTGATGACTCAGACCCTGTCCAGCAACAGTGAGACCGAGGGCACCGGCGCCCACACCGGACGCGTCACGCGGGTCATCGGCCCGGTCGTCGACGTCGAGTTCGGTCGCGGCAGCATGCCGGAGATCTACAACGCGCTCGAGATCGAGCTCGAGGCTCTGGGCCACGCCGAGAGCCGCACGCTGACCCTCGAGGTCGCCCAGCACCTCGGCGACGCGATGGTCCGCGCGATCTCGATGCAGCCGACCGACGGCCTCGTTCGCGGCGCCACGGTGACCGACACCGGCGCGCCGATCTCGGTGCCCGTCGGCGACGTGACCAAGGGCCACGTGTGGAACACCCTCGGCAAGCCGCTCGACGTCGAGGAGTCCTCGCTCGAGATCACCGAGCGCTGGCCGATCCACCGTCCCTCGCCGCCGTTCGACCAGCTCGAGAGCCGGACGCAGATCCTCGAGACCGGCATCAAGGTCATCGACCTGCTCACGCCGTACATCAACGGCGGCAAGATCGGCCTGTTCGGCGGCGCCGGCGTCGGCAAGACGGTGCTCATCCAGGAGATGATCTACCGGGTCGCCGAGAACTTCGGTGGTGTGTCGGTGTTCGCCGGTGTGGGCGAGCGCACCCGTGAGGGCAACGACCTCTTCCTGGAGATGACCGAGACCGGCGTCATCGACAAGACCGCCCTGGTCTTCGGCCAGATGGACGAGCCGCCGGGCACGCGTCTTCGCGTCGCGCTCTCCGCGCTCACCATGGCGGAGTACTTCCGCGACGTGCAGAAGCAGGACGTGCTCCTGTTCATCGACAACATCTTCCGGTTCACCCAGGCCGGGTCCGAGGTGTCGACCCTGCTCGGCCGGATGCCCTCCGCCGTCGGCTACCAGCCGACCCTCGCCGACGAGATGGGTGTGCTCCAGGAGCGCATCACCTCGACGCGCGGTCACTCGATCACCTCGATGCAGGCGATCTACGTGCCCGCCGACGACATCACCGACCCGGCCCCGCACACCACGTTCGCGCACCTCGACGCGACCACGGTGCTCTCGCGGCCGATCTCGGAGCTCGGCATCTACCCGGCCGTGGACCCGCTGGACTCCACGTCCCGCATCCTCGACCCGCAGTACATCGGCGAGGAGCACTTCAACGTCGCGAACCGCGTCAAGCAGATCCTCCAGCGGTACAAGGAGCTGCAGGACATCATCGCGATCCTCGGCATCGACGAGCTGTCCGAGGAGGACAAGATCCTCGTCGGCCGGGCTCGCCGCATCCAGCGGTTCCTGTCGCAGAACACCTTCGTGGCGAAGGCGTTCACCGGCCTGGAGGGCTCGTTCGTCCCGCTCTCGGAGACGATCACGGCATTCAAGGCGCTGGCCAACGGCGAGTACGACCACGTTCCCGAGCAGGCGTTCTTCATGTGCGGTGGCCTCGAGGACGTCGAGAAGAAGGCGGCGGAGCTCGAGCGCTCCTGACCCCCAGCACGTCGGCACGTCCGTTCGGAGGCGGTCCCGGTCATCCGGGGCCGCCTCCGGCGTCTCACCCGCGTTGATCATGGGGTTTTCGGGAGGCACGCGGGGCGGTGGTGCCGACAACCCCATGATCGATTCGGAGGGGGCGGCCCCGGTGCGTTGCCGCCCCGGTCGATCGCTAGACTTCCCGACATCCCCTCATTCGAAGGAGCCGGTGTGGCGCAGCTTCACGTCGAACTGGTCGCAGTCGAGGACAAGGTCTGGTCCGGCGACGCGTCCATGGTCGTCGCCCGCACGACCGAAGGTGAGATCGGCATTCTGCCCGGTCACGCCCCGCTCCTCGGCCAGCTTGCCGACCCCGGCACGGTTCGCATCAAGACCGACAGCGGCGACCGGGCGTACACCGTCCACGGCGGGTTCGTCTCGGTCACCGAGGATGGCGTCTCCATCCTCGCGGAGATCGCCGAACCAGTCGACGCGCAGGGTCACTGACGGCCCGGCCGTAACGGGCGTCATGGACTTCCTCGAGGCGTTCGCGGTGACGGCGTTGGTCGCCGTCGCGGGCCTCGGTGCGTTTCTGGTCCGCCGCATCACGCTGCTCCGCGGTGGCGGCACGGTGGAGATGAGCCTGCGGCTCTACCCGGACGGCCAGCACGGTCGCGGCTGGGCGCTCGGAGTCGGGCGGTTTGTCGGTGACGAACTCCAGTGGTTTCGCACCTTCAGCCTCTCCCCACGTCCGAAGCGGGTCCTGTCCCGGCACGACCTGTCGGTGAACAGCCGACGCCGCCCGGTCGGCGGCGAAAGCCTCGCACTGATGTCCGGGTCGATCGTGCTGGCGTGTGCCAACCCGGCCGGTCCCGTCGATCTCGCGATGACCGAGGCCGCGGAAACCGGGTTCCTGTCGTGGCTGGAGTCGGCGCCCCCCGGGTCAGGGTTCGGCCGCCGCCTCGCCGCCGGCTGAGTCGGCGCCGCGCGCCGAGCCCCACCGGCACTCTCCCCTGCGTAGGGGCGGGCGGCGCGGCGGGCGGGTAGGTCTCAGCTGCCGCCGCCCGGCTTCCAGAGCACGTCGCCGCCCGGGTTCGCGACCCGGGAGAGGATGAACAGCAGATCCGAGAGCCGGTTCAGGTAGAGCACCGGGGTCCGGTTGGTGTGGTCGGGTTCGTCCTCGAGCAGCGCCCAGGTGGACCGTTCCGCGCGGCGCGACACCGTGCGGGCCACATGCAGCAGCGCCGCCCCGGGCGTACCGCCGGGCAGGATGAAGCTGTCCAGCTTCGCCAGCCGCTCGTTGAACTCGTCGCACCAGCCCTCGAGCCGCTCCACGTACGCGTCGGTGACCCGCAGGGGCGCCCACCGGGGTTCGGGCACGACCGGGGTGCACAGGTCCGCACCCACGTCGAACAGGTCGTTCTGGATCTGGGTGAGGACGGCCCGCACGTCGTCGGCGAGCGCACCGAGCGCGAGCGCCACCCCGACGGCGGCATTGGTCTCGTCCACGTCGGCATACGCGCCGATCCGGGCCGACGTCTTCGGGACGCGCGACATGTCGCCGAGGGCCGTCGTGCCGTCGTCGCCGGTCTTCGTGTAGATGCGGGTGAGGTGCACGGACATGTCGCGAGCCTAGGACCTCGGCACTTCCCGGGGCGTTCCGGTCCGGCTTCGCGGTGCCCGTCGGGGCGGCGCGTCGCGACCGGCCGGCTCACCTACGATGGCGCGGTGGAAATACTGAGGGTCGCCGGCGGTGCGCGCCTGGCCGGTGAGGTCACGGTGGTGGGCGCCAAGAACAGCGTCCTCAAGCTGATGGCCGCCGCCCTGCTCGCGGAGGGCCGGACCGAGGTCACGAACATCCCGCGCATCCTCGACGTCACGATCATGAGCGAGGTGCTCCGCCGGCTCGGCTGCGATGTCGTCGCCGACGGGGACACGCTGGTCATCGACGTACCGGCGGAACCCCGCACCGAGGCCGACTACGACCTGGTCCGGCAGCTCCGCGCGTCGATCTGCGTCCTCGGACCGCTGCTGACCCGCTGCGGGCACGTCAAGGTCGCGCTGCCCGGCGGTGACGCCATCGGCTCGCGTGGACTGGACATGCACATCGCCGGGCTCGAGCGGATGGGCGCCGAGATCACCAACGAGCACGGCTTCGTGATCGCCTCCGTCGACCGGCTGCGCGGCGCGGACATCGTGCTCGAGTTCCCCTCGGTCGGCGCGACCGAGAACATCGTGACCGCGGCCGTTCTCGCCAAGGGCACCACGGTGATCGACAACGCCGCGCGGGAACCGGAGATCGTCGACATCTGCGCGATGCTCAGCGCGATGGGCGCGCAGATCGACGGCGCCGGTACGTCGACGATCGTGGTCGACGGGGTCGACGCGCTCCGGCCGGTGACCCACCGCACCGTGGGAGACCGGATCGTGGCCGGTACGTGGGCGTTCGCGGCGGCGATGACCCGCGGCGACGTGACGGTGCGGGGCGCGGATCCCGCCCATCTCGACGTGGTGCTGGAGAAGCTGGCGTCCACGGGCGCCGAGGTCACCCGGTACGGCACGGAGGGGTTCCGGGTGGCGGCCGCCGACCGGCCCCGCGCGGTGGACGTCGTGACGCTGCCGTACCCGGGGTTCCCCACCGACCTGCTGGCGCCCGCGATCGCGCTCGGCACGGTCGCCGAGGGCGCGTCGATGGTCACCGAGAACGTGTTCGACGCCCGGTTCATGTTCGTCAACGAACTGGCCCGGCTCGGGGCGGACGCGCGCACCGACGGCCACCACGCGGTGGTCCGCGGGAAGCATGTGCTCTCCGGCGCACCGGTACGCGCCACCGACATCCGGGCCGGCGCCGCGCTGGTCCTCGCCGGGCTGTGTGCCGACGGCGTCACCGAGGTCGCCGACGTGCACCACATCGACCGCGGGTACCCGGACTTCGTCCCGCAGCTGGAGAGCCTGGGCGCGGACGTCCGACGGGTCACGGTGCCCGACGTGGAGCTCCCGCCGGCGCTGTGACCGTGCTCAGGGCTCGACCACGCGGCGGGCCCGTTCGGCGTCGTCGGGGAACACCAGGATGCGCACCCCACCGTTCCGGTCGGCGGTCATGGTCGCCCGGACGCCAGCCTCGCGCAGCCGCGCGAGGAACCGCCGCCCGTCCGGCGTGGTCGCCTGCGAGACGATCTCGGTGAGCAGCCCGTAGTCCTCGCCCGGGTGGAACGCGGCGGGTGGCGGCCGATCCCGTGGGTACGCCCACCGCAGGACGAGGGCGAGTACGCCCACGACCGCGAGGGCGACGACGAGGTTCGAGCTGAAGGGCACGGGCCGATGATCCCACCCTCCGGGGCGCCGTCGCCCGCCGCCTGAACGCTCACTAAGGTTTCGGCGACACATTTTCGACGGAGGAGGAACACGTGGCCGGACGGCTCGCAGTCATCGGTGCCGGGCTCATGGGCTCGGGTATCGCCCAGATCTCGGCCCAGGCCGGCTGGGACGTCATCCTCCGCGACGTGACGGACGCGGCGCTGGACCGCGGCCGCAACGGCATCGCGGCCTCCTATGACAAGTTCGTCGCCAAGGGCCGGATGTCCGCGGCGGACGCCGAGACCGCGCTGGGCCGGATCACCATGGTCACCGACCTCGACGCCGTGGCCGGCGCCGACATCGTCGTGGAGGCCGTGTTCGAGTCGCTCGACGTCAAGACCGAGGTGTTCACCGCCCTCGACCGGATCTGCAAGGACGGCGCCGTGCTGGCGTCGAACACCTCCGCCATCCCGATCACCCGCATCGCCGCGGTGACGCAGCGGCCCGAATCGGTCGTGGGCGCCCACTTCTTCTCGCCGGTGCCGATGATGGCGCTGTGCGAGCTGGTCCGCGGCTACAAGACCAGCGACGAGACCCTGGCGCGCACCCGGGCGTTCGCCGAGGAGATCGGCAAGACGTGCATCGTCGTCAACAGGGACGTCGCCGGGTTCGTCACGACGCGGCTCATCTCGGCGCTCGTCGTCGAGGCGGTCAAGCTGTACGAGTCCGGCGTCGCGTCGGCCGAGGACATCGACATCGCCTGCAAGCTCGGGTTCGGGCACGCGATGGGCCCGCTGACGACGACCGACCTCACCGGTGTCGACATCCTCCGCAACGCGACCCGGAACATCTACGAGGAGACGCAGGACGAGAAGTTCGCGCCGCCGGAGCTCCTCAACCGGATGGTGACCGCCGGCGACCTCGGCCGGAAGACGGGGCAGGGGTTCTACAGCTACGAGTGACGACGCATGATCCTTGCGTGGTGAAGCATCGTCATGCCTTCGGAGTGTCCGCGTCTGCTCCATATGGGTGAAAGAAGGAACCGTACGGCTGATTCGGCCGAGCGCGGTCCCGCAGCACCCTGGACGTACGCAGCGCGGTGGCGGACACCTCCCGGCTCTGCCGCCGCGTCCCGGGCTGAGGGGGCGCCATGGGCACCGAGACGCTGCACAACTCGACGGCCACCGGCACGATCCTGTTGCCGATCGCCGTGGTGGCGACGACCGCGGCCGGCCTCCGTGCCGAGCTGCACCGGGCCGTCGACCTCGCCGCCGGTCCGGTAGTGCTGGACCTGAGCGCGGTCGAGCGGATGGACGTGGTCGGGCTCGGGGTGTTGATGGGGGCGCACCGGCGGGCGGCCGCGCGGGGACGGGACCTCCGGGTGATCCGGCCCAGCCGTCGGGTGGCCGCGGTCCTGCACGTCACCGGCCTCGACCGGGTGTTGTACCGGCGGCCGGAGCTCGATCTGCTCTAGCGTCGGGAAATCGACTGCGCCCGTCCGGCAACCGGATCCACACTCGGTGCGTCTGCACGGATGTGGGAGCGAACGGCGGTGACGGCATGGTGGTGACGGCGGTACGGCCCGACGCGGCCGGATCGGTGGTGACGCTGACCGGGCGGGTGGACGGTGCGACGGTCGCGACCTGCCGTGAGGTGCTCCACCGCGCCGTCGACGAGGGCACCGGCGTACTCGTCGTCGATCTCACCGACGTGGTCCTGGTGGACGCGATCGGGCTCGGGATGCTCTTCGGCACCGCCCGCCGGGCCGGCCGCGCCGGCCGTCCGATGGTGCTCCGCGGGACGCCACCCCGGGTGGCGCGACTGCTCCGGGTGCTCGGGCTGGACGGCGTCCTGCCCGCGGAGGGCGCCGTACCGTGACCGAGGTCACCGCCCGCTGGATCGTTACTCGCCAGTAGACTCGGGAGGTCCCCACGGGAGCCGGAGGTGCCCATGCCCTACCCGACGAAGCCCGGTGAGCGCGACCGCCCGTGGGTGATCCGCACCTACGCGGGTCATTCCTCGCCCGCGGAATCGAATGCGCTGTACCGGCGGAACCTGGAGAAGGGTCAGACCGGTCTCTCGGTCGCCTTCGACCTGCCGACGCAGACGGGGTACGACCCCGACGACGAGCTGGCCCGCGGCGAGGTGGGCAAGGTGGGCGTGCCGATCTCCCACCTCGGTGACATGCGGCAGCTCTTCGACGGCATCCCGCTCGAGAAGATGAACACCTCGATGACCATCAACGCGACGGCCATGTGGCTGCTCGCGCTGTACCAGGTCGTGGCCGAGGAGCAGGGCGCCGACGTCGCGCAGCTGGGCGGCACCACCCAGAACGACATCATCAAGGAGTACCTCTCCCGGGGCACCTACGTCTTCCCGCCCGGCCCGAGCCTGCGCCTGATCACCGACACCGTGGCGTACACCGTCGCCACGATGCCGAAGTGGAACCCGACCAACATCTGCAGCTATCACCTGCAGGAGGCCGGGGCGACGCCGGAGCAGGAGCTCGCCTACGCGATGTGTACGGCGATCGCCGTGCTGGACGCGGTCCGCGACTCGGGCCAGGTGCCGCAGGAGCGCTTCGGCGAGGTTGTCGCGCGGATCTCCTTCTTCGTGAACGCCGGTATGCGGTTCGTCGAGGAGATGTGCAAGATGCGCGCGTTCGTCCAGCTGTGGGACGAGCTGACGCTGGAGCGCTACGGCGTGCAGGACCCGAAGCACCGGCGCTTCCGCTACGGCGTGCAGGTGAACTCGCTCGGTCTCACGGAAGCGCAGCCGGAGAACAACGTCCAGCGCATCGTGCTGGAGATGCTCGGCGTCACGCTGTCCCGGGACGCCCGGGCGCGGGCGGTGCAGCTGCCGGCCTGGAACGAGGCGCTCGGCCTGCCCCGCCCGTGGGACCAGCAGTGGTCGCTGCGGCTCCAGCAGGTCCTCGCGTACGAGTCCGACCTGCTGGAGTACGAGGACATCTTCGCCGGGTCGCATGTCGTCGAGGCCAAGGTGCAGTCCCTGGTCGAGGGCGCCCGCGCGGAGATCGCCCGGGTACAGGAGCTCGGGGGAGCGGTCGCGGCCGTCGAGTCCGGGTACATGAAGAGCCAGCTCGTGGGGTCGCTCGCCGAGCGGCGCCGCCGGATGGAGTCCGGCGAGGAGATCGTCGTCGGCGTCAACCGGTTCACCTCCACCGAGCCGAACCCGCTGCTCGCCGACATCGAGCGCGCGATCATGACGGTCGACCCGGCCGTCGAGCAGAACGCGGTCGACAACGTGCAGGCCTGGCGGGCACAGCGCGACGAGCCGGCGGCCGAGATGGCGCTGACCGAGCTGCGTGACGCCGCCAAGACCGACACCAACCTGATGGCCGCGACGGTGGCCTGTGTCCGCGCCGGCGTCACGACCGGCGAGTGGGCCGGTGCCCTGCGGGAGGTCTTCGGGGAGTATCGCGCCCCCACCGGCGTCGGCGGCGCGGCCGGCCACGCCGGGGGGCTCGACGGGAACGCCGCCGACAAGCTCGCCGCGGTGCGCGAGAGCGTGGCGCAGACCGGTGCCGAGCTGGGCGGCAAGCTGCGACTGCTGGTCGGCAAGCCGGGCCTCGACGGCCACTCCAACGGCGCCGAGCAGATCGCGGTCCGCGCCCGGGACGCCGGGTTCGAGGTCGTCTACCAGGGCATCCGCCTCACCCCGGCGCAGATCGTCGCCGCGGCGGTGGAGGAGGACGTCCACGTCGTCGGGCTGTCGATCCTGTCCGGGTCCCACCTCGACGCGGTACCGGCGGTCCTCGACGGCCTCCGGGAGGCCGGGCTCACCGATGTGCCGGTCATCGTCGGCGGGATCATCCCGGAGGGCGACGCGGCGCGGCTGCGCGCGGCGGGCGTGGCCCGGGTGTTCACCCCGAAGGACTACGAGCTGACCGACATCATGGCCGGGATCGTCTCCGTGGTCCGCGAGGCCAACTCGCTGAGCTGACCCAGGCTCCGGCCCGCAGCACGGCGGCGGGCCGGAGGTCGGCGTCGAGCACGCACAGGTCGGCCCGGCGCCCCGGCGTGATCGCCCCACGGTCCTCGAGCCCGACGGCGCGCGCGGGGGTGAGCGTGGCGGCCCGGACGGCGTCGAGGAGCGGTACGCCGGCACGTACCGCCCGGCGCAGCACGTCGGCCAGCGTGGCCGTCCCGCCCGCGATGGCGCCCGTCGCGGTACGGGCGACGCCGTCCCGTACCGCCACGGCCAGCGTGCCGAGCGTGTACGCCCCGTCCGCGCACCCGGCGGCGGCCATCGCGTCGGTGACCAGCGCGATCCGGTCCGGCCCGAGGGTGGCGAACAGCAGGGTGACCACCTGGTCGGCCAGGTGCACCCCGTCGCCGATCACCTCGCACACCACGCCGGGCCGCGCCAGCGCCGCCGCGACCGGCCCCGGGTCGCGGTGGTGCAGCGGCCGCATCCCGTTGAACAGGTGGGTCACCAGGCCGGCACCCGCGACGAAGGCGGCGGTGGTCTGCGCGTACGTCGCGTCGGTGTGACCGACCGCGGCCACGACCCCGCGGTCGCGCAGGCGGGCGATCAGCTCCATCGCACCGGGCAGCTCCGGGGCGACCGTGACGTGCCGGACGTGACCGCGACCCGCGGCCAGCAGGCGGTCGAGCAGCGCCAGGTCCGGGGCGCGCAGCAGCACGGGGTCGTGCGCGCCGCAGCGCGCCGCCGCGAGGAACGGTCCCTCCAGGTGGATCCCGGCGAGGGTCCCGTCCTCGCAGAGGCCGGCCAGGACGGTCACGGCCCTGTGCAGGTCCTCGGGCGCCGCGGTCACCAGGCTCGCCACCGTGCTCGTCGTGCCGTGCCGCAGGTGGTACGCCGCCGCCGTACGGGCCCCGTCCGGATCGGCGGCCGGGAACGAGCCGCCGCCCCCGCCGTGGACGTGCAGGTCGACCAGACCCGGCACGAGGGTGTGCCCGGTGAGGTCGACGGCGCCCGTCGGGGCGGCGGTGGCGCCCCGCTCCACCGCGACGATCCGGTCGCCGTCGATGTAGACGACGCCGGGGTCGAGGACCCGGTCCGGGAGCACGACGCGGGCGCCGCCGAGGGTGAGCACCCCGGCAGTCTCCCCGACGGAGGTTCCGGACGGGTGTGCGGAGCGGCGTCGGCCGTGGCACGGAGCTGCCCCCGGGCCGGGGGTGTTGACGGCGGTGCGCGGAGCCAGCAGGATCGCCCGCCTGGCGCCCGGTCAGGTCGAGCGGAGGACGGATGCGACTCAGGCGACTGCTCCGGGCGTCGGCCGCGGTGCTGGTACTCGTCGCCGCGGCCTGTGGTGGCGGGAGCGGTGGGGGCACCGGGGACATCACCCTGCTCGTCCCGTCGTACAGCGACCACACCAAGCCGTACTGGACGGACCTGATCTCGCGGTTCGAGCGGGCGAACCCCGGGAGCCACGTCCGGCTGGAGGTGCAGAGCTGGGACGACATCAACGACGTCGTCCGTACCAGGGTGCAGGGCGGCCAGGCGCCGGACATCCTGAACATCGACGCCTTCGCCGCGTTCGCGAAGGACGATCTGCTGTACCGGGCCGACGAGGTCGCCTCACCCGCGACCCTCACCGACCTGCAGGACGGCTTCAGGGCGAACGCCGGGATCGACGGCACGCAGTACGCGTTCCCGCTGATCGCCTCGACGCGGACGCTGTTCTACAACCGGGACCTCTTCGCGCGGGCGGGGATCGCCGCGCCGCCGAAGACCTGGGCCGACCTGCTCGCCGACGGGAAGAAGATCTCGGCGCTGGGTGGCGGGGTGTACGGCTACGGGATGCCGCTGGGCCGCGAGGAGGCGCAGGCCGAGACGTCGATCTGGACGTTCGGCGCGGGCGGAGACTGGGTCCGCGACGGGAAGATCACCGTCGACACCCCGGAGAACCTCGCGGGCGTGCGCCAGCTGCAGACGATGGTCCGCGAGAACGCCACCCAGCCCGATCCCGGCGCCACGAACCGCACCCCGCTCCTCAACGTCTTCATCCAGGGCAAGCTGGGGATGATCGAGGGCCTCGTCGTCACGCCGGGCCAGATCCGGGCCAAGAACCCGGCGCTGCGGTGGGGAACCGCGCCGATCCCGACCCGCGACGGTCGGCCCGTCACGCTCGGCGTGGCGGACCACCTGATGGCGTTCAGGAACGACGGTTCCCAGCAGGCCACGGTCCGCAAGTTCGTCGACTTCGTCTACGACCGCGACAACTACGTGCGCTTCGTGCGCACCGAGGGCTTCATCCCGACGACCAAGTCCGGCGCCGGCGCGATGACCGGCGACCCCCGGCTCGCCGACTTCCTGGCCACGCTGCCGAACGCCAAGTTCTACCCGAGCACCAACACGGCGTGGTCGGCGACGCAGGGCGCGATCCAGTCGCTCATCGGCCAGGTGGCACAGGGCAAGGAACCGGCGGCGGTGCTCGCGGAGATCCAGCGGCGGGCGGACGACGCGTCCCGGTGAGACGGTCCCTCGCGGCCCTGCCGTGTCTCGCGCCGTGTCTCGGCCTCATCGGGGGAGTCGTGCTGTTCCCCGCCGGATACATGGTCTACACGTCGTTCCGGCGGATCAGTGAGTTCGGCGTCGACACCGGACCGGCGGGGCTCGGGAACTTCGTGGCGGTGTTCGGCCGGGCGGAGCTGCCGCGGGTGCTCGCCAACACGGCGGTCTGGGTCGCCGGCGTGGTCGGGCTGACCCTGGTGCTGTCGCTGGCGCTGGGACAGTTCCTGCACCAGCGATTCCCGGGGCGACGGGCCGTGCGGCTCGCGCTCGTCGTCCCGTGGGCGGCGTCGGTGGTGATGACGTCGACCGTGTTCGTGTACGGCCTCGACCCGTTCTACGGGATCATCACCCACGCGCTGGTGGACGTGGGCCTCGCCGACCCGGGCACCGGCCCGCTGAAGACGCCGCTGTCGGCGTTCCTGTGGGCGATGGGGGTCGGGGTGTTCGTCTCCGTCCCGTTCACCACCTACGTCGTGCTCGCCGGGCTCGCGACGATCCCGCGGGACATCCTGGAGGCGGCGACGATGGACGGGGCCGGCCGGCTCGCGGCGTACCGCTCGGTGGTGTTCCCGATGCTCCGGCCCGCGCTCGCGGTCGCCGCGATCATCAACGTCATCAACGTCTTCAACTCGCTGCCGATCCTGCGCACGATGACCGGGGCACTGCCCGGGTACGACGCGGACACCACCACCTCGCTGACGTTCAAGCTCATCCAGGCGGACCGGCAGGTGGACACGGCGAGCGCGCTCAGCGTCGTGAACTTCCTCGTGATCGCCGCGGTCATCGCCGGCTACCTGCGGGTGGCCCGGCCGATGCGGGAGGACTGAGTGCCCCGCCGCCGGGGGCTGTCCGCGGCCGGTGCCGTGATCGCGGCCGTGTTCCTCGCGCCGTATCTGGTCATGCTGGTCGGGGCGCTGAAGACGCGGGCCGAGATCCTTCGCGTACCGCCGACGTACCTGCCCGCGGACCCGTCGCCGGGCAACTTCGTGACGATGTGGGGCACGCCGGAGACGCCCCTGCCGCAGAACCTGCTGTCCAGCGTGGTGATCTCGGTGTGCGCCACCGCGCTCGTGCTCGCGGCGGCGCTGCCCGCGGCGTACTACACGGCGCGGTTCCGGTTCCGGCTGCGGCTGCCGTTCCTGCTGTTGGTGCTGGTCACCCAGCTGCTCCAGCCGACCGTGCTGGCGGCGGGGCTGTTCCGGGAGTTCGCGGTGCTCGGCCTGCTGGACACCTGGGCGGCGATGATCCTGGTGAACGCGGCGTTCAACCTGTCGTTCGCGGTGTGGATCCTGCACAGCTTCTTCTCGGCCGTCCCGCGCGAGCTGGAGGAGGCCGCGTGGCTGGACGGCTGCGGCCGGCTCGGCGCGCTGCGGCGCATCATGCTGCCGCTCGCCCGGCCGGGGATCGTGACGACGGTGATCTTCACGTTCATCGCGTGCTGGAACGAGTTCGCGGCCAGCCTCGTGGTGCTCTCCAGCGCGGACAAGGTGCCGCTCACGGTGGCACTGACCCGGTTCGTCGGCCAGTACGACGCGGCGTGGCAGTACGTCTTCGCGGTGTCGCTGGTGGGCATCCTGCCGGTCGTCGTGCTGTTCGCGCTGATCGAGCGGCACCTCGTGTCGGGCCTGACCGCCGGTGGGGTGAAGTGAGGCGGCCGGTAACCTCGCCGTCGTGCGCCTGGTGATTGCTCGTTGCTCCGTCGACTATGTCGGCCGCCTGACCGCCCACCTTCCGACGGCCGTGCGGCTGCTCCTCGTGAAGGCGGACGGGTCGGTGTCGATCCATGCCGACGACCGCGCGTACAAGCCGCTGAACTGGATGAGCCCGCCGTGCAAGATCCTGGAGACCGACGGCGTGTGGCGGGTGGTCAACAAGGCGGGCGAGCAGCTCGTGATCACCCTCGACGAGGTCATGCACGACTCGTCCCATGAGCTCGGCGTGGACCCCGGACTGGTCAAGGACGGCGTCGAGGCGCATCTCCAGGAGCTGCTGGCCGCCCAGATCGGCACGCTCGGGGACGGGTGGACGCTGGTACGGCGCGAGTACCCGACCGCGATCGGGCCGGTGGACATCCTGGCGCGGGACGCCGCGGGGAAGACGGTGGCGATCGAGATCAAGCGCCGGGGCGAGATCGACGGCGTCGAGCAGCTCACGCGGTACCTGGAGCTGCTCAACCGGGATCCGCTGATCGCGCCGGTGGCCGGCGTCTTCGCGGCCCAGGAGATCAAGCCCCAGGCGAAGGTGCTCGCCAGCGACCGGGGAATCCGGTGCGTGACCCTGGACTACCAGGCCCTGCGGGGGCTGGCGGACGACGGCCTGCGCCTCTTCTAGTTCCCTCGCGTGCCCCCCCTCCGCGTTGATCATGGACTTTGCAACAGAAACGCCCGCGTGTCGTGTTGCAAAGTCCATGATCAACGCGGGAGAGGCGGTCACGCGGCCACCGCCAGGGCGCGGCGGACCACCGAGACGATGTAGCGCGGGCGGCGCGTGTCGTCCCAGGTGAAGCGCACGATGGTCCACCCGCTGCCGCGGAAGTCGTTCGCCCGCTCGCGATCCCGGTACGCCGCCGGCACCGAGTCGTGGGCGTACCGCCCGTCGGCCTCCGCGATCAGGCGTCCACCGGTCCAGGCCAGGTCGCCGTAGCCCAGGACTGTTCCCCAGTGGTCGACGACCGGCTGCTGGAGCGTGTCCGGCGGTACCCCGCCGTCGCAGCAGATCAGGCGCACCCGGGTCTCCAGCGGGGACTCCGCGCGGCCGTCGCACTCGGCAAGCCGCGTCCGGGCGGCCAGCACCCCGGGGCGGTGGGCCAGGAGCGCCTCGAACCCGGCGAGGTCGGCCTCAGTGAGGTGCCCGTCGTGCAGGGCCGCGTCGAGCATGCTCACGCCCTCGTACCGGTGGAGCCGCAGCAGGAGGTCGCCGACCGTCCACGGCGGCGAGGTGACCCGCATGCCGTCGACCGCCGTGACGTGCTCGGGCCGGACGGCCACCTGTCGGATCGACAGCCCCGGTTGCGCGACGACGGGCCACCCGGACGGCAGGGCGATCTCGACGGGGCCGGGCGTCAGGTCGAGCCCGCCGAGGCCCAGCAGGGCGGCGGCGCTGCGCCCGGACACGGCGCCGTCCGGCACGGTCAGAGCCGCGGCGCGAATCCAGGCCCGGTCGGGCACCTCCTGGTACAGCTCCGCATCGATGAGAAATGCACCGCGGAGCAGCCGCCTCCACTCACCGCGCCGTTGCCGGACCCAGATGTCCGAGCGGGAGAGGCCCGAACGCAGGGCCTGGGCCTGGGTGAGGACGCCATCCTGGGCCTCGGCGGCCGCACGCCAGCGCTGGTTGTCGCAAGCCATACCGGAGAGCCTGCGGCCCACGGCGTGCGCTGTGCGGCGCCGGGGGAAAGCTGTGGACGGCGAAGCGACCTGTGGACGCGCGCCTCGCCTCGCCCCACACCGCGTTGATCATGGACTTTGCAACAGACACGCCAGCGTGTCGTGTTGCAAAGTCCATGATCAACGCGGGAAAACTGGGACAGGACTCAGCCGGTGCGCAGTTCGGCCGGGCGGCCCGCCGAGGCCGCCGCCACGACCTCCGCCGCGAGCTCCCGCAGCTTGCGGTTCTCGTGCTGCGACGCGCGGCGCAGGACGGCGAACGCCTCGTCCGACTCGATCGCCATCGTCGCCATGAGTACGCCCTTGGCCTGCTCGATCACCGCGCGGCTGTCCATCGCGCGCTCCAGCTGCTGGGACACCGCGTTCGCCCGGTGGTACAGCCGGCCGTTGGCGACCGCGACCGACCCCTGGGCGGCGAACAGCAGGACGACCGCCTCGTCGACCTCCGCGAAGCCGTGGTGGGCCTCGGAGTACAGGTTCAGCGAGCCGATGCCCTCGCCGCGCACGACGAGCGGCGCGGCGAGGAAGCTGTGGATGCCCGCGTGCTCAGCGGCCTCGGCGAAGGCGGGGAAGCGCGCCTGCGCCGTACCGGCGGCGACCCGCTGGACCGACCGGGTGCGGTAGGCCCGCAGGCACGGACCGTCGCCGGCGGCGTACTGCGCCTCGTCGACCGTGAGCGTCCGGCGGTCGGTGGCGGCGAAGGTGGTCGGCCGGCCCTGCTCGACCAGCGTCACGCCGGCGCTGTCGCAGTCCGGGATCGTCCGTGCGGCGAGGTCCGCGACCCGCTGGAGCATCCCCGTGAGGTCGACATCGTCCACGAGCAGCAGGGCCAGCTCGGTGATGGCATCGGACATCTCGTCCATCCGCGTCTCTGCCGGTTCGATCGTCAACGTGCCCCTCCTGGCTACCCGCTCGTGCGGGCAAAGAATATGTCGAACCTCACCGTGGGCGAGGCGGGGTTCCGTGGAAGACTCATTCATCACACTGAGCGATCGTTCAGGTGGGTGACGACGGTGGAGGCGGCGACGGTGGCACGCGAGTTCGCGAAGGTCGGAGTGGTGGGGCTCGGCACCATGGGTGCGGGCATCGCCGAGGTGTTCGCCCGAGCCGGGCTCGATGTCGTCGCGGTCGAGGTGAACGACGCGGCGGTGGAGACGGGCCGCGGTCACGTCGACGACTCGACCTCGCGCGCGGTCGCCCGCGGCAAGCTGTCCGAGGAGGACCAGGCGGCGCTGCTCGGCCGGATCCGGTACTCCACCTCGCTGAGCGACCTCGCCGACGCCCAGCTGGTGATCGAGGCGGTCCCCGAGCGCCTCGACCTCAAGCAGAGCGTGTTCAGCCAGCTCGACCGCATCTGCCCGCCGGACACGATCCTGGCGACCAACACCTCGTCGCTGTCGGTCACGGAGATCTCGGTGTCGACGAGCCGACCGAGCCGGGTCATCGGCATGCACTTCTTCAACCCGGCGCCGGTCATGAAGCTGGTCGAGGTGATCCGCACGGTGGTCACCGACGAGCAGGTGGTCGAGGACGTCGAGGCCCTCGCGCAGCGCCTCGGCAAGACCGACGTGACGGTCGGGGACAAGGCCGGTTTCATCGCCAACGCGCTGCTGTTCGGCTACCTGAACCACGCGGTCAACTTCTTCGAGTCCCGGTACGCGTCCCGCGAGGACATCGACGCCGCGATGAAGCTCGGTTGCGGGCTCCCGATGGGCCCGCTCGCGCTGATGGACCTCATCGGCATCGACACCGCGTACGAGATCCTCGACACGATGTACAAGCAGGGCCGGAACCGCCTGCACGCGCCGTCGCCGGTCCTCAAGCAGATGGTGACCGCGGGGCTGCTCGGCCGGAAGTCCGGTCGCGGCTTCTACAGCTACGACAAGCCGGGTTCGCACGAGGTCGTGGCGGACGCGCTGACCCCGGTGCGGGGCGAGACCGCCGGCGGGGCCCGCTCGGTCACGAGCATCGGCGTCGTCGGCTCCGGGACGATGGCGACCGGCATCATCGAGGTCATCGCCAAGGCCGGGTACGACGTGATCTTCGTGGCCCGCGGCGAGGAGAAGTGCGCTCGGGTCCGCGCGGCCATCGAGAAGTCGCTGGAGAAGGCCGTCCAGCGCGGCAAGCTCGCCGAGGCGGACCGGGACGCGGCGCTCGCCCGGATCACGTCGTCGGTGACCGTGGACGACCTCTCCGGCGTGGACCTCGTCATCGAGGCGGTCGTCGAGGAGCTGTCGGTCAAGCAGGCGCTGTTCGCGAACTTCGACGAGATCTGCAAGCCCGGCGCGGTGCTCGCCACCACGACGTCGTCGCTGCCGGTCATCGAGTGCGCCGCCGCGACGTCGCGTCCGGCCGACGTGGTGGGCATGCACTTCTTCAACCCCGCCCAGATCATGAAGCTGGTCGAGATCGTCTCCACGGTCTCCACCTCGCCCGAGGTCGTCGCGACCGTCCGCGCGGTCTGCGAGCGCATCGGCAAGCACCCGGTCGAGTGCGGTGACCGGTCCGGGTTCATCGTCAACGCGCTGCTCTTCCCGTACCTGAACGACGCCGTGCGGATGCTGGAGGCGCACTACGCGTCCAGCGACGACATCGACTCGGCGATGAAGGTCGGCTGCGGGTACCCGATGGGGCCGTTCGAGCTGCTCGACGTCGTCGGGCTCGACGTGTCGCTCGCGATCGAGCGGGAGCTGTACCTGGAGTTCCGCGAGCCCGGCTTCGCGCCGGCGCCGCTGCTGGAGCACCTGGTCACGGCCGGGTACCTCGGCCGCAAGACCAAGCGGGGCTTCCGCTCGTACGCCTGATCGGCTCGTTCGACCCAAGCGCCCGGGGAGCCCTCCCCGGGCGCTTCGGCGTGTCGCGGGACAGAGATCCTCCACGCGTGTCCGGCGGTCCGCCGCCCCGCTGAGCAGCGTGTCGGCGCCGTCCGAACCGCACCGTCTGATCCAGACTGTCCGCCCAACTTGTGACGGATTCGTCGCGCCCCCTTGTGTCGCGTGTCACATTCGGATTGGCTACAGGACCCGGGAACGCTTTCGGCGGCCACGCCTCGGGTGTGGCGGTCGTGGCTGTGCGCGGCCAGATCCCGGGCATGCGTGGCGGGCACCGCCCGTCCGGGTCAAGGAGGAGAGGGCGTATGAACCGAATTCACGTCAACGTGGACGGCGTCTCGTACACCGACGACGTGGAACCCCGGCAACTTCTCGTGTACTACCTGCGCGACCGTCTCGGCAAGGTCGGGACGGTCGTCGGCTGTGACACGAGCAACTGTGGAGCGTGCACCGTCCTGCTGAACGGCCGCAGCGCCAAGAGCTGCACCGTCCTCGCCGTACAGGCGGACGGCGGCGAGGTGACCACCATCGAGGGGCTTGCCGAGAACGGCACGCTCCACCCGGTTCAGCGCGCGTTCCACGAGCAGCACGGGCTCCAGTGCGGTTACTGCACACCCGGGATGATCATGGCGTCGGTGGACCTCCTGAAGGACAACCCGGACCCGTCCGAGGCGGAGGTCCGGGAGGGCATCGAGGGCAACCTCTGCCGCTGTACCGGCTACCAGAACATCGTCAAGGCCGTCCGCGCCGCGGCGGCCGACATGCGCCAGGGGGTCCAGCAGTGACCGTCACCGACGCCGTCCCGGCCGCCGAGATCGGGCAGTCCCGCCGCCGCAAGGAGGACGCCCGCCTGATCGTCGGCCGCACCCGGTGGACCGACAACATCACCCTCCCCGGCATGCTGCACATCGCGATCCTCCGCAGCCCGATGGCGCACGCCCGGATCACCAGCATCGACGTGAGCCCGGCCCTCGAGAGCCCGAACGTGGTCGCCGCCTTCTCCGGCCGCGATCTCGCCGCCGAGCAGGGCAGCCTGCCGTGCGCCTGGCCCGTCACCCCGGACATGGTCACCCCGGACCACCCGGCACTCGCCGTGGACGAGGTCCACTTCAGCGGCGAGGCCGTCGCCGTGGTCGTGGCGCGGGACCGCGCGTCCGCCACGGACGCCCTGGAGGCCATCGAGGTCGAGTACGAGCAGCTGCCCGTGGTCCTCGACATGGAGGAGGCGCTGGCCGACGGCGCCGATCTCGTGCACTCCGACAAGGGCACCAACAGGTCGTTCGACTGGATCTTCGACGCCGGTGAGGCCGGTACGGGGACGTCGACGGACGAGGCCTTCGCGAACGCCGAGGTCGTCGTCAAGCGCCGCTTCGTCCAGCAGCGGCTGATCCCGGCGTTCATGGAGCCGCGGGCGGTCGTCTGCGACCCGACCGGTGACGTGCTCACGCTCTGGTCGTCCACCCAGGTGCCGCACATCCTGCGGCTGATGCTGGCCCTGACCACCGGCACGCCGGAGCACCAGGTCCGGGTCGTCGCGCCGGACGTCGGCGGCGGCTTCGGCGGCAAGCTCCAGGTCACGCCGGAGGAGGTCATCACCTTCATCGTCGGCAAGCGCCTCGGCCGGCCGGTGAAGTACAACGAGAGCCGCAGCGAGAGCCTGCTGGCCGCCCACCACGGGCGGGACCAGATCCAGTACCTGGAGATCGCGGCCACCCGGGACGGCGTGGTCCAGGGGCTCAAGGTCAAGCTGCTCGCCGACATGGGCGCCTACCTCGGCCTGGTCACGCCCGGGGTGCCGATCCTGGGGGCGTTCATGTTCCCGGCGATCTACAAGATGCCGGCGTACCGCTTCGAGTGCACCGGCGTGTTCACCACCAAGGCGTGGACCGACGCGTACCGCGGTGCCGGCCGGCCGGAGGCGACGTTCGCCATCGAGCGGCTGATGGACGAGCTGGCCGCCGAGCTCGGCATGGACCCGCTGGAGATCCGGGAGAAGAACTGGATCAAGCACGAGGAGTTCCCCTACACCACGGTGGCGGGGCTGGAGTACGACTCGGGCAACTACGAGGCGGCCACCGCGAAGGCCAAGGAGCTGTTCGGCTACGACGCGCTGCGCCGCGAGCAGCAGGAGCGCCGCGACCGCAAGGATCCGGTCCAGCTCGGCATCGGCATCTCGACATTCACCGAGATGTGCGGGCTCGCCCCGTCGCGCGTCCTCGGCTCGCTGTCGTACGGCGCGGGCGGCTGGGAGAACGCGTCGATCCGGATGCTGCCCTCGGGCAAGGTCGAGGTCGTCACCGGCTCGTCGCCGCACGGCCAGGGCCACGAGACGGCGTGGAGCCAGATCGTCGCCGACCAGCTCGGGGTGCCCTTCGAGGACGTCCAGGTGCTGCACGGTGACACCGCGGTGTCCCCGCGGGGCCTCGACACCTACGGCTCCCGGTCGCTCGCGGTCGGCGGCATCGCGGTCGTCAAGGCCGCCGAGAAGGTCGTCCAGAAGGCGCGGAAGATCGCCGCGCACATGCTGGAGGCCAACGAGGACGACCTGGAGTTCACGAGCGGTGCGTTCGCCGTCCGCGGTACCCCGGACGCGAAGAAGACCATCCAGGAGATCGCGCTGGCGACGTTCGCCGCCCACGACCTGCCGGACGGCATGGAGCCGAGCATCGACGCGGACGCCACCTACGACCCGGACAACTTCTCGTTCCCGCACGGCACGCACCTGTGCGCCGTCGAGATCGACACCGAGACCGGACACGTGGGGATCCGCAAGTACGCCTGCGTCGACGACATCGGCAACGTGGTGAACCCGCTCATCGCCGAGGGGCAGATCCACGGCGGTCTGGCGCAGGGCATCGCCCAGGCGCTGTACGAGGAGGCGATCTACGACTCCGACGGCAACCTGACGACCGGCACGTTCGTGGACTACCTCGTGCCGAGCGCCATGGACCTGCCGCATTTCGACACCGAGCACCAGTCCACGCCCGCGCCGGGCAACCCGCTCGGCGTCAAGGGTGTCGGCGAGGCCGGCACGATCGCGTCCACGCCGGCGGTCGTCAACGCCGTGGTGGACGCCCTCCGGCCGTTCGGCGTCAACGACGTCCGGATGCCGTGCACACCGGAACGGGTCTGGCGGGCCCTCAACGAACGAGGGTCGGACGGCGGCGACCGTGCCGCCGAAGGGTCGATCGCGTACGGCGGCGCCCAGAACGCGCCTGCGGCCGGAGGTGCCTGATGATTCCCGCACAGTTCGAGTACGTCGCCCCGACGACCGTCGAGGAGGCGGTCGCGGCGCTCGCCTCGGCGGGTGAGGACGCCAAGGTGATGGCCGGCGGCCAGAGCCTGATCCCGGTGCTGCGGCTCCGGCTCTCCTACCCGGAGACGGTGGTCGACCTCGGCCGGATCCCCGCCCTGAAGGGCGTCCGGGAGGAGGGTGACGTGCTGGTCATCGGGTCGATGACCACGCACGACGAGATCCTCCGTGACCCCCTGGTGCGGCAGTTCGCTCCGCTGCTCCGGCAGGCGACCGAGACGGTGGCGGATCCGCAGGTGCGGCACCGCGGGACCTTCGGCGGGTCGCTGTCCCACGCGGACCCGGCCGGTGACCTGCCGGCGGTCGCGCTCGCCCTCGACGCCGAGCTGGTGATCGCGGGGCCGGACGGGCAGCGGACGGTCCCGGCCGGGGAGTTCTTCCTCGACTACCTCACCACGGCCATCCAGCAGGGGGAGATCCTGGTCGAGATCCGGGTGCCGAAGCTCGGCGAGGGCTGGGGAACCTGCTACGAGAAGTTCAACCGGGTCGCGCAGGCGTGGAGCATCGTCGCGGTCGCCGCGGCGGTACGCCGGGAGAACGGCTCGATCACCGAGGCCCGGGTCGGCCTGACCAACATGGGCACCACCCCGCTGCGGGCGACCGGGGTCGAACAGGCCCTCGCGGGCAGCGTCGCCTCGGCGGACGTGGTGGCGGAGGCGGCGTCGCACGCCGCCGAGGGCACCAGCCCGACGAGTGACGTCAACGCGCAGGCGGACTACCGGGCCCATCTCGCGACGGTTCTCACGAAGCGGGCACTGACCAAGGCCACGGGTCTGGCCTGACCAGTACGGTCGTGGGGGGGGGGGGGGGGGG
>JAVEDU010000019.1 GCA_030840805.1 Actinomycetota bacterium
CGAGTTCGAGAACCTGCGGATCATGGGCGTCCGGATCGCGGACCTGCGCGGCTACTCCTACGACCGGCGCGACGTCACCGCGCGCGGCCTGGCCAACGCCTACGCCCAGACGCTCGGCACGATTTTCTCCTCCGCGGGGGAGAAGCCGTTCGAGGTCGAGCTCGTGGTGGCCGAGGTCGGCGACGACGCCGATTCCGACCAGATCTACCGCCTGACCTACGACGGCTCGGTGGCCGACGAGCACGGCTGGATGGTCATGGGCGGCCACACCGAGCCGATCGGCACCTACCTGGAGACGCACTACACCGAAGGCCTGAACGTCGAGGACGCCGTCAAGCTGGCCGTTCGTGCCATCGGTGAGGGCAACCCGGGCCCGGACGGCCCGCGCCGGATCGCGCCGAACCAGCTCGAGGTCGCCGTGCTCGACCGGAACCGCCCCAAGCGCAAGTTCAAGCGCCTGGCGCGCACCCGGCTGGAGGACATTCTGGGCAAAGAGCCCGCGGACGCCCCGGCGCCCGCGGAGCCGGCCGCCCCGGCGGCAGCGCCGGCCTCGGACGACGACCGGCCGGCCACCGGGCCTCAGCCGCCCAAGCCGGGCGAGACCCCCACCGGTGATCCGGACGGGCCCGCGCTCTAGCCGCGCGGCTGGGTGGGTCTTGCCTTCGTAAGATCGCCGAGCCGCGTATCGTCAGGCCATGGACCGCCGCATCTTCGGGATCGAGAACGAGTACGGCGTCACGTGCACGTTCCGGGGGCAACGCCGACTCTCGCCCGATGAGGTCGCGCGTTACCTGTTCCGCCGGGTGGTGTCCTGGGGCCGGAGCAGCAACGTGTTCCTGCGCAACGGCGCCCGGCTCTATCTGGACGTCGGCAGCCACCCGGAGTACGCGACCCCGGAGTGCGACAACGTCATCGACCTGGTCACGCACGACAAGGCGGGGGAGCGGACCCTCGAGGGGCTGCTCATGGACGCCGAGCGGCGGCTCCGCGAGGAGGGCATCGCCGGCGACATCTACCTGTTCAAGAACAACACCGACTCGGCCGGCAACTCCTACGGCTGCCACGAGAACTACCTCGTCGGCCGGCACGGGGAGTTCGGGCGGCTCGCCGACGTGCTGATCCCGTTCCTGGTGACGCGCCAGCTGCTGTGCGGCGCCGGGAAGGTGCTCCAGACCCCGCGCGGCGCGGTCTACTGCCTGTCCCAGCGCGCCGAGCACATCTGGGAGGGCGTCTCCAGCGCCACCACGCGGTCCCGCCCGATCATCAACACCCGCGACGAGCCGCATGCGGACGCCGAGCGGTACCGGCGGCTCCACGTCATCGTGGGCGACTCGAACATGAGCGAGGTGACCACCCTGCTCAAGGTCGGCAGCGCCGACATCGTGCTGCGGATGATCGAGGCCGGTGTGGTGATGCGGGACCTCACGCTGGAGAACCCGATCCGGGCGATCCGCGAGGTGTCCCACGACGTGACCGGCCGCCGGAAGATCAAGCTGGCGAACGGCCGTGAGGCGTCGGCGCTGGAGATCCAGCAGGAGTACCACTCCAAGGCCACCGACTTCCTCGAGCGCCGCGGCGGCGACGAGACCGGCCAGCGCGTGCTGGAGCTGTGGGGCCGGGTCCTCAAGGCGGTCGAGACGGACGACCTGTCCGGGATCGACCGGGAGATCGACTGGGCGATCAAGCGCCGGCTCGTCGAGCGGTACCGGGAGCGGCACGACCTCCCGCTGTCGCACCCCCGGATCGCCCAGCTCGACCTGGCCTACCACGACATCCGGCGCGGCCGCGGGCTGTTCGGGCTGATGGAGCAGCGCGGCGCCGCCGAGCGGATCAGCCGTGACCTGGACGTCTTCGAGGCGAAGAGCGTGCCGCCGCAGACCACCCGGGCCAAGCTGCGGGGCGAGTTCATCAAGCGGGCCCAGGAGCGCCGCCGGGACTTCACGGTGGACTGGGTGCATCTGAAGCTCAACGACCAGGCGCAGCGCACCGTGCTGTGCAAGGACCCGTTCCGCTCGGTGGACGAGCGGGTCGACAAGCTGATCGCGAGCATGTGAGCGACGAGCAGACCCCGGCACCGGAACCGCGCCCCACGCCGCTGGAGCGCTGGGTGGCGTACCGGCGCACGCGCATCGAGGCCGAGGTGGAGCGCGGCCGGAACAGCCGCGTCCCGACGTGGGCGATGGCGCTGTTCCTGGTGCTCTTCGCGGCGGCCTGGATCGGCTACATCGCGCTGGTGGGCTGAGCGTTCCGGCCCGCCCGGCCTGCCGCGCTCACCGCGCCAGTGTCGCCGCGTGCCGGCCCGCCGCGGCGGCGGCGAGGAAGTACGCGTGGTCCCCGTCGAGGCTCCGGCCCATCGTGGACAGCCGGACCGGGAGCGCGCGGAGGGCCGCGTCCAGCCCCTCGGTGTTGACCGACACGACACGGTGGCGGCCGGCGAGCGGCGCCAGGTCGGTCTCGACCCGGGCGGCGAGCTCGGGCGGGAGCACGGCCGGTACGACGAGGTCGGCCGGCGCGAGCGCGACCTTGCCGAACGCGGTGAGCGAGTGGTGGCTGACGCCCCGGTGCCGGTCGCGCGGGTCGGCATCGGAGATGCGGAGCGCGGCGACGGGCCGCCCGCCGAGCACCGCCGTGGCGTTGACGGCCTCACCGGCGGCCACCCCGGAGAACCCCCACGGCGTACCGGTCCCGAGGTTGCCGGGCCCCTGGCTGACGATCGCGACGTCCGCCGACAGCACGTGCCGGGCCGCGATCAGTCCGGTGTGCAGGGTGACCGCCTCCAGGTCGCCCCCGAACGCCTGCCCGACCGTGACGGTCCCGGCGAGCCGGTCGCTGAGCGCGGACACCGTGCGGGAGAACCACAGCGGCAGCGCCCCGCCGTCGGTCATCACGTACGCGACCCGGGCGCCGGGCCGGTCCGCGAGGATCCCGGCCAGGATCGCGGGCAGCGCCGAGTGCAGGTCGGCGATCACCACCGGCATCCCGTCGATGCCCTCGGCGGCGGCGATCGTCGCGTGGTGCGGGGAGTCCTGCTCGTCGACGCCCAGGACGACGGCCTGCGTCGGCGTGTACCGCGCCTTGACGAGATGACCCGGGCCGGCCGGATCGGGCGGGAACCGATCCGGCAGCGCGACCACGAGGGCGTACCCGCCGGTGCCGAGCCCCATCGCGAGCGCGGTGGTGTTCAGGATCGCCGTGTCGCCCGGCAGGGGAGTGCCCACCAGGGCGGGGTAGGCGAGCGCCCGCGCCGGCTCGCCGTCGATCTCCACGTCGAGATCGAGCGCGCCCTGCCAGGCTCGGCGCACCCCCACGACCCGCCCCGTGCGCCACCTGATCACGGCGTCACCGTAGCGTCGCTGCCAGGAGCACGTCCCGCCCGGCCCCCACCGCGCCTCCCGCCCCAAGCCCACGTTGATCATGGGGTTTGCAACACGACACGCCGGCGTGTCTGTTGCCAACCCCATGATCAACTCGGAAGGGGGGGCGGGGGTTGGCGTCCGCCGCCCGGGCGTGCCGCGCGGTTCGCCGCCGAGGATCGGATAGCGTCGTGCCGTGTCCCGCCGCCGCACCGAGCGTCTCGTCAACCTGGTGATCTGCCTGCTGTCCACCCGCCGCTTCCTCACCGCGGCCCAGATCGCGCGCACCGTTCCCGGGTACGAGCACGACGAGAGCGACCCGAAGTCCCACGAGGCGTTCCAGCGGATGTTCGAACGGGACAAGGCGGAGCTGCGGGAGCTCGGGGTCCCGGTGGAGACCGGGACGACGAGCGTGTTCGACACCGAGCCCGGGTACCGGATCGCCGAGCGGGACTACGCGCTGCCGGACATCCACCTGGCCCCCGACGAGGCGGCCGCGGTCGGGCTGGCGGCGCGCCTCTGGCAGAGCGCCGGGCTGGCCTCGGCGGCGTCGTCGGCCCTGCTCAAGCTGCGCGCGGCCGGGATCGACGTGGATCCGCACGCGACGCTCGGCGTAGAGCCCGTCGTGGCGGGGGAGCCCGCGGTGGACGTGCTGCTCGCGGCGGCGCGGGCCCGGCGGGCCGTCCGATTCGACTACCGGGGCAGCCACGACGACCGGCCGGTCACCCGGAACCTGCAGCCGTGGGGCGTCGTGTCCTGGCACGGCCGGTGGTACGTCGTCGGCCACGACACGGACCGGAACGCCCAGCGCTGCTTCCGGCTGTCCCGGGTCGCGGGCACGGTGAAGGCCGTCGGCCGCGAGGACGTGTACAGCCCGCCGGAGAACCCCGACCTCCTGGCCACGGTGGCCGCGCTGGAGAGCGGGCGCCCGGAACGCGGCGAGGCGACCGTACGCGTCCGCCGCGGCGCCGCGGCGGGGCTGCGCCGCGGCGCGACCTCGGTGGTCGACGGGTCGGGCGACGACCCCGACTCGCCGGCCGGTTGGGACGTCGCGACCGTGCGGTACCGCGACCCGGACTCCCTCGCCCGCCGGCTCGCCGGCTACGGCAGCGACGTGGTGGTGACCGGTCCGCCGGAGGTCCGCGATGCCGTCATCCACCACCTGCGCGCCGTCGCGGAGGTCGCCCGATGAGCGGAACCGACCGGCTCGGGCGCCTCCTGGCGGTCGTGCCGTACCTGCTCGTGCGGCCCGGCATCCGGGTCGCCGACGCGGCGGCCGATCTCGGCGTCACCGAGGCACAGCTGCGGGACGACCTTCAGCTGCTGTTCCTCTGCGGGCTGCCCGGATACGGCCCCGGCGACCTGATCGACATGGTGCTCGACGAGGAGACCGTGACGATCACCTTCGACGCCGGGATCTCCCGGCCGTTGCGGTTGACCGCCGACGAGGCCCTGGCGCTGGTGGTGGCCCTCCGCGCGCTGGCCGAGGTGCCCGGGATGGGCGCCGGCGGCGCGCTGGAACGGGCCCTCGCGAAGCTGGAGTCCGCGGCCGGGGATGCCGCCGCGGAGGCGCGCCGCGTCACCGTCCAGATGGACCCGGGCGGTGAGCGGCTGACGGTCGTCCGCGGGGCGATCGACCGCGGCCGGGCACTGCGGATCACGTACTACACCGCCGCTCGGGACGCGACGACCGAGCGCGTGGTGGACCCGATCCGGGTCCTGCTCGTCGAGGGGCGGACCTACCTGGAGGCGTGGTGCCGGCGCGCGGAGGCGGTACGCCGGTTCCGCCTCGACCGGATCGACGCGGCCACCGAGCTGGCCGAACCGGCCGCGCCCCCCGCGGGCGCGGGCGGCGGCGACGTCACCGGCGGCATCTTCCAGCCCGAGCCCGGCGATCCCACGGTGACCCTGCGACTGGACCGGCGCGCCCGCTGGGTGACCGAGTACTACCCGTGCGAGACCGTCGAGGAGCAGCCCGACGGAAACATCGTTGTGACCCTGCGCACCGGAGACCTCGGATGGGCTCGGCGCCTGGTCCTGGGCCTCGGAGCGGACGCCGAGGTGCTGAGCCCGACCGAACTGGCCCTATCCGTCCGATCTGCTGCCCGAACTGCCCTGAAGTACTACTCCAACTGACCGACCGGGCGACTCAAGCTGTGGGCCCCTTCCGCCGACGCAGAGGGGGTGAACGAACGCAGCTCGTACGGGCTAGGGCAGGAGGACCAGGGCATGACCACCCAGATCAAGGCAACGTGTCCCGATTGCGGCGAGGTCAACCTCACGCCGGATGACGTCCAGCTGATGGTCTGTACCGTGCAGACCCTGTCGTACTACGCCTTCGACTGCGCCGGCTGTGTGCGCCAGGTGCGCAAGCCCGCGGACGAGCGGATCGTCTCGCTGCTGAAGTCCGGCGGCGTCCGGGTCCAGCGCTGGCGCGTCCCGGCCGAGGCGCTCGAGGAGAAGTCCGGTCCCGTCGTGGACTACGACGACGTGCTCGACTTCGCGCTCGCCCTCGGTGACACCGACTTCCTCGCAGACCTCGCCCGGGCGGCACGCATCTCCTGAACGCCCCGCTCCGGCACACGCCTCGACCCTCTGCGTTAGGGTCGGGGCGTGTCTGCGTCCTGGTATCTCGTGCTCGCCGTGGTGATCGTCGCCCTCGCCGTCCTGGCCGGGGTCGCCCTGCGCGTCCTCGGACCGCTCGGCCGGCTGTCCCGGCAGGCCGGGGAACTGCAGCAGCGTCTCGCGGAGGCCGGGCAGCTCCAGGCGCGGATCGGCGAGCTCACCGGCCGCGTCGGCGAACTCCAGGCCGGCATGGATCGCCTCCGGGCGTAGGGCCGCACCTCGGGTGTGACGCAGACCGTACGATGGTCCCAAGAACAACTTCTCAGGAGGCGACGTCATGTTCGGTGGCGGCACGAAGCCGTGGCACATCATCGTGCTGGTCGTGGTGTTGCTCCTGCTGTTCGGGGCGAAGCGCCTGCCCGACGCGGCACGGTCGCTCGGCCGGTCCATGCGCATCTTCAAGGCCGAGACCAAGGGTCTGCTGGAGGACGACGTCCGGGGCAAGGCCGAGGCGAAGACGGCCCACACCGCGCCCGAGCCGCAGCTCCGCGACGACGAGGCCTCCCCGCTCCCGAAGCCGGACCGCCCGCACGACGACCGGCGCTAGGCCGGCCGGCCGCCGGACCCGACCACCGCGATGAGTCCCGTCCTGCGCCGTGGCGCCCGCACGCCGCGGCCCACCGACGGCGCGATGACCCTCGTGGAGCACCTGTACGAGCTCCGCAACCGGTTGTTCAAGGCGTCCCTGGGCATCGTGGCCGGAATGGTCTTCGCGCTGTTCTTCGCGACGGAGATCCTCGACTTCCTGTCGAGGCCGTACCGGCAGGCCCTCCAGCCGCTCGGTGAGGCGGGTAAGAAGCTCATCGTCCTCGGGCCGACGGACTTCCTCATCCTCCAGCTGAAGGTCGGCCTGTACGCCGGGTTGCTGATCAGCGCGCCGATCTGGCTGTACCAGCTCTGGAGCTTCATCACCCCCGGCCTCCACCGGCACGAGCGCCGCTGGGCGTACGCCTTCGTCGCGGTCGCCACGCCGCTGTTCGCCGCCGGGGCCCTGCTCGCCTACCTCGTGGTCGCCAAGGGGCTGGAGTTCCTGCTCCCCGGCGCCGGCAGCTCGGTCGAGGCGACGCTCGAGCTGACCCGGTACATCGACTTCGTGACCAGCATGATGCTGCTGTTCGGGATCGGGCTGGAGTTCCCGCTCGTCGTGATGATGCTGAACCTCGTCGGCCTCGTCAGCGCCCGGCGGCTGCTGTCGTGGTGGCGGGTGGCGGTGTTCCTGATGTTCCTGTTCGCCGCGTTCGTCACGCCGACGCCGGACCCGTTCGGGATGATCGCGCTGGCCCTGCCGATGAGCGCGCTGTACTTCGCCGCGGTGGGCGTCGCGTTCCTCAACGACCGCCGCCGGGCGCGCGCCGCACTGGTGGCCGGGGTGGCTGCCCTGTCCGACGACGAGACCTCCCCGCTGGACGAGCGGCTCGAGGAGGTCGAGCCGGCGGCCCCGCTGGACTCCGGCCACGATCCCGATCGGCGGCACGACCCGGACGACCGGCCATGACGGCCACCGCCCCGGGTCCCGCCGCCGCTCCGGCGGGGCAGACCGGGGCGGTCGGTGTCCTCGTCAACCCGACCGCGGGCCGCGGCCGGGGCGCCCGGGACGTGGCGGCCGTCGTCGCGACCCTGCGCTCGGCCGGGCTGGACGTCACCGAGCTCCACGCGACCGGCCCCGTCGAGGCCTCGGCCGCCGTCGCGACCGCGGTCGCGGGGGGTCTCGCCGCACTGGTGGCCGTCGGCGGGGACGGCACCGTGCACCTGGCCGCGCAGGCGGTCGCCGGTACCGCCACCGCCCTCGGCATCATCCCGGCCGGCACCGGCAACGACCTCGCCGCGGCGCTCGGGGTGCCCGCGGACCCGGTCCGGGCCGCGGCGGAGATCGTCCGGCGGCTGGTCGGCGGCGACACCGTCCGGATCGACGCCGTGCGGACGACCGGGCCGGACGGCAGGTCGTACGGCTGGTGGGCGTGCGTCCTCGCGGCGGGCTTCGACTCCGCGGTGAACGAGCGCGCGAACCGGATGCGGTGGCCCCGCGGCCCCCGGCGGTACGACGTGGCGATCCTGGCCGAGCTGGCCCGGCTCCGGCCGCTGGACTTCCGCCTCTCGCTGGACGGGGTGACGCACGACCTCCGCGGCACGCTCGTCGCGGTCGGCAACACCGACTCCTACGGCGGCGCGCTGCGGATGTGCCCGGCGGCCGACCCCACGGACGGGCTCCTCGACGTGACCGTGGTCGGCCCGGTCACCCGCCGCGAGCTGATCCGGGTCAAGCCCCGGGTGTACACCGGGACGCATGTCGACCACCCGCTGGTGACGACCTACCGGGCCGCCGAGGTCCGGATCGAGGCCCCCGGCGTGACCGCCTACGCCGACGGCGAGCGGCTGGGGCCGCTGCCGCTGACCCTGACCTGCGTCCCCGGCGCGCTGACCGTGCTCGCCGCGGGTCAGCGGAGCTGACGGACCGCCTCCAGTCCGTGCCCGGCCCGGGGCGACACGGGGAGCAGCAGGACCCGGAGGCCCGCCCCAGCCGCACCGGCGTCCGGGGGCGTGTCGCCGACCGTCAGCGTCCGTCCCGGAGCCACGCCCAGCGTGGCGCACGCCAGGTCGAAGATGCCGGGGCCGGGCTTCTGCATGCCGACCTCGTACGACTGCACGACGTCGTCGAACGCGTCCTCCAGGCCGTGGGCGGCGAGCATCGGGCGCACGTCGAACCCGATGTCGGTCACGAGCCCGAGCCGCACGCCGTCGGCCCGGAGCGCGGCCGGCACCCCGGCCGCGTCGGCGTACGGCACCCAGCCCTCGGGCCGCGTCACCCGGTCGTAGAGGACGTCGGCCAGGCGCTCGTCGGGGAGGCCCACGGTCCGGTACAGGCCGCAGTACGCGGCGCGATGCAGCGCGCGGGACACGTCCCGCGTCGCGAACGCCTCGGCGAGCTCGGCCGGCACCCGCGCCGGCGGTGGACCGCCGGCCCGTCCCGCGTGGACCAGGTCGGCGGCCGGCGCCGCGACGGTCGCGTCCCCGGGCACCGTCCCGAGCTCCGCGGCGGCGGCCCGCACCCACGCGCCGGGCTCCTCGACCTGCATCAGCGTGCCGTGGAAGTCGAACATGACGGCGTCGACAGCGGAGGAACCCCTCGACCCAGCGTCGGTGCCGAGCCGCGCCGCCCGGCCGCGGACCGTAGCCTGGTCTCATGCTGAGCCCCGCCGAGCGGTACGCCGCCGCCCGCCGGAGGGCGGAGTACCCCCGCCTGGCCGACTTCACCGGCGGTCTCGACTTCGAGCTCGACGACTTCCAGGTCCGGGCCTGCCGGGCGCTGGAGAACGGGTCGGGCGTCCTCGTCGCCGCGCCGACCGGCGCGGGGAAGACGGTGGTGGGGGAGTTCGCCGTCCACCTGTCACTGGCCGAGGGCCAGAAGTGCTTCTACACGACGCCGATCAAGGCCCTGTCGAACCAGAAGTACGCCGATCTGGTCGCCCGCTACGGCCCGGAGCAGGTCGGGCTGCTCACCGGCGACAACGCGATCAACGGGGACGCGCCGATCGTCGTGATGACGACCGAGGTGCTCCGGAACATGCTGTACGCGCGGTCGCCCGCGCTGGACAACCTCGGCCACGTCGTGATGGACGAGGTCCACTACCTCGCCGACCGGATGCGCGGGGCGGTGTGGGAGGAGGTGATCATCCACCTCCCGCAGTCGGTGCGGGTCGTGTCGCTGTCGGCGACCGTGAGCAACACCGAGGAGTTCGCCGACTGGCTGGTGACGGTCCGCGGGCACACCGAGGTCGTGGTGAGCGAACACCGTCCGGTCCCGCTGTGGCAGCACATGCTGGTCGGCAAGCGGATGTTCGACCTGTTCGACTCCGCGGACGCCGCGGCGGCCCGCGAGGTCGACCCGGGGCTGCTGCGGCACACCCGCGAGGTGATGCGCCGCCAGGAGGTGTTCGCGCCGGGGCGGGACCGCGGCCGGGGCCGTCCCCGCGGGCCGCGGGCCGGTGGCCTGGTGCCGTCGCGCGCCTCGGTGATCGAGCGGCTGGACTCCGAGGGACTGCTCCCGGCGATCACGTTCATCTTCAGCCGGGCCGGGTGCGACGCGGCGGTCCAGCAGTGCCTCCGGGCCGGGCTGCGACTCACCACGCCGGAGGAGCGCGAGGAGATCCGGCGGATCATCGAGGCACGCACCAGCCACCTCGCCGCCGAGGACCTCCAGGTGCTCGGGTACTGGGAGTGGTTCGAGGGCCTCCAGCGCGGGCTCGCCGCCCACCACGCCGGGATGCTGCCCACCTTCAAGGAGGTGGTGGAGGAGTTGTTCGTCCGCGGGCTGGTCAAGGCCGTCTTCGCCACCGAGACCCTCGCGCAGGGCATCAACATGCCCGCGCGCACCGTCGTCCTGGAGAAGCTGGTCAAGTTCAACGGCGAGACCCACGCCGACATCACCCCGGGGGAGTACACCCAGCTCACCGGCCGGGCGGGGCGGCGCGGCATCGACGTCGAGGGCCACGCCGTCGTGGTGTGGGCGCCCGGGGTCGACCCCAAGCAGGTCGCCGGGCTCGCGTCGACCCGGACGTACCCGCTGCGCTCGTCGTTCCGGCCGTCCTACAACATGGCCGTGAACCTGGTCGGCTCGGTCGGCCGGGAGCGGGCGCGGGAGCTGCTGGAGTCCAGCTTCGCCCAGTTCCAGGCGGACCGGTCGGTGGTCGGGCTGGCCCGGCAGGTGCAGCGGAACGTCGAGGCCCTCGACGGGTACACCGAGGCGATGACCTGCCATCTCGGCGACTTCGGCGAGTACGGCGGGATCCGGGAGGCGATCAAGCGGCGGGAGGCGGCGCTGTCGCGCACCGGTGCCGCGCAGCGCCGGGCCGCCGCCGCCGAGTCCCTGGAGCGGCTCCGCCCCGGCGACGTCGTCCGGGTCACCACGGGCCGGCGGGCGGGGCTGGCCGTCGTGATCGACCCGGGCGCACAGGCGCTCGGCGACCCGCGCCCGCTGGTGCTCACCGAGGACCGCTGGGCCGGCCGGGTGTCGGCGGCGGACTTCGCCGGCGAGGTGGAGGTGCTGTCCCGGGTGAAGGTCCCCCGGCATTTCAACGCCAGGTCGCCGCAGGCGCGCCGGGACCTCGCCTCGTCGCTCCGGAACACCGGTCTGGACGACGACGCCCCGGCGCGGCGGCGCGGCCGGTCCACCGCCGCCGACGATCCCGAGCTGACCGAGCTGCGCGCCGCGCTGCGCCGCCACCCGTGCCACGGCTGCAACGAGCGCGAGGACCACGCGCGGTGGGCGGAGCGGCACCACCGGCTCCGCCGCGACACCGACGCGCTGCAGCAGCGGGTGGCGTCCCGGACCGGGTCGCTGGCCCGGACGTTCGACCGGGTGTGCGCGCTGCTGGAGAGCCGCGGCTACCTCCTGCCGACCCCGGCGGCGGTCCCGGAGGGGGAGGTCGACGTCCGGAACGCGGTCACCCCGGCGGGCCGCCGGCTGTCCCGGATCTGGTCGGAGTCCGACCTGCTCGTGGCCGAGTGCCTGCGTACCGGCGTGTGGGACCCGCTCGGCCCGGCCGAGCTGGCCGCCGCGGTGTCGGCCCTGGTGTACGAGGGGCGGCGCCCCGACGACGACACCGCGGCGATGCCCCGCGGGCCGCTCTCCGACGCCCTCGAGGCAACGGTGCGGCTGTGGGGCGAGCTGGAGGCCGAGGAGTCGGACCGGGATCTCGGGCTGACCCGGGAACCGGACCTCGGGTTCGTCTGGCCGGTGTTCCGGTGGGCCCGCGGCGAGGGGCTGGAACGGGTGCTGCGCAGCACCTCCGGAATCGGCGGCGAACTGTCCGCCGGCGACTTCGTCCGCTGGTCCCGTCAGGTCGTGGACCTGCTGGACCAGATCGCCGGGGCGGCCGACGACGGTTCCCCGCTGCGGGCCACGGCCCGGGCCGCGGTCGCGGCGGTCCGCCGGGGCGTCGTCGCCCAGTCCGCCCTGGGCTGACCGGTCAGCCCGGGGTCGCCTCGGCCGGCGCGGCGGCGGGTGCGGGAGCGCTCTCGGCACCGGTCGGGCGGGCGCCGGGGGCGGGGCCCGCGGGCACCTTCGGCAGCGCGGACACCGGCACGGCGGGGCTCGGGTAGCCCCCCGTCCACTCGAACCCTCCGCGCGTCGCATCCCCGTCGCACCGTTGCGACATCTACATCTCCTGGAACTCGAGGTACTCGATCTCCGACCACCGGACCAGGAGGCCGCTCCCACCCGGCACCGGCACCGGCCTGTCGTCATCATCGCGCGCGAACTCGCCCGTCGCCGGGTCGACCCGCAGCTGCAGGCTCAGGTAGAGGTCGCCCGGCTCGGGGTACCCGGCGGCGTACGAGCGGCGGCCGGTCGCCGTCGTGCCGTACACGCCGGCCAGCCACGTTCCCGACTTGAGCCTCATACGGACCACGCCGGGCACGCCGAGCCGCCAGAGGTAGTCCCACGCCCGGGGCTCCGGGGTGTGGGCGAGGAGGCGCAGACCGCGCCAGTTCCGCCGGCCGCCCATCCCGACCAGCGTCCCCGCCGCGGTGGGCAGCACCACATAGCCGAGCGCGAGGACGGCGAACAGGAGCCAGTTCACGTCCCCGCGGCCCAGCCGCCCCGTCGCCACGAGGTGCCGGTACAGCAGGAGCTCCGGCCCGGCCAGCACCGCGTGGAACACCGCCGACGCGGCGAGGAAGCGGACGAGCCGGTCGGAGAGCGTGATCCCGAACGGACCCGCGACGCGCTCGTACGCGAACGTGTACGCCGCCCCGGGCAGCAGGGCGAGGACGACCCCCGCGAGCGCCTGGAAGGTCGAGATCATCCGTCGACGGTCCCACAGCATCGCGCGCCGGGGGAGGCGCCTGTCAGCCCGCGAGCGCGTCCACGATCCGGCGGATCGGGCTGGCGAGCCCCCACCGCTCGGCGAGCGCCAGCAGCGCCGCCTCGTCCGCCGGCGCCCGCGGGATCGTCGCGTCGAACGCCGGCACCGGGAGGTCCCGCGCCACCCGCACGACCGCCGGGGCCGCGGCGAGGTACTCCCGCGCCGCCGTCAGCCGGGCGCCCTGCCCGGCGCTGAGCTGCGCGTCCCCGGCATCCAGCGCGGCGAGCAGGCCGTCCACCGATCCGAACCGGCTCATCAGCCCCGCGGCGGTCTTCTCCCCGATGCCCGCCACGCCGGGAAGGCCGTCGCTCGGGTCGCCGCGCAGGACAGCGAGGTCGGCGTACTGCGCCGCCGGTACGCCGTACTTCCCCCGCACCGCGGCGTCGTCGAGGATCTCCAGCTTGGCCACCCCGCGGCCGGTGTAGAGCACCCGCACCGCGCGGTCGTCGTCGACGAGCTGGAACAGGTCGCGATCGCCGGTGACGACCTCCACCCCGGTGAACCCGGGCGGCGGCGAGGTCGCCAGCGTGCCGATCACGTCGTCCGCCTCGTACCCGGGGACGCCGAACGCCGGGATGCCGAGCGCCGCCAGCACGTCGAGGAGCACCGGCACCTGCGGTGTGAGCGTGTCCGGGGTCTCCTCGGGCCAGACCCCGTCCGGGCCCGGTACCGCCTCGGCGACGACCCGGTGCGCCTTGTACGACGGGATCAGCTCGACCCGCCACGCCGGCCGCCAGTCCAGGTCCAGGCACGCCACCACGCCACCGGGCTCGAACCGGGTCACCAGTGTGGACACCATGTCGAGGAACCCGCGTACCGCATTGACCGGCGTGCCGTCGGGGGCCTTCACCGACTCGGGAACCCCGTAGTAGGCCCGGAAGTAGAGGCTGGCCGCGTCGAGCAGCATCAACGGTCTGGTCACGTCCGCAGCCTGCCAGATCGTCCTTGTGTCCACATCGGATGTGACATCCGGCTCGCATCCCGGCATCCGGACGTAACGCCCCACCGCCCGGCCGTCCGTTCGGTACCGTCACGGCAGCCGAGAGAGAAGGGCCCACCGTGGAGGAGACAGATCGCGCGATCGTCGCCGCGCTGACCGGCGACGGCCGGTGCAGCTACACGGAGCTCGCGGAGCGGGTCGGTCTGTCGGTGTCCGCCGTCCACCAGCGCGTACGGCGGCTGGAGCAGCGCGGGGTCATCGCCGGCTACACCGCCCGGATCAACCTGGAGACCCTGGGCCTGCCACTGACCGCGTTCATCGCGATCAAGCCCACCGACCCGGCCGCCGCCGACGACACCCCCGATCGGCTCGCGCACCTGCCGGCGATCGAGTCCTGCTACAGCGTTGCCGGCGACGACAACTACCTCCTCAAGGTGCGGGTGGCCTCACCCGCCGAGCTCGAACGCCTACTGCAGGAGATCCGCGGGGCCGCGGCGGTGGCCACCCGCACCACGATCGTGCTGTCCACGCCGTACGAGGGCCGGCCGCCGGCGCTGTAGCGGCTCAGCCCGCCACCGGCGGCACCGCCCGGCCGAGCACCCGGTCCACGGTGATCTCGACGGCCACCCGCTCGGGGTTCGGCCGGGGCAGCCGGTACCGCTCCGCGTACCGGCGCACCGCGTCGGCGACCCGCGCCGGGTCCGCGGTGACCGTTGCGGTGCCCTCCAAGGTCAGCCAGCGGCCCCGGTCCACCTGACACAGCGCCACCCGGGCGCCACCGTCGAGATGGCCCACCTTCCGCGAGGCGCGCGAGGTGATGACCCGGGCGAGGCCGGCCTCGTCGTCCCAGGTGAACCCCACCGGGACGACATGGGGCGAGCCGTCCGCGCGGAGCGTGGTGAGGGTCGCGAGGTGGCGTTCGGCGAGGAAGGCGAGCACGTCGGGGGACAGCCGGCGGGGGTCATGGGCCATCCGGGGAGGGTACGCGTCGGCAGGGGCGGCACCCGCCGTCCGTGACCGCCTCCGCGCCGAGCCCCGGGTGGGCCGTCGGCCGCGCCGGACCCCCGCGCCCCGAGACCGTGATCACGACCGCGGCTCCTCGGCGGGAAACAGGTGCAGCACCTGCCGTGGCTCGGCCGCGAGGCTCATCGCGTACTCCTCACGGTCCCGGTCCGCGCCGGTGAGCCGCCCGCCGTGCTGGCGGAGGTGCTCCTCCCAGGACGGCACGCTGTACGTCTCCACGAACACCTCCGGTTCCTCGCCCGCCCGGTACAGCTGCCACCGCGACGCGCCGGTGCGCAGCCGGGACCGCCGCACCCAGTCCATCGCCCGGACGAAGTCGTCCTGCCGTTCCGGCGGCACCCGGTAGATCAGCTCGACGACCACCGGGGCCTGCTCGTCCGGGTCGAGGTCCAGGTGCGGCTCGGGCCAGTAGATCGCCGGGTCCCGGTCGAGGCGGGCGGTGTCGATCATCGGCAGCGCCGGGATCGTCGCCGCGCCCACCGCCATCACCCCGGCGGCGGCGAGGAACGTCGGCACCAGCCCCACCCGGCCCGCGAGCACCCCCCAGATCACCGACCCGACGGCCTGTCCGCCCGACATCACGATCAGGAACGCCGACAGCGCCCGGGCCCGGACCCACCCCGGCAGGTACAGCTGCATCGCGGCGTTGATGGCCGACATCACCGCGATCCATGCCGTACCGGCCGGGATCAGCGCCAGGCACACCACGGCCATGTTCCGGTAGAGCGCGAGGACGGCCATCGTGCCCGCGTAGGCCAGGCTGGCGACCACCAGCATCCGGTTCGTCGACAGGTGCCGTCGCAGGTGAGGCAGGACGAACGCCCCGGCCACCGCACCGAGGCCCAGGGCCGCGAGCAGGACCCCGTACCCGCTCGCGTTCGTGCGCAGCCGGTCGCTGGCGATGAGCGGGAGCAGCGCCCACAGCGCACTCGCCGGGACGACGAACAGCGCCGCGCGCACCATGATCCGGTGGGCGATGGGGGAGTACCGCACGAAGCGCTGACCGGCGAGGAGGGCGGAGAGGAACCGCTCGCGCTGGCCGATCCGGGCGGGCGCCGCCGGCCGGGCGACGGCGAGCGCCAGGCCGTACAGCCCGAACGTCACCGCGTTCAGCGCGAACACGGCCGCCGGCCCCACCGTCGAGATCAGCAGGCCGGCGATCGCGGGACCGACCGCGCGGGCGAGGTTCACGTTCATCGACCCGAGGACGGAGGCGGAGTGCAGCTCCTCGCGCGGCACGATGTCCTGGATGAGCGACTGCCACGCCGGGACGGTCAGCGTCGCGCCGGCGCCCAGGGCGAACGTGAGCAACAGGAGCAGCGGCGGGTTCATCAGGCCCAGCGCGGTGACGGCGGCGAGCACCACCCCGACGAACACCTGGAAGGCCTGCACGGCCACCAGCAGCCGCCGCCGGTCGAACATGTCGGCCAGCACGCCGGACGGCATGGACAGCAGGAACACCGGCATCAGCGTCGCGGTCTGCACCAGCGCGACGAGCATCGGCGCGTTCGGCGCACGGACCAGCAGCCACTGGGCGCCGACCGTCTGCATCCAGGTGCCGATGTTGCTGGCGAGGGAGGCCACCCACAGCGCGCGGAAGGTCTTGTTCCGCAGCGGTGCCCACGTCGACGGCGGCGGAGCCGTGCCCGTGGTCCTCACCCCACCGGTGGTGCCCCGCCGAGGCGGCGGGAAACCGTCAGCGCCGGACCGCCACCGCGGTATACGGGGCCGGCGGGGTGGTGAACCGCGCGTTCGGCAGGTACCGCCGGCCGGAGAACCGCGCCACCGTGGTGGGCACGTCGCACCGCGGGTCGGTGGTCGTGTCCACGAGCCGCCCCGTCGCCGTTCGAGAGCACGCGTCCGCCGAGTTCCACCGTGCGGGCGCGACCGCTGGCGGGATCGACCCGGACCAGGAGGCCGGTGACGGACTGCACGACCAGCAGCGCCCGGCCGTCCGGCGTGCGGGTGATCCCGTTGCCGTTGTTCACCTCGGGCCGGTGGACGTGGTCACCGGACAGCGGCAGCCGGCGGACCCCGCCGCGCGGGCTCAGGCCGTAGCGCACCGGGTTCCGCGAGTCGGTGAACCACGCCGTCCCGGGCGTCAGGACGACGTCGTTGACGCCGGACCGGTGCCGGGCGGACGGCCGGGATCGTCCCCACCCCGGCCGAGGCCGCGCGGCTCACCGCGGCGGGCCTGGCGGACGTGGTCGCGGTCGCGGACGCCCGCGACCCGGTGGCGCTGTCCGCGGCGGTGACCGGCGCACTCGGCCGCCCCGCCGACCTCGTCGTCGTGTGCGTGGACGTCCCCGGCTGCGAGGGACTTGCCGCGGACGTGACGATGCTGATCGGCAACGGGTACGTCCCCCGGCCACGCCGAGCTGGCCCTGGACCTGGTCCGCACCGAGCCGGGGTGCGGTGGCTCCTCACCGGTCGGGTGAGGCACGAGACACCCGCGGTGGGCGGCGCGCAGGGCCGATCACCGCGACGCGAGACTGTGCACATGACCGATTCCACGCTGTTCCGCGGCGGCCAGGTGTACACGCCGGCCGACCCCTTCGCGACCGCCCTGCTCGTCGACGACGGCCGCGTCGCCTGGGTCGGGTCCGACGACGCGTCCGCCTCGTTCGCCGCCGACACCGTGGTCGACCTCGACGGCGCGCTGGTCACGCCCGCGTTCGTCGACGCGCATGTCCACACCAGCGCGACCGGGCTCGCGCTGACGGGACCGGACCTCGCGGACGCCCGCACGCTGACCGAGGCCCTCGACGCGGTGGCGCGGTTCGCGGCGACGCTGCCGGGTGACGCGGTGGTCCTCGGGCACGGCTGGGACGAGACGCACTGGCCCGAGCACCGGCCGCCGACCGCCGCGGAGCTGGACCGGGCCACGGGCGGCCGTGCCGGGTACCTGTCCCGGGCGGACGTCCACTCGGCGGTCGTGTCGCCGTCGCTGCTCACGGGGCTGGACGCCCTGCCCGGGTTCGACCCGGCCGGGCACGTGCGGATCGACGCGCACCACGCCGTCCGCGCCGTCGCGCTCGGCACCGTGACCGCGGCCCAGCGGACGGACGCCCAGCGCGCGGCCCGGGCGCGGGCGGCCTCGCTCGGCATCGCCGCGCTGCACGAGTGCGGCGGCCCGGACATCGCCGGGGAGGCGGACTTCACCGGTCTGCTGGCGCTCGCCGCCGCGGAGCCCGGCCCGCTGGTGTTCGGCTACTGGGGCGAGCTGCGGGCCGCCGGGAAGGCGCGGGAGCTCGGCGCGGCCGGGGCGGGCGGCGACCTGTTCGTGGACGGCGCGCTCGGCTCGCACACCGCGCACCTCACCTCCCCGTACGCGGACGGGGACTCGCGGGGCCACGCCTACCTCGACGTCGACGAGATCGCCCAGCACCTGGTGGACTGCGCCCGGCTGCAGGTCCAGGCCGGCTTCCACGCGATCGGCGACGCGGCGATCGCGGCGGTGCTGGCGGGCTTCGCCGGGGCGGCACGGGAGGTCGGGGCCGATGTCCTGCGGGCCGGCCGGCACCGGCTCGAGCACGCCGAGCTGCTCGACCCCGCGATGATCGCCCTGATGGCGCAGTACGGCGTGGTGGCGAGCGTCCAGCCCGGGTTCGACGCGGCGTGGGGCGGCACCGACGGCATGTACGCCGAGCGGCTGGGCGCGGAGCGCGCCGCCGCGCTGAACCCGTTCGCCGCGCTCGCCGGCGCGGGCGTGCCGATCGCGTTCGGCTCCGACGCCCCGGTGACGCCGCTCGGCCCGTGGGAGGCGGTCCGCGCGGCCGTGTACCACCGGACGCCCGGACACCGGATGGCCGCGCGGGCCGCGTTCACCGCCCACACCCGCGGCGGCTGGCGCGCCGGACGCGACGACGAGGCCGGGACGCTGGTCCCCGGCGCGCCCGCGCATCTCGCCGTGTGGGCGGCGGGCGACCTCGTGATCGCCACGGCCGACGATCGCGTCGCGCGCTGGAGCACCGACCCCGCCGCCGGCGTGCTGGGCCTGCCCGACGTCGCCCCCGGCACGCCCCTGCCCACCTGCCTGCGGACCGTCGTCGGCGGCACCACCGTGTACGCCCGGGAGTAACCACCAGGAGGACCGATGGCGCCACGGCTCGACCTCGACCCCGGCACGGTGGCCCGGGCCCGCGCGCTCGCGCGGCGGGCCGGGGAGCCGGTCGTGGAGCTCGCCCGGACGCACACGACCATCTCGGTCGAGCGGGCGGTCCTGCGGTGTGCCGGGGTCACCGGCGCCGACGTCGACGGCATCCCGTGGGTCGACCGCCTCGCCGACGTCGTCCGGGAGCAGGTCGGGCTGGAGCACGGCGTCGCGCTGCCCGTCCACGACGCGGTGCTCCGCGGCGAGGCGGCCGACCTCACCGCGCTGGCGCAGAAGGCCGCCGCGGGCGGCGTGACGTTCGGGCTCCCGGTCGGAGCCGCTCGGGACCGGGCCGGGGTGGCGGCCCGCGCGGCCGCCGCGCGCGGCCTCGCCGTGGTCGACCGGCGCCGGGCCGAGCGGGAGCGGCTGGTCCGCGAGATCGGGGACGCGCCCCGGCGGCCGTGGATCTATCTCATCGTCGCGACCGGCAACCTCCACGAGGACATCCCGCAGGCGCGGGCCGCCGCCCGGGCGGGTGCCGATGTCGTCGCGGTCATCCGCTCCACCGGCCAGTCGCTGCCGGACTACGTGCCGGAGGGGGCGACCACGTCAGGGTACGCGGGGACGTACGCCACCCGGGAGAACTTCCGGCTCATGCGGGCCGCGCTGGACGAGGTGAGCCGGGAGTTCGGCCGGTACGTCCGGCTCACCCACTACGCATCCGGGCTGTGCATGCCGGAGATCGCCACGCTGGCCGGGCGCGAACGGCTCGACATGATGCTCAACGACTCGATGTACGGGAGCCTCGACGAGGAACTGTTCGCGTCCTACGCCGACGTGCAGTTCCGGGCGCCGGTCCGGGTCGGCGACGTCGTGGAGGTCACGGCCACGGTGACCCGCAGCGCGACGCGGAGCCGGACGCTGGAGTTCCGGGCGGTGGTCGTGTGCCGCGGCCGTGGCGGCTCGGCCGCGGAGGTGCTCGCGCGACCGATCGTGGCGGTCTCGGCGACCGGCACGGTGGTCGTCCCCGGCCCCGCGGCGGCGGCCGGCAACCGGCCATAGCGGACGACACGACCGCGCCCCGATCCGACACGCCGCACACATAGCGTTTCCAACAAAAAACTGTCCGTGAGTGCGACGTGCCGCTGACCTGCGAATTCGCCGTAAACCCGCAGGTCAGGCCGGGTGTTGACAGAACCGTGCGCACGCCTAGGGTCGTGTTCGTCGTACTGCGAACCACGGGTCATGGGGGACGTTCCTCCCTCGGAATGCTGGGCAGCGCGGGTGAGCGTGAGCCACGCCCAGCATGCGGAGGTGGGAACACTGTCGGGGATGGCCTTGGTGACGCTGGAGGCGGAGGGGCAGGCCGTTAGACAACGGCACGGTGCGCGCAGCCAGCGCGTCCCGGGTCGGTCCGAAGGTCGGTCCCGCCACTTCAAGAGCACACCGTTCGGAGTTTGACCGGAAGCAGGGGGCGCGGCGAGAGCCGCGCCCCTGCTGCGTTTCCGGAGCCGGGACCGCTCGTGCCGGCACGAGCGGCGATCGGGGAGAATGGACCGGACGGCCCGCCGGGCCGCGAGGAGGCGTCGGTGCGCGGTACGCGGTCTGCGGTGGGCGCACCCGCCGCCGACGACCCGGCACCCGCGCCGGCCGGCGCCACCGACCCGGTACCCGGCTCCGCCGATGCCGGCGCGGTCCGGGGCGTCTCCGGCCCGTGGGCGGGCGCGCTGGCCCTCGGCTCGGGGTGTGCGCTCCTCGGCGCCTTCCCCCCGTACGGGCAGTGGTGGCTGGCGCCGGTCGGGGTCGCGATGCTGGCGCTCGCCGTCGCGGGCCGCCGGGCCCGGCACGGCGCCCTGCTCGGGCTGCTGCACGGCGGCGCGTTCTTCGTCCCGCTGCTGCACTGGACCGGCCTCTACGTCGGCGCGTTCCCCTGGCTGCTGCTGGCGGCGTCGCAGACCGTCTTCCTCGTCCTCCTCGGCGCCGTCGGACCGTGGGCCTGGCGCCGCCCGGCGCTGCTGCCGCCGCTGACCGCCGCGCTGTGGGTGGGGCAGGAGGCGCTCCGGTCCCGGCTGCCGTTCGGCGGTTTCCCGTGGGGCCGCCTGGCGTTCTCCCAGGAGGACGCGCCGACGCTCCGGCTGGCGTCGCTCGGGGGCGCGCCGCTGGTGACGTTCGCCGTGGCCCTCGCCGGCGGGCTCCTCGCCCTCGCGGTCCTCCGGGCGGCGGCTCGCCCCCGCCGGCGGGCCGGACCCGCGCTGGCGGCGGCCGGCGCGGTGGCCGTCATGCTGCTCGGTGCCGCCGTCCCGCTGCGGAGCCCGGGCGGCCCGGAGGTCACCGTCGCCGTCGTCCAGGGCAACGTCCCCCGCCTCGGCCTCGACTTCAACGCCCAGCGCCGGGCCGTGCTGGACAACCACGTCCGGGCCACGCTCGACCTCGCCCGCCGCGTCGAGGGCGGCCGGACGCCGCGCCCGGACCTGGTGGTGTGGCCGGAGAACTCCTCCGACATCGACCCGCTCCGCAATCCCGACGCCCGGGCCGAGATCGACAGGGCGGCCCGCGCGATCGGCGTCCCGATCCTGGTCGGCGCCGTGCTGGAGGGGCCCGGCGACAAGCTCCGCAACGCCGGCATCGTCTGGGACCCCGCGGCCGGCCCCGGGGCGACGTACGTCAAGCAGCACCCGGTCCCGTTCGCCGAGTACGTGCCGTTCCGCTCGTTCGCCCGGAAGGTCAGCGCCCAGGTGGACCTCGTCCGGCACGACTTCGCCGCCGGGGACCGCCCCGGGGTGCTCCGCGTCGGACCCGCGACCGTCGGTGACGTGATCTGCTTCGAGGTCGCGTACGACGGGCTGGTCCGCGCCACCGTCACGGGCGGCGCAGGACTGCTGGTCGTCCAGACGAACAACGCCACGTTCGGGATGTCGGCCGAGAGCGCCCAGCAGCTCGCGATGGTCCGGCTGCGGGCCGTGGAGCACGGCCGCCCGGCCGTGATGGCGTCGACCACCGGCGTCTCGGCCACGGTCACCCACACCGGCCGGGTGACCGCCGAGACGGCGCTGTTCACCGAGGACGTGCTGGTGCGCGCGCTGCGACCGGGCGGGACAAGTACCGTGGCGACGAGCACGGGGCCCGCCGCCGAGAGCCTGGCGTGCGGCATCGGCGTGGTGGGCCTGCTGGCCGCCGCGGTACGACGCCCCAGGCGAGCATTCGCGATCCGCGGGCGGTCCGCGGCGGAAGGGGACGACGCGTGACCGGCACCGATCCAGTGGCGGGTGTCCACCGGGACTCCTACCCCGACCTCGGCACGGTGGTCGTCATCGTCCCGACCTACAACGAGGCCGACAACCTGCGGCTCATCGTCGAGCGGATCCGGGCCTCGGTGCCGCAGGCCTATGTCCTCGTCGCCGACGACAACAGCCCGGACGGCACCGGCAAGATCGCCGACGCGCTCGCGGACGACGACGACCACGTGCAGGTACTGCACCGGCCCGCCAAGCAGGGCCTCGGTGCCGCGTACATCGCCGGCTTCGGCTGGGCGGGGGAGCGGGGCTTCGACGTCGCCGTGGAGATGGACGCCGACGGGTCGCACGCCCCCGAGCAGCTGAGCCGGCTGCTCGACGCCCTGGCCGCGGGCGCCGACCTGGTGCTCGGGTCCCGCTGGGTGCCGGGCGGCGAGGTCGTCAACTGGCCGCTGAGCCGGATGCTGCTGTCCCGCGGCGGCACGCTGTACACGCGCCTCGCGCTCGGGCTACCGCTGGGCGACGCGACCGGCGGCTACCGGGCGTACCGGATGCGGGCGCTCCAGGGCATCGACCTCGGCTCGGTCGCCTCCCAGGGGTACTGCTTCCAGGTCGACCTGGCGTGGCGGGTGTGGCGGGCCGGGTTCCGGGTCGTCGAGGTGCCGATCACGTTCACCGAGCGGGAACGCGGCCAGAGCAAGATGAGCTCCGCCATCGTCCGCGAGGCGCTGTGGCGGGTGACGATGTGGGGCGTGTCCGCGCGGACCGAGCCGGTGCGCAAGCTGCTGCGGCGCTGAACTGGGCACCGCGAGGCACACTGGAGTCCGGAGCGACGAGAGGTGATGGCCGATGTTGATCCCGATCCTGATGGCGCTCGTCGTGGCCGCGGTGGTGGAGATCTGGGTGATCGTCCAGGTCGGCCAGCAGCTCGGCGTGCCGGTGACGCTGCTGCTGCTCGGCGCGTCGGCGCTGCTGGGCGCGTGGGTGCTGCGCCGCGAGGGTGCGAAGGCGTGGCGTGCGTTCCGGACGGCGCTGGCCGAACGCCGGCCGCCCGCCACGGAGGTCGTCGACGGCGTGCTGGTGGTGATCGGCGGACTGCTGATGGTCCTGCCGGGCTTCGTCAGCGATGTGGTGGGCCTGCTGCTGGTGCTGCCGCCCACGCGGCGCCTGGTGCGGGGCATCGTCCTGCTCCGGCTCGCGAGCCGGCTTCCCGCGGGGGTGCTCGGACCGCTCGTGGTGCGGAGCCGGCGGGCGGCCGGGGGAGCGGGGGAGCGGCGTCCGCCGGAGCCCCCACGACCGGCCGCGGAGCCGGGTGTGCTGGAGGGCCGGATCGTCGAGGACCGGCCCGGGTCCGCCGGCCCCTGACCCCGGACAGACGGGAACGGACCCCGGACAGACGGGAACGCCGTACCACGATGACCCGTGGTACGGCGTTCCGATCGAGCTGACCTGCGCCTGTGACGGCCGGCCCCGGACCGTCAGGCGGACTTGCTCCGACGCCCGCGGAGCACCTCGAGGCGCTCGGCGAGAACCTCTTCGAGATCGGCGATGGACCGACGCTCGAGAAGCATGTCCCAGTGCGTGCGGGGCGGCTTCGCCTTCTTGGTCTCCGGCTCTGCGCCGTCGACCAGCTTGCCGGTCGAGCCGTCCGCCTTGCACTCCCAGACCGAAGGAATCTCGGCCTCTACCGAGAACGGCACCGTGAACCGGTGGCCCTTGGCGCAGACATACTCTGCCTGCTGCCGGGCCGCGAGCTCGGTGTTCCGCTCGGTCTCGTAACTGACGGCACCGAGTCGGCTGCCGCGCAGTGTGCGCTCGCCCATGTGTGGTTCCCCTCCCGGGCGTTGCTGATACCAACCTCCTCAACGTGTATCGGCAGGAACTGATTCCCCCTTTAGCCCCAGGCACACCGGATCTGTCAATTTTCCGCGCCGATCCGGCACCTTACGTCCCGGTTCGACGCCCGGAGTCCGGATATTCGGTGGTCGAGGTCACAGCGCCGTCCGGGGACGCCGTCCGCGGCGCGCCGTGTGAGGATGCTCGGCATGACGTCCACGCCCGCGATCTCCGCACCCGCGTACCGCCTCGAGCTCCAGCAGCGCTTCACGCCGTTGCAGAACCGGTACGACCTGCTCCGGTCGGACCCCTCGGGCGGCGAGACGACGCTGGCGTACGCGGAACAGAAGCGGTTCGCGCTCAAGGAGAAGGTGACGTTCTGGTCCGGGCCGGACAAGAGCCAGGTGGCATTCACCGTCGGCGCCCGGAACGTCCTCGAGTTCGTCGGCACCTACGACGTCGCGGGCCCGGGCGGTGAGCTGCTCGCGACGATCCGCAAGGACGGCGCCGCGTCGCTGCTGCGCTCGACGTACCGCGTCGAGCTGCCCGGCGGGACGCAGCTCGTCGGGCAGGAGCGCGGGCCCGTGAAGGCCGTGCTGCGCCGGGTCGTGGGACTGGCCACCGACTTCCCGTGGCCGTTCCCGATCCAGTTCGACTTCGCCGCGCCCGACGGCAGCACCGCGCTCTCCGTCGAGCGCCAGCTCCGGCTGCGCGACGCCTATCAGGTCCCGGTCGCCGACGAGGGCCTCGACTGGCGGGTCGCCGCCGCCCTCGCCGTGGCCGTCGACGCGTTCATGAACCGCTAGTCGCGGTACTCCGGGCCCGGGTCGCCCTCCCGCCAGTGGCGTCGGCACAACACGCGGTAGGTGGCGCCGACATCGCCGGACAGGTCCCCGAACGCGACCTGGTCGCCGGACCGCACCGGCTTGCCCTCCTCGATCCGGGCGTTGACCCGGCCGGGCTGCCCGCACCAGCACAGCACCTCGACCAGCGGCAGGATCTCGTCGGCCAGCTCCACCAGCCGGCGCGAGCCGGGGAACGTCCGCGAGTCGAACGCGGTGAGCAACCCGAAGCAGTCCACGTCGATGGCGTGCTCGTCCACGAGCAGCGCGAGCTCCTCGACCTGCGTCTCGGTGAGGAACTGCGCTTCGTCGACGATGACGAACCCGCGCGGCGGCAGCGACTCCCCGACCACCTCGACGAAGTCCGTCTCCGGGTCGAACTCCTGTGCCTTCGCGGCGATTCCCAGCCGGGACGACAGCTGACCCGAGTGGCCCCGGTCGAGGCTCGTGAACAGCAGGCCGGGGCGGCCTGCCTGCCGCCGGTGGAACGCCACCTGGATCGCGAGTGCGCTCTTTCCGGCGCCCATCAGCCCGGCGTGCAGTCGCAGTCGGCCGATCGCGGGCGCCAGGTGGCACATCCCGAAGAGGGGGGCCTGCCCGGACGAGGCGGCGCCCGTCATCGGGTCCGCCTGGGGTCGGTCGCTGCTGCGGTGTTCGGGTCGCTCACGTGGGACGACGGTACCGGGCCGAGCCGGGACCCCCGCACCGGACGCGCCGTCAGACCACCCGCGGTGGTGTGTTCCCCGCCGCCTCGATGGCGCGGCGCACCGGCACGAACGTGAGCGCGACGAACCCGACCACGAAGAACACCAGCAGGCTCACGATCGCGCTGCGGTAGCTGCCGGTCAGCTGGAACACCAGGCCGAACAGCAGCGGTCCGAGCCAGCTCGTGCCGCGGTCGCTGATCTCGTACAGGCTGAAGTACTCGGCCTCCTTGCCGGCCGGGATCAGCTGGCTGAACAGCGACCGGCTCAGCGCCTGGCTACCGCCCAGCACGAGGCCGATGGCGCCGCCCAGCACGATGAACGGGAGCGCCCGGTGCGCCGGCAGCACGTAGGCGGCGGCGAGCACACCCGTCCACAGCGCGAGGGAGACCAGGATCGACCGCTTGGCCCCGATCCGCTTCGCCAGGGCGCCCAGGCCGAGCGCGCCCCCGAACGCCAGGAACTGCACCATCAGGATCGTGGGAACCAGCACCTCCTGGGACAGCCCCAGCTCCTTGACGCCGTACACGCTCGCCTGCGAGATGACGGTTTGGATGCCGTCGTTGTAGATCAGGTACGCCCCGAGGAACGCGAGCGTCAGCGGGTACGCGCGCAGCTCACCGAGCGTCGTGCGGAGCTGGCGGAACCCGACCCGGACCGGGTTGCCGTCCACCACCCCGTCGCGCGGCGGACGGTTCCGGAGCCGGCGCAACGGGATCGTGGTGAACAGCGCCCACCACACGCCCGCCGAGACGATGCTCCAGCGGGCCACCTCGGCGGCGCTCCACCCGGCCGAGTCCCCGACGAACACCGCGGCGACGTTCAGCACGAGCAGGGTGCCGCCGCCCAGGAAGCCGATCGCCCAGCCGATGCTCGACACCGCGTCCCGGCGATCGGGCTCGGCGATCTGCGGCAGGAACGAGTGGTAGATGACCACGCTCGCACCGAACGCGACGTTGGCGAGGACCAGCAGCGCCGCGCCGAGCAGGTACCGCTCACCGGTGAGGAAGACCAGCAGGATCGTCGCGGCCGCGCCCACGTAGGCGGCGGCCGCCAGCAGCTCGCGCTTGTGGGCGGAGCGGTCCGCGATCGCGCCGACCACCGGCAGTACGAACACGGTCAGCAGCACCGACAGCGACACGACGTACGGGAAGAGGGAGCCGGGGGAGACGGGGATGCCGAGCGGGTGCAGCAGGTATCCCCGGCAGCCGTCGTCCACCGCGGCCGCGCTGGTACAGCCGGCGGCCCGCTCGGCGATCGAGGTCAGGTACGGCCCCAGGAACACGGTGATCACCGTGGTGGGGAACGCCGAGTTCGCGAAGTCGTAGAAGTACCAGCCGACCCGTTCCCGCCGGGTGCCGTAGTCCGCGGCGGCTCTCGTCGTCGTGTCCGTCATGCCCCTGCCCGGTCTCAGGCCGCCCACAGGCCGCGGGCCGCGTACACCTCGCGCAACATGGCGAGCTCGTCGGTCATGATGCCGTCCACCCCGAGATCCAGGAGGCGGTTCATCTCGGCCGGATCGTCGATCGTCCACACGTGGACCTGCATACCGAGGGCGTGCGCGCGTTCGACGAAGCGGTGGTCCACCAGCGGCAGAGCGGCGGCCCGCGGAGGTACCTGCACGCAGGGTACCGGTGGGACCGTGGGCCGGCCGACCAGCGAGGACGCCCGCAACCGGAGCACGCCACGGGGCCCGAGCGAGGTGCAGAGCCCGGGGCCGAGCGCGGCTCGGACCTTCGCGAGGCGCGCGTCGGAGAAGGACGCCACACAGATCCGGTCCACGGCGCCGGTCCGCCGGATCGTGGCGACCAGCGGGCCGATCGCGACATCGGACTTCACGTCGATGTTCAACCGCAGCTCCGGCCAGGTGCCCAGCAGGTCCTCGAGCAGCGGCACGGACTCGCCCGCCCCGATCCGGGCGCCGGCGACCTGTTCCCAGGTCAGCTCGGCGATCGCGCCGACCACGTCGGTCACCCGGTCGAGGGTCCGGTCGTGGAACGCGACGAGCCGCCCGTCCCGCGTCGCGTGGACGTCGGTCTCGACATAGCGGTACCCCAGCTCGACCGCGCGGGCGAACGCGGTCATGGTGTTCTCCAGGCCGCCCGTGGCGCCGCCGCGGTGGGCGAAGGCGAGGGGGAGTGGGTGGTCGAGGAACGGGTAGCGGTGCGCCGGCACCCGCGCAGTATGTCCGGCCGGCGGCCCGGTACCGGCCCCGACCCGCCGGACGCGACCCCGGCGTGTCCCCCAGGAGGACTTGACGGATTCGCGGGATCGTGCGGTGATCTGTCCGGCCGCGACCGCATTCCGAGGGGTACGCCATGGACTTCCGCCCGGTCCGGAACCTCACCGTCCTGGTGCTCGCCGTCGTGGCGACGTCGGCCGTGACACCGGCCGCGCGGGCCGCCTATCCGGGCCACAACGGCCGCCTCGCGTTCGTCCGCGGCCACGACATCTACACCGCGCGGCCGGACGGCGGCAGCCTCGTGCGGTTGACGGCGAGCGGCAAGAACTACCGGCCGCGGTGGTCGCCGGACGGCACCCGGATCGCGTACGTCCACGAGGCGTCGCCGGCGAGCAGGGACATCTGGGTGATGAACGCGGACGGCACCGGCAAGAGCAGGGTCACCCGGCTCGGATCGGTCACCGGGCCCACCTGGTCACCGGGCGGGCAGCGGCTGGCATTCGGCGGACTGGGCCCGTGCACGGTCGGCGGACCGGCCCGGTGCCGGCTCGACGTGCAGACGGTCCGGTCCACCGCGCCGTACGGCACGCCGACGGTGCTGTTCGGGCGCTACTGCGGCCCGACCGGCTGCGACGGGACCGGCGAGGAGGTGATCGTGGGCGATGTGCTGGGCCCGCCCGCGTGGTCGCCGGACGGGACGCGGATCACCTTCGGGACCCGCGACTTCCCGGACAGCGCGGACCGGTACGTCGTGGACTACGGCCTCGCCACCCGGCACGTGACCGTGGTCGACATGGTCGGCGGATCCTGCTGCGGCGAGGGCCGGCTCACCGCCCCGCAGTACGGCCCGGACGGCACGCGGCTCACCGTCACCAGCACCCGTTACTGCCCGGAATGCGACGAGCACCCGCCGCCGTCCACGACGTACACCGAGCGCGGCCCGGCGGTCCCGACGACGGCCCACGACTCCGACGCGGCATTCTCCCCGGACGGCCGGCAGATCGCGGTCACGAACGACGCCGCCGGAACCGCCTCGGTCTTCACGCAGCCGGTCGGCGGCGGTGCCCGGACCCGGGTGGCCCAGGGTCGTCAGCCCGACTGGCAGCCGAGACCGTGATCATGGGTTGTGTCGGGCCGAATTCCCCATCCTCACCGCGGGGCTGCGCCCCGACGCCGCGGCCCCTCTTCGCGGTTCTCCGGACCGGTAGCGAGGCGTGTTCGACCCGGGTCGAGTAGGCGCGACGTGGCACGATTTCGCAGGTGACCGGTTCGCCGCGCGTGCGTTGGCCACGCCGTACCGCTGGTTCCGCATCTCCCCGCACCGCATCCAGGCTTGGCGCCAGGTGAACGAGCTGCTCGACCGCGAGCTGATGCGCGACGACCGCTGGACGGTCTGACGCCTCGGCCGGGGCCCAGGGGCTCCACGGGCCGAAGCGAAGGAGAACCGGACGTACTGCTCGAAGCTGGTCAGATCGAGCCAGGCGACGCCGACGGAGACCGCAAAGGCGGCCCCACCTCACAGAGGGAGACACGATGAGCATGGCCACGAGGACGGACCCGCAGTCGCCTGCGCTGCACGTTGCCGACCGCCACGATCTGATCCGCGTGCAGGGCGCGCGCGTGCACAACCTCAAGGACGTCAGCGTCGAGATCCCGAAGCGCCGGCTGACGGTGTTCACCGGCGTCTCCGGCTCGGGCAAGAGCTCGCTGGTGTTCAGCACGATCGCCGCGGAGTCGCAGCGGATGATCAACGAGACCTACAGCGCCTTCGTGCAGGGCTTCATGCCGACGCTGGCCCGGCCCGAGGTCGACGTCATGGACGGGCTGACAACGGCGATCATCGTCGACCAGCAGCGGATGGGCGCCGACGCCCGCTCCACGGTCGGCACCGCCACCGACGCCAACGCGATGCTGCGCATCCTCTTCAGCCGACTCGGGCAGCCGCACATCGGCTCGCCCCAGGCGTTCTCCTTCAACGTCGCGTCGATCAGCGGAGCGGGCGCGGTAACGCTCGAGCGCGGCGGGAAGACCGTGAAGGAGCGGCGCAGCTTCACCATCACCGGCGGCATGTGCCCGCGCTGCGAAGGCCGGGGCTCGGTCACCGACATCGACCTGTCCGCGCTGTACGACGACAGCAAGTCGCTCAACGCGGGTGCGCTCACGATCCCCGGCTACAGCATGGACGGCTGGTTCGGCCGCATCTTCAGCGGCTGCGGCTTCTTCGACCCGGACAAGCCGATCAGCAAGTTCACCAGGAAAGAGCTGCTCGACCTGCTCCACAAGGAGCCGACCAAGATCAAGGTCGACAACATCAACCTGACGTACGAGGGTCTGATCCCAAGGATCCAGAAGTCGATGTTGTCCAAGGACGTCGACTCACTGCAGCCGCACATCCGCGCCTTCGTGGAGCGGGCGGTCACCTTCACCACCTGTCCCGAGTGCGGCGGCGCCCGGCTCAGCGAGGCGGCTCGATCGTCGAAGATCGCCGGGATCAACATCGCCGACGCCTGCGCGATGCAGATCAGCGACCTGGCCGTATGGGTTCGCGGCCTCGACGAGCCGTCGGTGGCGCCGCTGCTCACCACGCTGCAGAACACCCTCGACTCGTTCGTGGAGATCGGGCTGGGCTACCTCTCGCTCGACCGGCCGTCGGGCACGCTGTCGGGCGGCGAGGCCCAGCGCACCAAGATGATCCGCCACCTCGGCTCCTCGCTCACCGACGTCACCTATGTCTTCGACGAGCCCACCACGGGCCTGCACCCCCATGACATCCAGCGGATGAACGACCTGCTGCTGCGGCTGCGGGACAAGGGCAACACGGTGCTCGTCGTGGAGCACGAGCCGGAAACGATCGCGATCGCCGACCACGTCGTCGACCTCGGCCCCGGCGCCGGTACGGCGGGCGGCACCGTCTGCTTCGAGGGCACCGTCGAGGGGCTGCGGGCCAGCGGCACCCTCACCGGCCGCCACCTCG